>DBBW01000005.1:0-7944 GCA_002292405.1 Flavobacteriales bacterium UBA974
AGAGAACTTTGATTTAACACAACTTACTTCGCCTTCAGTCACTATCCTAAGCCAAGGAAATGTACTTCCAGCAGCGGAAGTTCTTGCTACTGCTGATGTAATTGCTGAGCAGTGGGAAGGGGTGTTGGTCCAAACAACAGGAACTGTAAATGACGATGCTCTTGGATATGGAGAGTGGTCATTAGATGACACTTCTGGACCTGTCCGTGCTGATGATCGTGGTTACGATGCTATAGGAGCCGGTCTTGTAACAATAGGGGCAATGATTCAGGTTACTGGAGCTCTCGATTTCTCATACGGTGACTTTAAAATTCAACCACGTGATGTAAACGACGTTCTTCTCTTCGGTTGTACTGGAACAGATGCAGATAACTATAATTCATCTGCATCTTTAGATGATGGCTCTTGTGTTTTCACTGGAGCATCTTGCACTCTTTTCGTGTCTGAGGTTGCTGAAGGCTCTTCAAATAACAAGTACATTGAGCTATATAACCCTACTTCTTCTACGATTTACCTAGACCAATACACAATGGCAAATTGTAACAATGGATGTGACAATCCATCAGCTGTGTATCTTACAGATCAATTTGACTACTGGACTTTTAATTTCCCTGCTGGAGCAACAGTTGCTCCTGACAGCACATTCATTATAGCTCACGGATCTTCGGATCCTATCATACTTGCTGTTGCAGATATGACATATTCATACATGTCTAACGGTAATGATACTTGGGGATTGGTTGAGATTGTAGGTGCAGATACTGTTATGATTGATTTAATCGGAGATATCGGACCTGATCCTGGGTCTGGATTTATTGTTTCAGGAATTTTGGATGCTACGATAGATCATACTTTAGTACGTAAGCCCGACGTAAACACGGGTAACATGGGTATGTGGGCAGCATCTGCAGGTACTAACGAATTTGATGGAGAGTGGATTGTTAATGAGCAGAATGATTGGACCAACATAGGTTCACACGTGTTCACTAGCGGGTGTGCAGTTGATACAAGCGGATGTATGGACCCATCAGCTTCTAACTACGACCCTTCAGCTACTGCAGATGATGGATCGTGTATCTTTATTCCTACATTAACCGTACAGGATATCCACAATGGAAACTTTAGTGGACAAGTTGTAACAGGCGGAATTGTAACTGGTGTTTACGGTGCGTCTGGTTCTTTAGCTGGCAATGCTTCTTATGTTATTCAAAATGGAACGGGAGCGTTTTCAGCTATATGGTGTATAGGTGATGGTGTTGCTGTTGGTGATCTTTTAGATGTTGCTGGTTCAGTTAGTGAAGTTTACGGCTTACGCCAAATCGCGGGCGCTGTTGCTACCATTATTTCTTCCGGTAACGTACTACCTGCTGCTGAATTACTTACTACAGGTGCTATGAATGATGAGCAGTGGGAGAGTGTACTAACTCAACTTCTCGCTCCAGTTTCTAACGAAAATGCTGGTTACGGTGATTGGTTACTAGATGACGGTTCTGGTAATGCTAAGGTTGCTAACTTGGGTTACGATGCCGTCGATGACAGTGTTGATGTGGATGGGGTTATGATGCCGGTTGTAGCTCTTGGAGTAACATATAGAGTGACAGCACCTAACTTTTACTCCTACGGAGCATGGAAACTGGTTCCAAGAGATGCTTCAGATGTTGTACGTCTTGGATGTATGGATTCATCATTCCCTAATTTCGACCCATTGGCTGCTGAAGATGACGGTTCTTGTTCTTCAACTCCCGGTTGCATGAACCCTGAAGCAGATAACTACAATCCTGATGCAACTGTAGACGATGATTCTTGTGTGATTGCTGGTTGTGATGATCCATTAGCTTTAAACTACAATGCTAACGTAACAGATCCAGATAGCTCAACGTGTTATTACACACTTCCATCCATAATAATCAATGAAATTCACTTCAACCCAAGTTCTGCTCAAGGTGATGACTTTGATTGGGAGTTTTGTGAATTACACAATGCGGGTGACCTTGCTGCTGATTTAAGTGGTTTACATTTCTTTAATTCTGCATCAGGAGCTCCTCAATTAGGACTTGTATTTCCTGACGATGCATCTCTAGCCGCTGGAGAATTTATGATTATTACTGTTGCTGGTGGTGGAGGAACGTCTAACTACTCAGGAAATGGATACCAAGTATTTGAGATGGAGCTCGGTAATTTCTCTAACTCAGGAGAGGAGGTTTCTCTACAAGATGCTTTCGGTAACGTTATAGATGTCGTAGATTATGCTTCTTCTGGATGGCCTGGATCAGGATTCAGTATTTTAGGTTCTACATTGATTGGAGATCCTAACGGCGGCGGCGCTACTTTAGAGTATATACCAGAAGTTCTTGCTGAATACTCTGCAGGTACGCTTGGAATGGATAACGAGTTCGGTTCTAACTGGCAAGCCTCTTGGGTTGATGGAGGTACACCTGGAGCACCGAATTCATCGGCATTTGGATGTAATGATGCTACTGCTTGTAATTACAATGCAACCGCCTATTTAGCAGACAATTCTTCTTGTACATACGACTGCTACGGTTGTACGTACCCTGATGCAGAGAATTACACAAATGGTGCATCCTTTGATGATGGTACTTGTACTTTCAGTGCCGGTGCTAACCCATGCCCTTCTGACTTAAATGGTGATGGAACTGTTACTACAGGAGACCTTCTCATTTTCCTTGGGGCATTTGGTGCTATTTGTGAGTAATAGCAGGTCTATTGATATAACGTTAAATTTATTTTTATACTATCTAGAAAAGGCACTCCGAAAGGGGTGCCTTTTTACTTGTTCAAATCTTGAATAAATTCAGATATCGTCTATTTTAGTATCATAAATGTGGTTTCCTCATTTGAGAGGTTAAGGTCCCGGTCTTCCAAAGTGATGCGAAACCTTAGAGTATCATATACAGACTGAAGACTCCAGGTATTCATAGCGATTTCAATAACGCCTTTTAGTGCTGGGTTAGAACCTGCGGGATTTACTCTAGGAACTCTATAGTAAAATGGTACTTGTCCCTGAGCTGGGACAAGAGGTATATGTGTCCATATCCCATCTCTTAGTTCGTCGTATTCACACTTCAGATTAAAATGGTGCTCACAAGTACTACAAAAAGGAGGGAGTATGTCAGATGAGTTTAATCCTATATTTCCATCACCGTCAGTAAATTCAATCGATAGAACGGCGCTATTGTCTTCAGATATGTCAAAAGCGAGAAATGTGATTGCAGGTTCGATAGGATAGTTAGGCTCGGGGAGACAACTTGTGAAAACTATACTTATAAATAAGACTATGGAACTATTTTTAAACTTTTTCATTGATACGAATCTACCACTTCCGAACTTAGCTAAATGTTAATCGAAGATAATTTCATAAAAATACGCAGTGAATTAATTTCTAGATTAAGGAAAATGCATGTTAAGAAAGATTCTAACTTCGAGAAACTAGCAATTAAAACGTTTAGATTTCAAGCTGAGCATAATCCAACTTATAAGGCTTTTGTTGATTTATTAAAAATAAATCCGGATTCAATTTCTGATTATAGGGACATTCCATTTCTTCCAGTTGAAGCATTTAGAGATCACAATGTTACTACGGGTGAGTTTTCTCCTGAAATAATTTATAGAAGCTCAGGAACTACAAATTCAGGTAGAAGATCGGAACACAGAGTGCGTACAGTAGATTGGTATAACGAAGTGTCAAGTAGAATATATTCTTCCTTAGTAAGTCCAGTCAACGATCTGACGTTGTTTGCTTTACTACCAGGCTACATAGAGAGAAAGAACGCATCACTTGTTGAGATGTCAAGGTCATTCATGAAAGCGTCTAACCAGCCAGAGCGATTCTACCTTAACAATACAGAAGCTTTAATAGATGACCTTACTCACTCTATTTCAAAAGGTGATGAGGTTACGATCATAGGTGTTACACATGCTCTTTTAAATCTTCTTGAATCGGATAATGCTTCAAACCTTCCACACGCAGTTTTAGAATCACAACTCACGATCGTTGAAACAGGAGGTATGAAGGGGCATGGGAGGGAACCCATTAGAAGTGAAGTTCATACTCGCATTCGCAAGGTTCTCCCTAATTCTAAAATCATTAGTGAATATGGTATGACAGAACTTCTTTCTCAAGCATACTCTTTAGATGGTCGTTACTTTATACCTCCTTCTTGGATGCGAGTGGTCGTTAGGGACCCGTCAGACCCAGGGTCGATACTTAAAACCGGTCGTACAGGAAGAATACAAATTGTGGATCTTGCAAACATTGATAGTTGTGCCTTTATCTCTACTTCAGATCTTGGGAGTATGAAGAGTGAAGATAGCTACGAATTTGAAGTGATAGGTCGCTTTGATCATTCTGAAGTAAGAGGGTGTAACCTACTTTCAGTTTAGAATCTGTAAAACTACCCTACAGTAACGAGGAAGTAGGTTTTTTTTCCTCGCTGCAATAACAAGTGTTTGCCGTTTAATAAATCGCTTCGGTAGATGGATTTACTTTCATCGACTAAGTCCTTATTTAAACGAATGCTATTTTCTTTGAGAGCTCTTCTCGCTTCGCCTTTAGATGATAAGAAGCCTGTGTATTCGCTCAGTAGGTCTATAATACCTACCCCAGAATCAATAATGTCGGGCGAAATAGTTGCTTTATCGACACCTTCAAATACAGATAGGAACTCAGATTCCGGGAGATTTTCTAAGTCAGATTTAGCGCTCTTTCCGAAAAGGATTTTGGAAGCGGCGACAGCTGTTTTTAGATCTTCCTCAGAATGGACTCTTGTGGTAATGTCCTCTGCAAGGGCTGTTTGAAGAATTCTTGCGCGAGGATTTACAGCATGTGCAGCTTCAAGATTCTCTATTTCTTCCTTGCTTTTTAGAGTAAATGTTCTAATAAATTTACCTGCATCTTCGTCAGCTACATTCATCCAGTATTGATAGAATTTATATGCAGAGGTGCGTTTTTTATCAATCCAAATATTGCCTCCCTCACTCTTTCCAAACTTACTTCCATCTGCCTTTGTGATGAGTGGAGCTGTTAAAGCAAAAGCTTGACCTGATCCTTTTTTACGAATAAGTTCTGTGCCAGTTAAGATATTGCCCCATTGGTCTGAACCACCCATTTGGACTTTACAATTCTCATTTTTCCAAAGATGATAAAAATCATAACCTTGTACCAGTTGATAAGTGAATTCGGTGAAACTCATACCTTCCTCTAAGCGATTTTTAACACTGTCCTTAGACATCATGTAATTCACAGTAATGTGCTTTCCTACATCACGGATGAAGTCAAGGAAGTTGATTTCTTTAAACCAATCAAAATTATTTACGACACGTGCAGCATTATCACCTTCAAAATCAAGAAATTTCTGTAGCTGATTTTTCTGGCTATTGAGATTATGCTGCATTACATCCAAGTCCAGTAGCTGCCTCTCTTTGGTTTTGCCACTTGGATCTCCCACCATTCCTGTTGCTCCACCCACAAGAACCATCGGCTTATGTCCAGCTCTTTGCCAGTGTAACAGAAGCATCACAGGTACAAGGTTTCCTATGTGCAGGGAGTCAGCAGTAGGATCGAATCCCACATAGCCAACGGTACTTTTCTTTGCAAGCTGTTCCTCCAGTCCGGGCATGATGTCGTGTAACATCCCCCTCCATTTTAATTCTTCAATCAGATCCATTTCGTAAAGATAAGTTTACAGATGCGGTAGAAGGCGCTCCATCGCCATTCCTCTACTCCCTTTTAGCAATATATTTTTCCCTACAACTTTATTCTCTTCTATTTCTAAGGCCAAACTCTCCACTTTTTCATAAAATCTTCCATCCCCACTTATAAATTCCTTCACCTTACAAAATTCCATCCCTACAAAAACCCCATCTAATCCGAGTTCAGTACAAAGTGTCACCACTCTCTTGTGTGACTCGGAAGAAAAATCTCCAAGCTCCCTCATTTCTCCTAGAATAACAAGTCTATCACCTTTGTTGTTTTTAGCGAAAGACTCAAGAGCCTTCTTCATACTCGAGGGATTCGCGTTATATGCATCTAGCAAAATTTCATTACTCCTAGTTTTCACCACCTGTGATCTGTTGTTCGATGGTACATACTCAGAGACAGCTTCACTCACATCTTCTCTCCCTACTCCGAAATATCTACCAATAGCAATCGCCGCAGCAATGTTATCTAAGTTATAATCGCCTTCAAGTTGAAAATATCTACCCTCACTTTCATATCCCTGTTCAGCCCAAACAAACTTCCTCCCCCCATCCATCTCAAACCTCACAATAGGTTTCATTTCCTGCGTTCCAAAAATGCTTCGATCTAAACCTTCACTCACCTCCATTAATTCATCATAGCCCCCATGGACGAATACTCTTGCCCCATCTACTTCGCTGAGGTAATCAAACAATTCCTTTTTACCTTTCTTTACCCCATCCTTCCCTCCAAAACCTTCGAGATGGGCAAGGCCTATATTCGTTATTATTCCCAAGTTAGGTTCAGCTATCCTAGCTAAATTTGCGATTTCCCCGATATGATTAGCCCCCATCTCGACGATTAAAAATTGACAATCTCTCGGTGCTGAGAGAATGGTTAGCGGTACCCCGATATGATTATTAAGATTTCCCTTTGTAGCGTGAACCTTGAATTTCTTCGACAGCACCGCCGCCGTAAGTTCTTTCATTGTTGTCTTGCCGTTACTTCCTGTTATACCCAGTACCGGAATCTCGAGAAATGTACGTCTATAGTATTTCGCTAGGTTTTGTAATGTTTTAAGAACATCATCAACTAAAATAATTTGGTCTGAAACCCCTATGCTAGCATCATCAACTACAGCTGCTATACATCCTAATTTTAAAGCATCATGCGCGTATTTATTGCCATCAAAATTCTCACCATGTAGAGCAAAAAACAGCATTCCTTTCCCACAAGATCTAGTGTCGGTAGTGATTCCATTTTCTGCTTTTAAGAAAAGCTCATATAATTCCTCAGTATGCATATATTTGCAGCTATTAAAAAAACCCTAACGCACAATGTACGTTAGGGTTTTAAAAATTTTCAAGTTATTAGTTTATTGACCTTTAGTAAGGAACAGGAGTACCCACTCTTGTCATCGCACAACGGAAGCCAATAGTCGATGATGACTGATTCTCATCCATAAAGCGACGAGTCCCAGGAACGAGCCAGTAAGCCCTATCATCCCAACTACCACCTTTATAAACTCTAGATTCATTATTGACAAGACTAGACCCTCCGTAGTCGTACATACGACCGGAGTTTTCAGATGCGTCATCAGGGTTTCCAAAATCAACAGAACTGTTGATATCACCATCACGATAATCAATGTTGTCAGCTATTCTATAGTTAGTTCTTCCGATGTTTTCTTCGAGAGTAACATCTCTATATCTCATATCGCCAGGAACAGCAATAATATTTTTACTAAAACCTTTCCTCATATCAGATGCAATAAGAGCTTCGCTGTCAATAATAAGTTCCATCGCTTCAGCCATAATCACCTGACTCTCCTCCTCTTGACGTTTAAAACTTACTTCCTGTGCAGTTTCAATTTTTAAGTCTAGACCATCGAGTAACTCTTCATCTTCGGGAGATAAGCCGATACCTCTATTGTCAGCTTTGTATTTCTTGATGAACTCAGCTGTTCTATCTATATCATATACAACGTAGTCGTATTTATCTTCTGGATTCCCCTCAGCATTCATAACCATAGTTTGGAAATCATTACCTCTAAATGAACGGAAAGCATTGTTATCTAGGTGAGATAATGGACGGTAAACATCCATAACCCATTCGTTAACGTTTCCAGACATATTGTATAAACCGTAATCATTAGGAGCATAACTACGCACATTTACAGTGATATCCCCTGCATCATCTAAAGCTCCAGCAACTCCCATATAATCTCCTCGTCCTTTTACAAAGTT
>DBBW01000005.1:8116-39179 GCA_002292405.1 Flavobacteriales bacterium UBA974
GTTGATGTCGTGAAATGCTCTTCATCCATTTGAGACTCAGGGTTATGAACTAAAAGACCTTCTCTCACTAAGATTTGTTCATTTACTCGGTCAGTTCTCCATGTACAAAAATCATTTGCTTGATTCCAAGATACTCCTACTACTGGGTAGTCACGATATGCAGGGTGACGTAGGTAGTACTTTACCATTGGTTCATTGTAAGCGAGCTTTTCACGCCAAGCTAATGTGTCAGGCAGTGCACGCTCAACAATTTCAGGGAATGAATTTCCGTAAACTCGTTCAAGCCATGTTAGGTACTCAAGCCAAAACATATTTGTTACTTCTGTTTCGTCTAGATAGAATGAAGAAACAGTGACACGTCTTGGGGCGTTATCCCATGATCCCATTAGATCATCTTCAACTTGTCCCATTGTGTAAGTTCCACCCTCAACAAGTATAAGCCCTGGGCCAGTTTGTTGATCGAAAAAAGAAGGTCTTTCAAATCCTCCATTGTCAGATGAGTTGTACGACCAGCCAGTAGCTCCAGAACGCTCTTTAAAGCATCCAGTGAGTGCGGCCATCATTACAAAAAGTGAAAGAATGCTAGTGGGTTGTTTCCAGGTCATCTTGTTCTTTGTTTATATGTTAGTTTATCGTTCTTGCAGGTAAGCTTGTCCGATAATAAATCGTTTTATGTCTATCTATAACTAAAAAGTAGGGCAAGGTATTTTACGGAACTTGCCTTTTCTTTGTTTACTGTCGAATTTTAAGGTCATACTAAGCTCGTGAGCACCACCTGTAGCTGGAGTTAGCTCTGATATTGTAATATCGTAACTATAGCCAAATCGCAAGATGTCGGTTTCGATACCTACAACCGCAATTAATGCATCTCTATATTCAGTAAATGCAATCCCTCTATACCACACCCCGCCAAATAAAGGCCCTTTGTTGACAAATAAGCCTAAGTTCATCTGCTTAAATTCAGCTTGTTGACGTAAAAGGAAGCTTGGAGATATTGACGCAACCTCTTCTCCTTTGATATTTGTTTTAATAGGGAGCTTGGCACCGGCGTGGATGGTAAGCTTCATTGGAAGACGACTTAATCCTACAACCAATGATTCATTAGGTTCATTTAAGTGGTGAGCGGCAAAACCCAAATGAAATTTATTGGTGAATAGAATCACTCCAGTTCCGAAATCTACATTTTGGATTGTTCCTCCTCTAGGCGTGTCTTGAGTTTCATAAATAAATCCTCTACGGGGATCTATCATATCGCCAAACGTTAGGTTACTCCAATCTAATGACTTCTGGAAGTAGCTAGCTTCGAGAGCCGCTCTTAAAGAAATCTTACGAGTTAGATTTTGCTGGTAAGCATACATCCCCGTAATTCTCGTAGTCTTTAATGTGTTCTGACCTGCCTGATCACTCATGACAGTTAATCCAAGCCCACCTTGGATATTTTTGACGTGTTGGTCATATGAAACTGCCTGAGTCACATACGACCCACTCATAGCAGGCCACTGATTCCTGTAGGACATCACGAGTCTAGGATCTCGATTTCCTCCAGCAAAAGCTGGGTTTAAAAACAGAGGATTCGCATAATATTGCGTGAATTCTGCATCTTGAGCATGCGCTTCATTTAGAGTGCATAAAGACATGATTCCCGCAAGAAGCGCGAATCCTAAAACGGTTGTTAGAGGTGTTTTCAACATAGAGGTTCCCATTGAACTCACAATAATACGGAATTTTAAGTTAATAAGCAGGAATAATATCTCTTGCTTATTTACGTTTGTTCCATGATTAGTTACGAAATTTGGTGAAATAAACTTGGTTAACAACAAACTATTTAAAATGATATACACACAGCTTCGTGTATTTGCTTTGTTTTTCTTGCTTATGTGTATAAAAGCTAGCGCTTTGATAGGTCAAGTAGTTGAGGTGAATTTTGCATTCGAAACCAATAATAATGATTTTGACATTCTAGTAGGTGAAGTTCAAATTCAGTCAAAATGGACTGGTGTTGAAGTGTTGAGTAACAATTATGTCTGGGAATTTGCGGGCACCAATGTGGAAGATTTTAGAGTCACAGGTAACTTAGATAATCCCTGGAGAATCGTTAGAGGATCTAATACTGGAGAGTGGTTTGCGCAATTCAGGGCGCCTAAATATAGAATTTCACAAAATGGATATGTTGAGAGGTTAGTGAACTGGAGCGGGGTAATTGGCAGTTCGCCAGCTGAAGATAGTAGAGTAATTAGAGTTTGGCCGGAACACTCTCAATTGTCTGAAGGAACATGGTTGAAATTTGCGACCGGGCAAGAAGGGATATTTAGGATAGGGTATTCAGACCTTGTAGCTTCAGGCGTGAACCCAGACACACTGATTTTCTCAGACTTACAACTTTACGGAAATGGCGGTCGGATGTTGCCGTTTGATAACGATACGGACAGGCCACTTGATCTACCTCTATTAAAGGTTGAAACCCAAGGTGAAGAAGATGGTGTTTTCAATTCGGAAGATGCTATTTTTTTTCATTCTTCGGGTGTAGACTCATGGAACTGGAATGGGTCTAGTGAGCGTTGGTCTCACGAAAAACACAACTGGTCTGACAGTGCTTATTACTACCTTAGAATAGATGGTCCTTCGAATCTAATTGGCAGTAGAATAGACAATCCGATCGCAAATAATTTACCGATTTCTCAAGAATGGTCTACCCATTTGGCCAGGAGATTTCATGAAGTTGAATCGCAGAATATTGCGCAAAGTGGAAGGGAGTTCTATGGCGAGCATTTCACGTATTTAGGCAGTCAGATATATGGATTCAGTTTTAACATACCTAATCTTGTTGGTGATACTGGTTGGGTGGATGCGAGAATTGCGGGTAGAACTTTAGGAGCAACAAGTGATTTCACCCTGTTGTGTAATGGCGAGGAATCTCAAACCAGCGATATTTCCTTAAGTGAGAGCTCTCTTCTTTTGGCCCAAAAAAGGAATCTATCTATCGCAGTAGAAATGCCGGGTGATGGTATTGATGTTCAGTTGTCATTCGCTCCTGGAAATGAATCAGCGCAGGGTTGGATCGATTATGTAAGGGTTCAAGCATGGCAGAAATTGGTGGTTTCAAGTGGCCAGTTTTATATAAATGGTACACGTATGACCTCATTCATGAATTCAGCGAGATACACATTGGAAAATGCTGAATCAGTTGATGCTGTTTGGGATATTACTAACCCTTTAGAATCTGTGAAAGTTGAGATTGAAGATTTAGGCGAGGAATTAGCGTTTAAAGCGAATATGGATACTACCAGAAGATTTGTTGCTTTTAGGCACAGCGCTGCTAATGAGGTTAGAGCTTTAGGTGAGGTAAGTAAAACGGATCTTCACGGATTGGGGCATTTGGATTTGGTTATTCTGACAGCTTTGCCTTTGGATTCAGCTGCAAGAAGATTAGCTATTCTTCACGCTGATAGAGGGATGAGGGTTGCTGTAGTAAATCAACGCCAGGTATTTGACGCCTTTTCTTCTGGTTCCCCAGATCCAACAGCTATAAAAATGCTTATGATGATGTTGCGCGATAGGGCAACAAACACAGAAGATGAGCCTAAGTATCTTACCCTTATGGGTGACGGAACGTTTCTAAATAGAAACCTTCACCCCGACGGGATAAACATCATTACATTCCAAAGTTCGAACTCTGAAAGCACTGTTAGTAGCTATGTAACTGATGATTATTTCGGACTATTAGAAGATGGTATGGGTGAATCTCCGGGTGATAAACTTGCTATCGGAGTTGGGCGGATCCCAGCGACAGATCTTTCTCAAGCGTTAGGTTTTGTTTCAAAAGTAGAGACATACCTCGGAGCTTCAGGAGAATCATCTCCAACAGCCGAGTGTGAAGCAGGTGGAGAGTCATCAATTTACGGATCTTGGAGAAATCGCATTATTTTTGTTACTGATGATCAAGATGGGAATAACAATGATGGGTGGCGTCACATGTCTGATAGTGAGGTTCATTCAGCGAGAGTGTCCCAAGAACACAATGAATATGACATCATTAAAATATATCCAGATTCATATATACAAGAAGCTACTCCGGGGGGTGAAAGGTATAACGCAGCAGAAGCTGATATAGCGAGGAAAGTTCAAGAAGGCGCGCTTATTATTGATTATATAGGTCATGGTGGCGCAAGAGGGTGGGCTCACGAGAGAATTCTAAATACAACTACAATTAGAGAATGGACTAATAAAAACAGATTGCCGGTTTTCATGACGGCGACATGCGAACTTTCTCGTTATGATGATCCTGAAGTAGAATCAGCGGGAGAAATGCTGATTTTCAATCCTGATGGAGGCTCTGTAGGTATGCTAACAACGACAAGAACTGTTTTTAGCGGTGGTAACCAAGAGTTAAACACGGCATTTTTTAAAACTGTTCTCGATGAAGACTCCGGAACTGGGCAGTTGAGATGTTTGGGTGATATATGTAAGGATACGAAGAACAGCCCCGACGTTACAAGCGTTACAAATATGAGGAATTTTTCACTTTTAGGAGATCCAGCTATGCTGCTCGCTTATCCTGCCTATAATGTATTCTTCACAGAAATTCCAGATACGATTAGGTCTTTAGATTTGGTGAAAATGAGAGGTTATGTGGGGACTTCCTCGGGAGATACATTAGAAGAATTTAATGGCCAGATTTACCCAACAGTTTTTGACAAGAGGTCTGAGTTAAGCACTTTAGATAATGATGATGTAGCTGGAGAGTTTAATTATACCATGTACAGGAATGTGATTCATAAAGGTCTTGCAAGTGTTGTTAATGGAATATTTGAATTCGAATTTGTAGTGCCCAGAGATATTGATTATACATACGGAAATGGTAGGGTAAGTTGTTACGCTATTTCTGAAAACAACGAGACAAAAACGGATGCACATGGAGCTTCAGAAGAATTCATTATTGGGGGTACATCATCTTCTTTATCAATAGACGATCTAGGTCCTCAAGTATCATTGTACATGAACGACTCCCTTTTTATTGAAGGCGGTGTAACAAGTGAAGATCCTTGGTTGTACGCCCGAGTTTTTGATGAGAGTGGGATAAATACTGTAGGAAACGGGATAGGACATGATTTAAAAGCTGTCTTGGATGATTCCTACGATTCTCCATATGTTTTAAACACTTATTTTACTGCTGACCTAGATACATATAAAAGTGGTACAGTTAGATTTCCATTCAATGATTTGGAGGATGGTGAGCATATTTTAGAGTTTAAGGTTTGGGATGTCCAAAACAACAGCGCCACAGCCCTTACTTCCTTCATCGTCGTTAATTCATTTGACGTAGCTCTGGAATCAGTTATTGCATATCCCAATCCTGCCTCTTCTCATGTTTCATTCAGAGTTGCGCACAATCAAGTATGTAATCTTGTAGAGGCTGAGGTTGAGATTTATGATGCTTCAGGTCGTACGGTTAAAGTTTTCAAGAAAGATTTAGTTTCCCATGGTAGCTTAACAGATGTTGCATCATGGAATCTAATCGACGGAAGCGGAGCTGATGTGCCCGCCGGGCTTTATCTGTTTAAAATTAAAATGACGAAAGAAAATGGTACATATGCGCAATATGGAAGTAAACTTGTCGTTTTAAGGCCGTAATCAAGAATCTGAGGTAGTACATTTGCCTGACGAATAAAACTATTTAATGACGCATACATTTCATTTATTTCACTTAACAGCTATAGCCGTTATTTTGAATCTATCGATAGGAACTTCTGTTGCTCAACTAGATCCTGGGGAGGCGGCATCACTTGTTCAGTTAAATACGATTACTACGGCAGTACCATTTTTAATGATTGCACCTGATTCAAGGTCAGGAGCTCTTGGTGATGCGGGAGTTGCTCTGTCTCCCGATGGCAATAGTCTTCACTGGAATGCTGCGAAAATGGTTTTTTCTGAGAATGAGCTAGAAACGAGTCTTAGTTATGCTCCTTGGTTAAGGGCGTTAGTTGATGATATGAATCTTGCGTATCTAACGATGAATCGCAAGATTAATAAGAGACAAGCTTATGGTTTGGCTCTAAGATACTTTAGTCTTGGTAACATTACGTTTACGGATCAAGTAGGAACTACGATTAGAGATTTTCAACCAGCTGAGCTAAGTCTTGATGCAGGGTTTTCACAAAAATTTACGGATAAATTTAGTGGTGGAGTTGCCGGACGGTTTGTTCATTCGAATTTAACTGGAGGAACGAGTGTTTCAGGGGCGGAGTCTAAGCCAGGTATAGCTGTAGCGGCTGATGTAAGTATGTTCTACACGAATAAAAATGCAAATTGGGGAGGTAAAAATGGGATTTTTAACTTCGGGATGAACGTTTCAAACATAGGCTCTAAAATGAGCTATACAGAAACAGCAGCTCGTGATTTCATTCCAGCTAATCTTCGTTTAGGTGTTGCTTATACTATGGAGCTTGATGATTATAACGACATTACTTTTACAATAGATGGAAATAAACTGCTCGTACCTACCGCACCAGTTTATGATCAGCAAGATGGTAATACTATAGTAAGTGGCTTTTCAAATGACGTAGGTACCGCAACTGGTATCGTTCAATCGTTTTATGATGCTCCGGGTATTGTTGATTTCAATGATGACGGGACCTATTCTATAGTTCCAGGTAGTATTTTTCGTGAAGAGATTAGAGAAGTAAATCTTGGAGGAGGAATGGAGTATAGCTTTTCTGACGTATTTGCTTTTAGAGCTGGTTACTTCTACGAGCATTTTTCTAAAGGAAATAGACAGTTTATTACGATGGGTGCGGGAATGAAATACACTGTGTTTACAATCGATTTAAGCTACTTAGTGAGTACAACTCAACAGAATCCTTTAGCGAATACTCTTAGGTTTACTTTGAGGATGCAATTCAGTGATTTGTCAGATGCAGGGGATGCTGTAAATTAATGGATATTAGAATTGGATATGGATATGACGTTCACCGTTTAGAGCAGGGTGAAGAATTGTGGATTGGTGGTGTTCTATTTCCGCACAAAAAGGGTGCCGTTGGTCATTCAGATGCAGATGTGCTTTTACATGCAATTTGTGATGCAATGTTTGGCGCTCTAGCGATGAGAGATATAGGATATCATTTCCCCGATACAGACCCCGCTTACAAAGGCATTGATAGTAAAAGGCTACTCATAGAAAGTTGGAAAAAAGTTTCAGATAAAGGCTGGAATATAGGAAACCTAGACACAACGATTTGTCTTCAAACACCTAAGCTCTCACCGTCTATAGATGCTATGAGAGAAGTAATCGCTGAAATACTTCGCATTAATATTGATAAAGTCAGCATTAAAGCAACGACTACAGAAAAATTAGGGTTCGTTGGAACAGAAGATGGGATCAGTGCCCACGCTGTAATTCTTTTAAATAAGAAAGATTAAAACCTTAGATAGATTAGGCTGAATTGTCCTCGAAATGGTCTGGCTGTAGGTCTTCGTAGAAATGAACTCGGATAACAGCCGTATCTCTTAACAAGTCAAGCTTCCCGATTTCAATTGAGTGAATATCCACTCCTGTTCTTTCTTCTAAATCCTGTTTTAGTTCAGCTCTTCTTCCTACTTTAATCAGATCAACTCTATCGTAAATAACTATTTTAGTGGTAAGATGCTTCACAAACCACAGGCGTTCTAGAACAAAAGCCAGACCCCAAATCCCAACATTAGCTACAGCAATGATCCCCCAGACGAATTCTCTAGAAAGACCTTCCTCCCCAATGGCTTGAGGCGCTAAAGCATTGATGACTGAAAGTGTGATCACAATAAATAGGTAGGACATTTCCCTGATAGGAATAGCGTCAGTTCTATATCTGATGATGCTGAATATGGCAAATAACCCTAGAGCGAACCCCATCTCGATCTCTACGCCACTAAGAAGAGTGCAAAGGAAGAAGACAGAAGTTGAGACAAGCATAAAAGTAAAGACGTAGTCACGGCGCTTAGATGCGAGGTGGTATATCATTCTCACAACGACTAAACTTGAAATTAAGTTAGCGCTGAACCCTAATAAAAGAGCGGTTAATGATGAAATTTCTGCAGAGATCATATTGTTTTTATTGCTTTTGTAGCTCGTCTAAGAACTTTGAGTTTTGAAAGGTACGTACGAGGAGATAAACTATCGTCAGAAGAAAGACGACCAAGAACATATTTGCTGATTTTAATTATTCGACCTAATTGAGTTGTTCTTTCAGGCATGCTTCGGAGAAATACAAACAAAGGCGATCTCCTGTTAGTTTCTGCTTGTTTTAATTCGACAACCACGAGTCCATGAAGAGGTTTGGAAATTTCTCCTTGAATAGAAGTATAGGTTAAGTTTGTATCTAAAGTTATTCTCTCACATCTATTCAATTGTGCTAAAGTAAAACGTGAGTAGCTTATGTATAAAACGGGACTTAACTCAGAAGCGAAAGGGACTCGTTCAGAAAGAAAACGCTTTTCAAAATCCGTTAATGGAGAATCCCATTTTTCTGAAGTACGTTGTATTCTCATCTTCATTGTGCGACCGTGAACATTTTTCTTTTTTATTTCTAAGAAGCAAATGTTAGAGTTTACATATAATCTTATCCTAACTTTATATTTATTCTTTCTCTCTCTAATGTGGTCATTCAGACAGATGTTTTCAGGTGTATCGAAATATAGATTACTGTATTCAAATTGCCTGTTGCCATTAATCTCGAGGACTTTGTAGTCTTTGTCGAGTGATTTAGCGAGAGGGTCACACCAATTGTTTGGTATCAGAAACTTTTCTTCTCGTCTATCCATCAAAGCAACAGACTCTAGCCCTTTAAGGTTTATAGATTTATATGAAGAAAAATAGTTTTTGATTGCGACGACAAATTATTCCTGTTGTTAGAGCTTGCAAATGTACAAACGTTATATTTGCCTGATTATTTTTAGGTGATAATTAAAATCTGATGGCTAAGAAGAAAGTTACAAAGCTTCCTCATTCTGAGGATGTTTACCGTAAGTGGTACAAAGACATGTACCTCATGCGTAAGTTTGAGGAGAAAAGTGGACAACTATACATCCAACAAAAGATAGGTGGATTCTGCCATTTATACATCGGCCAGGAGGCTGTGCTATCGGGCATGCAAGAAGCGTTGAGACCTACAGATAAGGTAATTACAGCTTACCGTGATCACGCGCATCCGTTAGTTTTAGGAACCGATCCGAATATCGTGATGGCTGAGCTTTTCGGTAAAGCTACCGGAAGTTCTAAAGGGAAGGGAGGCTCTATGCACATGTTTGACAAAGAAAAAAATCTATTTGGTGGGCATGGTATTGTTGGTGGCCAAATAGGTCTCGGAGCCGGAATCGCCTTTGCAGATAAATACCGTGATGAAGATCACGTAACTATCTGTTTTATGGGTGATGGAGCATCACGACAAGGTATGCTCCATGAGACATTTAACATGTCTATGCTTTGGAAACTCCCTGTAATATTTGTTATTGAGAATAACAAATACTCTATGGGCACAAGCGTAGAGCGTACGACAAACGTCCACGATCTCTCGAAGCTGGGAAATAGCTATGAGATGCCCTCTGAGACAGTTGATGGGATGAGCCCAGAGGATGTTTGTGCATCTATTCAACGCGCTGCGAAAAGAGGACGAAATGGAGAAGGTCCTACACTTTTAAATATTGAGACTTACCGCTATAAAGGTCACTCGATGTCAGATCCTCAGAAGTACAGAACGAAAGACGAGGTTACCTCTTTCAAAAATCGCGATCCCATTAGTTACGTTCGTGGAGTACTTTTAGAACAGAAGTGGATGAGTGAAGCTGAGCTTAAAAAAGTTGAGGCTGAAGTGAAAAAAGTTGTTGAGAAAGCTGTACAGTTTGCGGAGAAAAGCCCCAACCCAGAAGCTCATGAGTTATATGAGGACGTATATACTCAGAAAGATTACCCTTTTGTAAAAGATTAATGACCGATTTAAAAGAACCAAACCATGGCTGAGATTGTACGTATGCCAAAACTAAGTGATACGATGACAGAAGGAGTCGTTGCGACTTGGCATAAAAAAGTAGGTGATGAGGTTGAGAGTGGAGAGCTTTTAGCTGAAATAGAGACAGACAAAGCAACGATGGACTTTGAGTCTTTCCAAGACGGTGTTCTCTTACACATAGGTGTTGAGACTGGGGCGACCGCTCCAGTTGACAGCATACTTTGTATTCTAGGTAAGAAAGGAGAAGATATTAAAAGAATTTTAGCAGATGCTGATAAAAACGTTATCATTAAAGATAAAGAGTCTGTCCCAGCACCTTCATCATCCCCCGCTCCAGTTGAAATAGCAGCTCCTGTAGCTTCTGTAGCTCCTGTAGCTCCTGTAGCTCCTGTAGCTCCTGTACCCTCACCATTACCGGCAACACCTTTAGCTACAAATACTCGTGTGATTTCATCACCACTTGCGAAAAAACTCGCTGATCAATTAGGCCTGTCTTTAGATAGAATTCCTGGTTCAGGAGAAGGAGGTAGAGTTGTTAAGCGCGATGTAGAGAACTTTAAAATGGCCGGGGCAACAGGTATGCCTGTTATGACACAGGAAAAGTTTACGGAAGTAGGTGTTAGTCAAATGCGTAAAACCATTGCGCGTCGCTTAGCTGAAAGTAAATTCACAGCACCTCATTTTTATTTGTCTATTTCTGTAGATATGTCGAATGCAATGCAAGCCCGTAAAGCAATAAATGACCAAGGACTTTACAAGGTGTCTATTAACGATATGGTCGTAAAGGCAACTGCTGTAGCCCTTCGCAAGCACCCAGCTGTGAATAGCAGTTGGTTAGAAGATAGAATACGATACAACGAGCATGTAAATATCGGGGTAGCTGTAGCTGTAGAAGATGGCCTTTTAGTGCCTGTTGTAAGATTCGCTGATGGCAAGTCTTTTGCCACGATAGGTGAAGAGGTTAGAGATTTTGCCGGTAGAGCTAAAGCAAAGACTTTAGAACCTAAGGATTGGGAGGGGTCAACCTTTACTATTTCTAATCTTGGGATGTTCGGTATAGAAAACTTCACGGCTATCATTAACCCCCCTGATGCGTGCATTCTAGCTATAGGAGGTATAAGTAATGTGCCCGTTGTGAAGAATGATGAAGTGGTACCTGGTCACGTTATGAAAGTGACTTTAAGCTGTGATCACAGAGTGGTCGATGGTGCTACAGGAGCGGCATTCCTTCAGGAATTCAAGAAATTACTTGAAAATCCTGTTCTTATGCTCGTCTAACTACGCTTTTGAGAGGTAGATTGCATGAGCAGCACTCAGTGCAATTACAGCGATGTCAATACATCTTGATTCACCCATAGCATATCTTAAGGGAGTTGGGCCTAAAAGGGCTGAACTTCTCAAGGAGGAGTTGGGTATTTTCACAGTATTCGATGTATTACAGCATCTACCATTTAGGTACGAGGACAGGTCCATTTTCTACCGTATTTCTGACATCGAAGTCGAGTCTACGGCTTTTCAATTTCGTGGGAAGATTGTTAAAAAGGCACTTTTGGGTGGAAAACGTGCTAGCCGATTGGTGGCAGTGTTTAATGATGGGGAGGATAGTCTTGAGCTTGTTTGGTTTAAAGGAGCGAACAGGATATTGAAACAATTGCCTTTAAATGTAGAGGTGGTCGTCTATGGCAAACCTTCAAATTATGGGGGTAAATGGCAATTAGCTCACCCTGAGATTGAGAAGGTTGAGGCGTATGAGAATAGGAGGGGTGGGGGATTTAATCCGGTATATTCAACTACGGAAAAGTTATCGTCTAGGGGACTCAATAGTGCTGGGTTATCGAGATTAATAAGGGTAGCTATCGAAGCAGTGAAAGGGGATATAGGAGAAACCTTGCCCGATCATTTACTGTCAGAATTACATCTACCGAGGCGAAGAGAAGCTTTTGAGGAAGTTCACTCGCCGACCAATCCAGTGGAGGCTGACAAAGCATTAAAGAGGTTGAGGTTCGAAGAGTTGCTATATCTTCAGTTGGTATTGTTGCAGCATAAAAAGACGGTTACTGTTGATTTGCAGGGAGTGAAATTTGGGCAAGTAGGGGAGATGTTTCATGAGTTCTTCAGTCAACACTTACCGTTTGATCTTACAGGAGCCCAAAAGCGAGTGCTTAGAGAAATTAGAGCAGACATGAATACGGGGCACCACATGAATAGGCTGTTGCAGGGTGATGTGGGTAGTGGGAAAACGATTGTCGCTTTGATGTCTGCTTTACTGGCGATTGATAATGGTTTTCAGGCGTGCATTATGGCACCGACTGAAATACTAGCACGTCAACATGCAGAGGGTATAAGCGATCTTTTGAAGGAGATGGATATTCGGGTTGAGATCATAACAGGGTCAACTAAAAAAAAAGATAGAATACCTATTTTAGAAGGACTTACTGATGGAAGTGTGGATTTGTTAATTGGGACTCATTCGTTAATTGAACCTTCTGTTGTTTTTAAAAACCTCGGATTTGCTGTCATAGATGAACAGCATCGATTTGGGGTGGCTCAGAGGTCCAAGCTTTGGGCTAAGGCCAAACCACCACCACATATCTTGGTGATGACTGCTACACCTATTCCTAGAACCCTTGCCATGACAGCTTACGGGGATTTAGACACGAGTGTTTTGGATGAATTACCGCCGGGAAGAAAGGAGATTAAAACTGTTCACAGGACGGATGGAGGTAGATTAAAGGTGATGGCGTTCGTGGAAAAACAAATTGCTGAAGGCAGGCAGGTTTACATTGTTTTCCCTCTTATTGAAGAGAGTGCAACCATGGATTATAAGGATCTTATGGATGGTTATGAAAGTGTTTCGAGACGATTTCCTCTACCTAAGTTTAAAATTGGTATCGTGCACGGAAAGATGAAACCGGCTGACAAAGATATTGAAATGAAGAGATTCGTTAGTGGAGAATCTCAGATTCTAGTAGCCACTACAGTCATAGAGGTGGGGGTGAATGTTTCAAATGCTACACTTATGATTATTGAGAGTTCAGAGCGTTTCGGTTTAAGCCAAATGCACCAGCTCCGCGGACGAGTCGGACGTGGAGGCGATCAAAGCTATTGCATACTTATGACGAAGGATGAGTTCAGTAAGGAGGCTAGGCGAAGGCTTGAAACGATGTGCAGGACCAACGATGGTTTCGTAATTGCCGAGGTGGATATGGAAATCAGAGGACCTGGAGATATTTTAGGGACCCAACAAAGTGGATTGCCAGATTTAAAGATGGCAGATTTACTAAGAGATAGAGACTTGATGACCACAGCGAGGTATATGGCACAAAGAGTTTTAGAGGAGGATCCATCCATTGAGCTTCCTGTCCACAGGACTTTACGAATGAATTTAGATAGAATTAAAAAAGACAGGCCTAATTGGAGTAGGATTTCTTAAAGATTGTATGAACTTAGAAGCATGAAAGTTCTGCCCATTTTTTCGGTACTACTTGCATCAGGTGCGGCTTGGTTTTATTTATTTGGTTCTACTACTGAGGGAGGAGAAGTAGAGGCTCCAACGGATTATGCTTCAGACTTTTGGGATATTTGGGAAAGGTGGGAGAGTGAGAATGGAGAAGTGACATATAGATTTTCCACCTCCAACAAAGAAGTATTCCACATAGCAGATAAAAATGATTCTAACAGTGTTGAGGGGTATAGTGTCGGTGAAATGGAAGTCAAACCTTACCGAGGAGGGTATTTAGTTGGGACTTTAAGATCTTTAGAAAATTGGGTAGATGAGCCTGGTGAGATGTCAGAAAAGTGGACTGTTTCAAGTGAGAAGTATATTTCTTTAGAAAATCTTAGAGATGGAAGATTTAAACTTATGTTGGGCAATAATAAAATTATTATTTGGACAAATTCATACGATGAGCCTGAGATTATCGATGGATTTTCGGAACACTTGTTAGATGATAGAACGGTGTATACTCGTTTAGAAGTTGAGGAGATTATTGAGGAAGTTTATACCCCTGTGTCTCATGTGATAGCTCAAGGTCTTTTAGGAGTTACGCGGAATCATAGAAGTGGAAGCGACTTGGATATTGTTTGGAATGTAGATTTAAATTCGGTCCAAGCAATGGGGAGTGGGGGTGAAGTGGTTTGGTCTAAAATTTTAGAAAATGGAGTAGAGCCAATAGGGATGTCTTTCGAAGTTGATTTATACGGAAATAACAAGTTTCAAACAGCCTTTGCCGTAGCAAACGCTATCTTCTTAGTGGATGTATTAGGCAATAACGTATCGGGATTTCCATACAAAGAGAACGAAATTACCAGTTTTGCAGTTTTTGACTACGATCACAATGACAAGTTTAGATTCTTGTTCGCAACAGATGAAGGCCGTCTTTACAATCTTAGAGGTGAGGGTAAGAATACTCCTGGGTGGAAATTTAAAACCCTAAGCAATGGGGTTAGCATCCAGCATTTATCTCATCTCAGAGTAGGCCAAAGTGATTACATTTACGCAGGGTGTAGTGATGGAAGTGTCAAACTTCTAAGGAGAAATGGTCAACTTCGGGGATCAACGTCAGTAAGAGTTAATCCCACTTTCACTCCTGCGATAAGATTGTCTAGTACAATCGGTAAATCTGCAGTGCTTTTTATTGATGAAGAAGGATGGGTTCAGGAACAAACCTTTGCAGACGCAAAATATGTAGGTATGTCGGGGCTAACTAAAGCAGATAAAGTTTCACTTATTGACATGGACGGAGATGGAGTTGAGGAAGTAGTTACAGAGTTAAACGGAGTTAGATCAATCTTTAACTCTAGAAATGAAAAAATCAACTAACCTAAATCGACGAATTGTATTTAGTCCTTTAGGATGCTTCTGCTAATAACGATTTTCTGAATCTCACTCGTTCCTTCGTAAATCTGAGTTATTTTTGCATCGCGCATGAGACGCTCTACATGGTATTCTTTCACGAATCCATAACCACCATGGATTTGGACTGCCTCGATGGTTTGTTGCATAGCAACTTCAGAAGCGTGTAGCTTAGCCATACTGGAAGCAATGTCGTAATTCTCTCCAGCATCTTTCATTGCAGCGGCTTTGTGAACTAACAGCCTGGCGCACTCAATTTGAGTAGCCATATCTGCAAGTTTAAATCCGATTGTTTGGTGCTTGTAAATCTCTTTACCGAATGTTTTTCGTTCTTTAGAATAAGCGAGAGCGAGATCGTATGCTCCAGCAGCAATTCCAAGAGCTTGAGCCGCTATCCCTATACGTCCACCTGCAAGAGTTTTCATAGCTAACTTAAAACCGAACCCATCTTCTCCTATTCGATTTTCCTTAGGAACTTTTACGTCTTGAAACATTAAAGTGTGAGTGTCAGAACCTCTGATTCCGAGCTTATCTTCTTTTGCTCCGACAATGAATCCAGGCATATCCTTTTCAAGAATAAGAGCGTTAATACCCTTATGCCCTTTCTCAACATCAGTCTGAGCAATGACTATATAAGTTGAAGCTGACCCCCCGTTTGTGATCCAGTTTTTCGTTCCATTTACGAGGTAGTGATCACCCATATCTATGGCTGTAGTTCTCTGTGATGTCGCGTCAGAGCCCGCTTCTGGCTCACTCAAGCAAAAAGCACCTATTTTTTGTCCGCTTGCAAGTGGAGTTAGAAACTTTTTCTTTTGTTCCTCAGTACCGTATTTCTCAATACCGTAACAAACTAGAGAATTGTTAACACTCATCACCACACTTGCAGAAGCGTCGATTTTACTAATCTCTTCTATAGCTAATACGTAGCTAAGGGTATCCATTCCTGACCCTCCGTATTCGGGATTCACCATGATACCCATAAATCCAAGCTCTCCAAGTTGTTTTATCTCCTCCGTAGGGAACTTTTGTTCCCTATCTCGTTCGATTACACCTGATTTAAGAATATTTTGTGCAAAATCTTTCGCCGCATCACGTACAGCTATCTGTTCTTCTGTAAGTTCGAAATTCATAATTCTACTAAATGGACTGCGAAGATACATTATCAAATTCCGAGAACCGGACATATACAGTAATAGGTTTAATGAGTGGAACATCCTTAGACGGATTAGATGTTGCTATATGCGAATTCACTTGCGACTCATACTGGAGCGGACGAATACTTCAGTTTAAAGTGTTTAACTTCCCGGAAGGCTTACGTTCTTCTCTAAAAAACAGTATGATTTTAACTGCTGAGGAGTTGTGGAAATTAGATAAGAGTTGGGCTCATTTTGCTGCTGAGTGCGTTTCTAAAACGTCACTAGAATTACTTCCCCGAGTTCAGTTGCTTTCTTCCCATGGACATACGGTGTTCCATAATCCTAAAGATGGTTATTCAGTACAAATTGGTTCCGGCGCTGTATTAGCCGCTCAAACAAACCTACCAGTTGTATGTGATCTACGAAGCCTTGATATAGCTTATGGCGGTCAGGGTGCGCCCCTTGTTCCCTTAGTTGATTCAATATTATTTTCAGAATATTCGGCTTGTCTGAATCTTGGAGGTTTTGCAAATATCTCGATTCTCCCAAAAGCTTGGGACATTGGAGTATGCAATAACCTTCTCAACATGTTAGCAAGTGAAAAGGGCGTTGAATATGATGCTGAAGGTAGTATCGCAAAATCAGGAAAAATAATGGATGATTTGCTCGATAAAATGTTGTCTATTTCCTATCACAAACTTCCTCCACCCAAAAGTATAGGAGTGGAATGGATGCATAAAGAGCTATACCCTTTACTAGATAAGGTAGCAGATTACCCTATCGAAGATAGGATGAGAACAGCCGTTGAGTACATTGCGATATCCATTGTTAATGACTGTCCCACAAAAGGAAAAATTTTAGTAACAGGTGGAGGGGCTTTTAATCATTTTTTGATACAGAGATTGAACGAATTGGCCGATGAGGTTGAGTTTTATTTACCTAAATCTGATATTATTAACGGTAAGGAAGCTTTTGCATTTGCTTTCCTAGGTCTTCTAAGATGGTTAGGTAAACCTAATGTTTTAAAGTCTACTACTGGCGCAATTAAGGAGTCGTCAGGAGGAGCTGTTTGGCTGCCTTAAAATAGCTATATTCGCAGCGCGAAATACAAGAATTACTTTCTATGAAAGATCTACTTAAAGCGTATGAAAACCGCAAGCCAGAAATAGTTTTCAGCTGGCAGGATAGTGAAACAGAGGCAAGGGGTTGGGTTGTGATCAATTCATTACGTGGAGGGGCTGCTGGCGGTGGCACACGCATGCACTTGGGAGTAGATAAAAGAGAGGTTGAGTCCCTAGCAAAAACGATGGAGGTGAAATTTACAGTTTCTGGACCACAGATCGGAGGGGCTAAATCGGGAATTTGTTTCGATGGCAGCGATCCTCGGAAAAAAGGAGTTTTAGAGCGTTGGTATGCCGTTGTTACACCACTTCTAAAACATTATTATGGAACAGGAGGCGATATAAATGTGGACGAAATCAACGAAGTCATTCCTATGACTGAGGCGAACGGGGTTTGGCATCCTCAGGAAGGAGTTTTTACGGGACACTTTAAGCCTAATGAAGCTGAAAAAGTACGTCGAATTGGTAACCTTCGCCAGGGTGTTTCACAAATTATTGAGGATGTCACTATTTCGCCAGATATTTATAAAAAGTATAGAGTAGCAGATCTTATAACTGGTTATGGTGTTTCTGAATCAGTTCGTCACTACTACAATATATACGGTGGGAATGTAAAAGGTAAACGTGTGATTATTCAGGGATGGGGTAATGTTGGTGCTGCTGCGGCTTTTTACCTAACACAAGCTGGGGCAAAAGTTGTGGGTATTATTGATAGGGTTGGTGGTTTGATAAATTCTGCAGGCATGGAACCTCATGCTGTAGCTGATTTGTTTTTTAATAAACGACACAATGCACTTGTTGCATATGACATGATTACATACGAAGAGATAAATGATAAGATTTGGGATATAAAAGCAGATGTCTTTTTACCGTGTGCCACTTCTCGATTAATAACAAATGAGCATGTTGATAGAATGATCGCAGCTGGGGTCTCAGTGATCTCATCAGGTGCAAATGTGCCGTTTGCAGATCAAGAGATTTTCTATGGACCTATTGCAGAAAAAGTTGATAAAAAAATATCAGTAATACCTGATTTTATTGCAAACTGTGGAATGGCAAGAGTTTTCGCTTATTTAATGAGTGATTCAAATGCTGATATGTCTGACGAAGCTATTTTCAGAGATACTTCAGAAACTATTTGTAAAGCTTTAGAAGCAACTCACGAAAAGCGTCAGGAAACAAATTTATTAACAGCAACAGCTTTGGGTATTGCGCTTAAAACACTAGGATAATATCAAATAAAATGGATTATATTTTACTTACCGTATTCGTATTGGGTTATTTAGGGATTGCTCTTGAGCACAATATAAAGATTGATAAAGCTGCTTCTGCGCTATTAACTGGAACGGTTCTTTGGGGATTGTTTGTCTTAGGGTATCAAGAAATCCCTCCGCACCTGGGTGAGATGTTTGCTGATTTTTCTTCTGGAAGCCACGGTGGACATGGGTCGTTAAGCCAGTTCTATGAACACCGATTGATGCATCATATGCAGGAAATTTCAAGTATTTTATTTTTCCTTCTTGGAGCCATGACAATTGTTGAATTGGTTGATGCTCACGAGGGTTTCCGGGTAATAACAGACAAGATTAATACCACCAGTAAGGTGAAATTAATGTGGATTATCTGCATTCTTACCTTCTTCTTTTCTGCAATACTCGACAACCTCACAACTTCCATTGTTATGATTTCTTTGCTGAGAAAGCTCGTAGATGATAAGGAAATGAGATGGTTGTTTGCTGGAATGGTTGTGGTTTCAGCCAACGCCGGCGGCGCGTGGTCCCCTATTGGAGATGTTACAACTACGATGCTTTGGATTGGAGGCCAACTAAGTACATCTGTCATCATTATAAACCTCATTTTACCTTCTCTTGTTGCGATGTTGGTACCTCTTGTTGTATTGTCATTTCGTTTAAAAGGTGAGGTTGTTCGACCTGTTTATCACAACACACTGGGTTCAGAGCCCACAACTAAATTTGAACGTAACCTTGTCTTTGCAGTAGGTGTAGGTGGTTTGTTATTTGTTCCAGTTTTTAAAACAGCGACTCACCTGCCGCCATTTATGGGGATGATGCTTTCTTTAGGGATGATTTGGTTGATTACAGAGCGTCTTCATCACAAAAAAAATGTAGAACTCAAATCACCACTCTCAGTGATAGGAGTTTTGCGAAAAATTGACACTGCGTCTGTGCTTTTTTTCCTTGGAATCCTTCTTGCTGTAGCTGCTTTACAAGAGGCAGGTCATTTGATTTTAGCGGCGACCTCACTTCGAGAAACATTACATGATATTTACCTAATAGATATGGCCATTGGTCTACTTTCAGCTATTGTTGACAACGTTCCTCTTGTTGCGGCATCTATGGGTATGTATGAAATTGTCCAACCAGATATGGTTACAGATGTTTGGTCAGCGGCCTTTGTACAAGATGGAGCGTTCTGGCAGTTCCTAGCTTATTGTGCAGGTACGGGTGGTTCCGCTTTAATAATTGGCTCGGCTGCTGGAGTAGCTGTAATGGGACTTGAGAGGATAGATTTTGTTTGGTATTTAAAGAATATAAGTTTACTTGCTATTCTTGGATATTTCGCCGGAGCAGGTGTGTATCTATTAATGTTTGCACTCTAGGCAGATCTTTACCCTTCCTCTTTGTTTTTAACCTTTCGACTTTGAAAACGAAAGTAAGAACGTGTGTTGAGTGATACTAAATCTATGAACTTAGTCGTTTAGTTTCATTATAGCCTAAACGCAAGCAAATGCTCTCAAATATTTTATTACAACAAGTCAATACTGCTGAGGCAGTAGCTGACGGTGTTACAGAGGTTGATGTAAATATTTTACAACTCCTAATGGAAGGAGGTTGGTATATAATGTTACCTCTTGCTCTAATGAGCATATTTGGTATGTACGTATATTTTGAGAGATACATGGCGATAAGAAGAGCTGAAAAAACATCTCCTGATTTTATGCAACGCCTTAAAGACTACATCTCCCAAGGCCAACTGCCCTCAGCTAAAAACCTATGTGCAGATAACGACACCCCGATGGCAAGAATGCTTGAGAAAGGTATTTCTCGTATAGGTAAACCACTTAGTGACATCTCTACAAGTATTGAAAATGTGGGGAAATTAGAGATTTACATTCTTGAAAAAAACATGAGCATCCTAGCAACGGTTGCCGGAGCTGCTCCCATGGTAGGAATGCTAGGTACTGTTATAGGAATGGTACACGTTTTCTTAGATATGGAGGCCGCAGGCACAGTTCAAGTTGCTGATATTTCATCGGGAACGAAGCAAGCTATGATTACTACAATCGTTGGTCTTATAGTGGGAATCCTCGCATATATGGCTTACAATCATTTGGTAGGAAAGGTATCTAAGGTGGTCCATAAAATGGAAGCCTCTTCTCTTGAGTTTATTGATATTCTTGAAGAGCCAGCAAGGTAAACTTAGTTTTTATGAATTTATCTACTCGGAATAAAATTAGTGTGAATGCAGGAACGAGTTCTATGACAGACCTCGTGTTCCTGCTTCTCATTTTCTTCATCATAATCTCCACTCTTGTCAGCAACGGCGTGAATGTGGACCTACCTTCAAGTAAGGGTACAACCTCCGTAACGTCTAATCTCACAGTGAGCATCAAATCAGATGGTAGCTACTACCTTAACGGTTCTCCAAGCTCCATTAATCGTACAGATTTAGAACCCAAGCTCCAGGCTGAGATGGATAAGCAGAATGAAAAGATTCTATATCTACAAGTTGATCAGGCTGTTCCTACAGGCCAAACAGTAGAGCTTATAGGTCTCGCTAAAGCAAATCAATGGAAAGTAATGTTAGGCTCAAACCCTAAAAAGTAAGTGATAGGATTTATATGAATGAAAAGGCAAACATATTACACAAAAGCAATGAGAAGAAGCAAAAGATTCGCGCCGGCGTGATGACTGGCATTATCTTTTCTGGTGTTTTATTGTTGTGTTTTTTTCTAATCGCCTTCACTATCCCTGACCCCCCACTTGGCGAACAATATGTCGCTGTAGGATTTGCCAATCTCGGCTCAGTAGATGATGCCTTAGGTACCACAGAATCTGAAACCCCCTCTGAAGTCATTGAAGAAGTCATTGAAGAAGTCGTAAGTGCACCTTCCATAACCGACCCTGTTGTCACAGAGGAAATCGTCACCCAAGAAATTTCCGAAATCACCATACCAGTTCAACAAACTGAAGTCGAAGAGGAAAAGCCTGTAGTTGAGCCTGAACCCGTTCGAGTTTCTGCAGCCGCGAATTTAATTCGATCTGACGCCGCATCTGGTGGAGGTGGTTCACAAGGGTCTTCTGAAGGCATAGGTAATCAAGGCGATGAGGACGGTAAAATTGATGGTTCGGGTGTGGTTTCCGGTGATTCCTTCGATGCCTCTCTCAATGATGGCTCTCTTGTTAATGCCCCTCGACTAAAAGAAAAACCAAAGAAAAAAGGTGTTGTCAGAATTAACATCATTGTGGATTCGAATGGTAAAGTACTTTCTGCAAAATTCGATGGTGGATTTAATTCCACACTTTCCGATGACGAGCACATACGTCTAGCACGTGAAGCTGCTATGTCCGCTACCTTCTCGCCTAACTCATCTATACCGCGAAGATCTGGATTTATTACGATTCGATTCGAACTTGAGTAATCTATATAAGGGGTTATGACTTATTTAGAAGCCGTAGATGTCCTTTTCACCAAGCTCCCGATGTTTCAACGTTCGGGGCCAGCAGCATACAAGGCAAACCTGGATGGTACTATAGCCGTTTGTAAACTATTAGACAACCCTGAGAACGATCTTCAGTTTATTCATGTAGCTGGAACCAATGGCAAAGGCACAGTTTCACATATGGTCGCGGCAGTTTTACAAGAGGCGGGATATAAAACAGGACTTTTTACATCCCCTCATCTTGTAGATTTCCGTGAAAGGATTCGTCTCAATGGAGAAAAGATTCCGGAATCTAAAGTTGTTGATTTTGTAGATAAGTATTCAGATACTTGGGGAGAACCATCTTTTTTCGAGCTCACATTTGGGATGGCCCTCCAATATTTTAAGGACGAGTGTGCGGACATTGTCATTCTAGAAACAGGAATGGGCGGCAGACTTGATAGCACGAATTCGATTCCTACAGCTGAAATTTGTGCCATTACGAACATTGGTCTAGATCATACACAGTTTTTAGGAGAAGATATCTCGAGTATCGCCATAGAAAAAGCTGGCATTATAAAAAACGAGGTGCCAGTCGTTTTAGGGAAGATGCGCCCAGAAGCTCAATCTGAAATACTCAAAGCGTCTCTAAGAAAAAGCTCCGAGGTACATTATGGTAGAGTTGTGCCTGAGAGTTTGAAAGCTTTAGTGGACTCTCCATTTGAATTTGAAAACATTGCTACAGCTTTTAAAATCATTGATGTTCTTAGTACTAAAGGATGGCTTATTACAAAAAAGTCAGAAATAGCTGGTTTTCAAAACTACAAGAAACTAACGGGTCAATTGGGAAGATGGCAAACGATACCTCAAGCGGAAAATCTCTCAGAAATTCTAATCGATTGTGCTCATAATGTCGATGGAATGAGGGTGCTTATGGATTACTTCTCTCAGCAGCACCCAGGTGCCCAGCTCCACATTGTATTTGGAACGGTTGCAGATAAAAACCCATGTAAAGTTCTTAAGTTAATTCCTGAAAACTCAGTTATGTATTGGTGTTCAGCTAATGTTGTACGCTCTATGAATACAGACTATTTACAGGACCATGGCCTTGAATCTGGACTCTCAGGTGAAGTTTATAGATCAGTTAATGAAGCAGTAACAGCCGCAAGGTCAGCTGTTAATTCTTTAAATTTAGAATTGGATCAACATGCCAAATCTATTGTATGTGGAAGTGTTTATGTTGTTGGAGAGGTGGTTGAGCTCGCGAAATTTTAAAGGAAGAAGTGAATCCATATTCTGTTTGATTATGATAGACATAAAGAACTCAATTTCAACTTGCGAACTATTTACCTTTAAAATACCTAAAAAACAAGCAGCATTATGATTGCCCAATATATATTGCGCATTAAAAAGCGTCATATACTAACCATTGTGTGATATTATTTAAAAATGAAAAAAAACGTATACCTGATATTTCTTACCATTTTCTTTTTCGCATCAAAGAATGGAAATGCCCAGATTGATGAAGACCAAATAGGTGCATGGAGCATGTACTTCTTTAATACAACATTTAAAGAAAGCCCTTGGGGTGTTCAAGGAGATGTACAACTCAGAAATTGGAACATTGATGGAGATCTTGAACAATTGTTGCTACGCGGAGGCGTCACGTATCAACCAAAAATGGCAGACATTAAACTGACTTTTGGGTATGGCAATGTAACTACGGGAACCTATGGGGATGATGCATCAACAACCGCTGAGAGTAGACTTTATCAAGAGGCTTTGTTTCCAGTTCGATTTGGCAATCGTTTATATACGAACCATCGATTCCGCTATGAACAAAGGTTTGTAGAGGGTCAAGATTTGAGAACGCGCTACAGATACAATCTATTTCTAAATATCACATTGAACAACACGGAAATGGACAAGGGTACCTTTTACCTGGCATTTTACAATGAGTTATTTATCAATGGGCAAAGAGGCATCGGAAATGGAAATACTGTGGAGATTTTTGATCGAAATCGATGCTATGCAGCTTTGGGCTATATGATCAAAAAGGGACTTAAAATGCAGTTTGGAGCCATGAAACAAACAACAGATACGTGGAGTAAAAATCAATTGCAATTAAGCATTCATCATAAAATTTAAAATCACACAACAAAATCTAAACGTTTAGCCAAAACGTTGTACAACATAAACAAACCCGTTGTGGAGAATGAGTTCATGAAATTTAGCTACAAAATAAAAGATGTTTTTAATTGTTCATTAGAGAGAGCATTTAAAGCCCCAATCCTCGGTGATGCTACAAAATTCATGAAAGGCTATTTATTTCAACCACCCGTTACTGGATTTGAAGATGACAAAACTTGGGGACAAATTAATGGAAAAAGGTACCCAATTAACAATGGAAATTTACTCGTTAAAAAAGGGAGAATGTTTAAAGATGTAATCCTTGAACGAATTGAAAATAAATATTGGAAAAGGACAATTTATGATTTCGAATTCAAAACGCTTTTTTTCATAAGTAAAGCCGTTGGAGAATGGAGTATTATAAAATTAAATGACGATAAAATTGAAGTTACTTATACCTACACTTATTATTCTAAAAGTTGGATATACAACCCTTTAACTTGGCTCCTGGTTAAAATCCAGATAAAAGGAATTATGAAAAAAGCGTTCTTAGGGATTAAAGAGCAAGTTCAATCTAATGAACCATTTATTTATGAACTCCATAACAATGTCTAACTAAATTGAATAACTTAGTTTAGAATCAACGTTATCATATGATTTATTTGACATCAAATACTCGTACAGACAATTACATTCAAATAAAATTTGACAAGTCGCAATTAGAAAAAAATAGACTACTATGAAAAATATCACTTTTTTAATTTGGGGATTATTGTGTTTTACGATATTGGCAAATGCGCAGAATAGAAATATTCCTGTTGATACAACTGTTGTAACGGCTCACACCACAACTATAAATGGCGCAACACTATCTTATACTGCAACGACAGGAACGCAGCCGGTTTGGGATGAATTAGGAAAACCCATGGCGACTCTTTTTTATACCTATTACAAGAAAACAACCAAAGAAAACTCTGCTCATCGGCCCTTACTGATTTCATTTAATGGAGGGCCTGGTTCCGCTTCAGTTTGGATGCATGTCGCCTACACAGGTCCAAAAGTTCTGAATATCGATGACGAAGGTTACCCTATTCAACCCTACGGTGTTCATGAAAACGCCCATTCTATTCTAGATGTCGCAGACATAGTTTATGTAAATCCAGTAAATACAGGATATTCAAGAACAATACCTGAGAGTGGAGAGGACGTTAAAAGAGAGCTTTTCTTTGGAATAAATGCTGATATAAAATATTTGGCTGAATGGTTAAACACTTTTATTACACGAAATGAACGATGGACTTCACCTAAATATCTTATCGGAGAAAGCTATGGTGGGACTAGGGTGTCAGGACTTGCATTAGAATTACAAGAAAAGCAATGGATGTATCTGAATGGCGTCATCCTTGTTTCTCCTGCAGATTATAATGTATTTAATTCTGACAGCCCAATTTCATCATCTCTCAATTTACCATATTTTACTGCTGCTGCATGGCATCATCAAGCACTTCCATCGGCACTACAACAAAAGGATTTATTAGATATTTTACCTGAAGCTGAAGAATTTACATTAAACATCTTAATGCCCGCTTTGGCAAGAGGAGGCTCTTTTTCAATAGAAGAAAAACAAAAAATAGCAGCCAAAATAGCATACTACTCAGGGTTATCAGAAAAATCAATCATGCAGCACAACCTTGATGTACCTCCCCCGTTTTTCTGGAAAGAATTGCTCCGTGATAAAACTGGCAATACGATTGGAAGGCTTGACTCACGATATTTAGGATTAGATAGAATTGAGGCTGGGTCAAGACCTGATTACAGTCCGGAACTTACTTCGTGGTTACACTCTTTTACGCCTGCGATTAATTTTTACTTACGTGAGCACTTAAATTTTAAAACCGATATAAAATATAATATGTTTGGCTCTGTACATCCTTGGGATGACAAAGACAACAATACCAGAGACGACCTAAGACAAGCAATGGCGCAAAATCCATATCTGAATGTGATGTTTCAGTCAGGCTATTATGACGGTGCAACCACTTATTTTAATTCTAAATATACCATGTGGCAAATAGACCCAAGTGGTAAATTGAAAGATCGTTTAAGTTTTAAAGGCTATAGAAGTGGTCATATGATGTACTTGCGCAAGGCAGATTTAAAAGCTGCCAATGAAGACATTAGGGAGTTTATTGAGAACAGTCTTCCAAATGGCAAATCCGCGAGATACTAAATTTTTATTATAAAAGAGTATTATATCTTTAGTTTAAACTTGTGTTGACATCGAAGAAGAAAACGACGAATCGCTAACGATTAGTTTAAGATCTCATAAATCTAATTTCGCTCACATGCTTCTTGGCTCAAAGGCCATAAAAAGAGTGTATCTTAAACATTGTAAAGCACAAAAATTCTCATTATAAATTGGATAAATCTTTTAAAATGGTCATAAAATCATTAATTATTTGTGTAATAATGATTTCGCTTACTTACTTATTTCAAGAAAGTCTTTATAATGAACTTATTCAAGAGGATGGTGTTATTGAATACCTGACGGCCTTGTTGCTACTTATAGCTTCAGTGCTTTTATTTTCGAAATTAGTAAAGGTTGGGTTTTCTAGAGGTTGGCCTTGGCTTGTTTTTAATCTCCTGATGGCTTTAGGATTATTTTTTGGATTTGGCGAAGAAATTTCTTGGGGGCAACGAATATTTTCAATAGAGTCCAATCATTTGTTTTTGAACCATAATTCTCAAGGTGAAATCAATTTCCATAATCTTAGGATAAAGGGTATTATCATAAATCAATTGATTTTCTCATATGGATTTTCTATTATTTTTGGCGTTTACTTTTTATTTCTATTAATAGGTTATAAAAAAAATAAACTGATAAAGAGTATTGTTGACAAGCTTGGAATCCCACTCCCAAGGATCAAGCATTCACTATTTTTTGTGGGATTGTCAATAATTATATTCATTAACCCGGATGATAAAAAATGGGAACTCTGGGAATGCTTATTTGTGTTGTTCTTTTTTTTAATACTTGTTGAACCATATAATAGCTCAGAAAAACTTCTGCTAACAAAAAAAATACCTCTAAAACCGTCCGAAAGTAACTAATAGAAATTTGTAATTGAATGGGATTTAATATTGTGCTTATAGAACCAGAAATACCTATGAATACTGGCAATATTGGTCGTCTTAGTTTGGCATCAGGATCCGTATTGCATTTGGTAAAACCATTTGGATTTGAAATCAATGACTCAAGATTAAAAAGAGCTGGACTGGATTATTGGAAACACATTCAGGTAAATATTTATGAGGATATGGATGAATTTTTCTCAAAAAACAATCATGAAAACATGGTCTATCTTTCCAGCTCTGGAGATAAGAATTATAGTTCAATCGAATATCAAGAGAATATGTTTCTCGTATTTGGAAAGGAATCAGTTGGTTTGCCCAAAAACATACTTTCTGCAAACTCAGATAAGCTTTATAAGATCCCCATTTACAGCGACCATGTTAGAAGCTTGAACTTAGCAAATGCTGTAAGTATTGTAGTGTATGATGGTCTCCGAAATATTCATAGAATCAATCTTTAGCATTAACGACCTTGATTTAAAACCTAGAATTCACAAATAACATGTTCTTAACAATGTGTAATTTGCATTAAAATAAAACGATGAACAGCAACCATTTTAAAGTTGAAATAGAGAATAAAATCGCTCAAGTTTTTTTCAATAGACCAGAAATAGCCAATGCACTCCAAATGGAGGCTTGGATTGAAATGCAAACTGTTTTTGAAACTCTTTCAAAAGATGATGACGTAAGGGTGATAATACTAGCTGGTGAAGGCAAGCATTTTTGTGCAGGAATCGATTTAGAATTGTTGATGTCGATAAGCAGATTGAAAGATATTTCTTGTCATGGAAAACGAAGTGAAAAGGTGAGGGAAATAATTGTAACACTTCAACAAACAGTTACGGTGATTGAAGAATGTTCCAAACCAGTGCTTGCGGCTATTCACAATGGATGTATTGGTGGCGGAGTGGATATTGCAACCGCATGTGACATGCGGTATTGTAGTGAAGAGGCTTATTTCACGATTAAAGAAATTGACTTAGGCATGGTGGCCGACCTGGGTACTTTACAACGTTTGCCAAAAATTATATCCCCAGGAATGTCAGCAGAAATGGCATATACCGGAAGGAAAGTGTTTGGGCCAGAAGCAAGAAATATTGGTCTGGTGAATCATTGTTATTCATCCAAGAAGACACTGATGGAAGGTGTTGTACAAATTGCTTCAACGATAGCCTCTAAATCTCCTTTATCTATTCGGGGAACGAAGGACATCTTACATTATTCTAGAGAACACTCTGTAGTCGATTCGTTAAATTACATGTCTACTTGGAATGCCTCTATGCTGCTTTCAGAAGATTTGACAGAGGCTTTTCAAGCTACTGTGGAAAAGCGCCAACCTAAATTTGATAATTAATCAGTAGTTTTTTATTCATTCATTTCAACCTATTTGAATATAAACCCTACATTTAGTTATTTGTATTTTTGTATCTTGGTAATTCAGAAGATGACAATCTCGTATAGAAGATAAGTTTGAGGTTTCCCCCTTTTTTAAATCTACTTCTTTTGTATTTTATTGTTTTACTTACACCACCGATCGAAATCTGCTATGTTTAATCATCATCTATGAACTCGAACTATTCAATCCCTCATGATGGGTTAAAAGGGCTGAGAGAAAATTGGCGCAGTGACTTTTTAGCAGCAATAAGTGTGTCTTTAGTTGCTTTACCTCTGGCTTTAGGAATAGCTGTTGCTTCAGAGATGTCTCCTATGTCAGGTCTTTTGTCAGCAATTGTTGGCGGAGTTGTTACAACCTTTTTTCGAGGATCACATTTGGCAATTAACGGTCCAGCTGCAGGATTGATTGCCGTGATTCTCGGTGGGCTTGTCATGCTCGATCACAACATCAATTATGTATTAGCAGCAATAGTTGTGTCTGGGGGAATTCAAATTGTACTGGGTTTCCTCAAATTAGGACGATTCGCTAAATTATTACCTTCTTCAGTTTTACATGGCATATTAGCCGCTATTGGTGTCATAATTATCGCCAAACAAATCCCATTCGCTTTAGGAACAACTTCTGATGCTGATTCTGTTATCGGAAACCTATTGGATGTGTTCTATCAACTTCCAGAAGCGAATCCCTTTATTTCTGTAATAACACTTATCGGTGTTTTAACTCTTGTGTTTTATAAAAAAATAAAAAGTAAATTCATCCGCACAATCCCAGCTCCAATGTGGGTTTTATTGTTGGCTATACCCAGTGTTTTTGCATTTGATTTCTTCAACGAACACAGCATTTCCATATTTGGAAATTCATACAATGTTGGTCCTAGTTTACTTGTTGATATTCCAAAAAATCCTTGGGATTGTATTATGCATCCTGATTTTAGCATGATTGGAACCATGGCTTTTTGGCTCACAGTATTTTCCATTACTTTGATTGCTACCTTATTGACATTGGCCAGTGCTCGTGCCGTTGATAAACTAGATCCATACAAGCGGACCACCAACTTAAATAAAGACTTAATTGGTGTTGGAATAAGCACAATGGTCTGTGGTGCTTTAGGTGGTCTTCCAATTAGCACAGTCATAGTCCGAAGCACGGTGAACGTAAACAGCAATGCAAAGACAAGGTGGTCCAATTTATATCATGGAATCTTTCTCATTCTTTTTGTCCTGTGTTTAGCTCCCGTTTTAAGAAACATACCCTTGGCGGCACTGGCAGCAATCTTAATTTACACAGGCTTTAAATTAGCATCCCCCCAGGTATTCAAGTATGCATATGATCAAGGCATAGAACAATTGCTATTTCTTTCCTCTACACTTATAATTACGTTATTTACTAATTTGCTTTATGGGATCTTTGGAGGAATTCTAATCACACTCATATTTCATATGCTATTGGCGAAGGTTGGAATTGTGCCATTCTTTAGAATGATTTATCAATCTGGGTCTCAAGTCTCTCTTTTGGAAAATGGCACATTCGATGTTAGGTTAAAAGGTGTTGCCAATTTTCTTTATGCCTTAGAGCTGGATAAATTGCTGGATAAGATTCCAATTGGATCTGTTGTTATTATTGACATGTCGCATACGCGTTTAGTTGACCTCTCGATCATGGAAAATATGATTGAATTTAAGCGTGTTCAAGATAACAATGGTGGAGATGTAAAACTCATTGGATTAGACCGTCACGTGTCTTCTACAAGTCATAACCGAGCCTTAAAAATAGTCACCGGTAGTGTGAAAAAACGTATGACGAAACGTCAAAACCGTTTTCAAAAGATGGCCAATGCAAATGGATGGTCTTTCGAACGAGATGTAGATTGGAACACTTCATATCTAAGAAACTTTAGATTCTTCGATTCCCGTCCGATTGAGATGAAAAGCAACTCCCTACAAGGACTTGACATAGAAAACAATTCTCAATGGGAGATTGCCGACATTGTATTTGACGAGGGGGCCTTGCTTGCCCTCGAGGTATATCAAACCACTGTGCAGGTAGTTCGATTGCCATCACCTATCCCCAGATTTATCATTGACAAGGTAGGACTCTTCGACAAAATTTTTGATCGGGTGATTTCTTTTTCCGAATCTAACCTGCATATTCATTTTAAGAAACATGCTGCTTTCTCAGATAAATTTCAATTGAGTGGAGATGACGAAGACGCAATACGATCATTTTTCACTGATGATCTCATACGGTTTCTTGAACAGAATGAGATTCACCATATAGAAAGTAATGGAGAAGCTCTAATGATTTTCACTTACCTCCACATTGCCCGTACTGATGAGGTGCCTAGTATGCTTGAGTTTTCATCAAATTTATTGAAAAATATGGATTTGGAAGTCGACTCCACTTCTAAATTCAATAATTGATTATAGGGAAAATAAAGATAAAACAGTTGCTGAGTTTGCAGGCCAGTTGATTTTGGGTTAACTAATATGATGCTCGATTAACATAAAGTAACTTCTAATAAAAATGAATCATGAATATCGAATCTGACGTAGTCCAAAAAGCAGAATTTAATCCGAAAATTAAAACCTACTTATTATTAGTAGGCGCTTTTGTAATGACGTTAACCGTGGTTGGCATTCCGATACTTGTTTTT
>DBBW01000005.1:39235-116782 GCA_002292405.1 Flavobacteriales bacterium UBA974
AAAGGGGTCTTTTTTAAAATAGAGAAAACCATTCCTTTGGATAACATCCAAGATTTGACATTTATTGAAAATCCTTTTTTAAAATTTCTCGATTTACGCATATTGAAAATTGAAACTGCAGGACAAAGCAATCCGCAAGGGGGGAGCGACATGAAATTAATTGGAATCATTAAATCTTCCGATTTTAAAGAAAAGGTGTTGTGTCAAAGGGAATTAATCAGTTCTGGGAACGGCTCAAATGTTCTACAAACAGAAACATCCAGTGAACAAACAAATAGCATACTAATAGATATCAGAGAAATTCTAAATGATCTTAAAAATCAAAATTGAAGATCTAAGTATGACTCATTCAAGACATGATTAATTAAAGTAAATTAGGCAAATTATTTATTATTATTAGAATCGACTTTTGTTTGTATGTGGTCTTTGATTATTCAATATTAAACATCTATATTAATGAGATTTCCATTATTCATTTTCTCTATTCCCCTAATTTTTAATACAATAAATGGCCAAATTTTAAATGGTGATTTTGAAGATGGATTAAATTCTGATTTATCTAATTGGGAGTGGTCTTGTTTTGCAGAACCAGATAGCAGCACTCCTCCAGGCGGGGAGGATTGGAGCATTAAAGTCTGGGGGGGGAATACTCAAGGATGTTTCCCCGGACATGCTTATCAAACAATTCCGTCTATTACAAATGGACAAACGTTTCAGCTGACGGGATGGGCGTTTGCTCAAGCATCTCATCCTGTCGGCCTTTATTTAGGCAAAATAAACAGTGGTGATATTACGCTTATAGCTGGTGACACGACCTCATCAACTTCATGGACACAACTGGGTATTCAATCAACTTTCCTTCTTGAATTAGATGACACAGCAATTGTGTTGCTAAGTGGTGGCCTTGCAGGTGGCCCAATTCAAGGCTATGGTTATTTTGACTTGATAAATCTCCAACAAGTGACTGGAATAAATTTTATAGATCAAAATCAATCTTTGAAACTGTATCCGAATCCATTCAACAATCAAACTACTATACAAATAGATCAATCTGTCCATAACGCTTCGATAACGATCAGCAATACACTCGGTCAGGTTGTTCAACGCATCGGTAACATAAACAATCAGAAAATTATTTTAGATAGGGGTAATTTAAATCGTGGGTTATACGTTATGTGTTTGTCAGAGAACAATAAGGTAATCGCAAAAACCAAATTATTCGTCACAGACAAATAATCACTCATTAGATTAAGCACCATTATGAAAAAAATATTTTTATTTCTAATTGTTATTGGGGCTTTTACTTCATGCAACAAAGACGATGACAACATCACAATCAACGAACAGAATTTTTTAATTTTTGGTCATTTCTATGGAGAGTGTTTTGGTGAGGAGTGTGTAGAAACCTATAAACTGACAGATGAGAAATTATATGAGGATATCATAGATGATTATTCTGGTCAGAATTTAGATTTTGTAGAATTAGACAATGAACTGTTTGAACTCGTTAGTGATTTGGCTGACTATTTCCCTACACAACTTCTAGATGAAAGTGATGCTGTTTTTGGTTGTCCGGATTGTGCTGATGGAGGTGGACTGTTTATTCAATATTCAGACAATAGAGTCCTTAAAAGTTGGAGAATTGACCAAGTTCAAAACAATGTACCAAACTATTTACATGATTTTATTGACCAAGTGAATGCAAGGATTGTACTTATCAATAATTAAAAACCCACTCAATTGAGTGGGTTTATTTTGGTGGCCTCCGGTGGTACCGGTTCGAACTTTTTTAGAATAATTATTTTTCATTCATGATGACTGGAGTTTTGAATTTCCACATACTCCAAAGAGTATTGTCTCCAATGAGTTGTGTCATAAAATTTGCAACATTTTTTCTTGATGTTGGACGTCCTTTGAAAATAGTTGTAATAGGTGATTCTATTATTTCAAATTTGGAAATTTTATCATCTATTAAGGAGTCGGGGCGAACAGCACACCATTCAATATGTTTATTTGAATTTCCAAATGATGAGATCAAGTAATCTAGAGCTATTTCATTATCCTTGTGAGGTGGAAGGAACCAACGTAAGAGAGTTAGGATAATATTGTCAAATATTGATCTTTGTTCTCCAATCTTTTTATTTTTCACGCCAACAGAACTCATTAATATAAATTTAATTGGTGAATTTGCTTTTGAGGATCTTATTGCTTCACATAAATTTTTGGTAGCATCAGTACATAACCTTTTAGGCTCCCCAAAGATTCCTTTAAAACTTAAATTATGACCAAGGCATGAAACAATTGCATCAGAATCACTAACAAGATTAACCATTTCCTCTTCATTAATATCAAGTATACTAGCTTTTGTGATATTAATCTTTTGGTGTTTTAAGATATCTTTAGAGAGGTTATTTGTTGTTCTTACAATTAGATGTACAGAATGTCCTAATTCTAATAATTGCTTTACTATGTTTCGTCCCGTCTTACCTGATGCACCAACTACTAATATTTTTTTCATTCTGATTAATTATCTTAATTTTAAAATAGTTGTCAATTATACAAAAACCCACTCAAAAGAGTGGGTTTATTTTGGTGGGCGATGAGGGGCTCGAACCCCCGACCCCCTCGGTGTAAACGAGGTGCTCTGAACCAACTGAGCTAATCGCCCTAAAAGGAGGGTGCAAATATAGTAACTACTTCTCATCTTTGTGCAATGTTCAAAAAAGAAAAAAGAAAAAGTTGGAGGTCTGTTCAATCTCCATTCATTTTCAATCTAGCAAGGCACCTAGAAGCAAGAAGTAGGTATGTCGATGAAAGGGTTGTTGAGGATGAGGTGGAGTATGATAAGATATTTAAAGACATTGAAAACTTGCGCGCTGACTTAAAGAGAAGTACAGACACAATTGCTGTGGAAGACCATGGTGCTGGGAGTAGGGTGTTTAAAGGTAGTTCTCGTAAAGTAAGTAAAATAGCGAAGCATGTTCTGCAAAGTGAAAGAGTGGCTAAGTCGCTTTGGAAGGTGCTTAGATTTTGGGGAATGCATCTTGAAGAAAAGGGTAATATAAAGTTATCGGTACTTGAAATGGGTACATCGCTGGGTGTTACAACGGCTTATTTAAGCGCTGCTGGTTGTGATGTAGAAACTTGGGAAGGTTGTCAGAATACAGCTGATGTTGCTAGGAACAATTGGATAAAATTAGGGTTGGACAAGCAAATAGATAGCAAAGTGGGTAAGTTTGATGAGTTGTTAAAATCAACTAAAGGTGGTTGGGATATGGTTTTTTTAGATGGTCATCATGATGGGGGAGCTACCTTAAGGTATGTAGAGGAGTTGAAATCAAAGCTAAGTACGGGAGGATGTGTGCTGGTGGATGATGTAGTTTGGTCTAAAGGGATGAAGACGGCATGGAGGGAATTGTTAGATGATTCATACTGGAATGTCACAGTTAGGTGGAGGGGGAAGGGGTGGTTATTTCACATCGATGGGGCGGTGGAACAGCATATTGCATTATCTTGCGTATTCAAATTTTAGAAATTGTTTAAAATGAAATTATTTAATATTTTATTAGCGGGAGCGGTTTTTTTGTTTACAATTCAAGCAAATGCCCAAATGGCTACGAAGTCACAATCAAATACAAAGGAGAATCCTAAAAACATATCCTCAGATGCAGGAGCGTCTAAGCTTTATGGTGAGGTTACCTTATCTGAGGTAAATGGCAGAACTTCTGTGAAGGTGTCTTTTGATCCGATAATTGATAGAATGGGGTCTGAGAAGGATGCTATTGCTGTTGTACACTATCTTAAAGAGTTTAGGTTTTCTTCTTTAGGCCAGGCGTTGAATATTCTTTCTTCTCATGGATGGAATGTAGAGATGGTTTGGACTGCTCTTGGACGAACGGGAGAAGTACAGCACCTTTTAATTAGCCGTGACGTCAAAAAGCTATTTCCAGTTTCTCCTTGGTTAGATAAAGGATCACGTGGGGCATCTTCTAAAGACAATTCGAAAGGAGGACGTAACTAAAAGACCTGTCATTAAACGACCTACAAATAAAAGTAATTCTACAAAAAGGGCTCGCCGTACGCGTGCCCTTTTTCTTATTTTAGCGAGCTATGTTTTCTTACAATTATCATGGTGGGCTGACCTGATAATAAGGTCAGCATCGCGACTATACGAAGCAAATTTAGCAACTCAGACATCTGCTCAAGCAGCCATTGAGTGGGAACGTACAGTTTTTATGGTGGCATGGGAGGGAAGTGTCTTCGCACTTTTATTTGTGTTTGGACTTATTTGGTTATGGAGAGTAATAAATGCAGATAATAATAAATTAGCTCGTGAGAGGAACTTCATTTTAGCAGTTACTCACGAATTGAAAACCCCAATTGCGGCAATAAGATTAGCCATTGATACAGTTGATAGGTTAGACCTAGATGAGAAGGTGAAAAAGGAATTGTTAGATGATGCTAGATCAAGCACACTTAGGCTTGAGAAAAGGGTTGAGGATATTCTTCAAGCGACGAGACTTAATTTACCAGATGCGCTTTTGACTATTCCCTTTAGCATATGTGATTCAACAGAGAATGCGATCAATAAATTCACCAATTTATACCCTAGCTCAAAGATTGTCTTTTCAAAAAAAGGTGACGATAAAATAATAGATGGAGACCAAGAAATGTGGATGCTTTGTATCACCAATCTTCTTGAAAATGCTTTTAAATATGGGGGAGATAGTAAGCAAGTAGAGGTGGTTTTTGATAGTTCTTTGAGAAAAAACACTTTATATATTATTGACCACGGCCCAGGTATAGAGGAGTCTGATCGTGAAAATATTTTTGAGGCTTTTTATAGGTTGAGAAGGGATAAAGATATTGACGGGACTGGATTGGGACTGCATTTGGTAAATAAAATAGTGCAAATGCACGGAGCAGATATTTCAGTTCATCCCACTGATGGAGGAGGTGCTACCTTTGTTATTACTCTGCCGGGCAGTTTTTAAATTTAAGTAATGATAAAGAAGAAGGTTGCGCTTGTAATTTTAGATGGTTGGGGATATGGGGCTCGTGATGCTTCAGATGCAATTTTCAATGCACACACCCCATGCATGGATGGATTACATGATACTTACCCGCATGGTGAGTTGCGAACGGACGGTGAGTTTGTAGGCCTCCCTCCTGGCCAAATGGGTAATTCCGAGGTCGGCCACATGAACATCGGTGCTGGAAGAGTCGTCTTCCAAGATCTTCTTAGAATTAATAGAGCAATAGATTGTGGAACGTTCAAATCAGAACCCATTCTACAAGAAGCATTGGAGATATCAAAACAACATGGAAGGCGCCTCCATATTATGGGCTTGGTTTCTAGAGGTGGAGTCCATTCGCAACAAGAACATCTTCACGAGATCGTAGATGCGGTGAATAGAGCAGGTGTTCCTGATGCTGTAATTCACGCGTTTACAGATGGACGTGATACCTCACCTAAGTTTGGTTTAGGTTATCTAAAGGATCTTGAGAGTCACATAAGCCAAACTAACTCCCAGATTCAAATTGCATCTGTTCATGGGAGATATTATGCGATGGATAGGGATGAACGATGGGAGAGGGTAGCTCTTTCTTACAATGCTATGTGTTCAAATGGTGGAGATGAATTTGAAAGTGTAGAATCAGGGGTTATATCATCCTATGATGATCATACAAGTGATGAGTTTATTGTTCCCTTTAGGATTAAAGGAGTAGCAGGGCAAATACGACCTAATGATGTGGTTATTTGTTTTAACTTCAGAACGGATCGTTGTCGTCAAATAACAACCGCCCTGACCCAACAAGATTTCCCCGACCAAGGTATGTCAACCGTACCTCTTCACTTCGTTACAATGACGAATTACGATGATAAGTTTCAGGGAGTAAACGTTATATACGACAAGCCTAAACTTGAAAAAACGTTAGGTGATGTTATTTCATCAGCTGGTCTATCACAACTCCGTATCGCTGAAACCGAGAAGTACCCTCATGTCACTTTCTTTTTTAATGGCGGCCTAGAAGATCCTTTTTCTGGCGAGAATCGTCTGATGGCGAGCAGTCCTAAAGTCGCTACATACGATCTAAAGCCAGAAATGTCAGCTCATAAACTCGTTAAATTAGTGAGTGGAGAAATGAACACCGACAGTGCTGATTTTATCTGTCTTAACTTTGCTAACCCAGATATGGTAGGTCACACTGGTATATACAATGCAATACTAAAAGCCGTTGAGACTACTGATGGTTGTCTCTCTGAAGTGATTAATGTAGGAATGAAAAATGGATATCAGTTCGTGATTATTGCCGACCATGGTAATGCCGATAAGGTTTTAAATCTAGACGGATCGCCACATACATCGCACACATTAAATCCTGTTCCGGTGATTGTGATTTCAGACGATGTGAAATATCTGAATGATGGTAAGCTCTCTGACGTCGCCCCAACTATTCTAGCTCTACTCGGTATTGATCAACCCTCAGAGATGACTGGTAAATCTCTTATCGGATAATCATCACGTTTCCAGAGAAGGTAACGACTCCTTCAACACTTAGGTCTGTAGTTACATCCCCTGAGTATTCTAATGGATCTACCCCCGCGTAGTTTACAGAAAGCGTATAGTAATAAGTTCCACCTGGTAGATCTCCATTATTGTTATTTAATCCACGCCAACCTCCTTGGAAGTTGGAGTTGTAGTAAACCTGCGTTCCCCATCGATCATAAACAGCAAGCTTACTTCCTGGATATCCTTGCAGCCCCACAATCTCAAAAGTGTCATTTATACCAGCACTACTTATGGGACCACCTGGAGTGAAAACGTTGAAGAATTCCAATTCACAAATTTCAACTGAAAGAGTGCTGTAGGTAATATTGCCACAACCGTCTACAAGTTGTACTTCGATAGCACCTACTCCACCTGATCCGGTATTGTACAGCCCATCATAAAGCCCTGTTATCTCATCGATATTATCTAGGAATGAAACAAGTACGGTGTCTAGAGAGGCTCCGACTATTGTAACCCAAACCATATTTCCATCAGGATCTTCAATCTCAGTCAGGATTTCACTAAACCCACCAGTTCCACCTTCTGTGGGGACGGTTGAGGTTTGGCCTAAGCAAATGGTTTCATCTTCACCTATGAAATCATCTAGAATTTCCCATGAAATAGTAGCCTCATTGACAGATTCACAAATGTCTGTAACAAGTACTGTGGCAGAACCTGGAGTGAAACCTGTGTTGTAAGTGAAGTCGTTGAGGGTGTCGTTTTCAGCGGTGTCCCACTGATAATAGAATGGGCCATATCCGCTCATAGGTTCGACGATGAGTTCAATATTTCCAGCTGCGTCTAGACAACCTACTGGAGCTGTGAAAAGGGTGATAGGTTCTGGATCTAAGATTACAATCGTAGCACTCGAAATTATGGTATCTCCACAGTCGTTTATATATTCATACTCAACAGTAACCCATTCCGGATCTTCATTTACATTGTCGTTAATAACGCCAAGTGATACTTCTGCAACGCTTTGACCGGGTTCCATAATGACGATTGAGAATACTGAACTAAAATCTCCTCCCATTGTAGCCGTACCGTAAACATTTAAGTAAATGGTATCTGTTTCAGAATCATCAGGTCTTATTACTGTAAAGACAGCATCATTACACCCTTCCACAACGGTTGTGTCACCTAAGAATATTTCAGCTCCTTCCAATGAGGCATCAGCAACAATGTCGATGGCATTTGATGAGAAACTACCCTCTTCAAGTACCACGAATGACTCAAGTGCATCGTCGGACCCATCTGCAATGGCAAGTTTAATGTGATAAGTTTCTCCACATTGTACCGAGGCAGATGCAGTAAAAGTCTGAGTATATCCATCTATACAGATGTTGTTGTTTGAAACATTGTCTATATAGTATTCGGGATTTGTAATATTATTGACCGAACTTATTGTAACCGGAAGGGTGGGGTCAGTCTCGGGTACTTCGGCAATGTTTATTGCACCATCAGGGAATCCAACAGGAGATCCAAAAGGTCCAGAAATACCAGGTCCAGACAGGAAGAAGGCGAAAATGTCATTATAGGCAGAGTTTACCCACTCCAAATATTCGTCTGATCCAAAGACATAGTTAAACGAAATACTATCGCCACCTGCTTCGAAATCAAATTCCAGAATACACAAATCATTCACCGATGAAACTGAGAAAGTTTGTCCTATTAGTGGAGGAACAGAGTTAGCTACGTTAAGTAAATCGGCGTCAGTTCCTAATCCAAGACAACCTAAACATGCTTGCATGTCGTTGCACCCTGGGTCGCTTAAATGAGTTGCGTGATCGGTACTTAAAACCAGGCCTGAAGTAACAGAAAACAACCCTTCTCCGCCGGTCAAGTATCCAAGTTGTTCCTCAGAACCAGTGTAGGTTATGTTTGTTGCTGTAACACCGTTTCCGATGAGAACTTCACTAACGTATTGTTCGATTGTGTATGGTTGTTCTACAAGTAGTTGGGAGGACGCGTTTGATGTAATAAATATCAAACATAAAAACAATAATTGTACAACAGTTTTCATATGAGCAGTTTTCAATTACTCAAACATACAAAATTATAGGTAACCATAAGTTAAAGCACTTAGATTTGCCTATATGACATCATCGATAATTCAGGCAACAAATCTTACGAAGCATTATACAGTTGGTAACACTAAAGTTCGTGCTTTAGATGGTTTAGATATTTCAATTGAGAAAGGTTCCTACATCGCTTTGATGGGCCCTTCAGGGTCTGGTAAATCTACTCTAATGAATATATTAGGTTGCTTAGATTCACCAACTTCTGGCGAATATTTTTTAAACTCAAACGATGTTAGTATACTTGATGATGACTCACTTGCATCAATTCGCAACAAGGAAATAGGTTTTGTTTTCCAAACCTTTAATCTTTTGCCCCGATATACTGCTCTTGAGAATGTCGCACTACCTATGATTTATGCTGGTATTCCTAAGGAAAAAAGGCTTGCGAGAGCAAAAGAGGTTTTAGAGCAAGTGGGTTTAGGAGATAGGTATACTCACACACCTAATGAACTTAGTGGAGGCCAAAGGCAGCGAGTTGCTGTCGCCCGTGCCTTAGTTATGAGACCATCCATCATCTTCGCTGACGAGCCAACAGGGAACCTAGACTCAAAAACTTCAGATGGTATTATGCAACTACTTGATGAAATTCACAAAGCTGGCAATACAATTATTCTAGTTACACACGAAGAAGATATCGCCGCTCGAGCTGAAAAGATAATCCGCCTTCGAGACGGTAAACTTGAATAATACATATCTTTGTAAGACATGGAAAGACTAAGAATTTCAAAGGTGCTAGAAATGGCACCTTCATCAAATAAGATTACTATTTGTGGCTGGGTAAGGACTTTTAGAAACGATCGATTTTTAGCGGTTAATGACGGTTCTACGATTCACAATATTCAACTCGTTGTGCAAAGAGAAGATTTAAAGGAGTCTGTATTGAAGCAACTGAACACTGGGGCAGCTATTCGCGCTGTGGGAGTTTTAGTTGAAAGTCAGGGTGGAGGCCAGTCAGTTGAAATTCAAGTAGAGGAACTTGAAATTCTTGGTGGAGCTGATCCGGATGAATTCCCAATTCAAATGAAAAAGCATTCGCTAGAGTTTTTGAGGGAAAAAGCACACCTAAGATTTCGCACCAACACTTTTAGTGCGATTTTCCGCATCCGTCATCTTTTGCAATTTGCGGTCCATAAATTCTTCCACGATCAAGGTTTTTATCAACTTCACACGCCCATCATTACCGGTTCGGATGCTGAAGGGGCTGGGGAGATGTTTAAAGTGACCACCCTCGATCTCGAGAGCCTTCCTAAATTGGAAGATGGTGGTACTGACTTCTCTCAGGACTTCTTCGGTAAACCCTCGAACTTAACGGTGAGCGGCCAACTCGAAGCAGAGTTAGCAGCAATGGCGCTTGGACAAGTATATACTTTTGGTCCCACATTTAGAGCAGAAAATTCAAATACATCTCGCCACTTAGCTGAGTTTTGGATGATAGAGCCCGAGATAGCATTTGCAGACCTTAAAGATGATATGAAGCTTGCGGAGGATTGCCTCAAGTCTGTTTTAGGATATGTATTGGAGCATGGAAAAGACGATTTGGATTTCTTAGAAAACAGAGAAGTTCAATCTGAAAAGCAACTCCCTCAAAAGGACAGACATGAGCTCCCATTAACAGAACGACTCAAGAATGTAGTTGAGTCGGCATTTGCTCACATGACGTACACTGAAGTGATCAATGCTCTTAGGAATTCTAAGCCGTTCAAGAAGAAGAAATTTAAATACCCATGCGAGTGGGGTGATGATCTTCATTCAGAGCACGAGCGTTGGTTAGTAGAGAAGCACATCGGAGGGCCGGTGATTGTAACTGATTATCCCGCTGAAATTAAAGCGTTTTATATGCGCCAAAACGACGATGGTAAAACCGTTGCTGCTATGGACGTTCTCCTCCCTGGGATTGGAGAGATTATTGGGGGATCTCAACGTGAGGAGAGATTGGACATTCTGAAGAAAAAATGCGCAGACTTCAATATTCCAGAGGATCATGTTTGGTGGTATTTAGAGACGAGAAAGTTTGGGTCGGCTAAACATTGTGGGTTTGGCATGGGCTTTGAAAGGCTTGTTATGTTCGCGACTGGGATGTCCAACATCCGAGACGTCATACCATTCCCAAGAACGCCACTTTCGGCAGAATTTTAACCTTTTTAAAGCACATGTTCAAGCAATCACTACAACAAAAGCAACTTCAAAGGCTATCGCCTCAGCAAATTCAGCTGATGAAGCTTTTGCAAGTGCCTACGGTGGAGCTTGAAGCAAGGATTAAGCAAGAGCTTGAGGCGAATCCAGCTTTGGAAGAAGGAGCAGAAGAGGAGGAAAGAGATGAGTTAGAGCAGGATGATCAAGATCAAAACGATTCTTTGGACGAGTTTGATTTTGACGAATATTTAGATGACGAAACGCCTGATTATAAGACGTCCGTCCGCAATCACGGTCAAGATGTGGAGGATAAAGATATTCCCCTTGGAGCTGGATCGACTTTTAGGGAGCTTTTGCTTGGTCAATTAAGTTTACATCAGCTGAATGAAAATCAGAAAATGCTAGGGGAGCATTTAATCGGTCAATTAGATGATGCAGGATATTTGCGGCGAGATTTGGAGAGCATCGTAAATGACTTGGCTTTTACCCAAAACATTACGGTTCAAAGGGAAGAGTTAGAGGATGTCCTTTTAACAATCCAAACACTAGATCCTGCAGGCGTTGGAGCTAAAAGTTTAAGAGAGTGCTTACTCCTTCAAATAAGGCGTAAGCTAGAAATACTTAAGGATAAAGCTAATTTCTCCCGTCTTCAGAATTTAGTTTATGCTGAGGAGATATTAGAAGATCATTTCGAATCTTTTTCAAAAAAACATTACCCATCGATTACTTCTAAACTCAACATTTCAGATGACGACCTTAAAGAGGCTCTGTCTGAAATTAAAAAACTGAACCCCAAGCCTGGTGATTCAGGAGGAGAATCTGCGAGAACAGTAGCTCATGTTGTTTCAGATTTTATTCTTACTGTTAATAACGATGAGTTACAAGTTGTATTAAATCAAAGAAATGCCCCAGATTTAAGAATTAGCCCTTCATATAAAGATATGATGCATACTTACGCAAGTGGTGCAAAAACTTCTAAATCTCAAAAAGAAGCTCTAACCTTTGTGAAACAAAAAATTGATGCTGCTAAGTGGTTTGTAGATGCAATTAAGCAGCGTCAACTCACACTAATGAAAACGATTAACACTATCGTAAATCACCAAGAGGAGTATTTTTTAAGCGGAGATGAAACAGATCTTAAACCTATGATTTTGAAGGATATTGCTGAAAAGATAGAGATGGATATTAGCACAGTTTCAAGGGTCGCTAATAGTAAATATGTCCAAACTCCGTATGGCACATTTCTCCTAAAGACTTTTTTTTCTGAGAGTTTAACAACTGACAGTGGAGAAGACGTTAGCTCTCGTGAAGTGAAGAGCATTCTTAAGGACGCCATAGAAGAAGAGGACAAGTCAAAACCCTTGACGGATGAAAAGTTGGGAATTATATTAAATTCAAAAGGTTATCATATTGCTCGAAGGACAGTTGCGAAATATCGAGAGCAAATGGGGTTGTCGGTAGCTAGGTTAAGAAAAGAATTATAGGAAAATGCAGGTTTTTGCTAAATTTATTTCCGCTATTTTTCATCCTTTTTTAATGCCTCTGTTTACAATATTTTTATTGAAGCATTTTGATGTTTATTTATCAAACCGCACAGATGTCTTTATATACCTAGCATTAATAATAGTGATTACCACTCTCGCGACAGGTTTTTCGATTTTGCTTATGCGTAGAAGGGGGATGATTTCTGATTTAGATATCAGAAACAGGTCTGAAAGATTCACTCCATTTTTAGTTGTTCTTGGGTATTATGTGATGGCATATGTCCTCACCTTAGAACTCACGGGTATTGCGATTCCAGTTTTATATAGATCTCTTATGTTGGGGTTGATTGTTTCGATACTTACGGGTTTAATTATTACAAAACGTTTCAAACTGAGTATGCATTTGTTAGCTATTGGGGGCGTACTGGCGGCTGTAATTTATGTTGGGGCAATAAATGCAACATCAGATTTAAGCTGGATCGCTCCGATAGTCATAGTATCTGGACTACTTGCTTGGAGTCGCTTAGAATTACAAGCCCACACACTAAAAGAAGTTTACGTGGGTTTTTCCGTTGGATTTGTATGTATGTTTAGTGTACTAATACTACAGATAGGATAACTTTACACTTAATTTTGAATGACGAGTTTAACTATTTTAGTCACAGGCGGAGCGGGGTACATAGGAACACACACAGCTGTAGCATTAGCTGAAGCTGGTTTTAGGGTTGTTCTGTTAGATAATTTTAGCAATTCAGAATTTTCTATGGTGCAAGCCTTAAGGTCAATGGTTGATCAAGAAGTGCCTTTTTACGAAGCAGACTGTAGGAATAAGAGTGACCTTCTAAGAGTCTTTAATACAGAAAAGGAAAAGGGACATCCGATTTCAGGAGTCATTCACTTTGCGGCATTAAAAGCTGTTGGAGAAAGTGTTGAAAAGCCAGAGTTGTATAAGTCGAATAACATTGGGGGAACGGAATGCTTGTTAGAGATAATGAAGGAATTCGGTGTTCATAGTTTAGTGTTTTCATCTAGCTGTACTGTTTATGGAGAGCCAGAAAACATTCCTGTGGATGAACGATCTCCTTTCTTACCTTCTGAATCGACTTATGGATATACGAAACAAGCTTGCGAAAAATTAATTGAGAATCACGCTGAAGAAAATGGTGAGTTTAGCTCAGCTTTGTTGAGATACTTCAACCCTATTGGAGCTCACCCATCAGCAATTATTGGTGAATCTCCAAGAGGAATTCCGAATAATCTGATTCCCTTTTTATGTCAAGCTGTCGCGAAGTTGAGAGGTCCTCTAACAGTGTTTGGTACAGATTACCCAACGAAAGACGGGTCTTGTATTAGAGATTATTTGCATGTTATGGACCTTGCCGAAGCACATGTTAAGGCAATTGGCTATTTATTCGAGATCGTCAAGGGCAAAGGCTGTAGGGCTTTTAATTTAGGAACGGGCACTGGCGTTTCAGTTCTTGAGGTAATTGATGCTTTTGAGAGGGTAACCGGAGAGAAAGTCCCTTATACGCTTGGAGATAGGAGGGAAGGGGACGTTGTCGCTATTTGGGCTAATGCAGAAAGAGCTAAGGAGGAGTTGAAGTGGGAAACCAAGCGTTCCCTTGAGCAAGGTCTGAATGATTCTTGGAACTGGCAACAAAAACTTAGTGAGAATTAAGGCTTATGAGAAAGGACCCCTGATAATCCCTTTGTCAGATTTTCTAATAAATCCAAGAACAAAATCCTTAACATCACAGGTAGGAAATTCTGCTTCTGCGACATTTAAGGCCACACTCATACTTGCGTTTTGCACATATAAGGTTCTATAAATATCATCAATTCTTTGAATTTTATCCTGAGTGAACCCCCTTCTCCTTAGGCCTATGGAGTTCACACCTATAAAGGATAGTGGCTCTCTTGCAGCTTTAATGTATGGAGGTATATTCTTTCGAATTAAGGACCCTCCAGCTACAAACGCATGTTCTCCAACATGCACGAATTGTTGAACCCCAACCATTCCTTCAATAATAACCCAGTCGTCAATTGTAACGTGTCCAGCTACATTTACAGCGTTAGCTAGGACAACATGGTTTCCAACGAGTACATCGTGAGCGAGATGTACATATGCCATGATGAGGCAATCATCACCTATAATTGTTTTATAACGATCTACAGTTGCTTTGTGTATCGTCACACATTCACGTATAATCGTTCGATCTCCAATTTCTACAGTTGTTTCTTCGTTGTCGAATTTTAAATCCTGAGGGTCAGCTCCAATAACAGCTCCTGGATATATTTTGCAATCTTTACCTATAGTGGTACTTGATAAAATTGTTGAATTTGGTCCAACCCAAGTTCCACTACCGATTTTCACTCCCTCTCCCACATAGGCAAAAGGCTCAATCACAACTCCATCTTCTATACAAGCGTTTGGGTGAACAAAGGCCTGAGGGCTTATTATTGATGACATGGTTCAGAAACTAATCGTTGGTTGGGTTTCTATCTTTAATTACCTGAGCTAATAAATTAGCCTGAGATACAAGCTTACCTCGAACATATCCTTTTCCTTCCATATGAACTAAACCACGTCTGATTGGTGAAATTAATTTTAAATGAAAGACGATAGTGTCACCTGGTAAAACCTTTTGTTTAAACCTTACATCATCTAATTTCATAAAGTAAGTGGACCAGTACTCTGGTTCATCTACACTTGAGAGTGCGAATACACCGCCTACTTGAGCCATGGCTTCTATTTGAAGTACGCCTGGCATAACTGGGTTTTCTGGGAAATGACCTTGAAAAAAAGGTTCGTTCATAGTCACGTTCTTCAAACCGATAATGCTATCCTCAGTCATCTCAAGTATGCTGTCAACTAAAAGAAATGGATAGCGATGGGGGAGGAGTTTAGAAATTTGATTGATATCTAAAATTACCTCTCTATCGGTTCGCAAGTCAGGGGTGTCTTCAAATTCCTTGATCTTTAAATCAAGAATCTTTGCAAATTCAACATTTGCCGCATGTCCTGGTCTAGCGGTAAGGACATGTCCATGTATATACCTTCCTGTCAAAGCAAGGTCTCCTATAATATCAAGAAGTTTGTGCCGCGCAGGTTCATTTGCGAATCTCAATTTACTTGTGCTCACTACCCCAGTCTCTCCCTCTACAACTCCTAACTCGTCTCTTCCTAAGGATTTTGCAATATCTTTAAGTTCTGCTTTTGAATATGGTTTTTCAGCTAAAACTACTGCGTTATCAACGTCACCACCTTTTATTAATCCTTTTTCAGCAAGGGATTTAACCTCCTTCATGAATACAAAGGTTCTACACGATGCTATTTCTTTTGAAAATTTACTTAAGCTTTCAAGTCTTGCATGTTGAGTACTTAAAATAGGGCTGTTGTAGTCAACCATTACAGTCAACCTAAGCTCATCTTCCACAATTGGGACGATAAGCATTTCGATACCTCGTTCTTTATCTATAAAGCTTATGTTTTTCCTGACTTTAAAAAACAACCTATCTTCTTCAAGTGCTTGAGTTCCGGCCTTTTCAATACCCTGAGTAAACATTTCGGAACTGCCATCAAGAATGGGAACTTCTACACCATCTAGTTGAATCAAAGCATTGTCAACACCTGAAGCATACAGTGCTGCAAGAATGTGCTCTGTTGTGTGGACTTCGACACCGTCTTGCCCAAGTGAAGTGCTTCTTAAAGTTGAGCAAACATTATTAGTGCAAGCGTCAATGATGGGCTGGCCCTCAAGATCTGTTCTTTGAAATTTATAACCATGATTCCCTTCAGCAGGCACGATGGTCATGGTACAAATCTCACCAGTATGCAAACCCACTCCACTAAAGGAAATCGTACTCTTAAGAGTGTGTTGCTTATTTGATTGAATCATCGATAATTATTTCATGGTTCCTTTGTGATCTCACAAGTTTGCGTAGTGCAATATGAAATTTATGGAATGCTTTAATGGGCATTACGGGGTTACCTTGATAGGTTCCGTTTGGAGTTAAAATACTGGCTGAAACTCCTGACTTTGCTGCAATCCTTGATCCGTTTGCAATTTTAAGGTGGCCACCTATCCCAACTTGGCCTCCTATCATGCATTGTGAACCTATGGTTGTAGATCCAGCAATGCCTGTTTGGGCTGCAATAACCGTTTTCTCACCTATAACAACATTGTGAGCAACTTGAATAAGGTTATCTAATTTACAGCCTTTGCGAATAATTGTAGATCCTAAAGTGGCTCTATCAAAGGTACACAATGCCCCTAAATCACACTCTTCTTCAATAATCACATTTCCAGTTTGAGGGACTTTTGCATAAGACCCATCGTCTTTCGGCGCAAACCCAAACCCATCTGATCCGATTACTGTCCCCCCTTGAATTGTACATCGATTACCAACATGGCACCTGTCTAAGATACGCACACCTGAAAAAAACATACAATCAGTCCCAATGGTTACATTCCGTCCGATATAAACATGAGCCCTAAGTTCCGTCCTATCTCCAATTGTAGCTCCTTTGTCTATAACCACTCCAGGTCCTATTGCACATGCCTCCCCGATAATTGCGTCAGGATGGATAATTGCTGATGAATGAACTCCTTCATCGCGTTTCAGGATATTATCGTATGCATCTAACAACTTTGCGAAAGCAGAATAAGGGTCATTGACCTTTACCAAAGTCATTTCTGGGGGAAGATCTTTCTTAGGTTTAAAATCTTTAGATACCACAACAACGGAAGCGCAACTTGAATAAACAAACTTCTCATATTCCTTGTTGGCTAAGAAAGTTACAGCACCAGTTCCCGCTGATTCTATCTTCCCTAGCTTACGAACTCTCGTCTTGGGATTCCCAGAAACGGATCCATCTAATAGTATTGCTAATTCCGCAGCAGTTTGTTCCATTTGACTACAAATATATTTATAAGGGGATGATTCAAGCGTATCGTCCTCGAAACTTCTCCCATAAGATTGTGAATTCTTCACGTTCCCATACAAAGTCCCATATGACTTCCCCAGGCGCGAGCATCAACACGTCTATAACGTTGCCTTTTACGTTTTTCTTATCATGCGACATTTTAGACCAAACAGCATCAGCTCCATCGACCTCTATCCCTTTTGAAATCGATGAAACTATCCAGTTTTGTAGCTCATCAGCCGTGGTTTTATCAAACCCCATTTTCATCACAGAAGCCTCTAAAGCAAAGACGATCCCCCAAGCTACAGCTACTCCGTGTTTCATTTCCCACCCCTTATCACGAGCTAAACTTTCAATCGCATGACCAACAGTATGGCCTAGATTTAATGAGGCACGTTCACCGATCTCTTTCTCATCACGATGAACGATAGCTTCTTTAATTCTTGCAGAACTAATCAGCAAAGGTGATAGGTCCTTTAAATTAGGACTGAGTTTCATTAAATCTTTTAAATGTGTTCCTCCTTTTAACAATGCGTGCTTCACCATCTCGCCCCATCCGCTAAGGATTTCTTCCTCATTTAAACTCTGTAACCACTTGTGATTAATCCCCACCATTTTAGGATTGTAGAAAGTTCCTATTTGGTTTTTTAAAAGCCCAAAGTTTACTTGCATCTCAGTATTTATACCTGTTTTACCACCTATAGCGGCGTCCACCATTGCTAAAACGGTTGTGGGAAGATGAATTAAACTCACTCCTCTTTTATATGTGCTAGCTGCAAATCCACCCATATCTGTAATCGTCCCACCGCCTAAGCAAACCACCAAGCTTTTCCTATCTGCCCCCATCTTTTCGAGATGTAAATACACTTCAGAAACCTGTGACAGGGTTTTAATTCCTTCACCGCCTTTAAATGAAATCATATAAGTGGGGGATTCTTTTTTGCAAATATCGACCACTTCTTTGGTGTAATGCTCGGGGAGATTACTATCAGCAATTACAAGTACACTTGAAGCTTGAGAAGAAGACATGCTAAGTCCCTTTTCCCAATATTTAGTTAGATTACTTTCCATTGTTATAGAATGCATTGCAAATATCACACTAATTTATGTCAAGTAAAGTTAATGTTTTATGCTAAAAATAAAGATTATGTTATAGCTTAGATGTCCGTTAGTTATCTCAAAATGATAGCTCCATAATCAATGAAATTAATACATTTAACATGAAGAAATATATACTTTTAATTGCCGTTTTATTGACCGCAATTCAATTTTTCGCTCAAGACCCGACAGGAGACGGTCTATGTACCGGTCTTACTTACGAGGTTGTTTCTTCTGACCCATTAGGAACTGGCGCAGCTACTTATCGCTTGTACGCAAATTTTACAGCCGATGCTTCTGAAGTAACAGCTATGTATGGAACGGATACGGCTCCATGGGAGATGATAGCCACGCATTCGGATGGATTCTACAACGATGCTGTAGGTGCAGACTTCGGTGGTTCAGTAAACCCACTTTTCTTTACAGCCTTCCCTGCTATGGAATTCGACAGTTGGTTTACGATTGGAGCTCAACCAGGAGACGATGATGGCTTGAATAGCGCCTTCGATGCAGCTTTAACATCATTAGATGACTTTAATTCAGGTGGTGATTTTATTGTTAATACATTCGTTGGAGGTTCTATCTTCGTCGTACCTGGGGCGAATTCTCAAGGAGTTCCTGTAGATGGTAGAGTTCTACTTGGTCAATTTACTACATCGGGTCAAGTTAACGCTCTTGTAAACGTTCAGATTCGTGACCAAGATGCAGTTTCTCATTATGCAGAGGGTTTAACCATGACATTCCCTCAAGTTGAAGTTGGATGTATGGATGCTACAGCTTGTAATTACAATCCTGCAGCAGAACTTGATAATGGTTCTTGTATATATGTAGTTGACGACTGTGGCGTTTGCGGCGGAGATAACACTTCTTGCTCAGGATGTACGGATTCGGGCTCTTGTAATTTCGATTCTTCTGCTACGATAGATGATGGTTCGTGTTTGATGAATGACGTTTGTGGAATTTGTGGGGGAGATGGTACTTCTTGTGAAGGCTGTACAGATGCTGCAGCATGTAATTACGATGCCTCTGCTATAACAAATGATGGTTCGTGTGTTTACAATGACGACTGTGGAGTATGTGATGGAGATAATTCTAGTTGTGGAGGTTGTACAGATGCTTCAGCCTGTAACTACGATTCCTCAGCAGTTATTGACGATGGATCATGTGGCCTTTCTGATGTTTGTGGAATTTGTGGAGGAGATGGTTCTTCTTGCAGTGGATGTATGAACCCTGACGCAGACAATTATGATGCCTCAGCGATATATGATGATGGTTCATGTGCTTGGGGAGACGGTCTTTGTACTGGTCTTTCTTACGAGGTTGTTTCATCTGATCCTTTAGGAACTGGAGCTACTACTTACCGTCTCTTCGCTAATTTAACGGCTGCTGCTGCTGAAGTAACAGCCATGTATGGAACAGATACAGCTCCATGGGAGATGATAGCTACAGATGCTAATGGCTTCTACAACGATGCAGTTGGATCTGACTTCGGTGGAGGAGTAAATCCACTCTTCTTTCCTTCTTTTCCTAATCTAGAGTTTGATAGTTGGTTTACGATTGGAGCTGAGCCAGGAGACGATGATGGCTTGAATAGTGCCTTCGATGCAGCTTTAACATCATTAGATGACTTTAACTCTGGAGATGACTTCATAGTCAATACTTTCATCGGAGGTTCTATCTTCGTTGTACCTGGTGCGAACGCTCAAGGAGTTCCAGTAGATGGTAGAATTCTTTTGGGTCAGTTTACAACTGTTGGTCAAATTCAGGCGCTAGTTAACATTCAAATTCGTGACCAAGTTCAAGAATCTCATTACGCTGAGGGAATGACCTTAGTCTTCCCTGAAGGAATTGCTGGTTGTCAGGATGAGACAGCTTGCAACTATAATCCAGATGCAATTTATGAGGATGGTTCGTGTGCTGAGGGGGATGAGTGTGGAGTTTGTGGCGGAGATGGAATTGCTGATGGTGCTTGTGATTGTGCTGGAAACGTTTTAGATGAGTGTGGAGTCTGTGGAGGTGGCGGAATTGCTGACGGAGATTGTGATTGTGATGGTAACATGCTTGATGTATGTGGCGTTTGTGGCGGAGATAACAGTTCTTGCTCTGGATGTATGAGCCCAGCTGCTGACAACTACGATTCTTCGGCTTTAGTTGATGATGGATCATGCATCATTTCAGGTTGTACAAATCCTGCAGCCGACAATTATAACGCTTCAGCTACAGATGACGATGGTTCATGTACAGCTACAGGTTGTACTTACATGGGAGCAGATAATTATCTAGAAGTAAATACTTCAGACGATGGTTCTTGTGTTTTCTCAGGATGTACAGACCCAATGGCAGAGAACTTTGTAGCGTTTGCAAATAACGAAGATGGTTCTTGTGTATTGGAACCTTGTACAGGAAGCGATTGTCCATTTGATTTTAATGAGGATGGTGAAATCGGATCCGCTGATTTACTTGGCTTCCTTATAGCATATGGAGAAACTTGCGAAGACCTTCAATAGTCTCTAAATTAAATATTGTTTTTGAAAGCGTCAACATGAGTGTTGGCGCTTTTTTTTGTAGTGCTACCGGGATTACTCACACTGCTTTGCATTGCTCGTGATCGGTGGGGCGGATTTACAAAAGGCAAAAGCTCCGGGCTCTTCGCGCGCATGGGCTTTGTTTTATGCCTTCCTCCATACACAAACGAGATTGTGACAGAGTTGGCATACAAAAAGCCCGACACATAGTGTCGGGCTTTTGCTTTTTGTGGTGCTACCGGGATTCGAACCTGGGACACATGGATTTTCAGTCCATTGCTCTACCAACTGAGCTATAGCACCAATTTAGAGACGGCAAATATAGTGTAGGTGTTTTAAAAACTTCTATTAAGCTGAATGATAATAGTTAGAATGTTACTTTTGTACTATGGTTACAACAAGGCACCCCCGCGAGACATTCTCATCAACAACTAAAATTGTTCTTCCTAATGATACAAACACTTTGGGAAACCTGATGGGTGGAAATTTATTACACTGGATGGATATTGCTGCAGCTATTGCTGCGAACAGACATTGTAGACAGGTAGTTGTTACTGCTGCTGTGAACAATGTATCTTTTCAAAAACCCATTAAGTTAGGTGATATTGTAATTATAGAATCTCAAGTAACAAGATCTTTTAGATCTTCAATGGAGGTTTATCTTGAGGTATTTGTCGAGAATTCTGTAACAGGAAAGAAGATTAGGTGTAATGAGGCGATGTACACTTTTGTTGCTGTTGACCGACAAGAAGCTCCGATTGAAGTACCTGAAACAATTCCTGAGACCGAAGAAGAAATGGCTAGGTTTAAAGGGGCTTTGCGACGTCGTCAGTTAAGGCTTGTTCTTGCAGGTAAATTGAAGCCTTCAGAAGCTACTGAGCTAAAGGCGTTATTCGAGTAGCTCTACAATATTCTTTGAGTAGATTCAATAATCCGGTCAGCTGAAACATGGTTGATACAAAGGTCTTTTCCTCTTTTTGAAAATCGGCATTTCGCACCGTGTCGCGAGCATGGTCGTTCTCCCCGCCCCATAGGTAGGAGGATAGCTGAATTAGGGTTTGGTTTCCATGGAGCAAGCCCTAGAGAAGGTCTTGTGCAACCCCAAACTGATATTAGTGGAATTCCTAATGCACAAGCCAAGTGCATTACACCTGTGTCTCCTCCTATAGCAAGTTTTGAGTGCTTTAGAATGTGTGCAGTTTCTTTTAATGTTGTGGTTCCACAGAAGGAGGTGATCAGTGGTGAAGTGGATTCTATCCTTGAGGCTATTTCAGAAGTGTCTGGACCACCCAAGAGTGCGATGACAATTCCTATATCAGTGAGTTTTGCGCATACTTCTAAGAGTATGAATTCAGGGATCGCCTTCCCTTTGTATGTTGCGCCAGGAGTGATGGCTATGTAAGATTCAGGGACAGGCACATTGCTTGTGTTTATTGTACCCCAAACAGAATTCTCAGGTTCACGAATATTAAAAGTATCTAACAGTTTTAAAGATCTATCTACAAAGTGAAGTACGGGCTTTTTTCTGAGGCCAAGAGTAAGCGCAAATCGAGGTGCAGACTGTTTATCGACCTTAAAAGTTAATATTCCTAAGGCTTTAGACAAGGACCTTGATCTGACGTTGCAGTGTAAGTCAATGAAGTAATGGAAGTTTAATTTTTTAAGATTAGACGATATTTCAATGGTTGCTCTTTCTACTAAATGAATTTCATCTAAACCATGGAGTAATTCTGCGGCCCCTTTAAATTTGGAGTTGCAGACAAAGTCTATTCGAGCTTCGCTACCGTAATGCGCTCTAATAGCATGTATTACAGGAGATGTTAGTATAATATCTCCAATGGAGCTCAATCTTGCTATAAGAAATCTAGGTGCTTGCACAGTTCAAAGGTAGTCGCAGGTATCTTTGTATTTATGACGAGCACTGAAATAAAACTCATAGATACACATACTCACCTTTATCTCGATCAATTTGATGATGATAGGGAAGAGGTTATGATACGATGTTTTGAGTCAGGAATAGAGACAATTTTATTACCTAATATTAATTTAGAGAGTGTGCCAAGGGTTTTAGATATGATGAAAAAGTGGCCAAAGGCGTGCTACGGAATGATGGGGCTTCATCCATGTTATGTAAATGAAGATTGGGGGAAAGAATTAGAATCAATCATGGCAACATTAGATTCTCCACCTGATGATATGGATTTTGTTGCTGTTGGTGAAATAGGTTTAGACTTGTATTGGGAGAAGAAATTTAAGGCTGAGCAAAGTGAAGCGTTTTTAACTCAGGCAAGAATGGCTAAAGAGCGCGGGTTGCCGATTGTGATACACGTTCGCGATGCCTGGGAAGAACTATTCACTTTGATGGATAAGGTGAACGACGAGAGTCTCAGGGGGGTTTTTCATTGTTTTACTGGTGGTCTCAAAGAAGCTGAAAGAGCTTTAGATTACGGCGGGTTTCTACTTGGAATAGGAGGCGTTAGTACATATAAAAATGGTGGGTTAGATAAAGTATTGCCCAGTATTCCGCTTGAGTCATTGGTATTAGAAACAGACAGCCCATACCTATCACCTGTTCCACATAGAGGTAAGAGGAATGAATCGTCTTACCTTGTTCACATCGCAAAAAAATTGGCGGAAATAAAGGGTGTGAGTTTCGAAGAAGTTGCGAGCGTGACAAAGGAAGGAGCCGTGAAGATGTTTGGTCTTAAAAAATGAAATGATAGAAATGAGTGCAGAAAGGAAAATACTACTTATTTATACTGGTGGTACAATAGGTAGTGTTCATGATCCCATGACGGGGTCTCTTGTTCCGATTGATTTCAGCCAAATTACGCGCCATGTTCCTGAGCTGAACCGCGCTGGAATTTCTATTGATTCGGTAAGTTTTCAGCCTCCTATCGACAGCTCTAATGTAACCCCGATGCATTGGAGGAAAATTGCTGGTGTGGTGATGAAGAAACATGAACTGTACGATGGTTTTGTTGTTCTTCACGGTACTGATACGATGTCGTATACGGCATCTGCGTTAAGTTTTATGCTTGAGGGCCTGAGAAAGCCAGTAATAATAACGGGAAGCCAATTGCCAATAGGTATGCCCAGGACTGATGGGCGTGAGAATTTACTGAGTGCTGTTATGCTAGCCGCCCATCCCAATCCTGAGAATCCTGATTCTAATAGATCGCAGTGGGGAGAGTCTACCATTCAAGAGGTTGCAGTTTATTTCGGAAATCAACTCTTTCGAGGCAACAGAACTCACAAAGAAAGTGCTGAGAGTTTAAATGCAATTATCAGCCCTAATTTTCCAGCTTTAGTTGATGCTGGTGTAGGATTTAAGTTTCGAAAACACAATCTTTATAGGGCACCTAAAGGCGCACTGACTTTACACGATCATTTTGAATCTAAAGTGGCTTGGTTTCCTATTTTTCCCGGCATGTCTTTTGATGTTTTTGAGCGAATTCTTGATTGGGATGAATTGAGAGGCGTGGTTTTAGGAACTTTCGGTAGTGGAAATATTCCAGACAACAAGCAGTTTAAAAACCTTCTGGATTTAGCCCAAAAAAGGGGAGTTTCAATTGTAAATGTTACTCAGTGTGGCCATGGTGGAGTTGTTCATGAACGGTATGCAACTAGTTTATTGCTATCTGATTGTGGAGTAATCTCAGGTGGTGATATGACTACTGAGGCAGCAATCATTAAGCTGATGATGCTCTTAGGCGAGTCGGATGATTTAAGCCTCATAAGAGATCACATACTGAAGGACTTGAGAGGTGAGAGAACTATCTTGGAATAAAACTATGTTAATGATTGTTCTATCACTCGATTGTTTAGTAATTTGCGCCGCCTCATGATAGCATTTTGTTATTTGAGAACAATCCTAACGAGGATTGGAGGGATGGCCGAGTGGTTTATGGCGCACGCTTGGAAAGCGTGTTTACGGAAACGTATCCAGGGTTCGAATCCCTGTCTCTCCGCAAGGTTGTTCTAATTTATTATGAAATACATTCAACAAGAATATTGACTATGAAGAATTTGTTTTCACTTCTCGCAATTGCGGGAATTATGTTTGCAGCTAACCCCGCTGCAGTTTTTGCTCAACTCGAAGAAGTTGCAACTGAAGAAGTTATGTCTATTGAGGCTGATAGCGTTTCAGCAGATACAGTTGTTGCTGATTCAGCATCTAAAACTGTTGTAGAAGAACCTACTGTAGAAGTTGCTGAAACAGCTGCTGATGTAGAAGAAATCCGTGAGGTATTAAGTTTTCACCAGACGGTTAAGCGTTACTTCATCGAAGGTGGTGCGGCTTTTATGGCGTCAGTACTCATTTGTTTAATCCTCGGACTTGCTTTGAGCATTGAGCGGATCATATACTTAAATATGGCGACAACAAACACGAAAAAATTAGTAAATGAGATTGACGAAAGTCTTGAGAAAGGAGGTGTTGATGCAGCAAAAGAAGTTTGCCGTATCACTCCAGGTCCAGTAGCGACAATTTTTCATCAAGGTCTCGATAGATCTGAAGGAAGCTATGAAGAGGTTGCCAAAGCGATTGAGGATTACGGTTCCGTAGAAATGTCTAAGCTTGAGAGAGGTTTAAGTTGGATTTCACTTTTTATTGCTCTAGCTCCTATGTTGGGATTCATGGGTACTGTAATCGGAATGATTTCTGCATTTGACGATATCGCTGAAGCAAATACAATTAACGCTTCTATTGTTGCTGGTGGTATTAAGATCGCCTTGATTACAACAGTATCTGGACTTATTGTAGCTATTATACTTCAGGTATTCTACAACTACATTCTGTCTAAGATTGATGGAATCGTTCTTGATATGGAGGAGGCTAGTATGGATTTAGTGGATCTTCTTTATAAGCGTAAGCTTCAAGGTAAATAAGAATAATCATGGAAGAAAATAAAATCAATTCCGCTCTTACAGGACTTCGTTTAGTGATTATTGCACTTGGCGTACTTCTTGTTGCGATAATAATTGGTAAGAGCAATGGTGATGAGTCTTTCGTAGAGGGAGAAGCAAGCTACGGTGTTTACCTAGATTGGATGTTCTACATTATTTATACTGTTGGTATTGCTTGTTCAGTTGCTGCTGTTGGATTCGGAATTTATGCTTTCGTAATGAAACTTGTAAACGATTTCAAATCGCAATTGGGCACACTTGCTGGAGGTTCAGTTTTTGCAATGATAGGTCTAGCAAGCTATTTCATTTTAGCTGATGGAACGGTGTTAAATGCTTATGAAGCAAGTGGTATTACGGTGACAGAATCAGAGAGCATTTTTGCTGGTGGTAGTATGATTTACGTTTACCTTTTATTCGTTGTAGCTGCGGCTTCTATTATTTGGGCTGAGGTAAGCAGCACCTTTAAGTAAAGTATATATGGCACGTCGAGAATTACAAGAAATTAATGCCGGCTCTATGGCCGATATAGCGTTCTTGCTTCTTATATTTTGGTTAGTAACAACTACGATTGAATCTGATATGGGGATTAAGCGTCAGTTGCCACCTCCTGTGCCTGACGATATTGATATTCCTCAAGCAAAAGAGCAGGATGTATTTAATGTAAAGGTTAACTTTCTTGACTTGCTTTTAGTAGAAGGCCTCCCTTTAGATATGGATCAGCTTAAGAATAAAGCCAAAGATTTTCTTATTGCTACTGGAGATGGTGTTATGACCCATCAAATCGACAATCAAGAAATAGGGAAAAACAGAGATGTAATTTCTATTACCGGTGCAAATGGTAAAACAAATGCAGCATTCCCGGAACGTGAATGGGTAAGGAAAGCAGATGTTAAATTGAAAATTGCTGAATATGAGCAAATTGTTAAGATAGCCGAAGCTAAGAATAAAGATGCATTTAGAAAGGTGCTTTCAAAATGGCAAGAAAAGTTAACGACAATTACTCTTTTAGGAGGAGATTATAAAGAACTTCCCCCTTCTGCTTTGATATCTATGCAGAATGACAACAACACAACTTATAACACCTATTTACAGGTTCAAAATGAGTTACAGTCTGCTGTAAATGAGCTAAGAGATGAACTGGCTTTAGCTAAGTTTGGACAAAGTTATTCAAAGCTCGAAGAGGTCTATGGAAAAAACAAACAAGATAAAAAGACTCTAGATAAGATTACTGCAGTAAGGGCTCTATATCCACAACGTATCTCTGAGGCTGAACCTCGTGATGCTGGATCAATATATTACTAAGTATGAGTAAGTTTAAAAAAGGAAGTAACCGCCCTACGGGATCTATTTCGACAGCATCTTTGCCGGATATCGTTTTCATGCTTTTATTTTTCTTCATGGTTGCAACAGTTTTGCGAACTGAAGATGAAAAGGTACAAGTCACAAAGCCTGAAGCCTCAGAGCTTTATAAAGTTGAAAAAAAGCATCTTATTCGTTACATAAACATAGGTATGCCTATGGATAAGAGATATGGAACGGAACCTGTTATTCAACTTAACGATGCGTTTTCACAAGCTTCAGATGTACGTGATTGGATAGATAAAGAGCGGGAAACGCTTGCGGAGTCTGAGCAAAGTAAAATGTGGGTTTCTCTTAAGGTAGATCAAGAAACTAAAATGGGGATTGTTACTTCTGTCAAGCAGGAGTTAAGGCAGGCTTCAGCTCTGAAGTTACTTTATTCTGCGACAAGTAGAGCTCGTACTGGAGTTGAAGAATAAGTGTAATCAGCTTTCAGCAGAGAAATCCTTTAATATTTTATTTGCTAAATAAGAGCTCAATTTTATATAACTTTCAGTTGTCCATCCTGCAACGTGTGGGCTCAGATATGCATTCGGGGACTCAAGAAGACGTGTGAGGGTTGATCTAGAATCAGCGTCTTCTAATTTATCGAGACGCTCAAGAGAGCTACCTTCAAATTCTAATACGTCTAAGCCTATAGAGCTTACTTGTCCGATGTCTAGGGCGTCTAATAGATCGGACGTGCTGACAATGGCACCTCTTGAACTGTTGATTAAAACAATTGTTTTTTGAAATTTAGATAGCCAACTCGTGTTTACGAGATGTTTAGTTTCACTGGTCCAAGGGACGTGAATACTGACTATTTCACTTCTTTTAAAAAACTCATCCTCACTCACTTCTTCTACAAATTCTGAGCTAAAACCCTTTTTGTATTTGTCGTAAGCGATTACTTTACATCCTAGCCCTTTCAGTTTAGAGGCAAAAGCAGACCCCATTTCTCCATACCCTAGGATACCCACGGTTTTACTTGATAGTTCTGATCCCCGGTGCTTTTCTCTTGCCCAAACTCTTTCATGTACCGTTACATCGCAACTTCTTAACTTATGCAATATCATCAGGATCATTCCAAGAACGTGTTCACCTACGGCATCTCGGTTTCCCTCAGGTGAATTGTAGACATGTATATCTCTGGCTTTTGCTTCGATTAAGTCAATGTTTTCCAAACCAGAACCACTGCGAGCGATCCATTTTAAATTGGGCAGTGATTGTAAAATCTTTACATCTATTTGTAACCTAGATCTAAGGACTATTCCTTCAATATCCGTTAGAGAACCTTGTATAATATCTTCTCGTGATAGAGTTAAATAGTCTTTGCAGTGAAAACCATTTTCTTTTAATCTGTTTTTAAGTATAGGATGTACCGTATCTAAAAAAGCAACAGTCATTTCAATTGATTAAAGAAGTGTGCTAATAAATGAGCCTATACTAAAGTAGATGATTAGTCCTATAATATCATTTGCAGTGGTAATAAATGGCCCAGTGGCAAGTGCAGGATCAATCTTACGTTTTTCTAACATGAGTGGTATAAATGCGCCGAACAGCGCAGCAAAAACAATCACACATAACAACGATATCCCTACGGTAGTGCTAAGTGCTTTGTCAAAGCCTAAGAGTATTGTTACAATAAAAATAATACCAGCACAAATCACCCCATTTAAAAGCCCTACACTAAGCTCTTTTATCAGTCTTGTAGCTATGTTAGAAGTGTTAATGCTCGAAGTAGCGAGTCCTTGAACTACGATGGCTGACGATTGAACTCCTACGTTGCCACCCATAGCAGCTATAAGAGGTATAAATAGTGCCATTTCCGGATTTGATACAATATCGAATGCTCCGATGACATAGGCGCCACCGACACCTCCCCCTAACCCAATTAGAAGCCACGGTAACCTAGCTCTTGTCAAAGTCCAAACAGAATCATACGACTCAACATCTTCCGAAATTCCCGAAGCAAGTTGGTAATCTCGTTCAGCTTCTTCAATGATTACATCTACAGCATCATCAATCGTTATGCGTCCAAGTAAAATACCATTATCGTCTGTTACTGGAAGGGCAACAAGGTCATATCGCTCCATTAAGCTTACCACCAACTCCTCTTTTTCTTTTGCTTTTATAGAAATAATATCTTCATCATCTTTAAGCTCTCCAACAGGAGTTCTGGTGCTTGCGGCAGTAAGCAAAAGGTTCTGTAAACTCAATCTCCCCGTCAATTCACCAAAGGAGTTAACCACATAAATTGTATAGAGATTTTCAATATCTTTAGATTGTATACGTATCTCTTTAATCGCTGTAGCCACAGACCAAGTCTCTTCAACTTTAACCAATTCTTTTGCCATTAAAGCTCCAGCTGAACCTTCTGGGTATGATAACAATGATAAGACGTCAGAAACAGATTCCTTGTCCTTAGCCTTAGACATCACCTCCATCATTTTATCTGATGGGAGAGATCCAATGACATCAGCTGCATCGTCAGATTCTAATCCATCGATTACATCTTCAGCAATTTCTTTTGATGACAAAGAGCCAAGTATTTCCTCTCTTACTTCATCATCTACATCGACTAATACAGCAGGTCTAATATCATCTTTTAAAAGTCTATACGCATAATTAACATCCTCTCTTCTAAGTTGATTTAGAATGAGTGCAATGTCTGTTTCATGAAAATCTTCTAGATGCGCTACTAAAGACCTCTCCTCTCCCTGCTCAATCAGGGTTTGGATTTCATCTAGATATTCTTTCGTAATTTCTTGCATAGCCTGTGTATTACAAAGTCAAAGATAAATTAGATCTATAACTTTTTGCGCTTAGATTTAAAGAAGTCTTTAACTAGTTTAGAGCATTCTTGTTCTAAAATACCTGAGGTAACAATGGTTTTAGGATGTAACAATCCGTTTTCAGAATTTGCACCTCCGTGTCCTTTTTTTTCTTTGCCTACTTCCCATCTTGTATAGCCTCGTTTTGGGTCACTTGCTCCATAGACGATTCTTCCTATTCTAGTCCAAAACCCAGCGCCAGCACACATAGGGCATGGCTCCAGAGTGACATAAAGTGTACACTCGTCAAGAAATTTCCCCCCTACAAATCCAGTAGCGCTGGTAAAAACCTGCATTTCAGCATGGGCAGTGAAATCTCTAAGCCTCTCACATAGATTGTGTCCTCGTGCGATTACAACCCCATTAGAAACGACAATTGCTCCTACGGGTACTTCATCGATCTCACCCGCTTCTTCAGCCTGTTGAAGCGCTAGTTTCATAAACCTTACGTCAGTAGCTAACTGCTCTACTTCGGTTTGAAGTGTTAGTTTTTCAGCCATGCTGCAAGTTCGTTTATTGCGGCGTGGTTGCCATTGCTTGTAGGTGCAATTCCTGAAATTTCAGGTACGCGCATGTTTTCTAATTCTCTTTGAGTGCATTTTGCGAATCCAAATTTATCAGCCCAAACTTCGCATAACATTTCTTGCTCCTTTTGTCCAGGTGTAGGAATGAGAATAGCTCTTTTCCCTAAAGAAGTTAAGTCTAAAAGTGTTGTATAGCCACTCCTGCAAATGATGATTTCAGAACCACAAAGAGCCTCAGAAATTTCTTCGTCACTGGGGTCATAAAGTGTTGTAATGTTGTTCATCACGCTTTTTCCACCCCCAGGTTTTCCCGCAATAATTAATCCTCTCTCTCCCCTAAGTTCCATCCACTTTCGAAGCGCATTTTCCATGGTGGTCCTATGTGGTTCTGGCCCACTAACCATCCCAACCAGTGGGGTAGTGGAGTTAGATTGAGAAGGTTTCAATCGGCTTAATATCCCAATGAATTTAGTGTTGTGATGTATGGTTTTTGAGGAAAGTATCCCTGATATAGAATGATCTCCTCTGGGATTGTCCGGTACCCATATCTCATCAAATCGACCAACTAATTTTTGAATTACAATTTGAGCAAAAGGGCTAAAAAACGATGAGACAGGGAACCTCAATAAATGCGTCATTAAAACGGAGGGTACATCTGGGTGATGAACGCCGTAACAATTGTCGCTTAAGATTTTGCTTATGGATCTTTTTTCAACGTGCTCAAGAGTCCACTTTCTTTCATCGAAAATCGATTTAATCAGCTTTGGTGTTTGGGCTGCAATAGTCAGCATTGTAAAATATCTGCTATATGTGATGGTCGCTCCTGGTTTCTCGAAGAATTTTACTTTAGGGTTTCCTTTCAACCTGCTTTTAAGCCAAACCATAGCGTCTCCCGTACTTGCAATATCGACCTCCCAACCGAGATCTATCGCACCCTCAATTAAAGGAAGCGAACGACTCGCGTGTCCCATCCCCCAATTTAGTACAGCAATTAATATTCGAGACATAGGAACAATATCATAATTTTGCATAGCAAATCTTATCTGCAAATTAACAAAATGGGAAAGGATAAATTTGGAAAATGGGCGGAAAATGAATCATTTAATCATGTGTTCGAGCCGTGTTTGCAAGAAGTCGTTCAAGGAGTAGATCCTGGGATGAAGGGTAAATGGGCGAAAGACGTTTTTAAAAACGACCATCCCATTACACTGGAGTTGGGTTGTGGGAAGGGTGAATACACTGTGGGACTTGCAAGGAAATATCCTGAAAGGAATTTTGTGGGAGTCGATATTAAGGGACATAGATTCTGGCGGGGAGCAAAAACGGCAAAGGAGGAATCATTGCCCAATGTGGCTTTTCTAAGAACGCGGATAGAATTTATAAAAATGTATTTTGCTACAGATGAGGTGAGCGAGGTTTGGCTCACATTTTCAGATCCTCAACCCAAGGATGAAAAAGGAACAAAAAGGATTACTTCACCTGTATATATTGAAATTTATAAAAATTTTCTTAAACCTGGAAGTTTGATTAATGTAAAAACAGATTCTGTTTTGATCTACGATTTGTCTAGAAAAGGGTATCTCGAGGCGGGTTACAAGTTCGTGTATGATAGTCAAGATGTATACGGAGAATTGGTTCATAGAGTGCCTCAAGATCTAAGGGATGCTCTCGAGATTGTTACTTATTATGAGATGAGATGGCTGTCTGAGGGTAAGAAAATTCACTTTATTCAACTTGAGATCTAGAGATAAGATGAGTTTCAACGAAGATGTGTTTGAGATTGTCAGATTAATTCCAAAAGGAAGGGTAACCTCGTATGGCGCAATCGCTAAATACTTAAGTGATGCAAGGGTGAGTAGGAGGATTGGTTGGGCTTTGAATAAGAGTTTTACGGTTACACCTGATGTCCCTGCGCATAGAGTGGTAAATAGATTAGGGTTGCTTTCTGGAGCTCTTCACTTTCCAACAGAGAGATCTATGGCTGATGAACTTCGCGAAGAAAGTGTTCAGGTAATAGAAGGTCAAGTAGTTGAGTTCGATAAGTGTTTTTGGGATCCTATGACCGAACTTTGAAGTTCTTAAATTGAGCCTATAGAATGTCATCTGAAATAACAAGAGATACGGTAGTTGCCGCTTTAAGTGGGGTGATGGAGCCTGACTTAGGAAAGGATATAGTGTCCTTGGACCTAATCGCGGGAATTGACATCTCTGAGGATCTTATAAAATTAGAGGTAAAGTCTAGCAATCCAGCTCTTCACGCTCGTAAGAGAATGCAAGGAGCAGTTGAGTTTGCACTTGAAAGAGCCTTCGGTTCAGATATTAAAACCGAGGTTAATGTAGGTGCTCTTCCTGCAGAAGAACGCACTGTTGAGACAAGAAAAATTCTTCCTAGGGTTAAGAAAATCATCGCCGTAGCTTCTGGAAAAGGTGGGGTAGGTAAGAGTACCGTAAGCTCTAATTTGGCAATTTCTTTAGCCCAATCAGGCTACAAGGTGGGGCTTTGCGACGCAGATATATATGGTCCAAGTATCCCGACCATGTTTGGCGTACAAGACCACAAACCCAAGCCGATCGATGTAGACGGAAAATCTATGATGGAGCCAGTGGAGATGCATGGTGTGAAAATGTTATCTATAGGGTTTTTCGCAGATCCTGACCAAGCTATAGTTTGGCGTGGACCGATGGCGACAAAAGCTTTGAAGCAATTATTTACAGATGTAGTTTGGGGAGAGTTAGACTACATGATTGTCGATTTACCACCTGGCACAGGAGACATTCACTTAACTTTAGTTAGTGAGCTAGATCTTACTGGAGCCATCATAGTTTCTACTCCTCAAGACGTGGCTCTTGCCGATGCCCGTAAAGGTGTGGGGATGTTTAAAATTGAATCTATAAACGTTCCTGTTTTGGGGATGATAGAAAATATGTCTTACTTCATTCCCCCCGATGCTCCAGAATTTAAATATCATATTTTCGGTAGAGATGGTGTAAAGAGATTGGCTGATACACTGGATGTTCCTTTCCTTGGAGAGCTTCCTTTAATACAAACCATACGAGAAGCTGGAGATGTGGGACGCCCCGCAGTATTGCAAGGTAATTCTAAAGCTGCAGCTGCATTTCGTGATGTTGTAGCTAACTTGCTAGAAGTCCTAGAAAAATAAGTAACATAATGTCAGACCAAATCATGTCAGTAGACCACAGTGAATTAGCTGAAAGAATTGAGGGTGCGCTTGCGCAGATTCGCCCATATCTTGAGGCTGATCTAGGCGATATTACGCTTAAAAAAATTACGGATGACTTAATTGTAAGAGTAGAACTTCACGGATCATGCGCGGGATGTTCTCTTATCGATATGACAATGAAAGGTGGGGTAGAAGCGGTTATTAGGAGCGTTGCCCCAGAAGTGAAAGCTATAGAAGCAATCAATCTATGATTCAAACAGATATTATTATTATTGGAGCTGGACCTGTGGGTCTCTTCACGGTTTTTGAAGCAGGGCTTCTCAAGTTAAAATGTCATTTAATTGACTCTTTACCCCAGCCTGGCGGCCAGTGCTCAGAGATATATCCAAAAAAACCTATTTACGATATTCCTGCTCATCCATTTATTTTAGCAGGTGATTTGACTGAACAGTTAATGGAGCAAATCAAGCCATTTAGTCCTGGATTTACTTTGGGAGAAAGGGCTGAATTCATCGAGAAAGATGATGAAGATCAGTTTACTGTAACCACTAACCGAGGCACGAAGCATCGCGCTCCCATCATTGCAATAGCAGCAGGTTTAGGTTGTTTCGAACCACGTAAACCCCCGGTTGAGGGTTTGTTAGATTTTGAGGACAAGGGAGTAGAATATATCATTAAAGACCCTGAGTTTTATAGAGGAAAGAAAGTGGTTATCTCTGGAGGTGGAGATTCTGCTCTTGACTGGACAGTGTTCTTAGCCGATGTTGCTTCTGAAGTGACATTAGTGCATAGGCGGTCAAGCTTCCGTGGACACCCTGACAGTGTACAAAAAGTGATGGACCTAGCCGAAGCGGGGAAGATTACTTTATTGACCAACGCTGAAGTTGTAGGAGTAGGTGGAGACAATGTACTATGCTCGGTTGAAGTAAAGCACAAGTCAGATGGATTGTCTCATATTGAGTTAGATCACTGGGTGCCGTTATTTGGTCTTAGCCCTAAGCTAGGTCCTTTGGGAGAGTGGAACTTGAATATTTCAAAGAATGCCATTGAAGTTGATACCTTTGATTATTCAACAAATATCCCTGGTGTATATGCCGTAGGAGATATCAATACTTACCCTGGTAAACTCAAGTTAATTCTGTGTGGATTTCATGAAGCTACTTTGATGGTTCAAAGTGCTTATAAGAGAATTTATCCAACTAAAAATCTTGTTCTTAAATACACCACTGTTACTGGCCCTCCAGGAATACAATCTTGAGTTTTGAAACAAACGATAAAAAGTCATAAAGCGCCAAAAAAAGCGATAAAAAGCGATAAAANNCGATAAAAAGTGCAATAAAATGCTTAAAAGTGTTTAAAATTTAATAAAATCGCTTATAAATCTTCATCAATTGATTAATACTGAGAATATGATTAAAGTTGTCGTAATAGATAGAGACGACAAGCGCCATGAGTTAGATGCTCCTACGGACATGAACATGAATATGATGGAGCTTTGTAAGAGCTATGAACTCCCTGTAGAGGGTACTTGTGGAGGCATGGCGATGTGTGCGAGTTGCCACATGTATGTGCTCAGTTCTCATGAGATAGGGGAGAGGTCTGACGACGAAGAGGATATGTTAGATGAGGCATTCTTTGTGGAAGACAACAGCCGTCTTGGATGCCAAATTAAGTTAGAAAATTCTCTCGACGGGTTAGAGATTAAGCTTGCCCCAGTTGGATAAGCTCGTTCTGGGAATTTTATTAATTCTTATTAGTTAAGTCCGATGCCTGGATTGAGAAGCGTTCCTGATTCGATCAGATCAGCTAAAACTGGAGAGCTTTCAAGTTCTTTTACCGCTGCGATATGATGAGGTGCATGCGTATCTGAGCATATCATTCTTACCCAACCATTTTCAATTGCATAAAGAGCAGTTTCCTTCGCTAAATCTCCATAGCTCCCACAAAGAGTAGCAGCATTTATGGTTAAAACCACTCCTTTATCGTGAAGTTTTTTCAAATCAGATCTGTCTTTGTGGAAATAAGGATACCTCGCGCAATGAGCTAAAACAGGCGTGAGTCCTGAGGTTTGCATCTTAAAAACAATTTCGGCTAAGATGTCATAATTGGGAGGGAGATGAAATGCAAACTCAAACAAAATCATTTCAAGTTTACTGCCATTCAAGGGGTCAGTGCAAGGAAATGTTAGAAGTTCATCGGGCTTAGAAAGTAAATCTAAAAGATCTAAATCTAGGAAGTATTCCGCTCCAAGGAAAAGTTCTATGGGGGGTAATCTTTTTGCCACTTCGACCTTGAGTTCTTCAAATCTAGGTTTCAGTATCTCAGGAGTGTTGGGATACAAGTCTACCATAACATGTGGCGTGGTTACAAGCTTTTTGAAACCGAGATTTTGGAGTCTGCGTATAAGAGCAATAGAGGTATCCATATCAGGAGCACCATCATCAACTCCAGGAACAAGGTGAGAGTGAACATCGCAAATTAGCAGACTTAAATCGTTGCTAACCTGAATGTTCTTATTCTTAGCCTTTTTGCTGAATCTGAACAGATTTTTTATTGCGGTAAACATAATCTTCTACTTTGTTGTTTTTTTGTTGAGTTGTTTATGGTACAATATACAATAAGTAATAATATATAAGGTTCTTTTTAGCATTCTTCATTTATTGAAACATCTACGGAGAGTTTTCGCGAAGCAATGTTATCTAACCATTTGGTATTCTGAAGATACCATTCTACGGTTTTTTCTAACCCTTCTTCAAATTTCACACTGGGAGTCCATCCGAGTTTATTCTCTATTTTTGATGCGTCAATGGCATACCTCTTGTCATGGCCAGCTCTATCAGTTACAAATTGAATCAGTGAATTAGACGTTCCTTGAGGTCTATTTAGTTTCTTGTCAGTGAGTTTTATGAGATGTTTAACCAAATCGATATTCGTCCATTCATTAAGACCTCCAATATTGTAGGTGTCACCGACTTCTCCTTTGTGTAGAATCAAATCAATAGCCTTTGCGTGATCCTCTACAAATAACCAATCTCGAATATTTAACCCTTCCCCATAAATTGGTAGTGGAATATTGTCCTTAATATTTTTAATCATCAGAGGGATGAGCTTCTCTGGAAATTGATTTGCTCCGTAGTTGTTTGAGCAGTTGCTAATCACAACAGGTAATCTGTAAGTATGGCAATATGCCCTCACTAGATGATCACTTGAGGCCTTTGAAGCACTGTATGGACTGCGGGGGTCGTATGAGGTCTCTTCACTAAATAATCCTTCGTTACCGAGTGAGCCATACACCTCGTCAGTAGAGATGTGGTAAAACATCTTGTCTTTTGTTTGGTTAGAATCGTTGTCTAGCCAAGAATGTTTTGCAGCATCTAATAAAGCTGCAGTACCTAAAATATTCGTTTCTAAAAAGGCTTGTGGATTTTCTATGCTTCGATCTACGTGACTTTCAGCGGCCAAGTGAATGACAGCATCGAACTGATATGTTGAGAATAATTCTTTCAGTAACCTCTTATTGCAAATATCTCCCTTCATAAAGGTATAACGACCAGAACTTTGGAAGTTAAGTTCGATATCTGCCAAATTTTCTAAATTACCGGCATAGGTGAGTAGGTCTAGGTTTACAACCTTCACAATCGGGTGATGATTTAGTATTTGCCGAATCACGTGAGAGCCGATAAAGCCAGCTCCTCCAGTTACCAATATATTCGAGAACGATCTCATTTTTCAGAATAAGGTGACACTCCGTTTAACTTGTCTAATTGAAATTTCCTTCCGGATTCAGAACAAACAGCGATGTTTTCTTCGTCGAACTCAAGTCGCATTCCACTTGGTGACATCCATCCGATTTGTTTTGCAGGATTTCCTACTACAAGGGCGTATGGTTTAACAGATGATGTTACGACGGCTCCCGCGCCGACGAAGGCAAAATTTCCGAGTGTGTTTCCACATATAATGGTGGCATTTGCTCCTATCGTCACTCCGTCACAGATTTGTGTCGTCGCGTAGGAGTCACGCCTATCTAATGCACTTCTAGGATTGATAACGTTCGTGAATACGCAGCTCGGTCCGAGGAATACATCGTCGCCCAAAGTGACTCCTTGGTACAGACTCACGTTGTTTTGGATTTTACAATTGTCCCCGATCGTGACGCCTGATGCTACAAAGGAATTTTGTCCCAGAGAGGTGCCTGTACCGAGCCGTGCACCTTTCATCACATGACAAAAATGCCACACCTTGACGCCTCTACCAAGCTCCGCCCCATTATCTACAATGGCAGAACCGTGAATGAATGCTTCAGGTAAAGAATCTATATTTTCTATTTTGTTGGGCAAAATGCTTTGATAAATCTACTTGGTTAACCTCGAGATTAAACGTTCAACTACTCTTGTTTGTTGCAAGTTAGTAAGTTCTGTGTGCATAGGGAGAGAAAGTACGGTAGAGGCTAAGTAGTTCGTGTTGGGAAAATCGTCAGCAAGATAACCTAAATTATTGTAGGCAGGTTGATGATGTATCCCCTTCGGGTAATATATACCGGTAGGTATGCCGTCTTCCTTAAGAGCCTCCGACAAATAATCCCTATGATTGCCAGAAACCTGAATTGTATACTGATGAAAAACGTGTGTGGAGTTAGCATCTCTTTTAGGAATTTTAATTCCGTCAACATCTTTTAAAAGTTCGTCATACATATTTGCTGCTTTCTGCCTTGCGAGGTTGCATTCTTCAAGGTATGGAAGTTTCACCCTAAGAATGGCCGCTTGAATGGCGTCGAGTCTGGAGTTTAACCCCACAAGCTCGTGCTTGTATCTTATTTGGCCTCCGTGGTTAGCAATGGCTTTCGCTTTTTTGGCTAGTTCTTTATCATGCGTAAAAAGAGCACCACCATCTCCGAAACAGCCTAAATTTTTACTTGGGAAAAAACTGGTTGTTCCGAACTTCCCCATCAATCCTGCCCTTCCACTTAACCCGTTTCCGTTACAATAAATGCTCATCAGAGATTGTGCCGTGTCTTCGACAATTGGCACGCCAGTCTTTTTAGAAATCTCCACTAACTTCCCCATATCTGCACATTGACCAAACAAGTGCACTGGGATAATCGCTTTGGTTTTCTTCGTTATCGCTTTTTCGATGGCCTCGCAATCGATATTGAAAGTATCTGGGTAAACGTCTACTAAAACGGGCTTAGCTCCTAAAAGAGCGACCACTTCGACTGAAGAAATAAAAGTAAATGCTGGAGTAATCACTTCGTCTCCAGCTCCAATTCCTAAAGACATCAGAGCAATTTGTAGGGCATCTGTCCCGTTAGCACATGGGATGACATACGGAGTTTTGCCGCCTTCGATTTTAAGTTTACCGCCAAGTTCCTTAGCAAACAGATTCACCTCCTCACCTCCGATAAATTTTTCAGAAGCGATGACTCGCATGATAGCATCATCAATTTCAGGCTTTAACCGAGCATTCATGCCCGATAAATCAACCATTTTAATGTTTTCCAACTCGTCCTGCATCTCAAGCGAAGATACACACCCTACCTTCGCTATTATGAATTCCACGAAGTCGATTTTTTCCCTCACGATTTTTTTATTTGCTGCTACGATCACTTTAGCCCAAACCACCCGGGACGTCGCTTCCACCCCACTTCGTACGCCACACATCTCGATTACTACTGGGGGCTTTCTCCCCATTGCAGATCTCAACTCTAGATATGGTGCTTTCGCCACTGTCGGAGCTTCGTTTGGTATAAAAACTGAGTCTAATAAATATCTCGGTTTCCGTCTCACGCTTATCACGGGCGCCGAAGCTCAGGAGCCGGATTTGCTTTCTAACCTCCTTACTCCCGATGGGGAGATTATTGACAATGAAGGACGCGTATCAAAAATATCGGTCTCCGGACGTGGCGCTCTCTTTGGACTGCACGCAGGTAAAATTATCCCACTTTCAAGTTCCAATGTCAATTCAGGACTTTTCCTCCGTGGAGGCTTGGGATCTCTCCATCACAAGATCGGTTTTGACTTCACAGAAAACCACATCTCCCAACTTGAAGACCCCTACCTCGCCGGATATGATCGACTGTCTTGGGGTGTATACACCTCTGGCTTCGTAGGGTACTGGTACATGGATACTTCCCGCAGAGTAAATGCCTACGGTGGAATTTTTGGTTTTGCGTCCCGAACGAACCCCCTACGCGCTACCAATTTCGACACTGGAATACCCGATACCGAACCCCGTTTCGATGCTGGCTTTGGCCTAGAATTTGGATGGGTTCTCCATATCTACAAAAGAGCTCCGAAAGAGTATTGGTACTAACGTGCATGTCTTTTATAACATATTTGGTTCAGTAGCAGTTGCTCTTTTACGCCTCGTAGCTTTATTCGGTCACTCTCGTGCAAGGTCCTTCCTGGCGATGCGGTCCTCTACCCAGAACACTCCTTCAACATCTCCCCGAGCTTGGTTTCATTGTGCTTCCCTTGGGGAATATGAGCAGTCTGTCACAGTAATAGAATCCTATATCTCACGCTCACCAGAAACCCCCATCCTCCTCACTTTCTTCTCTCCTTCAGGATATTTCCCTCTTGTTAAGAATCATCCCAAATGGATGCGCGAAGGCGACCTTATCACTGCCCTCCCCCTCGACACCCCTCGTAGAGTTCGTGACTTCCTAAGCTCGACGGCTGTTCATGTGAAATTCTTTGCGACGTGTAAATATGAGGTTTGGCCTGAACTTATGAAGCAACTAGACGCTGCAGAAATCCCCTCCTTTGTATTCGCGACCTACTTCACGGCTGATGCTTTTCCTCTACGCAACAACCCTATAAGCAAATTTCTTCTTTCTGCATGGCGACGGTTCGATAGGATCTTTACACAAGACGAATCTTCATCACGACTGTTAAAATTACATGGAATAGACTCAGTGATCGCTGGAGACCCGAGAGCAGATCGTGTATTACAAATCGCTAAGGAATCTACTCCTCCAAGTGATCTGAAAAACTGGAAAGGAAATTCAAAAGTAGTCCTCGCCGGCAGTTCATGGGCTGAGGAGGAGGGAGCTCTCTCAACTTTGACTTGGGATGCGCAGATCAAGCTTCTCATCGCTCCCCATGAAGTCAACGAAGCAAATATTCAAAGAATTCTTACCCTCTTTCCCAGTTCCGCAAGGTATTCTTCAGGTGATTTACATGCTTCAGTTGTAGTCATCGATTCTGTGGGCCTACTTTCCTCCCTTTACGCTCTCGCTGACCTTGCTGTAATAGGTGGAGGATTTGGCTCCGGCTTACACAATGTCCTCGAATCTTCAGCGTTCGGAATTTCTTCACTTTCGGGGCCAAACATAAATCGTTTTCGTGAAGCTCTTTTTCTTCAAGATATTTCTGCTTTGTATATTTCAAGCACACCCTTTGATCTTTCAAAACAGGTGAAAAGACTCCTTTCTAGTGAAAACTCGCAAGAACTTAAGAGCTCGGGAATGGCCGCCAAGTCTTGGGTCTTATCTCAAAAAGGAGCTGCAGAAAAAATCACCTCCTATTTGCCCTAATCTCTTAAATAACTACGTAACTTTGCGTCCGCTAATGCCCGGATGGTGGAATTGGTAGACACGTCAGACTTAAAATCTGATGGCCGTAAGGCCGTGCGGGTTCAATTCCCGCTCCGGGTACATAACGGGAGATAACCGAAAGGTTGTCTCTCGTTTTTGTTTTTAACGACTTCTAAAGCATTGATGCTGCTAGTAATAAGCTCAAGTCCTCTGTTCAAGATTGGGGTTCGATACTTCTCTCCATCAAATACAAGTTTTTTGTTGAATATCGAACTCAGGAGTTTTTGCTTCGTGTTTACGGTTGCCTTCGCGAAGAACTCTCCAAGGTTTTTAAGTATGTGAATACCAAAGCTGATAAATTCTAAAGAATCTTTCTCATAGTCGTTCAATTGATTTTTGTCTATGATGAGTTGACTTATCTTATTCTCTAAGTCTGCGTTCTTTGAATTAAACATATCATTTGTGATAGCCCCCTCTAATAATTTATCTAACAGCACTTCTTTTTTGTCTTCGAGTTTTTTGATGTTTATATCGATTGATTTCATCATGGATTTAGTGAACTTATCTGATGTGTCAAATTTATATTTAAGATAATTAATTCGACAGAACCATTTTACCCCCCCTCCTATGGTTTTTATGAATAAAAAAAAATCACTATGTTTAGTAAAAGTTAAAAAAAAACATGAAATTATCAAATAGATTATTCCCTGCTATATTTATAGCTCTAACCTCTATTATTAGTTAAAACTTATATTCTCAAGAGTGTGATTTACAGAACCCAATTAATAACTTAAATCAATCTCTGGATAATTTTGTTAGTGCTTCTGATGGTGGTGGACAGGTTTTTAAAGCTGGAGTTACAGGGTCTCTTATTTCTTTACGATTTGCTGATACGATGTGTGGGTCTTCAGTATCATTTAATATTAGAGACTATGTAGGATTGGGTAATCCATACGGAGGAGCCGTCCTTGCTAGTGGCACAGCGTCTGAAAATACCTGGGGACAATTTATTTCTACTTTATCAGTTACACCAATATTAAATGCTGATTCTTATTATGTCATTCAAATAACATCTGGGTGCCCTGGATTTACTACTACTAACTCATACGATGGAGAAATTATTTTTACATGCACTCCAGGAGGATCCTGTCCTGGATGGGGAGAAGGAAATGGAACGACAGGAGATTTGATGATTAAAACATCTATTTGCCCTTCTGATGAAGATTATCAATTTGGATGTATGTATGAATCTTCATGCAACTACGATCCAACTGCCCAAATTAATGCTGGGTGTGAATATTCTGACTGTTATGGATGTACTGACGAAACAGCTTGTAATTTCGATGCTACGTCAGTGCACGATGATAATTCATGTTTAGAGCTAGATTGTGCAGGAGCATGCGGAGGAGCTTCTGTAGTTGATTGTAACGGAGATTGTGGAGGGTCAGCATATATCCAGTGTGGATCATGTGTAGCAGGGAATACAGGAATAAGTCCTATAGCTGAAGACTTGTCATTTGTTGGTGGTAGCACATATAATTTTGTAGATCAAAGTTACTGTGAGCAGACCTTTATCCCTTCAGCTTCGGGAATCCTAGAATACATCAAAACACATAGCGCTAGTAGTCCAAACTCTACGACACTTAGAGTTGAAACAACTTCTGGTCAAGTTCTTGCAACATATTCAAGTATTGCAACAAGTAGTGCTTTCAAAACCAATACCAGTAGTAACCCAACGTATTTAGAAGCAGGAGAAACGTATATCATTAGAGTAACCGGGGGATCTGTAAGATATACTAACTCCGATATCTATCCCGGAGAATTAACTCTGAATGGATACACTGGATGGGGAGAAGATTACACACAAGGAGGAGATTTAAATATATCTACTTTTTATTGCCCAGCGATAGGTGGATGTATGGATGAAACAGCTTGTAACTATGATGAAATAGCCAACGCTGATGATGGAAGTTGTGTCTATATTAATGTTGGAGAATGTGACTGTGATGGCAATATCCTTGATGCCTTAAACATATGTAACGGAACATGTTTATCTGACGCTGATTCTGACGGAGTCTGTGACGATGTTGATGAATGTATAGGGGCATACGACGAATGTGGAGTTTGCAACGGAGACAATTCTTCTTGCTCGGGCTGTATAGATGAAAGCGCTTGTGATTATGACCCTGAGGCAATTTTTCAAGCATTTACGGAAGGAAGTGGTGAAGGAACATTAATTTTTACATGGACGCAAACTGGTTCCTATGCTAATGAAGTTTCTGTCACGATAGCCGGAATCACCTTCAATACAACTAACCCGCCAACATTAAATCTAAACCCTGGTATTTATACCGTTTATGGAAATGACTCCTATGGTGATGGTTGGAATGGATATGTACTCGGAGTTACTGACGTAAGTTCAGGAACATTTACCTCGTTGACTTTCACTACTGGATATAGTGGTTCCGTTGAAGTAGAAGTTACAAGTTTGCAAGAAACATTATGCACCTATGGGGCATACGATGAATGTGGCACTTGTGATAACGATTCTTCAAACGACTGTGTACAAGATTGTGCTGGAAATTGGGGTGGAGATGCAGTATTAGACGAGTGTGGAACATGTAATGGCGAAGGCATTGCTGAAGGCGCTTGCGACTGTGATGGCAACGTTTTAGACAACTGTGGAGTTTGCGGTGGTTCTGATTCTTGTTGTGATAATTTACTGAGTATAACTTCTATGGATGCTTCTTGTAACTCTTTAGACGGTTCAGTAACGGCATCTATTCTTGATTGTGAGATGACAAGTTCACTGTCTCCAGAGGCACAGAATTTCCTTCAAGTTATTTCCGAAGCAATTATGGATAATCCAATGGGTTGGTCGCAGTGTTTCTCTGATGGAATGTGTTATGGAATTGACAATTCTATTGAGTATGCTCTTTATATGACTGGTGGTGGACCTGGTGGTTTTGGTATGGATCCTTACATGTTTGAAATGTTGTCAATGGAACTTATGGATTTATCAATGAATAACTCTCAAAGCTCTTGTAGTGTTACATGGACTAATGAAGCTGGAGATTTTGTAGGAGACGGGATGACTTTAAGTGGTCTTGCCTCCGGTTCATATACGGCAAATATGACACATAGCAATGGCTGTACTGATGCTCAGACAATAGAAGTGGGTTACTCTTGCGCTGGTTGTATGGATCCTTTAGCTTGTAACTACTCTGATATCGCAAATGAAGATGATGGTCTTTGTCAATATCTTGACAGTTGTGGCGTTTGTGATGGAGCTGGAATTGCTGAAGGCGCTTGTGACTGTGACGGAAACGTCCTCGATGCAACAGGCGTTTGTGGTGGGGATTGTGAAGATGATTATAACGGAAATGGAGTATGTGATAATGCAGAAATTCATGGATGCACTTACTCGGATGCTTCTAACTATAATCCTGAAGCAACAGATGATAATGGAAGTTGTACTTATGATAATTGTGATCCAAATGCCGGTTATGACTCAGGTTATGCTGCTGGTGAATCGTCAGTTGATATCACATCAGACAATGAGTCAGTTTATAATCAAGGATATGAAGCAGGATCTGAATCAGTTATTTGTCCTGAGACATCAAGCTGTCCTTCTGACTTAGACGGCAATGGATCGATTACTACTTCAGACCTTCTGGTCTTCTTGTCAACTTTCGGTCAAATTTGTGATTAGAACCATCAACTTAAACGACGCATTCGCCGTGTGTTGATATATTGTTAAAAAAACCGTTCTGTGCGAAAGCGCAGGACGGGTTTTTTCGTTTTTTCGACCTCCCTCAATATGCCTGCTACTTATTGTCTTTTAAAAAAAATAGCCCCGCTAACTCAACAGTTAACAGGGCTTTTTTTTTTATCTGGAGGTCCGAAGCGGATTCGAACCGCTGTAGCAGCTTTTGCAGAGCTGAGCCTAGCCGCTCGGCCATCGGACCCTTACACCACAAAGATACACAACTGAGAGCGTAAGGATGCACTCATTACCATCTTCGTTGCATGAATTTCAAGAGATTAATACCCAATACCCTGACAAAGGGTAATTTATTAGGGGGGCATATGTGTGCTGGGAAGCGGCTTCAGCGGCTGACATAACAGATGGAAGAATAGCGGCGGTTTGGTTGGCTGCGATGTTTTTTGATGTTTTAGACGGATGGGCTGCGAGGAAACTAGGTGTTGAAGGCCCGATGGGTTTACATAAAGGGATATAATCGAAAGGTTGTCTCTCGTTTTTGTTTTTAACGGAATCTAAGCGTAATAAGACCGATTCCTCTAGTCTGTAATCGTTTTTCTATCCAAGTAAACGATCACCAAGCTCGAGATTAGCATCAAGCCAGCAGGAAGAAACTTGATAGCTTCATCGTTTACTCTGAAATGCATGACTATTGCGCCACACATGAGTACTGCTATTAACGATGCGCTAGGGACAATGGATTTTTTGTAGAAAAATCCAACCAACAGGCCTGTCGCAGACAATACTTTTAAAGCGCCAATAATATAGAACATGGTTTCACTTAGTCCATATACTGCGAATTCTTGAATCATATTTAATGCGTCTCCACCTCTGTATATCGTTGCATTATTTAGTCTAAGGAGCCAGACATTAAGTACCAAAAGTGACACCACCAACATCAGGAGTTCTTTTATATATTTCATTTTAATGTTTTTAAAGATTGCATGCTTTTAATAAAGATAAAGGAATTAAGAATAAAGTACCCTATTGCTGGCAATGACTGAATCGAATCATCTTCGATCTTAATTCTTACAATTAAGGCACCAGTCATAAGCAGGGCCAAAAATAATGAGCTAACAATTGTGATCTTCACATTTAATCTTGACAACAATAGCCCCAAACCAAAAACAACTTGGCTAAGTCCAATTAAGATTCTAAAGTCCGAAAACCCATACCTAATAAATTCATCGATATAAAATGGAACAAACAAGGTTGTTATTCCATAGAATAGATGTGAAAAACCAGAGAAAATTCTAGAAATTAAAAGCGTCATGCTGCAAAAGTAGATGTTTATTTTAATAAATCATCGATTCGTCTTGTTGGTTCTCGGTATACATCCGTCCGGGAATTTCAGTAAGACTGAGTTTATTTAAATTTATTTAAAATCACAGGGTAAATAGAGAAGGTCAAAAACAATTGCAAATACGGCCGTTACGCTTGTTATGATAGACAACTGGGAAACGGATTTGAATTGAGATAATAACAATGGAAGCAAGCATAAAATCACTACAATTGTTGTCTTAATCACAGCCTGTCCAGTTGTATATCTAACATAATTTAAAACTTCTTCGTTGTTTAAGTTGGTTTTTTTATGATGAATAAAAGAACTGACAATATGGATCGAGTCATCTATGATTAGACCAAATGCAATCGTGAAGATAAACTCATTGGAAAGACTGATATAAAAGTCAAAAAGGTACAAGACTCCTACTGTAATCATTTAAAAGAGGGACTAATTTAGGATATAACTCGTATCTTGTTAACAAATATGTATATTCGTTAAACAATGTCAGAAATAATTTCCATATTCTGATCAGGGTTTACACCTCTATTCACAGTTTCCCTTAAGAATTTCTCTCATAAATAGTCTTATCTTTTAAAACATATTCCAAGACAAATAGGGATTTATATACTCCTTGTTCATTTTAAGAATTGTAATTCAAATCACATGAGGTTAGTATTTTTCATCTTTTTCTTGTCCTTCAATTCGGTCTTTGCACAGACAATCTTGTTGGACGAAGATTTTTCAACCACGACTCAAGATGGTTTGCCGGACTTGTGGAGCCAGTATACACTTTCAGATGATGGAGGTTGGCTGAACGGAATGAGTAATGACTTACAGAGTGAATGGTGGGGAATTGATCCTCACGGCACCTTTGTCGCAACAAATGATGATGCGTGTGATTGCAATAAAAGTGAAGACTATCTGATTACTCCTCCGTTAAACTTTGGCGACGTGGACAATGCTATTTTATCTTTTGCAAGCTTTTTTTCCGGAGAAACATTTCAAGGCAATACAGATCGGGCGACTATTGAGTATTCTTTAGATGGAGGTGACTCGTGGATTGTGTTGACGGAAATAGTTGGGAATGGAAATTCAGATAATACCGTATGGGAAAATCACAGTGTTAATCTCTCGGAAATACTTGAATACAATGATGTTTTACTTGGCTTTCATTATGATGACGATGGGGGATGGATGTTTGGTTGGGCGATTGATGATGTCGTTATTTACGAACCTTTTGGATTAAATGCTGAGATGACCTTGTTGACTTTTCCTACAAACATCTCATTGGGTGCAGCTGTCAATATTGAAGGTGTCATCACCAACATAGGCGCAGAAACGATAGAAAGTTTTGATATTGTCTGGTCACAAGGTGGCGCCATGTCCTATTCACAATCTTATGAAAATCTTTCTATATCGTCAGGAAACGCATATGATTTTACACATCAAGATCAGTTTTATGCTGAGAGCGCTGGATTGTATCCCATCGATGTGACGGTGACAAATGTGAATGGTCAGCAAGACGAAGACCTCACAAATAACAGTCTCACCAATTCTATCATGGTCATTGAGTATGGTGAGATCAACAGTGGTAAGTTTCAAAGAGAGTATATTTATTTTAAACCCAGTAGTGCGCCAGAAAACTGTCCTTTGGTATTCGTCTGTCATGGGTATACTGGGACCGCACAGGGAATCATGAATTATTCTGACTTTAACAATTTGGCAACTGAGTATGGATTTGCGGTGTGTTATCCTCAAGGTATAGAAGATTCTTATGGGAGTACGTTCTTTAATGTTGGCTATGATTTCCAAAACAATGAAACGGTGGACGACGTGGCTTTTTTAGAGGATTTAATAAGCTTGTTTTCCGCAGACAATTCGATTGACTCAGACAAGGTGTTTTGTACGGGGATGTCAAATGGTGGAGATTTTTGTTATTTACTTGCTTGTGAAGCCTCTGAATCTTTCTTAGGCGTCGCTCCTATAGCAGGGATGATTATGCAAGACATCATGGACGATTGTACCCCGTCTCAAAATGTGGGGATTTTAGAAATCCATGGAACACAGGACAATGTCACTTACTACAATGGAGATGTGAATAACCAAGATGGTTGGGGGGCATATCCTAGTATCTCAGCTACTATAGACTTTTTTGTGGATTTATATGACTTGGAATTAAATTCAACAGGTAATTTCCCCAATATTTCTAACAATGATGGAAGTACCGTTTCGTACGAGAAATATGGTGTAGATGAGGAGTGCGCCAAGGTTTGGTTATATACAGTCAACGGCGGAGGTCATGATTGGCCTGGAGCATATGGAAATATGGACATAGATTCAAGCAGAGAAGCCTGGTTGTTTTTTGAAAGTCTGTGTGAATCGCCTGTGGCGATTGAAAAACCAAATGCTGTAGGAGATAAAACATTAGAAAAAATTACCGATTTATTAGGTCGAGAAATCTCTGAGATAGCGCCTCAAATTTTGTTATATATCTACGATGACGGTTCAATAGAGAAGAAGTTTGTAGTTGAGTAATCAATGAAAGAACTTGTGAGGAAGATTGATTCGTGTTCTTATTAATCACCTCGCTTTGTAACAAAAATAGCTTCAGCCTATTTTGTTGCAAATATTAAGAGCACCAGATAATTTATATTCGCTTTTAATTTATGTTTGCATCTTCACATACACAATAAATTTAAATTATGAATAAAATAATTTTATCAATTGCATTAATTTCTGTAGTTTTTATATCTCAAGCCCAAGTTGTTAAGCTTGCGGGGCCAAGAGTTGGTGCAACAATTGTAACTGCAGGTTCAGCAGCGGATTTTATTCAAAATGATCTAATGATGCCCGGGGATGATGGATGGGGAAATTCATCAACAGCATTAATTACACAGTATGGTTGGCAGCTTGAATCTAGATTTATTGAAAGTGAAGATATATCTGGCTTAGTGGAGTGGGTGTTTTTAGTTGGCGGAATGGAAAGAGGTTTGTTTTTACCTTCTGTTTCTTCACTTTTTGGCTTAAGGTCAAAGAGTGGATTTGAAGGTGCATTAGGACCTAATCTCTCTTTGACTGGTGTAGGTATGGTTCTCGCCTTAGGATATACTTTCACAACAGGCAACCTTAATGTTCCTATAAATTTATCCTTTGTTCCAGGAAAGTCTGAGACATATGAAGAAGGTGGAGGATGGGATTGGGACGCTGCAACAGGAACTGAGATTTATGTTCCGGCATCCTCCACAGATTACACTACAGGTAGCCGAATTTCTTTAACCTTAGGTTTTAATTTGGCACAGTGATCCTTGTGAAAAACCTCCGTGTTCTCAAGCACAATTATTTATAGGGCATGGCCTAGGCTATTCAGAAAAGGTATGATACCACCTGAAAGAAAATAGACTAGAAAGAACTGGAGAATATGAGTGTCAGTATTTCGAATGACAACTTGAAAGATAATCACCCATCACTAATAGATGGAGGCCTATCAAATGTATTAGAATCGCAAGGGTGCGATTTAAAACATAAATTATGGACAGCTAATTTATTGGAGAAGAATCCAGAGGCTATAATTAGAGCACATCTCGATTATATTAACGCGGGAGCTCAATGCATAACTACATCTAGCTATCAAGCATCTATCCCTGGGTTAATAGCAATTGGTTACAAGAGGAGTTCAGCTGAAAAACTCATTTTAAAATCTATCCAATTGGCTGAGATTGCAATTAAAACCGCTTTGGATTCAGGTGTTATTGATAATAAGCCTCTTATTGCAGCTAGTGTAGGACCGTATGGTGCGTATTTAGCTGATGGATCCGAATATCGAGGTAACTATGCTATTTCGGATAAAATATTGAGGGATTTTCACCTTGAAAGAATGAGAATATTAGATCGTTCAAATGCAGATATTCTAGCTTGTGAAACGATCCCAAGTTTTCAAGAAGCAGGAATACTTTCAGAAATATTATTGCATGTAGATACACCTGCCTGGATATCCTTTTCTTGTAAAGACGGTAAACATCTAAACGATGGATCAAAAATCAGCGAATGTGTTGCGATCTTTAAAAATCATCCAAAAGTTTTTGCCGTTGGGGTAAATTGCACGAATCCGAAATACATCTCGGATTTAATACCGTATATAAAAGCAAGCTGTGGGGACAATAAAGTCATTGTATATCCCAATTCTGGAGAGGTATACAACGCTCAAAGTAAAACTTGGATGGGCCTATCAGAACCAAAATATTTTGTGGAGATGTCCAAAGAATGGATAAACTTAGGAGCTGATATTATTGGAGGATGCTGTAGAATAGGTCCTGATCACATTAGAAGAATAAGCGACATATTCCAACAATAAGAACAACTTTTTCAGAGCAACATCATTACTCGACAACAAACACTTTCTCTGCGGAACCGTCGTCATAGATATAGAAAACAATTTGGCCTATCACCTCATTAACTTCTCTCCCTAGTTGATCAACAATTTTAACTAACGATTTATTTATTTCAGGATCTCCAACTTCTACATTACTTGAGGGATCAATAACCACGTTAAACTCCACTCTTTCAGAGATGCAAGGATCGGCAGAATGCATACGCCAGTTGTAGAAGAAATAGTAGTAATTGTATTGATTGTTACTTGTAACGGTTGTGCTTACTATGCTAGCTAAGGACCCTATCTCATAAGGGTAGTTAATGTCTGCGCCTGGAGCGTCACGCCAGAGATATGGCTCGTTATTACCTGCACTCAAACCATATCCTTCACCTGCAGGAAGTTCGACATCCAATATAAACTCATTCCAGCCTTCATCTAATTCTTGAAAGACTTCACTCAATAGACTTCCATCTGTATCCAAAATAAGTATGCTATGCAAAGCTGATTGCACAGAATATACTTCTACGGATTCAAAAACGACAGATTCGAAGACATCAAATTCTAGCCAGTATGCATTGTTGTCGTGGTATTGGCCATTGTTGAAGTCAGGCTCCTCCTTTCCGCCTACAACATCCCACTCTCCGTCGCTATTCGCCGCCCATATATTTTGGGGGAACAGTTCAAACGACATTTCAAATGATTCACCTATGGATATGGGGTCTGATGCGGTTTCGCTTTCATACCAAAAAGTACCGGGTTCATTTTGGAACTCAACACCAACATCTTCCTGCATAATTGTTTGTGGTAAGGGAGGTGCTATTATGAAGCAAGTACTATCATCAATAGTAGCATCTAATGAGTAATTACAAGCATCAATATCAGTGCAACCAACACAGAATAATTCTTCATTTTCACATCCTCCACAGATGTTAAATCCAATACATGAACCATCATCTTCAATAGCATTTTGATCGTAGTTACATGCTTCAGAATCGGTGCAACCTAGGTCGCTTAACTCTCCCGATAAGCCTAATAAAAACAATCCTTCTTGAATGTGAGAAACAGCAATTACTCCAGAGGGGAAATATGGATAGTTGGACCAAGTCCCGTCAAATTGAGCAGAATTGTTAGAGGGGTAGAGATCAAAATATGCAACTTCTTCGAGGTTTGCATCAGCAATATTCTCGGTATCTAGTATCCTCAATCCAGCTGTATAATTAGATTGATAAACATACCCATTATGCGTGTAAAGATTGTGATCAATAGCTGATGTGCTAGAAACGAAGGTCCCAATAATTTCAGGCGAACTAAGGTCTAGCATATCCCAAATAAACGTGGTTGTATTTATTCCGATATTCTGTTCATCGAGTTCGTCATTGCTTAGGAAATACCTGTGATCTTCTGTCAGCCATCCCTGATGAGTATACGATGAACCAGGATATCCAGTGCTGCTGATTAAACTAGCATTACTAGCATCGGTTACGTCTACAACTGTCACGGTGTTCTCGTTACAAGCAAATGCAATTTCTTTCCCCTGGAAATTCGAATCTGGCCCAGAGTAATTTACAACCTGCGCGTCATGTGTATAGCCGTCTTCAGAGAAGTCTCCTATCAAAGTGGGATTCAAAGGGTCGCTGATATCAAGAATGTGAAGTCCACCCTCGAACGTGTTTGTTCCCACTCCATAAGCTCTGCCCGTACTTTCATTAATCACAATGTTATGTGCATTTTCCCATCCATTGTAAAGCGCATCCTCCTCAAACAAGAGTGGTGGTGCTTCGATATCTCTCAGATGTGTCAGATCGAAAATTTGCATCCCATGTCCCCCAGCCTCAGAAACGATAAAAGCGTAGTTGTTGTAAACCTTAATATCACGCCATGTAGAGTTCTGAGTTGCGGTAGGAAGATTGCCTAAATAAATAGGGTTAACAGGGTCAGTGATGTCGAGGAATGCAGTTCCATTTGTTCTGCCAAGTATGACATACTCGGCACTATCTAATGGGTCTACCCACCCCCAGATATCATTCATCGATCCTCCCCCTATATCTCCATTCTCTACAAACGAAAGTAGATTTATATTCTCACATGGATATGCGCCTGCCATACCGTTAACGCAAGGGGTTTGGGCTAGAACTCCCAAAGAGCTAAATAAGAAAAAAGTGGAGAACAAAAGTCGAGTGTACATCTTTCAATCATTGAGGTATGTAAAAGTACATTAGGGAAATTGATAGAGTGATTTTCTATTGAATTAAATAATCTTTAATTTTGTTAATCCTCGAAATTGTTCAACTCGCTGTTTATTAGCAAACTATTGAAATGCTTTAGAATACTCCTCTACGGTATATAAATAAAGAAACGAACATTTCATTTAGTTGGTTGAATTGTACTTTAACTTTCACATATGAATTTATCTAAAATTGTTACTATTTTGCTCATTTTAGGGTTCTTCGGCTACTTTATGTTTTTTGCCCCTAAAGTTGAAAAGCCGACTCAATCCACTTCGGCCACCATATCTGGAGTTGTGACAAATCACATAGGTGATACGATTAAATTCTACGCTCCGGATTCTACCTATATCACAGTACTTGATACTGCGACAGGTTTTTTCGCAATTGAGTTCGAATGGGACACAGCTTCCGACGTGAACTTCTTCCATGGGGAGGAAAGCACGAAGATGTACCTTCAACCTGGTGACGATATTAAATTAACGATCGATACTGAACAATTCGATGAGTCTATTTCATATCAAGGGAGTGATGAGAGTTCTTACTACGCATGGCAATACATAGCTAACGAGAATAGTGATTTTCCTAAAATTACTGAGGTGGAAGACGATGTACTGGATTCATTGTTAAATGAATACTACAAACCATTTTTAGTTAAGGCTGAGTCTTTTAAAGAATCAAACTCGATATTCTACAATTCAATCCTTGAAGGAATGAATTTTACCAAAGAATACATTATCAATCGCAGGTCAGTTCTTGCAGCGCTTCCACAATCTGGAGAAGCAGCTATTGACTTCACATATCCAGATAAAGACGGCAATAATGTTTCCCTTTCTGATTTTGTAGGATCAGTTGTATACGTTGATGTTTGGGCTACATGGTGTGGCCCTTGTCGCGCTGAAATGCCTTTCCTGCATGAACTTGAAGCTGAGTACAGCGACAAGAATGTTACATTCATAGGCGTAAGTGTTGACGAAGATAAAAACAGACAGGCTTGGCTGGACATGATGGTGGATAAGGACATAAAAGGCGTCCAGCTTTTTGCCGATGGATGGAGCCAAATCACAAAAGATTACGCCATAAATAGCATTCCGCGCTTTATGCTATTCGACTCAGAAGGAAATGTGTCAAACCTAGACGCTGACCGTCCTTCTTCCGAAGAGATTCGACCTACACTTGATGCCCTTTTAGTAGAATAAAGACCTGATTTATTCATTGAAACCTAAAATTTATACTGTGAAAAATATTTTTATTTTTATTTTATTTTCCCTGGCTTATAACATTCATTTTGCTCAAGACTGGATACAGCTTGAAGACTATCCAGGACTAGGAAGAAATCATCCCATTACTTTTTCAATCGGAACTGACGGATATGTGTTGGCTGGAGAAAATGAAAATGGATACTACGTTAAAGATTTTTACAAATACGACACCACTTCAGACACGTGGACACAGCTTCCTAATTTTCCGGGCTATCCCAGAGGATATGCTTATGGAATTGAGCACAACGGAAAGGCGTATGTAGGTTTTGGGACTTTTGATTTAGGACCATTAGATGACCTGTGGGAGTATGACCCTATAACAGAAGCATGGACTGAGCTAGCTTCATGCCCTTGTGGAGGAAGGCTACATCCCGCAATGCTTGAAGCGGGAGGTAAAATATATGTAGGACTTGGAGGGAGTAATTTCGAAAACCTTGACGATTGGTGGGCATATGACATCGCTACAGATATTTGGGAGCAAAAGGCTGACTTCATCGCTGAAAAAAGACACCATCCATACTTCTTTTCCATTGATGATATTGCATACGTGGGATTTGGACACGGAGACGATATTTACAACGATTTTTATAAATACGAGTAGGACACTGACACTTGGACACAAGTTGCGAGCATTCCAGATCAAGGGCGCGTTGCAGGAACACAGTTCTCATACAATGGAAAGGGTTACGCTCTCAGTGGGGATGGTGATACTCACTCTTATCTTGAAACAGGTGAGTTTTGGCAATACACACCTGAAACGGATTCATGGTTCAGCCTTCCACCGCATCCAGGACACAGCAAGTGGGCTCCAGGTTGTTTCATCGTAGGCGACGTTCTCTACTTTACTTCAGGCCTACAATATGATGATGGTAATTCCGAAACCCTCAACGATCTGTGGAGATTTAACCTTGATGAGATAGACGGTATCGAAGTTGTAGAGCTAGAAACACTTGTATATCCTAACCCTACCACGGATAAAATCATTCTATCATCAACGGTTGATTACCAACTCTTCTCATTAAAAGGTGAGCTCATCTTAGAAGGGAACGCTTCGTCTATTGAAGTGAGTCAACTTTTAAAAGGAGTATACATCCTTAATACTAAGGTCAAGACGTTCAAAATAATCAAGGAATAAGTCGACTACTGTTAATTCGTTTGCAAGTCACTGTTTTGCTGATTCGAGTTTTATATAAACGAATTTTAAGGTGATCCATGCCAAAACAAAACCTGTTGCGATATCGAACAGGTGATGTTGATGCGTTAGGATTACAGATAGTGAGATCATAATTACCCAAAGGATCAATAGGGCGTGGAAGAGCTTTTGTTTGGTTTGTTTAATGAGAGCAAAAGCTGATATGGAAGAGAAAGTTATGTGTAGCGAAGGGTAAAGATTGTGAGGCTTGTCTATAGTATGTAGAGCTTCGAAAAGTGATTCAAAACCTTGAATATTTTCAGTTCTAGAGAAGCCCATTTCTCCTGGGAACAGTAAGAAAATTGTACAAGCAATAGCGGAACTCACCATCATCGTAATACTTAATGAACGTATACTCTGAGGAGATTTAACGAGTACAATACTCAGAAAAATCAACAGGTAATAAGATTCATAAAACAGGATCATCCATGGTACTTGAGGGATGTCTTTTTCACACTCCATGTAAAGTCGATGATAGAAATGGAAAGTGTCAACTATGCTATTTGTACTCAGATAAAGTACCACACAGAATAGAACACATAAGCTTCCCCAAATCGCAATCGCTTTTAGGTGTTCCTTCATTTTTTCATACTCCATCCTTGTTACTAAATAATTTTTCAGGGATTTTATGTAGTTGAAATAATTTGTAATACAAATTGACTTAACATGAAAAAGGCAAAAATGTAATTGGCGATTTTATTTTTTATGAATGCGAAAACAATGAATATAATGGGTAGAAATATCTTACTGAAGTCCATATCTGCTCCATAATTCTGTTCTGAGTTTGCAACAATAGGACCCATAACAAACATGAGAATAAACAAAAGACCAACTAAGATGAACACATGTCTTTTATTGTTATTGAATCCCTCTTCTAAATTGTTATTTATTTCTTCTTGTGTATTAAAAAATAAATAAAAACACAAATAAAATAGACACGCTTGTATGGTCACAAACGAAAATTTTAATAGACTCCAATCAACGCAATCATGCCATAAAGAATATACGCTTACCCAGAATCCAAGTGCAAGCAAAAAAAACCAAGCAGCCCAAACCCACCACAACCAATAATTTTTAATCTCACTTATATTTTGAATTAACCGTGCAACACATGATAATGCATGCGTAAGCGCAAGTCCATAGATTAATGAAATAAATGTAATAATATACCCAAACGAAATCTCCATGATTCAAACATACGACTCTAGGGCTTTAATTAGCGCAAGTGATTTCCGCAAGGAGGATTTACAATGATGTTTTCACTCCCTCTTTTTAAATTCTATTGATACGCTATTAACGCAGTAACGCTTGCCAGTAGAAGTTGGGCCATCATCAAAGACATGCCCCATATGTCCGTCACACTTTGCGCAAGTAATTTCAGTACGTATTCTTCCTCCCGAAGTGTCAAGAGTTTCTTCTATCGCATCATCTTCTACAGGTTTAGAAAAACTAGGCCAACCACAGCCGCTGTCAAACTTACTCTCTCCATCAAAAAGCTTTTCTCCACATCCTTTACACACGTAATCTCCCTTGTCATACAATTGATCATATTTACCTGAAAAAGCTGGCTCAGTGCCTTTTTCTCTTAATATTTTAAACTCTTCTGCAGTAAGCTGAGAAGCCCAATCTTTTTCTGATTTTTTCATTTGATGTCGGGTTTGGATGTCTTAACGGGTGATTCATTTAATTCTCAAATAAAATTACACCATATTTACTTTATGAAAACAATACTCAGAAATATTTTTGCCTTGATAGCAGGTGTAATACTTGGATCAGTTTTAAATATGTCATTCATTGTTGCAGGTTCAAAAGTTTTCCCTTTATCTGAATCATTTGAACCTATGAACGCAATGAATTGGGATTTGAAGTTTTTCATATTCCCTTTCTTAGCTCACGCATTAGGGACATTAGCAGGAGCTTTTATCGCTGCTAAGATTGCATCTACATACAAGAAAACATTTGCTTTGATTGTCGGGGCGTTTTTTCTAATAGGAGGTACAATGATGGTGTTCATGCTACCCGCTCCTCTTTGGTTTATCGTCTTAGATTTAACAGTTGCCTATATTCCTATGGGTTGGTTAGGTTGGCGTATCTCTCGTTGATAAGACTTCACGAATCAGTCAATCACCTCAACACTGAAGGTATCACCTTGACTTATGTCGTTAATGGCATCAATCCCCTCCACAACTTTTCCAAAGCATGTGTGATTGCGATCTAAGTGAGCCGTATTTGTTCTTGAGTGCACGATAAAAAACTGTGATCCACCAGTATTGCGACCTGCATGCGCCATAGATAAAACACCTGTATCGTGGTGCTGGTTATCTCCGTCTATCTCGCAATCTATTTGGTATCCAGGGCCTCCAACACCAGACCCTTGTGGGCAACCTCCTTGTACTACAAAATCTGGAATAACTCTGTGAAAGGTAAGTCCTTCATAAAACCCGTCTTTGGCGAGTTTCACGAAGTTAGCTACAGTATTGGGAGCATCCTTTTCGAAAAATTCCACTTTTAAATCTCCTTTTTCTGTGTGTATGATTGCGTGCATAATGGTGTGTTTTATTCTGCTAAACTATGTTACAAATCCTGTTTATGATTGTCAGTAGTAAAAATAGATGGTGATATTTTCTGATATTGTATGGCTAGAGCTGCTGGATCTCAAAAGTGGGGTGTCCTTTCTCGCCTAAATCATCGTAAAAGTCGATAAAATGTATCTTGAAGTATTGATCGAGGCCATTCTTTATGATATAATTTTTTTCTGCATAAATTAAATAAAATCCAGAATCAAAATCAAAATCTTTCCAATCATATCCAATCACATCTTGATTTGAAGAGAATGAGTAGGATTCAATATCTTCATATGTTATTTCGTTAAATTCTTTTTCAGAGTCAATAGCCACAGTAATATATTGTGAATTAATCAATACTCCCGTTACTAAATAGGCGGAAAATGGATCGTAGAACAAATTTGTATATTGCGTGAAGAGCAAGTCCCAATCGGATGAAAGAGGTTCAATGTCTACTGCGAAATTTTCAGAGAAGGAGAAGCAAACTCGATGTAAATCAGCGTCTTTTTCAATAAAAACTAATGATTCTTGCTCATGTGTAAGGTCAGCTGTCCTGATAAAATAACCAGATTCATTCACGGAGTCAATTTTCAACTTCATATATCCAAGCTGCTCTTCGGTAGAGGAATATCCTAAATCAACAACATAAAACTTATCGGAGTTGCGATAATCATCAATAGCTGTACTGTCAAGATTGCCATTAGGGCTATCAAATTCCCAGACGGCATCCTCGATTTCAGGTGTGTCTTCAAAATCTAAGTTTTCAACGCTCCATATACCTCCCGCTTTGGATGAATTTATAACAATATGCCAATCATCAACTCCTGTTAGAAAACCTAAATCCCAATCTGTTTTTTCATTCTGAGATACAACAGAGTTGCTCTCTAAATTATAAAATATCTGATTATTGTACTCAGATCCTATTTCTATCATTGTAGTTTCGAGTTCACCACTGGCATGAGGAGAAATGGGAATCTCACCTGGATTACACCCTGTTATAAAAGCTACAATGATGATAGATAGTATACATCTCATTTCAAACTCCATTTTAGTGATGTGAAAACCGTCCTCCCATATCCCACAGACATCCCACTTGCGTCCGATTGGTGGGCGCCTGGTGAGCCAGAGATGCTATTTACGTTTTTAATATTAAACGCATTCTTACAGCCCACAACTACTTTAAGATTATTTTTAGGATTAGACCACGAATACGTCAGATCCATCATCTGATATCCATCTATAGCCGATTCTAGAACCTCTCCGTCAGCATTCATCCAGAAAGAAGGTAAAGCCCCTGTATTTTTATAATAAACAGCAACATTAGAATTCCACTTTGTTATTTCATATGTACAATTAGAGTTCCATTCTAATGCATAGCTATATGGGGCGACTTCTTCGATGTTGTTCTGTCTACCAATATATGAAACTCCACCATTAAACTTTATAAACTCAAATGTGACATTGATATTTGCCTTCGTTCCAAGTGTTTTATATTTTCCTATATTAATATAAGAATACGCATCATCTGATGTATTCGCTAGTGTTATGAGATCGTGAATATCATTATAGAAAAACGACATTTCTCCTCTTATGATATAGTTGTTGCGAATGTTCTTCCAATCGACTGACAGCTGATAGTTGTTTGAGTTTTCAGCTTTTAAATTGGGATTTCCAACGATGTTGTGGTTGATGTCCACAAATTCGAAATAAAGATCCTTCAAGGAAGGAGCTCTAAATCCTTTAGCAAAGGAAGATCTTAATATAAATTTCTTATAATTATATTTTATATGAATTGATGGAGCTAATGGCGCTGTGTAATCTGTATTGTATGACAAACGGACACCTGGTCGAATGATTAACTTGTCTGAGGGACGCCACTCTGTATTCGAATACAAAGCGAAATCACCTTGATTTTGAGTGTTCCCCTCGATTCTTCTCCCTCTTGCCTCTTCAATGACAATATCATAACCTATTTCAGTTGAAATGTTCTCCGAAAATGTCCCACCGAAACTCCCTCGGCTCATCACGCTGTTAAACACAGAAGTGTCTTGATCTGCTTCATTCTCAGAAATCACTTCTTCTAATGTAGTGAGTTCATTGAAGTACGTGTTTTTAATTCTCTTGTAATTGTTATAAGAGGCGATAACACTCAAATTCTTGTCATTTAATTTCGTGTTAAAATCTACCCCAATATTCTTCCTCCATGTATTGTATATGTCATCAAAAGCAGTCTCAAAATATGGCATTCTAGGAAATCCTCTATTTAGAATCTCTTCAAAGAAAAAATCAGCATACGTCCTTATGCTCCATTCATTTTTACCAAAGACATCCTGTGCTCTAGCAAAATACTGCTCTTTAGGTTTCCATTGCTTGTATCGATTAGTATCGGCAATAGTAGCTGTAGGTATTAATCTAAAATCATCACTCGGAGACCACCCATCAAAATAGTTCCTTCCGCCAGATAACGAAAGTTGATGGTTATTCGCCGAATAGTTCATCAAACAGTCTAGATTATATTTACCTACAGTTTCATAATAGCTATTAATAAATAGATTTGACTCCCCGCTTTTCTTGCTGATTAGGTTGATTGTCCCTGCAAGTGCATCAGTTCCATAATTGACAGATAGTGGTCCTTCAACAATCTCAATTCTCTCAATATTATTCAAATTAATTTGGCTTACATCGATATTCCCATTTAGTCTTCCAATGATGGGGACACCATCCATTAGGATTTTCACATTTTGTCCAGAAACTCCTTGTATGCTTATTGAACTGCCTAAGATATTGTCCTGAGAAAGTCGAACATTCGTTTCTTGCTCAAGTAGATCTCTTAAGCTAACAGCTCCTTGAGCTGCTATTCTTTTCTGATCAATAATTTTGATTTTTTGAACTGCATTCTCTGAGATATTTTCTGTCATTTGAGCAGTTACGACAACTTGATCGAGTAGTATTTCAGACGGCTCAAGGTGGATGGTAATATCATCAATAAAGAGGAGTGTGTCCAAATAAGTTACATGCGAAATGTGTGAAATCAATGTCAGGATTCCTGCCTGCTTATTTAGATCATTAGGAAGTTTAACAACTCCCATATCATTAGAAATAATGATTGATTCTTTATTATCGATATCAGTAAACCTTACATGTACAAATGAAACAGGTGTGTCATTTTTGTCTAAAACAGTAAGTGATTGACCTTTTACACTTGTCGATGTCAAGATCAAAACAAGAATCAAGAATCCTCTCATCCTTTAGAAATCTGTAAAATTCAACGCGATCATATTCGAAAATTTACTGTATGATTAGTTTTTGAGAGGAATGAGTCCCATTAAACGTAACATCAACGAAATAAAGTCCTTTTTCAAAATCAGCAGTGGATATCGATGTCTCTTGAAACCCTCCAGGCATTTGAGCCTCGAACATTTTCTTGCCTCGAACATCATATATGGTTAACTGTACCTGCTTGGCTTGAGCGTCTATTAGAACTGTGGTATTGTTGTAAGCAGGGTTTGGATAAACACTAAAAAAATTAGTGTTGTTTTCATCATCTAAAACGGAGCTTCCACTCATTAATTCTTTATTAATGGTAATGTCACCAGAACTGCTTCCAGCGAAATCTGTAAAAACGATTCTATAAATACTTCCCTCAAGGTTCTTCACGAAATAACATCTTTCTTCTTCTAACTCGTATGAGAACGCAGACATGTTATATGATTTCCAATCATATCCGATGATATTCATATCTGATAAGAAGCCGTGAGATTCATAATCGCTGTATGTAAAAGGATTCGACAAATCATTCACTTCTGCAATTTCGATATTGTTGTTAGCTAATGCGCCAGACACACTGTAGTAAACCCCAGGTGAAAGTGTTGTAATGTACTTTGTGAATGTCAAATCCCAGTCTGAAATCAGAGGCTCTCGGTCCGTTACCATGTGAGAAGACAGAGAGTAGTACACGAAATTCTTATTTTCATATTCCGCCCTGTCGATTGAAGTGGAAATCTCGTCTGAACTATCTAGGTTTGCGTACATAAAGCTAAAGACACCATCGTCAAGGTCTTCAATCATTAATTTTTTCCATTCTCCATCAATTGATTTGACGATAAAAACAGCATCACCAACTACAACATGGGTGATGATATCGTAATTCCCCCATCCATAGTTCATGTCTTCTGAGTTCGTATTGAAGGCCCCATCACTCCAAGATAATTCAGAGTTTATAAGTTGCGGCCAAGTGCTTAAACCAAGTGTGTCGACATCTGCCCAACCACTAACGTCCACATTTGGAACTTTGTAAAGAGCAGTGCCCATGCCGCCATTGATTCTAACGGTTGCTGACATAGCATTTAGTGAAAATGCGATGTCCCAGTTGGTGTTGTTCGCGGTCGCAACTTCACCATTAGAAAGGCTGTAAAAACTTTGATCAATATAGCCAGCACCCATCGTTACAATGTCAGTTGTTTGACCTATGAGCGTTACTGAATATAAGAGTGCAATCGTTAAGAAGGAGTATTGAATGTTCATTTTGTATTCGTTCTAATTTTTTCACAAAATTATCACTAATAACCGCATCCTATTGTCATGTTAAAGTCATATTAAAGTCTTATATTTAAGTTATCGTTATTGCATTAAAAAGGCCCTCCTGTTATAGGAGGGCCTTTTACCTATATGTTGAAAAAATGACTATTCGCTTAGAACGTCCACTGTGACTGATCCAGTATAATTGTCACTTCTTATGTTTAAGATATACATTCCTGCGCTCACATTAAGATTGATTTTTTGACCTTGAGTCACGTTAAGGAATACGCCAACTTTTTTCCCAAGCTGGTCGAATGCCACAACGTCAGCAACGTCATCTCCTCCTTCCCAGGTAAGTGTAATATCACCGTAACAAGGGTTAGGGAAGAAATTAACGTCGAGCGCTTGTATGTTGTTGATGCCATTAATATTTCCAGCAAATGCGTTAATGCAAAACGCGCCTTGCGCACTCCATTCCATACCATTACTTGTCCAATGGAAGCCATCTAATCTGACATAGTAAGTGACCCCCTCTTGAGTGTCTAATCCAATCTCAGGCCAATACATCGTATTGTCTGTATCGACATCTTCACTACATCCCACAGGGACTAATTCACCGCAGTCACCAGTATATATAGCCATTTGAGCATCAAATCCCCAGAAGTAAGCAAAAACATCATCACCACAGAATGTTGGGGTAATTGTATATGAATTTCCATTTCCTGTGAACTTAAACCACACTGAACCGTCTTCCGTTGGTCCGTCCTCCCAGCACTCTATGCCAATGTTGTCTGCATTAGTGTCAGGCATGATGTTGCTCCCAAGCAAGGTGTTATCAAAAGGTCCAGCTTGACTTGGATTGTCTTCAGTAGCAGAGAGGAAATCATCCAATATGAGCGCATCGGTACATGTATTGTGATCTGTCAGAGGATTCAATTTTATAGACGAAAGACAGAATGCGCCATCTGGTGTGTTACCATCGTTGTAATTAAATCCATCTATCATAAGCCAATAGTCAGCACCCACTTCAGTTTTGAAATTAAGAAATGAATAAAACCAGCCCCAATCTCCACTCCAGAATCCCATAAGTTCATCATTTGCACCAACAAAAGTAAGGTCATCACAAGCGCCATGATAAAGCGCCATTTGTGTGTCATTGGCAGAAAAAGAAGTGTTACAACTTAACGTCTTAAGTTGATACGTGCCACCATCACCAGTGAAGTGAAACCATACAGTTTGATCCACACTCTGTTGAGTCCCATTGGGATCAGAATCAAACCAATTTCCAATTAAATCGTCCGACAATCCATCTTCAGCAGTAGCATCAACATTTGTAAATGGACCAACTTCATTCAGAACGCCCATGTCATTTCCAATTAATTCAGAGATATCCAATGCCCCAGAACAAAGATCATTGTCGGGTTGAGCATATGCCTGAATGCTAGTAAATAATAGGTAAAGAGATAGAATAGTTAAGTATTTGAATTTAAACATTTATATTTAATGAGCTGTAATATTAACAACAACAAGAGGTGTTGTTTTGTATAGTATTTTGATTTATAAAGTATTCATTGTTTATTTATTATATTTATCCATTAAATACAATAATATTCATATGAAAACATTTTATACTTTACTTATCTCTGTCCTTTTTATTCTGTCTTCTTGTATGACAACTTCTACGACTGTTGGTGATTACAAGGAAGACTCAGGCAAACAATACACATATGCAAAAGGCAAACAATTTTGGATCGGTTTTGGCTTATTTCCTATTGGCAGAACAGATGTGCAAACACCTACGGACGGTTCATGTGAAGTGATATCGAAGTTTACTTTTGGAGATTTCCTTATTTCCGGAATCACTGGGGGTATAGTTTCTTCAAGAACAATTATTGTCAAGGATAAGGAAAATTAAAAATCATGTATATAAAAAAAATCTACATCCTGTTTTTCTTTGCTACGTTGTCACTTTCAGCGGCAGCCCAAACACCTCTTACTCAAGCTGTAGATTTTACAGTTACATTTACTAATGGAGAAGAGTTTAACCTTTTCGATGAGTTGGCATCTGGCTCATACGTGTGTGTTGATTTCTTCTTTACTACATGTGGTCCATGTCAATCTAACCAAGGTTATTATTCTGAAGCATATATGAATTTTGGATGTAATCAAGCGGACATCTTTTTCCTTTCTCTAGAATCAACAGTAGGCGATGCTGAAACTATAGTGTATGAAGAAACATTTGGAGGGCCAAATCACCCCCCTGCTGCATCTGGAACTGAGGGTGGCGGAATTGCTGCTACTAGTGCTTACAGTGTAGGTGCCTTTCCTACTTTTATTCTTATTGCACCCGATGGCACAATACTCGAGCAAGATATGTGGCCTCTAAATGGAACCACTGATACTTTCACCTCTTATTTCGGGAGTCACGGTCTTAATCTCACTCCTTGCAATACTGATGTAGATGATGTAGAAGTAGCTTTGGATTCTGAAATTACACTTTACCCTAACCCTACGAATGATCAGCTAAATGTAAATCTAGTTGGCTTTGAAGGTCAAGTAAATATATTTGTGTATAACCTATTGGGAGAGGCAGTAACTCATCTTTCAACGGCTGGCAATTCAGCCAGAATAAACGTAGATGAGTTTACTACTGGAACATATATTATTCACGTTTTGGATTCTAATAAATCTACACAGAGAAAATTTTCTGTACTACACTAGTTTAGAAATCAAAATAAAGGCGATTTAGGAATCGTTTTATTTAATTCTGTAGGGATAGTTACAAATATCTCTAGGCTGATAAAACAACTACTTATTATAAACCCTTGTATGTCTTTCATGGATTAAATTTGCACCCTCAAATTTTAATTTATGGATTCATTATCTCAATTGGTTCTTGGAGCTGCAGTAGGAGAAGCCTTATTAGGAAAAAAGCTTGGAAATAGAGCCATACTTTGGGGTGCCATTGGTGGGACGATTCCAGATTTGGATGTTCTCTCAGGCCTTTTTTTATCGGAGCTAGGTGAGCTTACCTTCCACAGAGGGATTTCTCATTCACTGTTATTCTCAGTTCTGTTTGCGCTTTTATTGGGATGGCTGATTCATAGATTTAACAAAACAACTTCACTAGTGACTCGAAAGGAGTGGCAGATCATGTTGTTCTTTGCATTTTTTACCCATGTTATTTTAGACTGTTTCACAGTCTATGGCACTCAGGTTTTTGCGCCATTTTCAAGCTATAGAGTGAGTTGGGGATCAATTGCTGTAGTAGACCCATTATATACCATTCCATTACTTCTGAGCCTTGTAATAACTGGGTTTATAATAAGAACAAAGAGAACGAGGAGAATTGTGAATTATCTTGGTTTGGCACTAAGTACTCTGTATTTGTTGTTTACGGTATACAACAAAGCGAGAGTTCATAACATTTTTGAGCATGAATTGAAAGCTCAAAACATTGAGGTGACAAGAATGATGACCTCACCTACAATTTTCAACAATATACTTTGGTCGTTTACTGCAGAAGCAAATGATGCATATTATGTGGGACTTTATTCTTTCTACGACACAGTTCCGGTGAAGTTTTCGAAAATAGAGAAGCAGCATACATTGATTCAGAACATTGACTCGGACCCAACAATTACCTCGTTACGATGGTTTAGCAATAATTATTTTTGTATAGATATTGTGGATGGTAATTTGTTATTCAATGACCTTAGATTTGGTGCATACTTTGATAAAGAAGGGAATAACACAGATTATATCTTTAGTTTCCTTCTTGAGGAAAAAGATGGAAAGTATGAATTGATAGAGACTATCATCGGACCACCTAAAGATCAAGAAGAAGAATACATCGATAATTTTCTCGCTCGTATTTGGGGCATAAATTGACAATCGTTAAGGGAAAAATATCAAATATGGCTATTTGAGATTTACAACGCTATGCGTGCTCCATATTGAGCTACTTTAAAACCGGCATCCTCAATTTTCGCTTTAACGCGAGAATCTTTCTTTAGAACTGGATTTGTATGATTGAAGTGAATAAAATGTACCTTTTCTTTTTCACGATCAGAGATCTCTGACAAGAGCTCTAGAGTTTCAATAATAAACGGATGCGGTATTTGGCTTATATCTCGGTGATTAATTTCAACCCCGTCGTAAAAAGTGCCATCTATAAAAGCATAGTCAACTGTAGAAATCACATTTTCTAAATCCAGATTCCACTTCGACCATTTGTCAATATCGGGGATGAAAAGGGCGGATTTATTTGGCCCCTGAATCTGATAGCCCACAGTTTCAGAAAACTCGTCCCTGTGAGGAACTTCAATAGGGGTTACGATTAAATGATGACTTAATTCAACAGCTTGGTTGTGATTTAAATTAATCACAGAGATGTTGCTGTTCTCAACGAGTAAGCTCCACGGCCCATTTTTGTATAAAAACTCTTTCATCCTGGGCATAGCAAATACTGAAATCTCAGAAGCATTCATCGCTTCTTTTCCGAAATACATCAGCCCTGAATAATGACCTATGTGTGCATGAGTAAGAAATACTCCCTGGGGGATTTCTTCAGCCTCCCACGAAGTACAGGACTTTAAATACTTGAGTTGTGAAGGCATATCAGGGGTGGCCTCAAATAAATAGGATTTCTGATATTTATGATCAAGTACTCCCAGAGAGACAACTTTTCTATCAGTAACAGGTCTCAAAAAAATATTTCGACAACAGTCTTTCATACAGGCTATATGGGGTGATCCAGCGTCTTGTATCGTTCCTAAAATAATCAACTCAACTTCCACATCTTTTGACTCCATCCTTTCGCAGGATTGAAGATAAAATCCAAGGGCAATCACAACAACTAAAATACAAAAAATGGGTGGGAGTTTTCTATTTTTCATGTTATTATGGACAGGTTCGAAAATTACTGAATCTTCAGTCGATATTTGTGCTCAATGGATTCTTTTGTAAATAGAAAATTTACTGTTTCAGCCCCAGGCAGAGTTTGCCTCTATGGCGAGCATCAGGATTACTTAGGGATGCCTTCAGTTGTTATGGCTGTTAACCTAAGGTGTAAGATACATATTGAAGAGAGAGGGGATAGAATAGTTGTTTGGTCGAGTCCAAAACTAGGTGAAGATTTTTCCGGAAAATTTGATTTAGATAACCTTGAAACGAGTGAAATATCGGGCGTTCAAAATCATTTTCTATCATCTTTGATTCTTGCAAAAAGAGAGGGTAGGCTTCCTAAATATGGGTGGAATGCGACAATTGAGAGTGATGTCCCAGTCCAAGCTGGGTGTAGCAGTTCTTCTGCTCTTTTAGTTGCTTGGATTGCTGCTATGCAAAGGCTTTCAGGAAACATAACGACAGAAATAAAATTGGCAGACCAAGCTTTCCAGGCAGAGGTGGGTTATTACGATGCTCCTGGAGGGAATATGGATCACATAGCCTGTTCGGTTGGTGGTGCATTGAGGGTAGATCCAAACGAAAAGGATGGATATATAAAGCTTGGTAACTCATCCTTCGATTTGGTGCTAGGAGATTCTAATGCTCCTAAGGATACAATTGGAATTCTTTCAAGGTGCAAATTCGATCGATTGGATATTCTCAATAAAAATGGTGGTGTTTGGGATGAAATTGATTTACAAAAATTAAATAAAGTTGATTTACCTCTTGTTGAAGGGACTATTAGGAATAGAGACATAGAGAGGATGGCGACAGCTAAATTGTTGACGGAACATCAATCAGTTGAGGAGTTGGGAGCACTTATGAATGAACATCATGGAATTCTTCGAGATGTATTGAAAATAAGCACAATTAAGATTGAAAGAATGTGTGATGCTGCAGTAAATGCTGGCGCGGTAGGTGCAAAGATATTTGGTTCAGGAGGAGGAGGATGTATGATTGCGATGGTTCCGAAAAGCAATGGCAAATCAGACTTATCACTACTTGCACAAATTCAATCTTCAATAGAGCGCATAAATGGATCAATTGCTTACCACGTGAAATCTGAACCTGGTGTTGATTGGGGTTTAAATACCGATGTAAAGAACCCTGTTGTAATTCTAGCTGCAGGAGCTTCTAGTAGGATGAAAAGTGTAGAGGGTGTTAGTGAAGTTATCGCAAAAGAAGTCACATCAAGGCCTAAAGCTATGCTCAGGGTTGGCGATGGAGAGATCCCTTTTTTAGAACTTCTTTTAAAGAGAATTAAGAAGGAGGAAAGCAATTGTGTAATTGTTGTTATTGGGGAAAAAGATCACATCACTGAGAAGTATTTTTCATCGAACCACATAGAAGGTTTGGAAATAAGATATGTAGTCCAAACAATTCCTCAGGACAGAAATAAGCCCTTAGGAACTGCAGATGCAGTAGAGAGGGCTCTATTGTCAAATACAGATTTATCGAATCATTCCATTGTCGTTTGTAACGGTGACAATATGCCACCTGAAGAATCATTTAGTGAGATTTTTAAATTTAATTGTGCGATGCTTGCCTATGACTCTTCAAAACTGGGTTTACCTGAGGACAGGGTGTCGGTGTTTGCAGTCGCAGATATTGATTCAGAAGGATATTTGAAGCAAATTATTGAGAAACCCCCTAAAGAAACCCTCCCGAATTTTATTCAGTCAGATGGAACTCTAAGAGTAAGTATGAATATGTTTAAAATGTCTTTCTCTGATTTTATCATTTCAGTGAAGGACTGCCCATTGGACGATGTGAGAAATGAAAAGGAACTTCCGACAGCAGTTGATAGATGGCTTAGGGAGAACCCCAAAGAAATGAGGGCAATACCTTTCGGAGGAGAATTCTTAGACCTTACTCACCCCACTGATTTTGAGTTTGTTATAAAAAAACTACAATAATTTTGACTGGAGTTTATTGTAAAAGTTACTACTCATCATGTGATTATATAATTAATTTCGTAAATTGTAAATAATGTTAAAATTTAAATAAATTAATCTGTAACCATTTGTCAGTTGGTGTCGTGAAAGGGGTTATGAATTTCAATTTATTTATATCATAAATTGTAATTATGAGAATTATCTACAATAATTTAAAGAGTTTACTAACTCTTATATTATTTACATAAAGCTTGATAATTGCGGGTCAGCAGCCTGCATACATTATCATGGATGGTTGTACGGATCCCGCTGCTTGTAACTATGACCCAACATCGACAGACGACGACGACGACGACGACGACGATGATGACGATGACGACGATGACGACGATTCTTGTGAATATGAAACTTGCATGGGATGTACCGATATATCTGCTTGTAATTTTGATGAAAATGCCACAATAGATAGTGATTGTATATTTTCTGATCCACTATGTGGTTGTTATGAACTTAATTTTGCTGTTACAGACACTCTCTCTGGAAATGAAAACTCAGAAATTTTTGAAAACACTGGGACAGGTACAATATCTATGGTTACCATAGATTTATACTTTGACAATTATCTCAATAATGGCAGTTGGGCTTCTGATATGGTGGTCCAAATAGGATCTCCTGATGGCACTTGTTACGAATTTGGAGGTATTGGAATCCCCTCTAATGTCTGTGTAAATTCTGGTTTGGGAGCTGGTGTATACCCTTTTATCTGGATAGGATCCACTACTGGTTTTTACTCAGCTAGTGTCGACTTATCATCATATAATATATCTGGTGATGGAGTTTGGACTTTAACAATTGTAAATGGATGGCCTGCATCTTCCGGAGCTGGATTTGACACTTCGATAAGTTTATCGGGGATATGTCCATATGAATATACTGAGCTGTTAGGATGCACGGATTTCACGGCCTGTAATTATGATCCTTCAGCAAATATTGAAGATGGATCTTGTTTTTACAGTTTTGATGCAATTGGAGTTTGTGGTGGAGACTGTACATCGGATTCTGACAACGATGGGATTTGTGATTTAGAAATGTGCATAGAGGACCTAAATTCTGATGGTATTATTTCTGTTCAAGACATACTCATCTTACTAAGTGATTTCGGATGTGATTCAATGTGCGAATATGATATTGATCAAGACGGATCTGTTTCGATAGCAGATTTATTACTGATGCTTTAGTCCTTTGGTGGCCTTTGTGAAATTCAATAAATCAAAAAGTTAATATCTTGTCAGTATTATAACTAAGATAATGAGATATTTAGTTACGGCTTTGATTTTTTCATTTTCCTTGATGAGTGTACTCGGGCAGTCATCAGTTAGTTGTGACTCTTTGGCACAAATAGCATTACTCAACCCAGGACCTTATAGCGTTAGTAGTCTCGATGAATCAGACAACATACGCAACGGACCAGACTATGCAGGTGCGCACATTTATTATCCATCCAATGCTAGCGGTCCACTAAGTAGTATAGTTTTAGTTCCCGGCTTTATGAATTTTGAATCAACACTTCAAAATTGGGGACCTTTTTTAGCAGCTCACGGTATCGTAACTATGACTATTGGAACTAATTATTTAACCGATTCGCCTACACAACGAAAAGCAGCTTTATTAGATGCCATTGTTACTTTAAAGGCAGAACAAATCAGAATTGGTTCGCCTCTATACTACTCTCTTGACATCAATAATTTTGCAGTAGGAGGTTTCTCGATGGGCGGAGGTGGAGCACAATTAGCAGCAGTAAGTGATTCTACTATTAAGGCTGTCATTGCGCTAAACCCTTTTCTATCCAACGCTAGCGAAGCAGATCTAAACCACAACAGTCCCGTACTAATAACCTCTGGAGAACTCGATTTTATAGCCAGTCCAAATCTGCATGCCAACGTACATTATACCGTAACTCCAGACAGCACTCCAAAGCAACTATATGAAATTCAAAATGCCGGTCACGATCCTCTGATCGGACCGAATGGTGGCTATGGAGAAGTCGGAATGAAAGTGCTTAGCTGGCTACAAGCATTCTTGATTGACAACCATTGCTACTGTCCACCCATACTCACTGTACCTACTACAGCATCAGAGTTCACCCACAATATAGTTTGTGAAGACCTATTTGTTCAGGGATGTACAGACTCAACAGCCTGCAACTACAACCCAAACGCAACAATAGACGACGGAAGTTGTGAATCACAATCCTGTGCATGCCCAGGCGACCTCAACGGAGACTACGCTATTACAGTTGCTGATGTATTGTTAACTCTTTCTGAATTCGGGTGTATGTCGAATTGCACCGCCGATATAAATGGAGATGGCTTTGTTAACGTAACCGACATCTTAGAATTGTTATCGATGTACGGCACTGTTTGTTAGATTACTCCTTGCCACTAAACTCAGGGTAATCGTGTGTTAAAAAGCTTAAGTAAGCATTTACTCTATAGCTCCACCTCAAAGTGCCTATGTTAAACTTATGCCAATCAGCTGGATATTTCTTTGTGAAGAGTACCACCCAGAAGGCAAGTATCATAAGTACCTGTGATGCTATCGATCTGAAGAATAAACATATCCCATGAGGAATCATAACATAAATCCCTCCGAAAAGAGCTCTAACTAAAACGGAAGATCTACTAACTTGTTCTTGGTATGTCACTTGTAAATCCACTCCAGGTTGTTCAGCATTCAGACCAAACTCAGGGTATTCATCCCTGAAATTCCAAAGTGTAGAACTTAATCTAGCATTCCATCTCATAGCATTAACCTGAAAATCGAACCAATCTTTGGGGAATTTACCAGTAAACATGATAGTCCAGAATGTTATTATTTGTAATACAGCAGCTCCAATCATGATAAACCAAAGCAGAAATAAATGTGGTATCATGATGTATATCCATCCAAAAAAAGTTCTTAAAAGCAACTGACTACGGCTATAGTTCTCCTGAATTTCAACATTAAATTGTAACATGGTGTTGGTATTAATTTTCTTAAAGGTAGTTCATAAGGAACTTCATATTTGAATACATCAATACAACATATCTTCTGACATGATTAACCCAAGTCAGGTGTGATTTCTGTTAAGATGATATATGCTTGAGCGTACAATAACCAATTAGTCCCGCTGTGGTACGATCAGTCTGAACACTCAATTTCATGTCAAACACCTCTTTCACCTGTTCCATTTGACAATGATATTGAACGATAAATTCAGTATTTAAGACATTTATTTATTGTGAGAATAGACGGGGTTCATGATTTCAATGTTTATTTTTTGTATAAAATCATATGATTTGAATGATGATTACATGTACCTTAGATAGATATTGTTATTTGTACAATAATTTCAAGTATGAAACTAAGATTGATTATATATTTTTTTTTACTACCACTCTTGTTTCAAGCCCAATCGTCAAATACTGTTGGAAATGCAACATCGATTGGAGATGATTGTTATTTAGTAACACCATCTCAAGATTGGCAAAATGGTGCGGTATGGTTTTCAGATCCGTTAAACTTGACAGAAGAATTTACGATTGATTTGAATATCAATTTTGGAATTTATGATAGCAATGGAGCAGATGGGATGGTGTTTGTTATGCAAACTGTGGGAACTAATCTATTAGGTGTTTCTGGAGGAGGTCTTGGATATGAAGGAATAAACCCATCATTAGGTGTGGAACTGGACACTTGGCAAAACACAGATATGGGTGACCCTCTTCAAGATCACATTTCCATCATCTCTGATGGGAATGTAAATCATTCAGCATCTACGAATTTATCCGGACCAGTTCCAGCGAGTTCTTCAAATAGCAATATAGAAGATGGACAATTTCATCAGTTTCGGCTTAACTGGATCCCTGATATCAATACTCTTGAGGTTTACTTTGATTGTGATTTAAGAATTTCTGTTGAAGTGGATATTATGAACGATATTTTTGACGGAGTTACCCAGGTATATTGGGGTTTTACAGGCAGTACAGGAGGCTCTAATAACAATCAGAGTGTTTGTTTGAATGAGTTCACTTTGGGACTCCCTGAAACGGAAACGATTTGTAATGGTGAGTCTATACAGATGGGTGTGAATGGAGGCGAAGCGTCGAGTTATTTGTGGATCCCTAATGAAGGTATCAATGATCCAACCGAACAATACCCAATATTCAATCCTTCAGTAAGCACATATTATACAGTAGAATATACTGATTACTGTGGAGAAACTCAATTTCAAAATGTGAATATAGACGTCACAGATTTTTCGATTGATATCGCCCCTGAAATTGACCTTTGCAACAATGAAGCGTTTTTATTTGAACCTGATGTTCCTGAGGGTTCTGTTTTGCTTTGGAACAATGAAATCGAGTCACCTACGTTTACCGCTGACGAAGAAGGCTTTGTAGAAGTTTATGGTGAGTATTTGGGTTGTTCCGCTGTTTCTACATCTATGGTTAATGTAATAGATTTTTCGATTGATATCGCCCCTGAAATTGACCTTTGTAACAATGAAGCGTTTTTATTTGAACCTGATGTTCCTGAGGGTTCTGTTTTGCTTTGGAACAATGAAATCGAGTCATCTACGTTTACCGTTGACGAAGAAGGCTTTGTAGTAGTGTATGGTGAGTATTTGGGTTGTTCCGATGTTTCTTCATCTATAGTTACTGTGATAGATTTTTCGGTTGATATCGCCTCTGAAATTGACCTTTGCAACAATGAAGCGTTTTTATTTGAACCTGATGTTCCTGAGGGTTCTGTTTTGCTTTGGAACAATGAAATCGAGTCACCTACGTTTACCGTTGACGAAGAAGGCTCAGTAGCAGTTTATGGTGAGTATTTGGGTTGTTCCGATGTTTCTGCATCTATGGTTAATATGACATTTTTTTCTATTGATATCGCCCCTGAAATTGACCTTTGCAACAATGAAGCGTTTTTATTTGAACCTAATGTTCCTGAGGGTTCTGTTTTGCTTTGGAACAATGAAATCGAGTCACCTACGTTTACCGTTGATGAAGAAGGCTTTGTAGAAGTTTATGGTGAGTATTTGGGTTGTTCTGATGTTTCTTCTTCGATGGTTAATATGACATATTTTTCTATTGATATCGCCTCTGAAATTGACCTTTGCAACAATGAAGCGTTTTTATTTGAACCTGATGTTCCTGAGGGTTCTGTTTTGCTTTGGAACAATGAAATCGAGTCACCTACGTTTACCGTTGACGAAGAAGGCTCAGTAGCAGTTTATGGTGAGTATTTGGGTTGTTCCGATGTTTCGTCATCGATGGTTGCGGTTAATCCATTGCCAGCACCTTTTTACCCTACAGAAAATATTGTTGAAACGTGTGAAAATGAGGTGGTTGAGCTCAATGCTTATTGTGATGGGTGCGTTTATGATTGGGGAGGATATGATGAGCCGATATATTATTCAGTTAATGAAGCTGGCGTTCATACTGTTGAAATAACAAATGAATATGGATGTACCTCCTTGTTTAGTTATACCATTCATGTCACTTCTTCTCCTCAAATCACCTTAGATAGTTTATATCAGTTTTGTAAAGGAACTGCTGGAGTATTATCAACAGGATTGAATTCTACAAACATGAATGTTATTTGGAATACGAATGACACAACTTCAATGATTAATGTAACAGAAACCGGCGAGTATTCAGTCTATGCGTCAAACCTATGTGGTTCAGATGAAACATCAACATTCGTTTCTTTTGATGAGTGTTCATGCGACATTTGGGCTCCAACTGCATTTACTCCTGATAATGATGGCGTAAATGATGTATTTGTTCCAATAATTAGATGTGATGCAGTGTCATATCAGTTAAATATTTATAACCGATGGGGTGAAGTGGTTTTTTATTCTACAAATCAAGGAGAGATATGGACTGGATGTGTTCACAATGGTGATTATTTTTCGAGGGATGGAGTCTATGCTTGGGAAGTATCCTATTCTTCACAAAGTGACCAATTAATATTGCATCAAGCAAGAGGTCATGTAATATTGATTAGATAAAACTTCGCTACTTTCACACTCTATTTTTTAATATTGTCTCTAACAGTTCTAGTTGATTAGATCACGCGAGTCGAGCTGTTACCTAGTGCCTAGAACTACTTAGTCTTAAAATAGAACATATGCTGAGGTTTTATTATATATTGTAGTTTTTTAAAATCTATACTTTATGAAACGAATATTTTTTTCTTTTGCTATTTATTTTTTCTCCTTAACTCTATTTGCACAAACTCAAATAGAAACTGATCTTCCAAGAATTGATATGATGGAAATGATGCAAGCCGATAGGCTTACATTCGGTCAAGGAGAGAATAATGAGATTTTATGGATATTTGACAATGAACCATTTACTGGCTTTGTTTATGGTGAACAAAGAGGAAGTAGAATTGAAGGTGAATTTAGAAATGGGTTAGAGCATGGTAGCCATAAGGAGTGGTATGATAATAACCAAATAAAAAACCATCGTATATATGAGGATGGTGTTAAAGTCTCAACGAGAGAGTGGGATAAAGAGGGTAATCTTATTAAAGAGTTAAATCATATAGATGAATAATATGACACCTCTTTACTTTGCTTATTGAATATTACTTAGCACTTCTTAGTCTTAAACTTTCAGATATGCCGAGGCTATAAATCTGAATAGCTGTATCTTGTAAGTCTAAATTATAGACTATGAGATATTTAATTGTATTTATATTGTGTTTGACAATTGGGGTTGGCTTGTACGCTCAATCTTCATGTAACGACCAGACCTCGGTAGCATACCAAGGATATGAATATGACATTGTAGAGATTGGTGATCACTGTTGGTTTGCTGAGAATTGCAGATACCTTCCAAGTGTTGCGCCAGCAGAAAAAAGAAGTGCAACAGATCCATATTACTACGTTTACGACTACCAAGGTACAGATGTAGATGCAGCTATGACAACAAATAACTTCAAGACTTACGGAGTCTTGTACAACTGGTCTGCCGTGATGACTGAGGGTATTTGCCCAAGTGGATGGCATATACCATCCGACGGTGATTGGTCAAGTTTAGAAATTCACCTTGGAATGTCAGAAGAAGAAGCTAAAAGTGACTTCAGATTTGACACAAATCAAGGGAAATATTTAAAATCAGAAATTCAATGGAATGGAACAAATTCAACAGGGTTTAATGCCATAGCAGGTGGTATTTATTCCCACGTATTTATAATGGTCGAGGATTATTGTGGTTTTTGGACATCCAGTGAAACGATTGAAAATACATCTTGGGCTTGGAAAAGAGGTCTATTTAAATACGATAGCATTGAAAAAAATATGGAAGGTAAAGATCTAGGCTTCTCCGCACGCTGCATTAAAGACTAATCTTTCTCTGTAAGTATCATCTCAATATACTCGTCTAAGCCTTTCGAGTCTAGCTGTTACTTAGTGCGAATGACTTCTGAGTCTTAAACTTTCAGATATGCCGAGGCTATAAATCTGAAGAGCTGTACCTTGTAAGTCCTAAAACTCCTACTATGAGATATTTACTTACTTCTTTGTTATGTGTCTTTACGCTGTCTCTAACAGCTCAAGTTGACTGTTCAGATATTTTTATTTCTGAATACTTTGAAGGGACAGGTAATAACAAAGGAGTAGAATTCTATAATCCTACATCGGAATCGATTGATTTAAGCGAGTATGAATTGCAACGTTGGGGCAATGGAGAATCTGGAATGACTGATGGGATTCAACTGTTCGGAACTCTTGCACCCTTCACAACTTGGGTTCTGGTAAATGGTCAGACGGAAAACATTGATCTTGCTGGTGGAGCAATTTCTCCTATGTGTGACCCTGCTCTACAGTCATTGGCAAATCAACTGGACAATCCTTATCCTGCTCCAACGTACTTTAATGGTAATGATGCTCTTGTGCTCGTAAAGAATGGAACAATTGTAGTTGATATTTTTGGTAAGCCAGGAGAAAATCCTGGAACTGCTTGGACCGATGACGCTGCTAATGGTTTTGTAGATATAGGTGATGGTGCTGCTTGGCTTACTTATAATCATACCCTACAACGAAAATACAATGTAGGTTCTGGCGTGACCGTCCCTCCTGTAGTTTTTGACACCTTTCTTGAATGGGATACCCTGCCAGTAAATACATGGGATGGATTAGGATATCATAGTTGTATTTGCGCGGATTCACAATCATATATTGAGGGCTGCACGACTCCTTTCGCTTGTAATTATGACCCCCAAGCAACTATAGATGATGGTTCATGTTTAGAATTTGACATTTGTGAAATATGTGGAGGAGACGATTCCTCATGCATTCAAACATGTGTAGATGATGATGATGCTGTGTTAGCTGTTGGAGGATGTTTTAATGC
>DBBW01000011.1:0-63502 GCA_002292405.1 Flavobacteriales bacterium UBA974
CTCCACCAAAGAGGATAATTATAAATTCATTTCAGCATAAATATCTATATTACTCGCTGCTTCTGTATTTTTAGAAATTAAAACAAAATCAATCTTGAAGAAACTGATCTCAGTCTCCATCGTCATCGTCCTATTACTAGGGGTTTCTTTCACATGTAATAAATGCACCCCTATTCCTTTAACTATAAAAAAGGAAATAGTCTACCAAGAAAACATAGGAGATGCTGAAAAATACTACGGAAACTACTGTTCATCGTGTCATGGAAAGCAAGTGAAGGAGTTTGTGAATAGAGAGAAGTGGGTTTATGGAAGTACTAGAAATGAGATGTTTGATGTGGTTAGAAATGGAGCGGAAGAGAATGGGATGCCAGCATATGGCGAAGTTCTTTCTGATAAGCAAGTGTATGAATTGATAGATTATATTTTGGCTGCGATAGAGGATAAGAAATCGGAGGAATTTAATGCTGGCAATAATGACGATGTTGTTTTTGTGTCAGAAGGCATGAGATTAAAATTGGAATTGGTGGCAGAAAATGCAGATTTCCCTTGGGCGATTACACAGAGTAATGATGGTAGATTATTCTATACAGATAAATCCGGGAAGCTATTCACTAAAAAAGAAAATGTTATTCAAGAAATCACCGGGTTGCCTTCAGTGATATATAAAGGTCAAGGTGGCTTGATGGATGTCATATTGCACCCGGATTTTGAAAATAATCAACGCATTTACCTTTCGTATTCCAAGCCTAAATCCGACGACGATGGTTACGCCACAACAGCAGTTTTCTCTGGAATTTTAGAGAATAATGCGATCGTCAACAGCAAAGATATTTTTGTGGCAGATCCTTATGTGAATACAAATCGTCACTTTGGCTGTAGAATGATTTTTGACAATGATGGCTTCCTGTTTGTAGCAATTGGAGAGAGGGGGAGACGCGATGATTACCCACAAAAATTGGACAATCATTTAGGTAAAATCCATCGTTTGAATGATGATGGAACGGTGCCCGCTGACAATCCATTTTACAATACACCTAATGCTAAAAAATCCATCTATTCCATTGGACATAGAAATCCCCAAGGACTATGCTATAATCCGGTGACAAATAAAATCTACGATAACGAACACGGGCCTAGAGGTGGAGATGAAGTGAATTTAGTAGAGGCAGGAAAAAATTATGGGTGGCCTGTAATTACTTATGGGATTAATTATATAGGAACTACGATTACGGATTTGACTCATCAAGAAGGAATGGAACAGCCTATTCGTTACTGGGTTCCATCGATTGCGACTTGTGGAATGGAATTCGTGACGAGTGACAAATATCCAGGTTGGAAAGGAAATATCCTATCTGGCTCATTGAAGTATAATTATCTTCATCGAGATGTTTTTGATGAAAATGACCAATTGATTAAAGAAGAAAAATTATTCCCCGATATTGGAAGAATGCGAAGTATAGAACAGTGTGCAGATGGATATATTTACTTCGGTTTAGAAGAGCCTGGAAGGATATATCGGATTGTGCCGTTGTAAGTATACATTCATTCCAATACCTTTACTCAATGATGAACACGCGAATATATTTTGGACTCGTTCGATTTCCGATTATTTCTATTTCGATATTTTTTATCTGCTTCTTACTCGCGGCTTTTTTATTTCCAGGATCTGAAATAGAGCGTCTTAATTTTAAGTCGGAGATGTATTCCTTGAGNNTACTTTTTAATGGAAGTTTAGTCCTAGTTGGAAGTACTCTGATGCTATTTTACTGGAGGTTTAAAGAGATGTTCCAAGCCATTGGCGATTCTGCGAAGTCAATTAAGTTTGCAAGTTGGTCCAAGCCTGTGGGGCTGGTTGCAGGTGTACTATTTGCAGGGGTCGGCATCGTTCCTCATGATTTGCATTTTGCAGCACATGTGTTCTTCGCTAATTATGCTTTTCTCGTTTTATTTGTTTTATGTGTTCTTCACAGTCTCACAGTGTATCATTCGAATTTCTTGAGTAATAGATACGCTCTGGGATATATGTTGTTTTGCATCGTACTCCTGATCTACTTATACATCATATTTTTAGGTCCTCAAATAGGTCCAGGTACATTTTTTACTGAGCGTGAATTAATGCTTCAGGTGATCTCTCAAAAATCTATAGTCTTATCTTTAATACTCTCTATTCTGATTCAGGTGTATGGTTTTCATTGTCTTTTTAAAAGGATAAATTGAACGGAACAAAACAATTCATAATGTTCTTGTTATTCTAAAATACGTTTAGCAACATCAGTAATGCCATTGCAATCATAATGGTGTTTTCAATAAATGTCGCTTCTGTCATCGGCAATTTTAAGGCTGTTCCTAGACATGCACAACGAATAGACTTTTTATCCAACAATGTTTTTGTGACTCCGACGGTTGTAATTCCTAAAACAACAAGTGTCATGATTATAGCAATGTACACTTGAAAACGCATCAGGAACATGATTCCCAAAACAGTTTCTAGAAACGGATAAATCCATCCATAAATGGGGAGACGCTTGGCCAATGGGTCGTACATTTTAAAAGATTCGGGGAATCCTTTTAAATCCAACATTTTAAAGAAGCTAAATACGATGTAAAACAGCCCCATGAAATCCAGCATAAATTCTTTCCAAGACCAGTCCATGTAATGGAGTAAGACGCCAGCTGATGTGATGTAAAAGAGGATCAGCAACAGCGGTTTTAATTGCTGAAGTTTCGTTTTCTCTGAAGTCTTTGTAGATGAGATTGATGAGGCGCTAACGTTACCACTGTCCTTTTCTGACACGGTATATTTTTCTGGCAATGCATTTTGCAGAACATCCGCTGTCAGATGTCTTTCCATTGTAACTTCTGCTTCCCCTTTCGCAAGGTCAATGGTCACATGTGAGATGTCGGTCAGGTCGTTTACATATTTCTCTACGGATGCTTTGCAATTGTTGCAAGTCATTCCATCTATTTTATATGTCTGTTTCATGGCTTTCTGATTGATTCATATACTTCGCGAGCAAGCCATGGAAATGGTGGACCCCTTGTTCCTTTGTGGGAGAGAAGCGACCCGCGGTATAGAACCTCGATTGAAGACCTTGATGTACACTTTCCACGACGAATTCATCTTCCCTCTCGACTTTATCTAAAAGAGATCCAGCTCCCAAATCGAGCTTCGTCTCGTCGTAAACGTAGGTGATAAAACTCACTTTGGTTTTATTTAAGCTCAAAGGTTTCACGATGTTGATAGAGAGTCCCCAAGGGTAGAAGTTGAACATCATGTTGGGGAAAATCCAGTAGTAATATGCCGCGACTTCCTTTCCGTGGTCTGGATGTTCTTCTGGGAGATCGAAGATTTCTGTGCCACCATCTGTGTATCCGATCTGCAGATTCATGTGGGGGTAGAGCTCCGTTTTGTAGTTTCCGTAGTCTAGAACACTGTTGAGATCTGCGTGCACGAACGGGATATGAAAGCCTTCTAGGTAGTTGTCACAATACAGCGCCCAATGGCTGTTTACGATGTATTCTTTGCAGAGTACGTCATTTCGTTTGAACGATTCTAGAGGAAGATGCCCGATGCGCTTGTTCATCTTTTCGAGTACTTCTGAGAAGTCGAAAGAAGGATCTAGGGAGACGAATAAATGTCCACACAAATCTTTTATCGAGAACGCCCGCAATCCCTCACACGCGCGGGGGAAGTTTTTTGCCTGAGAGAACTCTGGCATGTGTTTAAAATTTCCAGCCAAATCGAATTGTCGCCCGTGATACATGCACGTCAATCCGTTCGCTTTCCCTGGGTTAGTCGCCACAAGATTTCCTCGATGTGTACATACGTTGCTTAGGCATTTTACTTCACTGTCTTTATCTCGCACGAGGAGTAAGGGCTCGCTTAAAAAATCCGGCAACATTACGAAAGGGTGAACCGTCTCAGCTAGTGGAACGGTGCTCGCAGAATCTCCAATCCATTGCCAAGTCTTTAAAAAAACCGTTTCCTTTAACTTCTCAAATATCTCCTGACTTTTATAAAATCTAGGTGGCAGTGTTTCTGCTTGTGTAATATCAGGATCAACAAAAAACTTCTCCATGTTATTCAGCTTTTTCTCTTGTAATCCAAAAGTAGAATGGTATTCCTAGTAAAAACAAGCTCAACCCCGAAATTAGCACTTCTGATCCGCATCCTACCATAATCCAAACGACAAAGGCAAACGCACAAATGGCCACCGTCAGCTTTTGATAATATCGAGAATGAGATTTCTTCAGAATGATGACAAAGCTTGTGATTGAAAAAAGGAATGGGATTGTAACTGCTAGGGTCGTCAATTGCATCATGTAGGAGAATGTTTCAACGAGACTGTTCGAGTAGTTGAAAAGCATGAAAATGGACACAATAAAACTCGAGATGACAATTCCGTAAATCGGAGAATGAGATTTATTTACCTTTCCAAATGTCTTCGGAAACAATCCAGCTTGAGCTGCAGACATAGGGATAGCACCTTGCATGAGGATCCAGCCATTGAGAGCTCCCATGGTGGCGAGTACAGCTCCCGCTGCCACGATATACTTGGCGGCTCCTCCCCAAAAGATCTCTGCGACATCCGCAAACGGAGCACTCGATTGAGCAAGTACTTCAGCGGGGATAATACCCATAATTGATACTGAGCTGATGATGTAAATAAATACGGTGGCAATCGTCCCGAAAATCGTCGCTTTTTTGACGGTACTCGCAGCATCTTGCACACTGCCGCTCGGGATGGTGGCACTCTCCATTCCTAAAAACGCAAAAAACGTCAGGACGGTTGTCGTTGTAATCACAGATAAATCACTCTCTCCAGTCAGATTAAACGGGGTGAAGTTTTCCAATTGAAGATAGAACATCCCCCAAATCCCGATAAGTACAATTGGCGCTAGTTTAAAAATGGTAGTTATGATTTGGACTAAAGCAACCGTTTTAATTTCCTTAGAATTAATCCAAGTAAAAAACCAAATAATTGCCAACCCTGTAGCGATAGCAGCGAGGGCAGATTCCCCCAAGACAGGAAAAAACACAGTTAGATATCCCACTGCCGATACGGTAATCGCTGCGTTTGCGCACCAAATCGAAACCCAATATCCCCACGCCACCAAATAAGCAGAGAAGTCGCCCATGCCCAATTTTGTGTATGCAAAGGGCCCACCATTTGCATCGGGCGCAAGCTTCCCTAGATACCCAAAAACGACGGCCAGTAAAACGGCACCCAAAGACGCGCAAAGCCATCCCACGATACTGATCCCCCCGAAAGCGGCGAGTGCGGCAGGCAACATAAAGATTCCTGAACCGATCATGTTCCCTACAACGAGTGCTGTACACCCCCAGAATCCTATTTTTTTTACGTTGTTGATGTTCCCAGTTTTTCTTTGGCGTTAAGATAAAAAGAACCGCCCAGCTCACCTATCTTCATTATCTGTCATGATGTTTCTCTCTAAATCGATGTCAAATATCTATGGTTTGGCTACACTCATGACTTAAATTTGAGATGAATACAACTATAAAACATCAAAATAACATGAATCAGTACTATTTCCTGTTGCCTGCCATGCTAATGTTGGCCTGTACAACTCCTTCAGATGATGGAAGTATGGGTGAAGTTAATGCCCTATTTGCAAAGAATTCTGAGACTGCCATGGCCCTCATCCGAGATTTCGATAATGAAGATCTCGATGGGGTTCGGTCCCATTTTGCCGACAGCGCCCGATGGCGTCCGACAACATTCGGCAAGATAGAACCCACCACCATTGAGGATCAAATGAAAGGATGGGAGGCAGCCTGGAAAACATACGATTTTGACCTTGCGACGAATGATTTTCAGCTGCTGCCAGGTGTAGATGCAGATACAAAGAAGCCAGATGGCTCAGTTCGAGTCTACTTCGATTGGGACTTAGTGCGCCCGGCAACGGATAGTACTGAACGTAAATCAGTGAAGCTGTCTTACTACGAATCTTGGGATTTCGACGCTGATGGAAAGATTTGGTTGACGCAGATTTTTGGAGATGCGACGGCAGCTATGAATGCTCTGAATGACATGTGATTAAAGATCTTATTGCGAGAAAGTCGCACCACCCTTGTTTCTCCACCACAAGTGTTTGTCATTCTGTTATTGATCAATATGCTTGATATTTTTGCTTATAATGTGACCTTGTAATACGATAATTGAACCAAAACAATGATGAATCTTAAAAATTTGAGTTTTATACTCCTGTTTTCTCCAACAATTTTCTACGCGCAGAACCCAAATCCTAGCCTGGAGGTTGATGCATTTATTCTTGACGAAATGGACTATGAAAATCTTCCCGGGATGTCAACATTAATTGTAAAAGAAGGAGAAATAGTTTGGGTTGAATCGTATGGGATGGCGGACATAGAAAATAGCATACCTGTTTCTGATAATACTGCTTTTTTAATGGCATCTGTATCAAAGTTGTTTACAGGAACAGCACTGATGCAGCTGTTTGAGGATGGCCAAATAGATCTGGACGATGACATCAATAACTATCTTCCGTTCAGCGTTTCTAGCCCCAATTATCCAGACAACAGCATCACTTTTCGGATGCTCATGACCCATACATCATCGATATCTGATAATTGGTCAGCGATTGACAACTATTATAGCATGGATGACCCTACAATTTCCCTTGCAGATTGTATGGAAGGGTACTTTTCTACATCTGGTGTAGATTATGACCCTCAGAATAATTTCAATAACGATATCCCTGGATCGGCGTTCGATTATTCAAATATGGCTACTGACCTGGCTGGGTATTTAGTTGAGATTATCTCGCAGGAATTATTTAGTGAGTATAGCAATACAGAGGTTTTTGATGCACTATGTATGGAAAATACGTCATGGTATTTATCGGACTTCGACACTCTTAACGTGGCGCGTCCATATGATTGGCAAGGAGGGCAGTTCAGTCCATTCGCACACTATGGATTTGCGGATTATCCTAGCGGTCTTCTTAGGTCAAATGTTCTTGATTTGGCAAATTTCATGATTGCGTATTTACAAAATGGATTGTTCAATAGTAACCAGCTTTTAAGCGGTGCTTCCGTGGATGAAATGTTGACATTTCAAATACCTAACATTGACAATACACAAGGATTAAACTGGTACACAGAAGAAATCTATCTCTCAGGAGGTGGAGTTATAGATCTCTGGGGACATAATGGAGGTGAAAGTGGGGCGACAGCAGAGTTGTATATAAACCCAGTAAATCAAATCGGGATTGTTGTTCTAAGCAATGGTGAGGGTGAACTTCTGTATGTCGTAGATGAACTTTATGATTACGCCATATCACTCTCAACATCAGGTGTCGGAAATCCAAGCTGTGATAATGTCTCAATTGACGGTACAACCATAATAACGTCTTCAATTAATGCATATCCAAACCCCGCTACTGACATATTTACGATTGAATCAGAAAAGGGCGGTTTGGTTACTTTATACTCACTTTTAGGAAAACAAATACTTACGCAAGAGGTGAGTCGTGTAGATGAAATTGATGTTTCGAAAATCGAAAGCGGCAACTATTTTCTACAGTTAGATAACGCTCGCATTAAACTTATGATACACTAGGTTATAGTTGTGGATGACAGTAAAAGCAAGTCTATGATCAACAAAGAGGTATCTAGAATTATTCAATCACGTCATTCGGTGTATCCACTCGATTTTAATGGGTGTGAAATCGAGGATGACATCGTACTACAAATTCTTAAAAATGCAAATCATGCGCCAACCCATAGGCTGACTCAACCCTGGCTTTTTAAAATCTTCAGCAAATCTTCTAAAATGAAATTAATGTCTGAAATCTCAAAATTAAATGATGATTTTACGGTGGAGAAAAAAGCACAATTAGAATATAATTTCAATCAGTCAAGCCACATAATTTGTGTTTGTATGCATAGAAACCTTCAAAACATTGTTCCAGAATGGGAAGAGATCGCTGCAACAGCCATGTCAGTCCAAAATATATGGATTTCATGTGTTGACAGTAACATAGGTGGTTATTGGAGTACTCCGAAGTATGTAGATCAACTCAATAATTTTTTATCGCTTAAAAAGAATGAAAGATGCCTGGGTCTGTTCTACCTCGGAGTGCGTGATTCAAAACCCAAAAGAAATGTCAGGAGAAAAGACATTGATGAAAAAATAGAATGGTTCAGGTAAATAAATTCTCTTTAGAAAAAAAACTCTCCACTAGAATATGTCGTTGCTTGGCCACCAACAATTACTCGGTCAGAATTGTCCCTACAAGACAATTCCCCACTTCTTTTAGATAGTTGTATAGTCTGTAGATTTTTCTTTGAAAGTCGAGTTGACCAAAAAGGGATTAATGTGCAATGTGCAGACCCTGTTACGGGATCTTCTAATATTGTTGCTTGTGGCGTAAAATACCGTGACACGAAATCATATGTATTTCCCGGAGCCGTTACAATTACGCCTCCACATCCCAAGTTTATTTGGTCAAAATATTGTCTGTTAATTTGTATGTCTTTTATCTCCTGTTTATTTCTGTAGACCAGCATATAATCTCTGGCTTTATAGACTTCTTGTGGTTGTATATTTAACGCTGATTTAATCTCTTCAGGGAGTTCCGCGGAGATAGGAGCTCTTGAAGGAAGATTTAAATAATACAATCCATCTTGATAAGTGACTCTAAGCACTCCACTAAGGGTTTTAAATACAATCTCATCGAGTGGATAGTGTAAGATGGATTTTAATATATGAGCAGCAGCTAGGGTGGCATGTCCACATAGATCTATTTCAAGATCTGGTGTAAACCACCTCAGATCAACATTCTTACCATTGTTAATGAAAAAAGCAGTTTCAGCAACCGCGTTTTCTTGGGCAATCTTTAAAAGCAGATCGTCTGACAGCCAGTTTTGAAGAGGCACTATACAAGCAGGATTACCTCCAAACACCTTGTCGCTAAAAGCATCAACCTGATAATATTTGTAATTCATACAGCAAAGTAACAATGTTTAATGATTACTATATCGTATTTTATTGAGGTTGTGCTTTTTATTTATACGTTTGTCGCATGAGAAATATATTGTTGTTGCTATTTGCTTGTATGCCTTTGTTTTTATTCGGTCAAGGGACCAAATTGCTGAATGCTGAGTCCGTCTTGATGTCTTCTCCTGAAAACAAGTTGTCATCAACAGAAATTTTAAATGCAGACACTCTAGACCCCCCGTTTTATTTCAATGCAATTGATTGGCAGTACAATGAGAACAATGAATTGTGGCTGAAGGTTCAGTGCCTAAGACCAGCCCAAGAGTGCTGTGAGTGTTATCCTGAAAAAATTACTGAAGGGTGGGTCGCTCAAGAAAACACCTTTGCTCCGAGTTTGTTTTCGGATATCCTCTTGCCTTTTTCTGAATCAATGATTGAACGTTCAGAGGTGATTATGGTCAATGATTTTCAGAATTATGAGGTTCAGTTTCTAGGTGAAGGATGGTACATAGAAGGTTATGGAGGGGTTTTATTCGTCAATGGACGTGTTAACATCGGTGGTGAATTGGTAGAATTAATCTACAAATCTGAGGCGTCATATCCCAGCAATTCAGGAGCATTAACCTTTGATCCTTATTATACATACCAATACCAGGACATCGAATTCAAAATATTCTTGAATAGAGAAGAAGACCGTCACGGATATGGCGTCAAGTTTATCGAAATAACGAGTGATGGTGTCACGCAAAGAATCCTCATCACAAAAAATGCATCAACGTTTGTATTTAATTAGGGAGTGAGGATTATTTAAAGTAAGGCACCTGCTGATTTCTAATTATTATATAATTGAGGTTTTAATTTTCTACCTTTATACGCTTTATGAAATACACTCTATTACTCCTCCTTTTCTCCCCACTATTTACCTTCTCTCAAGAAACTTTGTATGAGACTTTAGATCATGATGGTCTCACCCGTGAATTTGTTATTCATATTCCACCTGGTTACAGCGCGGATACTCCAGTACCTCTCATGTTCAGCCTTCACGGGTTCACTTCTAACAACGATTTTAATTTGCTATATACTGGATTTAACTCTATTGCTGACACAGCGAACTTCATTGTTGTGTATCCTCAGGGTACGCTTACTGCTGCAGGAGCTTCGCACTGGAATGTTGGAGGTTTTACTTCTGGAAGTACAACCGATGACGTGGGGTTCTTTGACGCTTTGATTGATGAAATCTCCAGCAACTACAGCATCAATCCTGACAGAGTCTACAGTACTGGCATGTCTAACGGAGGGTATATGAGCTTCCTTCTTGCATGCCAAATCAGTTCCAAAATCGCCGCTATAGCTTCTGTAACGGGCTCGATGACACCAACCACGTATAACGAGTGCAATCCAGATCACCCCACTCCAGTTTTACAAATCCATGGCACGACTGATGGAACGGTTTCTTACGAAGGAGGTGCTGGCTGGTCGGAATCTATACCTGATGTTCTAGATTACTGGATAAATCACAACAACTGTGATACAGAAGCAGTTGTCACTTCGTTTGAAGACGTAGACTCTAGTGATGGATCTACGGCGGAACATTACGTTTGGGATTCAGGCGATAACGGCGTCACAACCGAGCATATTAAAGTAACAGGAGGTGGACATGATTGGCCTGGAGCTTGGGGGAATATGGATATAAATGCCAGTATTGAAGTATGGAAATTCTTTATGCGATTTGATATCAACGGTAACTTAGATTCTTCAGTTAACGATGTTGTTGAAATCGATCACGCTAGGACACTCCTGAAGGTCGTTGACATCCTAGGTCGAGAGACCAGTGTGGTGAAAAATCAGATGCTGTTTTACATCTTTTCAGACGGGACGACGGAAAAAATATTTTTTACGGAGTAACCCTGTAAATCAATCTCTATAGACAAGACTTCAATATTTTCACTGGGAAAGGATCTTCCCCAATTTTCATTGTTCTTCAAGATAAAACTAGGCAGAATGAATCAAGCACATCAGACAGATACTGAAGAATGGTTCAATGCCATCTCTCATGGAATTACAGCTCTGGCTGCAATAGTGGGTTTCGTGATACTAGTAATTCTTGGGAATTCTTCTGCCCAGAGTTTCACCCTCTTCAGTGCGATCGTCTATGGTTTGAGTCTGGTTTCACTGTATACTTTTTCGACGTTCTATCATGGATTGAGACACGGCAAGGCGAAGAATGTGTTTCATTTTCTTGATCATTGTGGAATCTATCTTCTTATTGCCGGCAGTTATACCCCTGTTCTCTTGGTCTCTATAGGCGGGACGACGGGGTGGTCTCTTTTCGCAATACAATGGGCTTTTGCAGGCATAGGCATTGTCATTAAAGTCTTCTATACAGGAAAGTATAACTTGATCTCAACGTTGATGTATGCGGTGATGGGATGGATGATTGTAATCAGATGGCAGTATCTTGTTGACGCTATTTCCAGTCCTGCTTTGACGCTTTTACTTGCAGGAGGGATCTCCTATACAGCTGGAATCGTGTTTTACTTGTTGGATACACGGATAAAGTATTTGCACTTTGTATGGCATTTGTTCGTGATGGCCGGTAGCTTGTTCCATTTCATTATGATCGTTAAATATGTAATTGTATAATTAGCGAATAGTAGCTGCTGAACTATCTTCACGGCACATAAAAAAAACATCAGAGATTTAAATGATTCAAAAATTTAACAAACTCAATTTACTGATTGCTTTTCTAGCTGTATTTGCACTTATTCAGTTTAAAGTGATTGATAAATCTCCGATTGAAATTAATCCGGAATCTGACTTTTTAATGATCGAACAAGCTCCAAAGGAGGTGGTAGAATTAATACAAACATCTTGCTACGATTGTCATTCTAACCTGACAACTTACCCTTGGTACAGTAATATAGCACCCGTGAGTTGGTGGTTAAAGGGGCATATAGATCATGGTAGAGAGAAATTAAATTTTTCCGAATGGGATAGTTACACTCCCGATCAAGGGGATACTTTAAAAGTTAAAAGTGCGGATATGATAGAGAAGAAGTGGATGCCGATTTTAACCTATAAGATCATTCACAAAGATTCGAGGTTAAATGAGGTGCAAAGGGAGGTGCTTGTAGATTGGTTAAGAAACTGATCTTGTAGTGGCGGTGTAGCTTGAAAAAAAGCATATTTACTGTTTTATTAAGATTACTGCTTTAACGATTTAGAATTTATATTTGGGGGACCATGAAACAGATTCTTAACGTACTATTTTCCGTTGCCACTTCAATGATGGTAATTTCAACTCAAGCTCAAACCTTCGTTGTCCAGCCTTACCTTCAAGATGCCACACCGAATTCGATTAGGATTATGTGGGAGACATCAGTAGGAGATGAGTCCATAGTTTTATGGGGAACTGATGCAAGTTTAGGTAACACTGCCACGGGAAATTCATTTAGCTCCGTAGGGTCTTCCATGATGCACGAGGTTCAGATTGCGGGGTTAGAAAGGTTTACAACCTATTACTATCAAGCTGTAACAGGGCAGGCAAGTTCTCAGGTTCAGTCATTTAAAACCCCGCCTTTTGCGTCAGATGAGCAATCCTTTAGATTTGTTGCGATGAGCGATATGCAGAAAAGCAGTGCTGACCCGCTTAAGTATGATGAGGTAATACACGATGGAGTTTTAGATTATTTAGAACAGAATCTTACAGGTGTAGCATCAGAGGATTTAGCGCTTGTTTTGATTCCAGGTGACCTTGTGGATTCAGGAAATTCATATGATCAATGGGAGGAGGATTTTTTTCAGTATTCTACGGACCTTTTCGGCAAAGTACCCGTATATCCTGTTTTAGGGAACCATGAATCGAACACTCAGTACTACTTCCAGTACTTCCATCTGCCTCAGAATGGAACGGATGGATATGAAGAGCATTGGTGGTGGAAGGATTATGGAAATGTGAGGTTTATAGGCCTGGATTCAAACGGACCTTACGATGGGGACGTTCAGTTAGATTGGTTAGAGGGTGTTTTAGAAAATACTTGTCAAACAGATTCTATAGACTTTGTGTTTGCTGAGGTACATCATCCCTATAAATCGGAGCTTTGGACGCCTGGGGAGAGCGATTTTACTGGAAGTGTTGTTTCGAAAATGGAAGCTTTTTCCGAAGCTTGTGGGAAACCGAGCATACACTTTTTTGGTCATACCCACGGGTATTCAAGAGGTCAGTCCAGAGATCATAAGCATGTCATGATTAATGTGGCTACTGCTGGTGGCGCAATAGATTATTGGGGAGAATGGCCTCAAGTAGATTACGATGAATTCTCCGTGTCTGTAGATGATTGGGGATTTGTACTTGTGGAAGTAGAGGCAGGGGATGAACCCAAGTTTTCTGTGAAGAGGTTAAGTAGAGGAGATGGAAATGTAGCTTTAGATAACGCATTAACCGATAGCTTTTCAGTGAGTAAAACAGATTATATAATCACAACTCCCACAACGATTTATCCCGTTGATATTCAGGTGTCTCCTGAGTGTGTTATACTCCGAGGATCATCTTTCGAAATAGAAGAGATGCATGGAGCGTCGCATTGGCAGGTGACTGAAACTTCAGGAGAGTATAGCGACCCCCTTGGTGAGGTTTGGGAACAATTTGAAAACATTTATTTTAATGTAGACACTCAAGATGGGGAGCTTATTACAGAAGAGTATATAGCGGGTATGCCAGAGAACACAGAATTGTGGTGGAGGGTGAGGTATAGGGATAAGGAGCTAAATTGGAGTGAATGGAGTGATGAAGCAGCTTTTTCCACAGGAGAATCTTCGATGAGTGAGAATTTGCTCGAAAACCCTGGAGCAGAGCAGGGGATGAGTGTGTGGGTGATAGACCAAGGCGTTTGTGAAGCGATGCTTGCAGGGGATTGTGCCGGAACAAATCCACATTCTGGAGAATATTATTTCTGTGTGGGAGGGCTGTGTACAGAAAGTGCAGTAGCCATCATGCACCAAGACATTGATGTAACCTCATATTCAGATTCTATTGATTTGGGAGTTCTAGAGGTAAGCTTCGGGGCGATGATGTCAGACTGGAGCGGAGCTGATCTCCCTGAGATGCGTTTGCGATTTTTAACCTTAAGCGGTGTTGAAATAGGCAGTACGGATTACTATGAGGGCCCCTATACAAGTTGGACTCTCGTGGGGGACAATCTTGAAGTGCCAGCTTTAACTCGCATTATAAGATGCGAACTCAAAGGTACCCGCAATGAAGGAACAGATAATGATTCATACTTCGACGATCTTTTCGTAAAAGTGGGGAGCCAAACTTTATGCGAGGATGCCCCACTGAACCTCAACACTATACCTCTACAAGTCTCGACCCTGCATTCTTTTCCCAATCCTGCAATTGGTGATGTAACGATAGAGTTTGGAACACTTTCAAGTGACGGTATTCAAGTTAGGATGTTTGATTCTGCTGGAAGAAAAGTTATGCCTGAAGTGCAGATTATGCAAGAGAAAGCCATAGTATATAGAGGGAATTTGTCAAACGGAAACTACCAAGTGCTCGTTATTAATCAAGACGGAAAGTCAGGAAGTGTGTCGTTTGTCTTTGAATAAAGGACGGTATAGAAGTGTTCTCATGCTCACTCTCTTTTATATTTTGGGTTTAGTTTTTATTATTATCATCAGAAAAATTATCAAGAGTGTCACACTTATATTTACGGCTCAAATAAAACACTTAAATGAAAAATATTTTACTCGGAGTTGCTTTGCATTTTAAGTCATACCAAATTTCTATTTCTGGATTAGAATTGCCACCATTATTATTCAAATCAACTACAGAGGTTGAAGGATCGGACCAAGTGAAAGGATAGCTGCACGCCACTTCAGGAAAACCTGCAAAAAAACTATTCACAAGATTGAGTTGTCCTGAAAAAGGAGATGGAAGAGATAAAGGTAAAATCAGATAACGTGTTTCATTCATATAGGGCCCTATGCCGTATACATTTGGAGCAGAACTCAATTCTTCGGAAGCGAGAATCAGACCATCATCGTCCATCAATTGAAATCCAGCATACGGAAATGTATAGCTGGTTGTAAATATTGTAGACATTGAGATCGTGATGATACCCACGCTTCCCAATTCAGGTTGAATTACTGAACTTAAAGCGACAATGATCGAGTCACAAAGATCACTTGGGTTAAATCCATCGGATTCGCATTCGGATTCACATTCTTCTAAAGTCCAAAAGGGTACAACACCAGCACAGCCACCGTATGTAAACTCAGCACAAGATTGTGTTTCCTGATTGAAATAATAGGCAGATATTGCAGCTTCACAAGGTCCAGGATCAGGTTCTAATTCACAAAGTGACTGTGCGAAGCCTACCCCTCCATTCATTGCGAAGAGGATCAATGTCGAGAGTTGTAGAATGTTTTTCATCATATTATAAAATGTTAACAGGTACTTTCTAAATGTAGTATGAATTTATTTAAATTGCATCTATGAATAGAGTGAAATTTATTAAAAGCGCATTGGTATCTGTTGCCGCTTTTTTTGCCGCGCCATTTATTAACAAGGGAATCTCACAGGACACGGAGTCTACTTATGACAAGCTAAGAGAAAATATCGGATACAGTCATGTTCCTAATAATGAAATCAAGACCATGAATACAGTCTTACATAAAGCGAATACAAGAGGCTCAGCAGATCATGGTTGGCTGAAGGCAAATCATACGTTTAGTTTTGCAAATTATCACAATCCAGAAAGGATGCATTTTGGAGTGTTAAGAGTTCTCAACGATGACACTATTGCTGGGGGAAAAGGTTTCAGTACTCATCCGCATGACAACATGGAAATCATTACCATCCCATTAGAGGGTGATCTGGAGCACAAGGATAATATGGGAAATGGTACTGTCATTAAAAGTGGTGATATACAGGTAATGAGTGCTGGTACAGGCATTTTGCATAGTGAGTTTAATGCAGACACAGAATTGGATGTTAAGCTTCTTCAAATTTGGCTTTTTCCCAATAAAAAGAATGTAACACCTCGGTATGATCAATTGCCAATTAGAGACCTTGAAGTGAAGAATGAATTTTATCATATCCTTTCTCCTAATGAAGAAGCTCAAGGTGTTTGGATACATCAGAATTCTTGGTTCAGTATGGGTGAGTTCAGTGAGCAAAAAACCATTGACTACAAATTAAATTCTAGCAAAAATGGGGTCTATGCTTTCATGATAGATGGAGCTGCTACTGTTGAGGGGCAGAAGTTAGAAAAGCGAGATGGGTTTGGGATTTGGGATACAGATTCGATTTCGATATCAGTTGAAAAAAAATCTAGGATATTATTGATTGAAGTTCCTATGGTAATTTGAAATAAGAATTTATAAGAAAATTTATACGTAAACTTTAGAAATTTAAGTTCTCTAGAATTACGAGTTGCTTGTACTTGATTTGCTAAGTTTACCACATGAAAAAAATGAAGATATTTTTATATGTGATCACTTCTGTTTTTATTGTTCTGAGTGTGTCACTTTATCTTTTTATGCAGACATCTGCAACAGATTACAATTTTGAAATTTCTTCATCTGGCATCAGCAGTGATGTCAGAATCGTTTTCGATGATATGGCCGTACCGCATATTTATGCTGAGTCAGAAACAGACGCTATGTTTGCGCTCGGATATGTTCATGCTTCAGAGAGATTGTGGCAGATGGATTTACTCCGTCGTGCGGGTGGGGGTGAACTTTCTGAGATCTTTGGAGAGGACATGATTGAAAACGACAAGTATTTAAGAACCCTAGGTATGAGGAAGGCCGCAATAAAAGATGCTTCTGAGTTTGAAAAGACTTCTTCTGAGAAGACAAAGTCTGCTGCTCTTGCTTATTTGGCAGGAATAAATACATTTATTGAAGAAGAGAAATATCCGATTGAATATAAGATTTTAGGTGCTATTCCTCAGGAGTTTGAAGTTGTGGATATGTACAAAACGGCTGGATTTATGGCTTATAGTTTTGCAATTCACATTAAAACGGAGCCTATAGTGGATTGGATAAAAACCAATTTCGATTCGACTTACTTAGCAGATGTAGCAGTCGGAGTGAAGGGTTTCACGAAAATCTCAACTCAAAACGCTTCTGTCGATATCACAGCTTTCTCCGATTTGGCAAATCGCCTCGATGAGAATTTGCCGGTATCCCAATTTATAGGTTCGAATGCTTGGGTTATATCCGGATCAAAGACAAAATCAGGAGAAGTTTTATTTTGTAATGATACGCATATGAAGTACTCATCGCCATCTGTTTGGTATGAAGCACATCTACATACACCTGATTTAGAATATTATGGGAATCATATAGCTGGAGTACCATTTCCACCGTTAGGACATACAAGGGAGAGAGCCTGGGGGATAACGATGTTTGTGAATGATGATGTGGATTTGTACAAGGAGACTATTATAGGAGATCAATATCTGTACGATGGTAATCTGTATGATTTGGACGTTTCTAATGAGATAATTCGAGTAACCGGGGGGGAAGATGTTGAGTTCGAGATTCGAAGTACAATTCATGGGCCTCTGATTGAAGATAGCGTTTCTATGTGGTGGACCTATATGCAGTATCCCGAGAATTTAATACAGGAAGCCTTCTATGCATTGTCCAGAGCAAATAGTATTGAAGAAATTCAACATGCAGCTTCTTTAGTTCACGCTCCAGGATTGAATATTATGTATGGAGATATTGAGGGTAATATAGCATGGTGGGCTGCTGCGAAATTGCCGATAAGATCTACTTCAGCAGATTCAAAATCTATACAAAATGGATCACTTGCAGAAAGCGATATACTTGGTTGGTATGATTTCTCAAAAAACCCCCAAACAGTAAATCCTGACAGGGGTTATATCTACTCTACAAATAATTCTCCGGAGGAGGTAGAAGGAGTACATTATCCTGGATATTACTACGGAGGAAATACTAGGGGGGCATCAATCATGAAAGCGCTTTCTAACGATAAATCTGATTGGACGATGAAAGACGCTCAGGCGATGCAAATGGCCACACATTCTCCGGTTTATAAAAGTAACTGTAGGATGATGTGCAAGTACGCATCGGATAATGAGTTCGAAGAGATGTATGCAGAATATTTCAATAAAATGAAGAACTGGAGAGGAACTCACGAAATCGAGGAGATTGAACCTACTATTTATTACAGATGGATGCATGCTATAATTAAGGATGTTTTTAAAGATGAATTAGGGGAGGAGAAATATCTAACTTTCAGGGGGACCATTGTTTGTGAGAACACATTACCATTGATTCTTCAGAATGGTGATTCACCATGGTGGGATGATCAGGGTACTGATGATGTAGAATCAGCGTCCGATATAATTAAGAGAGCTTTCCACAAAGCCATAGATGAGATTTTAGCCCAAAGGGGTCCCGATCCATTAAACTGGCAATATGGGAAAGTGCATCACCTCACCCATGAACACGCTATGGGGGAAGTCGAGATGTTAGCTGATTTCTTTAACGTGGGGAGGTATGATGTCCCTTCTGCAAAAGACGCCCTTTGTAAATATGAATTTAAGTTGACAGATACAGTTGATTTTAAAGTTTTTTCAGGTCCAGCGATGCGTGTCTCAATAGATTTCTCTGATGTAGACGCTTCCGAAAGTGTCATCCCGACAGGCCAATCAGGCAATGTTTTCAGCCCTTACTATGACAACCAAGCAGAGATGTATCACTCAGGAAAGTTTCGCAAGCAAAGAATGGATAAAGAAGAGATAGAAGAAGTGAAAATCGGAGAATCATTTATTAGAGTTAACTAAATAGAGAGCACAAATTTTATAATTTCGCGAACATGAAAGTAATCGTTTTAGGAGCAGGTCTTGTCGGTGCGCCCATGGCTTTAGATCTTGCGAAGGGTTCAGAGTTTAAAGTAACTGTAGCGGATATCAGTCGAAAGAATTTAGATAAATTTAAGAACGACAATATTGCGACTGTCGAGATGGATTTAGACAATGAGGCTGCACTTATAGAGGTGCTGAAAAATCATGATTTGGTTTTGAATGCCGTACCTGGATTTATGGGATACAGAACGACAGAACGTATATTAAGGGCAGGTAAAAACGTGGTAGACATCTCCTTTTTTCCTGAAGATGCGTTAGAATTAGACGGGCTTGCAAAAGAAAATGGCGTGACAGCGATTGTGGATTGCGGTGTGGCCCCAGGGATGAGTAATATCCTTCCAGGATATGTTGATTCTATCTTAGATAAAACCGACTCTATTTTAATTTATGTAGGAGGCCTCCCAAAGGTAAGAGAGCTCCCATACGAATATAAAGCCGTTTTTTCACCCATCGATGTCATTGAAGAATATACCCGTCCCGCGCGTTATATTGAGAATGGCAAGCTTGTGACAATGCCCGCTTTGTCTGAGCCGGAATTGCTTCATTTCGATAAGGTTGGCACGCTTGAGACTTTTAACAGCGATGGAATCAGATCGCTTGCCAAGACCATGCCTCACATCCCCAACATTAAAGAAAAAACACTACGTTACCCAGGTCACATCAAGTTGATGGAGATTATGCGAGAAGCTGGGTTTTTCAGCGCTGAACCCACAGAAGTTAACGGGGTAGAGGTTCGTCCCATTGACCTTACTGCGAAGCTCCTGTTCCCGCAATGGGAACTTAAGCCCGAAGAAGTTGATTACACAATCATGCGCATAGAAGTAGCAGGTGACCATGATGGAAAGAAGGTGCGACATACGTACACCCTGTTTGACGAGTATTGCCCTGAAACAAAGATTCACAGTATGGCGCGTACGACTGGTTACACTGCCACTATGGCCATCAGGATGCTCGCTGAAGGACTATACAATGAAAAAGGGATTATTGTTCCGGAGTTTATCGGTAAGAATCATGCGTGTGTGAAGTTTATCCTTGATGGGCTGGCAGAAAGAGGTGTGAAATATGAATTACAGATAGATTAGGAAATATATTTATGATGTGACTTTGATTCTTTACTTAGGCTTTGATTTTGACGACTCTGTTAAAGATGGTTTATTTCTTAGTGCTTTATCTGATTTTTCAACAAGAAGTGGCATACTGTTTCATAGATTTACACTCAAAATCATTCAGCACTTTTAAAAATGATAAAGTCAACTCTTGTTTGTGTTAAATTGCTTGCAATAAGCATATTAATCTTGTACGGTTGTGGTGATGATGGAAAAGTCATCGAGGCGAAAGAAAGAAATTCTTCAACGACGGGAATTTTCACAGGGTATAAATCTGCAGAATCTTCTAAAAGCGAATCTTTAAAGAGTGAATCGTATAAAGTAATAGCTTTAGAAGTGCTACAAACCCCAAAGTATTCTTATCTAAAGGTAGAAGGCGAAGGAGACGGTTTAAGCGTTGGAGAACCATACTGGATAGCCACTCTGAAGAATGATTTTATCGAGGGCGAGGAATATGTATACACGGGTAGATTGCTAAAGAAGGATTTCGAAAGCAAGGAGTTTAGTAGAATATTTGATCAAATCTATTTGGTCTCCTTCATTGAGAAAGCTAACGGTTTAACTGCTATAAAATCAAAGATTGACGGTGTCGTGACCATCGCTGATATTGTTTCTAACCCGATGGATTTTACAGGTAGGAAGGTTAAAGTACAAGGTCAAATTGTGAAAGTTAACGATGCGATAATGGACAGGAATTGGATTCATTTGGTTGATGGTTCAGCCGATGATTATGACTTTGTAATCACCTCCAATGTAAGCGTGCCGGTAGGTCATGCAGTAGTATTTGAAGGGTTGATATCAACAAATAGAGATTTCGGTGCGGGATATAAGTATGAGCTACTTATGGAGGATGCGGTTACATTAAAATAAACTAAATTGAAAAGATTTTTTTCTACTTCTTTTGCCGGCATTTATATCCTGGTCTTTGCTGTTGCTATAGGAGTAGCAACCTTTATAGAAAACGATTTCGGGACGAGTTCTGCAATGAAACTCGTTTATCAAGCTCTGTGGTTTGAAGTATTGTTGACACTATTCTGCATTACTCTTGTAGTAAATGTGGTGAAGTATAAAATGATTGCACAGAAAAGATGGGCGCTGGTTATATTTCATTTGTCAATGGTGATGATCCTAGTAGGTGCTGGGATCACAAGGTATTTTAGCTACGAAGGAACCATGCACATCCGTGAAGGTGAGTCTTCAAATACGATACTTTCTCGGGACACATATTTAAATTTTCAAGCATCCGCTAATGGGAATATGTATGAGTTCAGTGAGCCAGTTCTCTTTTCTTCAATAGGAAGTAACGCCTTCGACGAGAAGTACAATGTTGCAGGACGTCCTATTAGAGTTGAGGTTCAAGATATATTGCCAAATCCGACAAATGTCCTTGCTCAGTCGTCTTCTGGCCAGCCTATTTTGAAAATTGTTTATGGAGGCAGTGGATCAAGACAAGAATACTATATCGCAGAGGGCGAAAGAAGGACGCTTTTTGGGCTTAACTTCGATTTCAGCCAATCCTTAGAAGATTCATCCGCAGTAGATTTCTCAGATTCACCAACAGATATAAATATTTATTATTCAGAAGGCGAGCTATACCTTAAATCTCGTTCGAACTTATCTGAGATGGTGATGCTTACCCAATCTCAGACTGCGCTTTCTGCTACGCAAGTTTATCCACTCAAGCTAAGATCTTTGTATGATGACGGTGTTAAAGGATTTGTTTTCGGTGATTTCCTATCCTCTGGTGAGCTTAAGATGGTCAGCACAGGCCGTAAGCTTGAGAATAGCTCTACAATTGGTGTGTCTTTAAAAGTAACGATTGACGAGGTGGAGTTCGATCGCTATGTCTTCGGTCGAAATGGGGGAGAAGGTCATGCAGAAGTGTTTAACGTTGAGGGGATGGATTTTTCTGTCAGTTTTGGCTCTAAAAGAATCCAACTTCCATTCAGTGTTTATCTCAATGAATTTATTATGGACAGATACCCAGGGACAGACAGCCCTGAGTCTTATGCGAGTGAAGTAACTTTGATCGACGAAAGAGAGCAAATTCGAGAAAATCACAGAATTTATATGAACCATGTATTAGATCATGATGGTTTTAGATTCTTTCAATCTTCATTTGATCAGGATGAACTAGGTACATACCTAAGTGTGAACCACGATTACTGGGGTACTATGATTACATATTTCAGTTATGCATTTTTTACTTTGGGCCTTGTTTTAGTGTTCTTTAGTAAAAAGACTCGATTTTATACACTTTCACAAAAATTAAAAACACTTCAAGACAAAAAATTTATATTGCTGCCGTTGATATGTGTTTCAAGTTTTATCTCCCAGCCTTCTATCGCTCAGGAATCAATAAAACCCATCATTCCTGAATTATTTTATGTAGACAATGATCATGCTGAGCTCTTTAATACTGTAATAGTTCAAGATTTTAAGGGGCGTATGAAACCTATGCAGACTCTTTCAAATGAGCTGCTGCGCAAGGTAACGGGAAAGTCCAATTATGGTGGTGTATCTGCAAGTACGACTATTTTATCTATGTATGCTGATGCTCAGAACTGGTATTCAGCGCCCATTGTTGGTTTTGGTAAACATGATGGTATTGCTGAGATAATAGGTGTATCGTCAGATAATTTAGCCAGCTATAAGGATTTCTTTTTCGAAGATGGTTCGTATAAACTTAGTGGACAGATACGTGAAGTAACTGCTAAAAACCCTGTTGAGAGAGGAACTTATGACAAGCAGCTCATTAAAGTAGATGAGAGAGTAAACATCGTTGGGATGATTTTTTCTGGTTCATTCTTCAAGGTTATTCCGATAGAAGGTGATAAGAATAATACTTGGGTAGGTGAGAGGTTCAGTAAAGAGAATTCAGATGCCCTCACTTCACCAATAGCCGAGTCGTTCTTCAGTACGTATCGTAGAGCACTTTATGATGCAATCCAATTGTCAGAACGCGGAGATTCTAATACGGGTTCTAAAATTTATGAGCTATGTAATCAAATTGTTTCGGAACTCAAGCAATACCAAACACTTCATGGAGCTGCAGTTATCCCATCTAAATCGAGAGTAACTACAGAAATCGCTCTAAATAATTCTAACGTCTTTAATCGACTTGCACTCTACTATTTCTCGCTTGGCATGTTGTTCCTGGGTCTTTTGTTTTACTCGGTATTCTCTCCTGATGGACATGCTAAGAAATTCAGGACGGCATTGGTTGCCCTTGTAGCTATAGGTTTCTTTTTCCATACTTCTGGGCTAGGCGCAAGATGGTATATAACAGGACGAGCTCCGTGGAGTAATGGATATGAATCCATGATTTATATTGCTTGGACTTCAGTCCTAGCTGGCTTGATCTTCACTCGCAAGTCTTTAGGTGCTATGGCTGCTACAATGGTTCTTGGAGGTGCCGTTCTTCTAATTGCGATGTTGAGTTATCTCGACCCTGAGATCACACCTCTAGTTCCAGTTCTTAAATCTTACTGGCTTACAATTCACGTTTCGCTTATCGCAGGTTCGTATGGTTTTCTCATGCTGGGAGCTATTATAGGTTTTATTAATTTATTGATGTATGTCGTCCTTAGTGCAAATAATAAACCCACGATTGTCAAGATCATCAAGGAAATGACTTACATCAGCGAAATGACATTAACTGGAGGAATAGTGCTTCTTAGTGTAGGAACATATTTAGGTGGCGTTTGGGCCAATGAATCTTGGGGCAGATATTGGGGCTGGGATGCAAAAGAAACTTGGGCACTGGTATCCATACTCGTTTACGCTTTCATCTTGCATATGAGACTGATACCAGGTCTAAAATCAATATTCGCGTACAATTTTGCTACTTTATTTGGTCTTTCGTCCGTCATAATGACTTATTTCGGCGTGAATTACTACCTCAGTGGATTGCACTCATATGCTGCTGGAGACCCTGTCCCTATTCCGATGTGGGTGTACTATGCTGTCGCCGCTGCGGCTATTGTCAGTTTCATTGCATATATGCAAAAAAACAAGCACGAAATTTCTTAAATTGCTGCATGAAATATTTATTATCCCTCTCTACAGTTTTATTTTCGTTTATATCAATGGCTCAATCTGACTCAGATGCCACAGTTCGTCGTTGCGAAGTGATGCCTGCATTTGGTGAATGTGTAAATTCTGAAACTGCTGATATTTACCGTTGCTCATCGATTGCTATAATGGAACATATTGGGGGATTGGTAAATTACCCTGCTGATGCTCTTGAGGCAGAAGTCTCTGGTACTGTTTATGTAATGTTTATCATAGAGAAGGACGGTTCTTTAAATAATGTGCAGGTCATGCGTTCTATTCGAGTAGATGACGATTCGCTTTCTGATGCTGTAGCTTCACTTGAAGCAGAAGCTTTAAAAGCTGTAAGCTCTCTTCCGGACTTCCGTCCTGGTACTGAGGGAGGTGATCCTGTGAGAGTTGAGTATGTAGTCCCAGTTAAGTTTGTTTTAGACTAATGCATTAATAGGTTTATCTGGAGTCCCACGAGTTAAGTGCAATCTTATAAGTAGGATTAGTCAAATAATTGACTGCCAATTTATCTAATAAATCTTGCTCTATAGTGCTTTTGTCCATGTATACTTTCAAGTATATATGAGCCAGATTCTAATGATGAGATGTCAACTCTCATTAAATGTAAATCTGTTTGGCCTTCAAGAACGATTTTACCCGATGCATTATAGATTGCCCAGTCTTCAATAGATCTTGAATCATTAGTATTTACTGTTATAAAATTACTTGATGGGTTTGGGCTAATTGAAAGAGACAAAGGGCTTTGAATGTGAGGGGTGCCAATATTTAGAGCAGCGTCTCGAATACGAACGAAGTTTGAGTGGAGATATTCACTGTTTACCATATCCCAAGATTGAACTTCTATAGAACCATCGTATTCTGCTTCTGGTGAAATGAGGATTGTAAATCGCTCGCCAGGGTATATATCGATTTCCTCAACCCCGAAAGGAGTCGGGACGGGGCGACCATCTGACATGTAGCACATCCCCTCAAGTTCTGTAGGAATGATTATTTTTGTGAGTGTGTAGGCCATCGACCCCAGACGTAAAGCGATTGATTCACCATTGGGACAGGATATAATCGTGCCCGACTCACCTGGTATTCCAGTGCTTCCTGTTTCTAGTTGACTCCCCGAGCGTCCATTTACCATGAAGTAATCGGGGCGTATATCGTGAAATGGATATGATTGTACTTGATCTAGGTTGGTCGCTATTTCTAGGTCACTAAATAATAAGGGCGCATCAGAATAATATGAAGGACCTCCTTCAAACAGAACTCCACCAGGATGACGTACTAGAATCATACCGTACATGCCCATCGTTAGATGCAGGGTAGTGGTTACGTGGCAGTGATATAGGAAAGTTCCTGGTTCTGATGCAGTAAATGAGTATGAACCTATTTCATCCATAATTACAATAAATGAAGTTGTAGGAACACCATCATTTGCCTGATCTACGTCAAGGCCATGGAGATGTATTGTATGTGATTCAGGACTATTATTAACGAAAGCAAGGTTTACTTCGTCACCTGTTTCATATTCTAGTAATGGTCCAGGAGCGGTAATATACCCATCAGATAAAAGACCATATCCCCAAATAGGAATATCCATGCCCTCATCAGAAATTAGGATTCCGTCCATCCCAGTAAATAAAAGAGGAGGAGGAGCGAAGGTTTGGGCTATAGAGCTGAAAGCGTTCAAGCAAAACAATACCGCTACAAATAGGGTTGCAATAAATAATCTCATGGAGTTATATTGATTAGTGTAATCATTCCGCCTGGGTAAAACCCAGAATTAGTTACCGCGATAAGATTGTGATTATGTACCGGATATATGCCCTCTTGATTTGCAATGAGTAATACAGTCATGCCTTCACCTTTTTTCAGAGGTATCGTGTCTTTGATCCAGCCTATTCTAGAAGTTTGGATTGTGGCAGATAGATACTCTACGTGAAAGCCATGGAAATGTAGCACATGATCCATAAAACCGCTGTTTACGATAGAGATAGTACACGAGTCACCCAAGCTTAATGCAACGTATCCATTTGTGTCTAGAGCAGTATGTGGATATGTAAAAGAGTTTATCGAAAAATATCTTGGTATATAAGGCTCTTCATCAAGCAGTTCACCGCCAGAAGAGATTGAGTCCATCCTTTCGGGCATACAGTCGGCTAAATTCCAATGAAATTGGTTTGGCATATTTAGACCCACTTTCAGCACGCCAGATAAACCTAAATACAAACCAGCCTGATCACTAGAGTAGTAGCGGTAAGTCCCCATTGCTAAAGGAGGTATTTCGAAAGTTGTAGTGTCGTTAGGCAGAACTTCTCCACCAAAACTCATATAACCATCTATCTCAAAATTGTGGGGTTCTGAATCAGTATTTATGACTGTAAAAGCCAACGAAACGTCTGCGAAAGTGTTTATTGCAACATTTGAGGTGTCAAAAATTGCTGTTTCATTAAACCTCAATACGGACATCGTGTCTTGGGACTGATACCACTCACCAGAATTTATCCAGAGGGTATCCTGTGCACAAACATTCATATTTAGGTTTATAGCACAAATGATGATGCTTAAATGGATGTGATGTTTCATATTAGAATTCTTATCAGTAATAAATATTAAGTCTAAATCTTAGTAATACTACCTATGGTCATACAATTTTCAAAGATAGCACTACAATTTGCTCATTAAAAGCGGTTTTTATAATGTTAGTTAATGATTGTTGAGTTAAGGTTAAAAGCTAAAAATTTGCAAATTAAAATATTGTAAAAAACTTCAATAAATCAATTTTTATATGATTTTATGACATAAAAGCGCGTTTTTTAGTTCAGAATTGATTGTTTTCTGCAATTTTTTCTTTTTAGGCGAATCGTATAAAATATCATATTTAAAATATATAAAGACACTCTTAGACGTCTAGAAAACAACTACTCAGAAACCACCTTGTAAGTTGGGTCTTTGTAGTGGTTTACTTCGATGATTGCGTGAGCGCGGTCGAGGAGTCTGCGACAATCCTTGGACAGGTGACGCAAATGAACTGTCTTTCCAGCTTCGTTATATAAAGCTGTGATTTTATTCAGAGATTCTATGGCGCTCATATCAGAGACACGACTCTCAGCAAAATCGATCACGACATGCTCGGGATCGTCAGCAACGTCGAACTTCTCAGCGAACATCGTTGTGGAACCGAAAAAGAGGGGCCCGTAAATTTCGTAATGCTTCCATCCTTGTGCATCTATGGATTTTCGGGCTCTGATTCTTTTGGCATTATCCCAAGCAAAAATCAAAGCAGAAATAATTACACCAACTAGAACTGCTAAAGCTAGGTTATGAAGGAAAGCTGTTACTAGTGTGACAAGAACCATAACCAATACATCACTTGAGGGCATACGCCTAAATGTCTTGAAGGACGCCCACTCAAATGTTCCAATTGCAACCATGAGCATTAGTCCCGTGAGAGCTGCCATAGGAAGCTTTTCGATAACTCCAGATCCGAATAGGATAAAGACAAGTAGCATTACTGCTGCTACAATTCCAGAGATGCGCGTTCTTGCTCCAGAAGAGACGTTGATCAAAGATTGGCCTATCATAGCACATCCACCCATTCCACTGAACATTCCGCTAAGGATGTTCGCTGAACCTTGAGCCACACATTCGCGGTTACCACTGCCTCTCGTTCCGGTAAGTTCATCCACGATATTTAGCGTTAAGAGGCTTTCAATGAGTCCAACGGAAGCTACAACTGCTGCGCAAGGCAGGATGATCTGTAATGTCTCAAGAGTGAGAGGGATATGAGCTAAGTGGAAGGGAGGGAAGCCTCCTTTTATCGAGGCGAGGTCGCCCACGGTTTTTGTATCTATTCCTAGACCGTAGGTCAATCCGAATACTACTAAGATAGCTGTGAGTCCTCCCGGGACTGCTTTCGTTATTCTAGGCATAAGCCAAATTATCCCCATCGCCAATAGCACAAGCCCTCCGAAAACATACATCTCAGTCCCTTGAAGCCAACCCCCCGCGGCATCTTTAAATTGGGTAATTTGTGATCCACCGATTATTATAGCTAGTCCGTTTACAAATCCGAAGATTACGGGCTGTGGAACGAGGCGCATTAGTTTTCCAAGTTTTAGAAAACCGGCTGCCAATTGTAAAACTCCCGCCAGCATGACGGCAGCGAAGACATATTCCACTCCATAAAGAAAAGCGAGAGGAGCTATGATTACAGCTATTGCACCAGTAGCACCAGAAATCATACCAGGTCTTCCGCCCATAATCGAGGCTACAAGTCCTACCATAAATGCTGCGTACAATCCATTTAATGGGCTAAGTCCTGCGATAAGTGCGAAGGCGATTGCTTCGGGTATAAGAGCGAGAGCAACAGTTAATCCACTGAGTACTTCAATTCTATAATTAATGGGGCCGTTGAAATCAAAAAAATTGAATACTCTTTGCATAAATTATTATTAGTAGTATACGCGACGTCGAACGTCTGCGATGTACTTTGCTAAGCGTATTACCTGCTTCGTGTAACCAAATTCATTGTCATACCAAGAGTAAAGCACTACGCTCTTTCTGTCATTGCCTACAATGGTAGCTGGGCTATCAAAAACGGCACAACATTCATTGCCGATAATGTCATTGCTTACGAGCTCTTCGTTCATAGAGTAATGGATTTGGTTTACAAGACTGCCAGAAAGAGCAGCCGTCTTCATAAGTCCATTTATCTCCTCAAGAGTAGTAAGGCGACCGAGTTCTAGATTCATGATAGCGAGCGATCCATTCGGAGTTGGTACGCGAACGGCGTTAGCTGTGAGCTTGTTTTCGAGGGAGGGAATAACTTTTGTTACGGCCTTTCCAGCACCGGTTTCCGTTATTACCATATTTACCGCGGCAGAACGACCTCTGCGCTCCTTGCCGTGCATATTGTCGAGCAGATTTTGGTCGTTTGTGTACGAGTGCACTGTTTCGATGTGCCCTCTAACAACACCGTAGTTGTCCTCGATTACTTTGAGGATAGGTGAGATAGCGTTCGTGGTACAGCTGGCAGCAGAAAATATGTCTGTGGCTTTTATGTCGAGCTCAGCGTGGTTGATTCCGTAAACGATGTTTGGGACACCTTTTCCAGGTGCTGTAAGAAGAACCTTACTTATTCCGTTGGCTTGCAAATGTAAGCTTAGTGCTTCTTTATCTCGGTACACCCCAGTATTGTCAATCAGGAGGGCGTCGTTAATTCCGAGACCTGAATAGTCGATTGAAGTGGGGTCAGAAGAAGCGATAATTTGGATTCGCTGTCCGTTGATAAGAAGGTGCTTTTGATCGTAATCGATGTCAATCGTCCCGGGGAATCGTCCGTGAACAGAGTCATTTTCAAGGAGGGCCGCACGTTTTTTCAGAGAAGCGTTGTCGATTTTTCTGAGGACGATTGCGCGCAGGCGGAGTTGTTGTCCTTTTCCTGCTTGCTTAATTAACTCCCTCGCGGCAAGTCTTCCTATTCTCCCAAAACCAAACAAGACTACATCACGTGGTTCTATATTGGAATTGTCTGAGATTGAGAAACCCTTAAGTTTGGTATTCAGAAACTCAGATTTAGAAGAAAAGCTAGAACCTTCAGTAATCCACTCACTGGCGAGTTTGCCGATATCAATCTTCGCTGGAGCGATGTCCATATTGTAAATCCCTGAAGCTAACTCAGCAGAATCGACCACATTGATGGGGCTCTCTACCACTTTCGCAGCGTATTTGTGGAGGTTGAGAATTTCGCTGATGTTCTTGTCTACAAGATGGTTGCGGAAAAGAACAAGTTCGATGTTTTTCTCGAAAAGAAGTTTTCCGATTGAATGCATTAATTCAACTGCAGCTTTTTCTTGATCTATGTATGCATTCAGTTCATTACTGTATGACTCTCTAAGGCTTGATGACTTTGACATTATTTTGTAATAGGGTGTATAAAGCACGGCAAAGATACTCGGAACTACATTGCTTAGATGTCTGTAGACAAACACTTATTTACATATTGTACAGTCTTGTTCACTTTCGTTGACTGAGAGAGAGAGATTAATCCTTGATTAATATCTTGATATCTAGAATTCAGAAGTACAGTTAGATAAATTGTATGAAGTTGTCTAGAGATTTGGCTTTCCTTAAGAAAAGACTATCTTCGTTTTATGGGTAAAATTAAAAAGATTGTTTCTCTTGCTTCATTCATTATTTATGTGACGATCTCTTACGCCCAAACCCCTACTTTTCACTTAGATGTTGCCCCTATTATATACAACAACTGTACGGAATGCCATAGATTAGGAGAAGTGGGGCCAATGCCTCTTACGACATATGAAGAGGTGGCTGCCAATGGTTTTTATATCGAGTATGTTACACAATCTGGCTATATGCCTCCATGGACTCCGGACCACAACTACACAACATTAAATGGGGAGCGTTTCCTTACTGAGGATGAGAAGCAAACAATCGTGGACTGGGTAGGGGCTGATATGCCAGAAGGCGATCCATCAGACAATCCGGGGATGCCAGATTTTGATTTGGGAATGCAATTGGGTGCTCCCGACCTTGTTCTAACCATGTCTGAACCTTATCTGCACGGTGGAGACGGTCTGGAGCAATACCAAGTTTTTATCATACCCACAGGTATCACTGAAACTGTGGAGATATTGGCAGTAGAAATTGTCCCGTCAAATAATGCGATTGCCCATCACGGGCTCATTGGGTACACCGCTAATCCTTCTTCAATAAATGCTGCCGCTGCGCTTGACAATGCTGATCCTGCTGCCGGTTACGAGAGTTTCGGTGACTACGGTGTTCCTGTAGAGGATCGATTATTCGGCGGTTGGGTTCCCGGCTCGCTACCTCTGATGTTTCCACTCTCTATCGGTAAAATTATGGAGCCTGGCTCTGAATTGCTTCTTCAGATGCATTACGGACCAGCCTATCAAGATGAGTTAGACCAAACAACGATTAATATCTACTTTGCCGATGCACCCATCGAGCGGGAAATTGAAACATACACGATGACTCCATCGAATCTTTCTGTTCCATTTTTTATTCCTGCTAACGAAGTGGTTTCATTTCACGGTACGGTATATGTTGAAGACGACATAAGCATAATATCAACGATTCCTCATTCACATCTGGTGGGTAAGTCATGGCTCGTTTACGCCACTTCTCCAGATAACCAAGACACCATACCTATGATTTCAATACCTAATTGGGATTTTCACTGGCAAGGCATCTTCACATACCCTAGTTTACTTCATATCCCTGGTGGATATACCGTTCACGCAATCGCCGAGTATGACAATACATCCTCAAACACATTCAACCCAAACAATCCGCCTCAGCCTATGTGGTTCGGTGATTTCACCACAGATGAGATGTACGTTTTGTTTTTTCAATTCGTCGATTATCTTCCAGGTGATGAGAACATATCAATCATTTCTGACCCCATTGTTGGTTGTATAGGAGATGTCGCTCCTAATGGAAGCATTGATATTAGCGATATTTTACTAATTCTCAGTCAATACGGATGCCTTTCAGAGTGTGAAGTAGATGTTGATGGCGATGGCGCTGTGAGTATTTCAGACATATTGGCGGTCCTTGCTGTGTTCGGTGAAACATGTTAAAACACATGACTTCGTTTTTTTTGGTAGTGCATCTTTAGGCGTTCTTAGTGAGATTTGACTTTGCCAAATAATAAAACTATCTTCGTCAAATGCTGAAAATGAAAAATGTCTTACTTCTCGCCGCTTTTATTATTTACGCGACGACCTCTTATGCCCAATCTCCGACTTTTCACTTAGATGTTGCACCTATCATCTACAACAATTGTACGGAATGTCACAGAGTAGGGGAGCTAGGACCTATGCCACTTACAACTTATGATGAGGTGGCTGCCAATGGCTATTATATCGAGTATGTCACACAATCTGGTTACATGCCACCTTGGACTCCGGATCACAACTACACAACATTAAATGGAGAGCGTTTCCTTACCGAGGAGGAGAAGCAAACAATAGTGGACTGGGTTGCTGCTGATATGCCAGAAGGCGATTCCTCAGATAATCCAGGTTTGCCAGATTTCAACTCTGTATCCCAATTGGGCGAACCTGACCTTATCCTCACCATGACTGAACCCTATCTGCACGGCGGTGACGGAATTGAGCAATACCAAGTTTTTAGAATTCCTACAGGTATCAATGAAACTGTGGAAGTTTCTGCAGTAGAAATCAGCCCTTCAAATAACGCAATCGCGCATCACGGGCTAATCGGTTATACATCTAACCCTGCGTCAATAAATGCTGCTGCTGTACTTGACAATGCAGACCCTGCAGCTGGTTACGAGAGTTTCGGTGACTACAGTGTACCCGTTGAGGATCAGCTATTCGGCGGTTGGGTTCCCGGCTCTCCACCGCTGATGTTTCCGCCCACCATCGGTAAGATTATGGAGCCAGGCTCTGAACTTCTTCTTCAGATGCATTATGGCCCAGCTTATCAAGATGAGTTAGACCAAACTTCCATAAATATCTATTTCGCCGATGTACCCCTAGAGCGAGAAATAGAAACACAACTTCTAACTCCTGCGGATCTGCTCGTGCCATTTTACATTCCGGCCAACGAAGTCGTTTCGTTTCACGGTACTCGCTATGTGCCAAGTGACGTAAGTGTTATTTCCACCATTCCTCATTCCCATTTGTTAGGGAAATCATGGCTTGTATATGCCACCTCTCCCGACAACCAAGACACCATTCCCATGATCTCTATCCCCAACTGGGATTTTCATTGGCAAGGCATCTTCACATACCCTAGTTTACTTCATATCCCTGGTGGATATACCGTTCACGCGATTGCGGAGTACGACAATACATCCTCAAACACGTTCAATCCCAACAATCCACCTCAGGATATGTGGTTTGGGGATCTTACCACAGATGAGATGTATGTCATGTTTTTCCAGTTTGTGGATTATCTTCCAGGTGACGAGTCCATATCAATAAATTCACTTACAGAAAACGATATTGTTATGGGAGATGAGAAGCTGCTTCCGGCTCACCCTAACCCTGCTCGCTCCTCTGACGAAATAACGATTGGATTCACTCTGGCTAGCTCGGCAGCGGATGTCACACTCGAGCTATTCGATATTAATGGTCGTTCTGTTGCACTTTGGCTCGACGACGTACCATACGCACCGGGCCGCCACTTAGTGCGCCGCTTTGTCCCAGCTGGATTGCCTGCCGGATCATATATTTACAGGCTCACCACTTCTAATGGAGCTGCTGTAAGTAAGGTGTTGGAATTGGTTAGATAACGTCCTTCAAATATCACCAGCAAATCTTGCCGCAAAAAACCGAACGTGCTCGACGACAGATACGCGCCAGTAATCCCAGTTATGTGTTCCTTCCCGTTCGATATACGAATGACTAATGCCACGCTCAGTCATCACTCTATCGAGATCTCGGTTCACATCTAAGAAGAAATCGGAAAGGCCACAATCAAAAATAAAACTCGACCGAGTAGAAACAATTTCTGCGATCTCAACAACGCTATGCTCAGCCCAACGTTCAGGAAAATCTTCTATTCTCCCCAACAACTTGGGTATCCCCCAATTTTTAGGAAAAGGCCTTAAATCCACACCACCGCTCATACTCCCAGCACTTTTAAAGAGCTTTGGGTGACGAAGAGCTAGGTATAAAGCCCCATGCCCACCCATGCTAAGCCCTGTGATCGCTCGAAAGTCTGAAGTGGCAATGGTTTGGTAAAGAGAATCGACAGACGGTATGAGTTCGCTAACGATAAAGGTTTCGTATTGGCTTTCAGGCAATACTGGACTATCGAGATACCAACCCTGTTTTCCTCCGTCAGGACAAACGATAATAACTCCTAGTTCCTCTGCTAAATCTTCAATAAAAGGTGCTCGGCGCATCCAGTTACTAAAGTCACCACCGGCTCCATGCAGAAGATAAATAACTGGGATGGGTTCATCATGAGGAGAGTTAGGTAGAATAATCAAGTTGGGCACTAAACGATTCATGGCATCGCTTTTTACTTTAAGTGTGTCAACCTTTGCATGTACCTGAAAGTTTAGACAAAGAAAATAGACGAAAAGGATTCTGTAAAGCATGTTACAATATTACAATGTTTGTAATATCGCGCTATGGTATTTTCGAGCATAACATTCTTGCTTTATTTCTTGCCGCCATTTTTATTGACGTACAGGTTAGGGGGTGCGAAATTCCAGAATACCATATTGCTATTTGCATCTGTGGTTTTTTATGGTTGGGGGGCAATGTCATTTTTACCGATTCTACTTGCTAGTAGTGTGGTGAACTTTTATTTAGTCCGGAAACTTCACTTAATGGGAGGAGTAGGAAGGGGCCGTGCTGTGGGTGTAGCCGTGATCTTAAATGTGGGAATATTGTTGTATTTTAAGTACGCAAATTTTTTCGTTGAAAATTTCGCTCCCCAGGGTTTTGCTTGGGAAGATGTAGCACTACCGATTGGAATTTCTTTCTTTTCATTTCAATCTCTCAGCTACGCTTTAGATGTTCATAGAAAAACGGTCAGACCTCTCGATAAATTAAGTGAATACCTAGTCTATATCTTAAGCTTTCCACAAATGATAGCTGGACCTATTGTTCGGTTTACGGAAGTAGAAAAGGAGCTTAGGAATAGAACTGTAGAGAATTCAGATTGGTTATTTGGCTTTTATAGATTCACTTTAGGACTTTCTAAGAAAGTGTTGATTGCAAATTCGTTAGCTACGATATTTCCGATAGATGTAGCTGTGATTTCTGGAGGGTTCGAAGGCTGGAGTGCACCTCATGCTTTGATCGCAATTCTAGCCTATACATTCCAAATATATTTTGATTTTTCTGGATATTCTGATATGGCCATTGGACTCGGAAAGATGCTAGGATTTAATTTCCCCGAGAACTTTAAGCAGCCTTATAGAGCAACGAGTATTACGGATTTTTGGCGCAGGTGGCATATTACTTTAAGCTCTTGGATGAGAGATTATTTGTATATCCCATTAGGTGGAAACAGAGTGAAGACCAATGCAAGACTCTACACAAATCTTGTGGTGGTTTTTGCCATAAGTGGACTGTGGCATGGGGCGTCTTGGAACTTTCTTATTTGGGGTTTGTATCACGGAATGTTTCTAATTTTAGATAGGATATTCTTACGTAAATTATTCAATAAATTTCCAATATGGATCTCTAGATTTGTTACTTTTTCCTTCGTAGTAGTGGGGTGGGTTTTCTTTGCGATAGAAGACTTTTCTATGGCCTTAGATTTCTTAGGACGAATGACTCACGTAACACTATTTTCTTTGTCTGTTTGGTCTTTAGAATTAGGACTTTTATCTGTTAAAAGTATATTTATTTTAAGTGCTTCGTTACTATTCACCTCAACAGCCCTCTACGATAGGTTCAAGTTCCCTGATTCACACCCATTGACTATGGCTGTTGTAGGTGTCTTGCTTTGGCTTGTTAGCGTGAGTTATTTAGCAGGATCTGACTTTAACCCATTTATCTATTTCAGGTTCTAATGGCTAGTTTACAGAAAATATTGATCATCATTGTGTTGCTGTTGCTTAACGCTCCATGGCTTTCTGACGTGCTTGGTTTTAAAGAGCCACATCCTCTGCACGGTGAATCAACAATTATTGAGGCGCCAGAGTTTTCTTTTGCCAATCTGTGGAGGGGTGAATTACAAACCTCAGTAGACGATTTCTCAAGAACTAATTTTCTTCTTCGAGGCATGGCAATTCGCACTCGTAATGAAATTGATTACAGTTTATTCTGTGAGCGTCACGCAAAGTCTATAATTGCTGGTAGTGAAGGTTATCTTTTTGAAGAGAACTACGTGTTGGCAGCATTAGGGTTAGATGCTATATCTGAAGACACAGTTTCCGAGAGAGTTTCGCGGTTGTCTAGACTTTCCATAGCAACTGGAGTGCCCTTCCTCGTTATTCTTGCTCCTGGTAAGGGTAGTTACTTCAGAGAGTTTCTGCCTAAGGAATATCTAGAGATAATGGGGCAGAGCGAGAATAGAATGTATGAAATGTGGCTTGATCAGTTGGTTCTTAAAGGTCTTCGCTTTCTAGATCTCAATAGCTTCTTTCGTTTGTATACAGAGGTGTTCCCTAAGAATGGAATTCACTGGAGCGAATGGGCTCAGGTTGATGCCATCAATATGATATCGGATACTCTACTTGATATTTTACCTGATAGTTTGCGTCCAGCTCGTCTCATGTTAGACTCTTCGTATAGGTCTACTATAATGGAGGGTACCGACGATGATATTGAGCAGGGACTTAACCTTTGGCGTAACATCCCAGATTTAGAGGCTACATATTACAATACCCATTGGGAGGATGTTCCTGCTTTTAAGCGCCCTCGCATCCTTGTTATTGCAGATAGCTACGCGTGGGGTCTGGTGAATAAAGGGCTTTTGAGGGAAGGTTATAGAGACAGCGAGTTTTGGTTTTACAACCAAGGTGTTCATGGACCCAACATTGTACAGAAAGGAGCTTCCCCCCAGACCGTACACGGTTTCTCAACCAAAGCGGAATTCGAGCAGGTAATATCTGGCTTCGATGCTGTTGTATTATTGTCTACCGATGCTAACCTCCCCAGATTTCCTTTTAATTTTGGAAACAATGTAGAATAAGTTGCTCAGCGACTAAAGCTGTATTTAGCTAACCAAGAGTTAGTTTTACAACGTGAATTATCACCAATTAAAAGCGGTTTGTTTAAACCGACTCAACTCTCAAATACAGGATAAAATTTTATCTGCCCAGCAGTTAATTCACTTTACTGAGGAATCGAAAACTTCTGCTACGAAGGGTTCAGCAGGGGATAAACATGAAACAGGCCGTGCGATGATGGAGCGTGAACTCGCCCTTTCAAAGGCTCAACTAAATAAAGCGGAGTTCCTTAAAAACGAACTCTCGAAAATTTCACTCGATCACAAATGTAATAAGGTTGAGACAGGAGCATTAATCATCACTTCAGGGGCAATGTATTTCATGAGTATAGGTGTGGGTAAGGTCAGCCTGAATCTTGACTCCGATTTGTCTCAAGACTCTGGCTTTTTCTATGCAATATCAGGTGGATCACCTATTGGTAAGGTTCTGCAAAATGCAACGAAAGGCGATTTATTAAAATTTCAAGGCCGTGAAATAGAAATTCTGCACGTAGAGTAATCCTCGAAATCCATGCAGTAACTTTGTAAAGTGATATCACTGGGTTTTTATATAACGATTATGGGGCTTTTAGTTCTGCCAGCTTCAGATTATTTCGTGGGATTATTGATTTTCCCTAAAGTTAAACCTTCGTCAAATAAAGACGAGATCTCACCACTAGCTTTAGAAGGGATTTCAACTATTATTGCCTGTCACAACGAGGTTGATCACATTGAGCTTAAAGTTCGGGCCATTCAGAATCAGTTTAAAGACGCCGGAGTGGAGACCTATGAAATTATTGTTGTTTCTGACGGTTCAGATGATGGTTCTAACAAAGTCCTTGAGAGATTAGCCAAAGAAAACTCCATAGTATATAGCCTCGTAACTGTACGTCAGGGTAAACCAAATGCACTTAATGTAGGCGTGGGAATTGCACAATACCCGCTATTGCTTTTTTCAGACGTTAGACAAACCATTGATAAAAAATCAATAAAACACCTTCTCTCAAACTTATCTGATCCTGAAGTAGGAGCTGTCACAGCCCAACTAGAATTGGAGGGCAAAGCGTCACCGAGCCGTAAGTTTATGAATCGCCTCAAGCAACTTGAAAGTCTGAAGGGCTCAACTACTGGGATGTGTGGAGCTCTGTACCTTATACGACACAGTTTGGTTTTAAAACCATTCCCTCAAGATATTATTTTAGATGACCTATTAGTTGCTCTTAACGTGATGAAAAATGACAAACGAGTCGTTCTTGACCCCCGAGCCATAGTACGTGATGTGAACTGGAATTTATTCTATAGTGGTCGCCGTCAAGGTCGTATTACAGCGGGCTTAGTCCAAATACTAAGCCATCACCGAGGCATGCTTTTCAGCATAGGTCTCAAGCAACTTATTTTCCTTTATGGACAGAAATATTTGAAGTATGTGGCCCCTGTTTTGTTTGTTACTGCTAGTGTTTCTGCACTTTTTACAACTCCGGAAATCCGCTTTTGGCATTTTTCGATTACAGGCTTGCTATTTCTATTATTGGCAATTGCCCGTCCTATGTTTGTGGGAGAAACTTTGCGCCTTGTGCTGTCTTATATGGGACAGTTGCTCAAGCTCGATAAGTATCGTAAAATTAAATGGGAACGTTAATTTGCCTTTTCACGCATCTCTTCTGTCGTTAATGTTGACCCGTCTGGACTCCAACCAGGAGGTGCAAAAATGTATCTCAGTTTATTCAATATTCCAGAAGTCCTAAAAACGTCCCTTGCAAGACTACCCCATTCTGAAAATGCGATACGAGCTGGGTTGTAAGTTGATATATTAATGGTTAATCCATACGTTGGGGCTTTTGTTTCATCTATGAATGTCCCGAACATCCTGTCCCAAACGATAAGTATGCCCGCGTAATTCATATCAAGGTATTGAAGATCGTTGGCATGATGCACTCTGTGATGAGAGGGTGTATTGAATATTAATTCGAACCAGCGAGGCATTTTTCGAATGACTTCAGTATGAATCCAATATTGATAAATCAAGTTTATTGATTGGGCAGTCAGAATCCACCATGGATCGAACCCCACGAGAGGCATCCATGCGTAAAACATGAAAGAACCAGATAGTTCACCGGTCCAAGTTTGGCGTAATGCGGTAGAAAGATTGTAGTGCTGAGACGAGTGATGTACCACATGTGAGGCCCAAAAATATCTCATCTTATGACTCATCCGATGGAACCAGTAATACGAGAAATCATCCGAGAGCATAAGTGCAATGAACCCCCACCAAACCATCGGAATCTCGATCAAACGATACTCATACAAGAATGTGAAAACACCAAATTTTAAGCTCTTCGTGATTAGAGAACTTCCTATACTCCCTATTCCCATTGTTAAACTAGCAAAAGTGTCTTTTTTCGTGTAATACTCACGATTTCCATAAATGCTGAGCCCCAGTTCTATCAAAAGAGTGGCTAAGAAAAAGGGGATTGCAAAGTTTGTGATGTCTCCCATTAGATGTTTTTAAACCAATCGCTAATGTCAGATAACACCTCTTTAGCTTTGTTGTCGTTATGTAGCTCGTGTTTTGTGTTTTCATAAATGCGCAATGTTGCTAGTGTTCCAGCAGCATCAGCAAATTCGCGGCTCCCGTGTGCATCTATAATGGGGTCGTCCGCTCCGTGAATTACGAGGGTGGGGATTTTCAACTGATTAGCATTCTCAATCGCCCACAAACCGCTGGCGTGAAAATGCTTGAACAGTCCCGCAGTTATTTTGTTGTGGCGGAGCGGGTCGTTTATGTAGTCGATTCCTACTTGCTCTATGTAGGAGAGGTCGTTCGGGTCGAGTTTGTTGCTTTGTGTGAACTTGGGGTAGATGATGTTCATGATTGTGGCCATCGTGACGTCAAATTTTGAAGGCTCTTTGTAGAGCTTAAGCCAAGCACCACTTAGAATCGCTGCTCTTAAGGTGTCGCAATCTCTTCTAAGCAAATAATTTGCGGTTACGTTACCCCCGAAGCTATGGCCATAGAGATATAGGTTTTTGTGAGGGATGCTGTTTATAACGAGGTTGAGGTCGTCTAGGTTTTGGGATAGACTGGGTGTGTGACCTCTGGGACCGTCGGATTTTCCGTGACCTCTTTGGTCATAAGAATAAACCTGAAAACCATCTTTGACGAAATGCTCAGCGACATGAGCGTACCGCTTCTGGTGCTCGCCCAATCCGTGTACGATTAATAGGGTGCGTTCAGAATCTTCAACTTCATTCCACTTTTGAGCGTGTAAACTTATTCCATCTGAGGTTTTGAGTTCGTATGCTTGCATTTCGAAGTGTGCTTGTTATTTTGCAAAAGATAATAAAACTATCGCCATGTCTGAATTTATAATTTCCATAGATCAAGGTACTACAAGTTCTCGGGCGGTACTTTTTAATAATAAAGGGCATTTCATTTCTTTAGCCCAAACCAATTTGCCTCAAATATTTCCATTTCCAGGCCAAGTAGAGCACGACCCCTCAGTCATCCTCGCTACGACAATGGATGTTTTACAGCAGGTTCTTAATCACGAACTTTTAATTCATGGAAAGGTGCTCGCCTTGGGAATAACGAACCAGAGAGAGACAGCTATAGTTTGGGACAGAGAGAGTGGAAAACCGATTTACAACGCGATAGTTTGGCAAGATAAACGAACTTCGGATGTGTGTGAAAGTCTTAAAAATGCAGGTTTCTCCGAGTATGCAAAAACCACCACAGGATTGGTAATCGACCCGTATTTTTCAGGAACTAAAATTGCGTGGATCTTGGACAATGTTCAGGGGGCCAGGCAAAGGGCGGCGAAAGGTGAATTGTGTTTTGGTACTGTCGATAGCTGGCTTTTGTACAATTTAACGGGGGGCAAGGTTCACGCTACCGACGTTACAAACGCATCGAGAACACTTCTCTTTAATATTCATACCTTAGAGTGGGATAAAAAAATGCTCAACACATTGCGCGTACCCATTGAAATGATGCCGGACGTGTTTCCATCGTCAAATATTTTCGGACATTACAACTCATCTATTCATGGCAACATTCCTATAGCGGCAATCTTGGGAGACCAACAATCAGCTCTTTTCGGCCAATGCTGTTTCACTACAGGAATGGCAAAGAATACATATGGAACAGGTTGTTTTATGCTCATGAATACAGGTGCGGAAATCCCGACCTCTAATTCAGGTCTCTTAAATACAATAGCTTGGAAAATAGGTGATAAAACAACTTATGCTTTAGAAGGTAGCGTCTTTATAGCGGGTGCAGCAGTCCAATGGTTGCAGAACGGTATTGAGATCATTGATGATATAAGCGCGACTTCTGAAATTGCCTCTCGTGAAGCAAAAAAACATCCTGATTCTTCAGTTGTCGTTGTGCCAGCTTTTGCAGGGTTAGGCACACCATATTGGGATATGCATGCACGAGGAGCAATATTAGGGCTTACCCGCGATTCTGGGAGAGACTCAATCATTAGGGCAACATTAGAATCTATTGCATTTAGATCTAAAGATGTGCTTGATGCTATGCAAGAAGATTCTGGCATCTCATTATTTGCACTTAAAGTCGATGGCGGCGCTTCGGTAAATGACTACTTAATGCAATTTCAATCTGATATTCTCGGAGTATCGGTTGAACGACTTGCTTTTGTGGAATCTACAGCTGCAGGTGTTGCATACATGGCCGCTTTAACTATCGGGGAGCTTACTTTAAACGAAATTTCGAAACTTCCAGAGTTAGAAAGATCATTCGATCCAGAGAAGTCATTAGAATGGAGGGAAGCGAAGAAAGCTGTTTGGTCTGAAGCGATTGATAGAATCGTTTTGTGATTGAAGTTGTATCCTCGACAACTCCAGCTGCCTTACTCTGGCTGTCTAGCTGAAGAGCTAAAGCGCTTTACCACTGTCCCGTCACTATAGCGATAAAGCAAAAGTTGGCTCGGTTGATATTCGCACTTACGCCCTAAGACATCAGATATTCCAATTAACTCAACGTTCGTATAGTTTGTTGCTGTCTCTACTTCTCCTTCACCAGCATGTGAAGGCACGATTCGCATCACTACTGGTCTGTGATCGCTGATGTTTGAGTCATACATACTCCAGCCTCCAGTTAAATGTGATGCAATATCGATTGACTCTACGACTGTCTCAGGTTGTAATAAATCGTTCACGAGCTCATTCGTAACAAGTATGTGGTCTATGTGAGAGGGCCAACTCGGGTATGACCAGCCAGCGCTGGAGCCCAGTGCTAGATTCATGTCAGCGAACATGTAGTGTTCTGGCTCGTTTAGAAAAGGAGTAAAGACATTGCTAAATGCTGGCTCCGTAATAACGTCGTTTAAATCGCCTAAAAGAATTACCCTATCGTTACTGTGGAATTGACTTATATAATCTTCGATTAAGATATTTGCTTCGAGTCGTCTATTTTCCTCATCGTTGCTATTGTCAAGATCAATACTACCATCGCCACAACATTTGTAGTGGTTGTTAATTGCATAAATAATCTCTCCGAGATGTTTAAATTTAAAGACCAGTGGCGATCTAGGAAGCGGATTCCAATACTGGGAACTCGTATAAATCTCGAAAGCGTCTAGAACTTCAATTCGATCAATGTTGTAAACAAAGACAAGCCCACCAAACCACCCGTTCATCATGATATAGTCATAGTTTTCAAGGCCTTCGACCATGCTCTTAAATACTGTTGTATCGTCAATTTCTTGGATAGCATAAACGTCGAGGTCGAGATTTTCAATGATCTCACTCACATAATTTACTGTGGTTTGTCCGTTTTTAGGAAACCATTCGATATTCCATGTCGCGATTTCAAGTGCGTCGGGCGTACCGAATGACAGGTCGTCTAAGGTTTGTGCTTCAGCACCAACAAAAACCGAGAAGAAAAAAACTGATAAAAGTATACGACTCATACAGTAAAATTAATGCAATGTCGACTAAGGAATTCTAGTTCCAGGAATTTTTCTAACTCGCAACGATTTAGGAGTTACTTCAATATACTCAGTGTCAGAGATCCACTCCATGTACTCTTCAAGAGACATATTCTTCGCAGGAGCGATTTTAAGACCCTTGTCAGTACCAGAAGACCGGACATTTGAGTGCTTTTTTCCGCGGACTAGATTGAGTTCCATATCCGTGTTGCGTGAAGATTCTCCTACGACTTGACCTGGATAAATTTCTTGACCTGGATCGATGTAGAAAGTGCCACGTTCTTGTAGGCGGTCAATTTCGTATGCACGGGCTTGTCCAAGCTCAGAACTAATAAGAGATCCCGAAAGGCGAGTGGAAATTTCTCCTGCATAAACGTCGTACTCAATGAAACGGTGAGTCATAATTGCTTCACCTGATGTGGCTGTTAAGATTTGGTTTCTAAGACCTATCAGTCCACGAGAAGGGATGCGATACTCCATATGCTGCAGATCACCTTTAGGTTCCATCACCTGAAGCATTCCCTTTCTCATCATCACAAGCTCAGTAGCCTTTCCTGCAGTAGCCTCTGGCACATCGATCACCAAGTGCTCATATGGCTCGTGCTTTTCACCATCTATCTCTTTAAAGATTACCTGAGGTTTTCCAACCTGTAACTCATATCCCTCTCTACGCATCGTCTCGATGAGGACAGAGAGGTGAAGTACTCCACGTCCAAAAACGTTCCACTTGTCCTCAGAATCTGTTTGTTCTACTCTTAGCGCTAAGTTTTTCTGAAGCTCCAAGTCCAGACGCTCACGAATGTGTCGAGATGTAAGGTAATCTCCTTCTTTTCCTAAAAAGGGTGAAGTGTTAATCGTAAAGAGCAGACTCATTGTAGGCTCGTCTACAGCGATACGCTCTATCTGATCAGGATTTTCGATGTCAGAGATTGTATCTCCAATATCGAATTCTTCGATTCCGTTAATAGCACAAATATCCCCAGCACGAACTGAGTCTACTTTTTCTTTACCTAAACCAGTAAAAATGAAAAGCTCTTTGGCTCTAATTTTCTTTACTCCTGAAGCTGTGCAGAGAGCGTAGTCCCTGTTAGTGTGAAGTTCTCCTCGGTATAAACGTCCGATAGCAATTCGTCCAGTGTACTTAGAGTAGTCGAGTGAAGTTATTTGCATCTGTGGATCTCCTTCATGGAAAGGTGCATCAGGGACTTCTGATACGATAAGATCTAGTAAGAAGTCTATATCCTCAGCAGGTTTTTGCCAATCCTCAGCCATCCAGTTGTGCTTGGCAGAACCATATGCTGTAGGGAAGTCAAGCTGCTCTTCAGTAGCATCGAGGTTAAACATAAGATCGAAAATCTGTTCGTGGACGATGTCTGGTGTACAGTTTTCTTTGTCGACTTTGTTTACTACTACGAGTGGCTTGAGGCCAAGTTCGATTGCTTTTCCAAGAACGAAACGGGTTTGGGGCATCGCTCCCTCAAAGGCATCTACAAGTAACAGAACGGCGTCAGCCATCTTAAGAACCCGCTCCACCTCGCCACCGAAATCCGCGTGACCTGGAGTATCTATGATATTAATCTTCGTTCCCTTCCACATAGCGCTTACGTTCTTCGAGAGAATAGTAATTCCTCTTTCGCGTTCGAGATCGTTGTTGTCTAAGATAAGTTCGCCGGATACCTTACGAGGGTCAACAGCTTGACAACGATGAATCATTTTATCGACAAGGGTAGTTTTACCGTGGTCAACGTGTGCAATGATGGCAATGTTTCTAATTCCGCTCATAGGGGTGTTTTTTACGTCTTAGGACGCGCGAAAGTACGCCATTTTTCATGGTTAAGGGTGTTCATACTCAGTTCTAACTTTTTAACATTGAAGTTATATACTGAAATGGTATCTTCGCTGCTGTGATAATATTAAAAGATCTAAGAAAGTCGTACACGACAGGCAATCAAAAGCTAGATGTTTTGAAGGGTCTAAGTTGCCATGTAAAAGAAGGTGAGATTGTAGCGATTATGGGGTCATCAGGCTCTGGTAAGTCGACACTTTTGAATATCTTAGGTTTGCTTGATGGATTTGATTCAGGGGAGTATATGCTCGCAGGAGAATCAATGGTTGGACTAGGAGAGAGGGCGGCAGCTAAATACAGAAGTAAATTTTTAGGATTTGTTTTTCAAAGTTTTAACCTCATAGGGTTTAAAACGGCTATTGAAAATGTAGCGCTACCTCTTTATTATCAAAAGGTGTCTCGAAAGGAAAGAAACGCCACTGCAATGGAGTATTTGAAGAAAGTGGGTTTAGAGGATTGGGCTTTGCATTTACCGAATCAAATGTCAGGAGGCCAAAAACAACGCATTGCTATTGCTCGCGCTTTAGTAACAAAGCCTAAAGTGATCTTGGCAGATGAACCAACAGGTGCCCTAGACTCTACAACCTCGCGTGAAGTGATGACTCTTTTAAGAGAGATAAACAAGGAGGGGATTACAATGATTATTGTCACCCATGAACATGATATTGCTGCGCTATGTGATAGAACTATTCTTTTAACGGATGGTTTAATTGTTTAATTTTAACAGTGAAAATTTAGTTGATGTTTAATAGAGATACCTGGTTAGAAATTGCAAATACGGTGCTTAGTCATCCAATGCGCACGTTTTTAACGGGGTTATCTATTGCGTTGGGAGTGTTCATTTTAGTTGTAATGCAAGGTTTGGGGTTTGGTCTACAAAATGGAGTGAAAAACCAATTTAGTGATGACGCTGTGAATTCAATATGGGTGAATTCAGGTCGGACACAACTTGCATATCATGGAAATAAGCCAAACAGACAAATTAAGATGCGAAACTCTGATGTGGATGCAATGTTCAATCAAATGGATACTGTAAATGCATATTCTAGGAGAATAAGGATTTGGGGGGTAACTATGGAGTATGAAGATCAACAAAGTAATTTCCCGTTGAGGGGAGTTGACCCCGATCATCAGATGCTTGAGAACACAACTCTTACTGAAGGTAGATTTGTATCTAGGCGGGATGTAGTTGAGGAAACTAAAGTGGCTGTTCTTGGCGCTACTATAGTTGAGGAGTTATTTAAGGGTGAAAGTCCTATAGGTACGTATATATTAATTGGTGGTGTGCAGTTTCGTGTGGTGGGGGCATTTGATGATCCAGCAAGTCGCTGGGAGAACAAAATGGCCTACTTGCCTTTTACAACTGCTCAGAATATTTTCAGGTCTAACGATAAGGTAGACCAAATCATTCTGGGTACCGGTGATCTGCATATCGCGGGAACTAGAGCATTAACTGAATCCTTATTGTCGTGGTTTAAAGACAGAAAAGCTGTGCATCCCGATGATACTCGCGGGGTTTGGATGAGAAATAATAATGAGGAGTACGAACGCTTTCAGAACATCTTTTTAGGGATAGAATTATTTATATGGGGGATAGGACTCCTTACTTTGCTTGCTGGAGCTGTAGGCGTTGCTAATATTTTAGCTATCGCAGTAAAGGAGAGGACGAAAGAAATAGGAGTTCGCAAAGCTCTGGGGGCATCGAGTTTGTCTGTGGTGGGTCTAGTTGTTCAAGAGTCTGTAGCACTAATGATTGTTTCTGGATCGGCAGGTCTTGTTGTTGGAGTAGGTTTGCTTGAGATAGTGTCTCCAATGATAGATCATGAGTACTTTAAAAATCCCCAAGTAGATTTCAGGATAGCATTAGTTGCTCTTACTATTCTTGGGATAGTAGGTATTGTAAGTGGAATAGGGCCGGCAATTCGTGCTGTTAGCATTAGACCGGTAGAAGCACTAAGAGACGAATGAAGAAAGGATTTAAAATAAATCTGTTTGATAGAGATAGAGCTCTTGAAATTCTTCAAGTTTTCTTGACGAACCCGTTCAGGACATTTTTATCTGGATTAGGAGTGGGATGGGGACTCTTTATGATTGTTGTTACAGTTGGTGCATCTAACGGCCTAGAAAATGGTGTGACAAGTGATATGGGTGGTAGGGTAAAGAATTCAATGTTTCTTTGGTCCCAAATGACTTCTATGCCCTATAAGGGATTTAATAGGGGTAGACGGTTCGAGTTTAACAATTCTGACACAGAATATCTGAGAGAGAATGCCAGTTCAATCAAGCTAGTAGCTCCAAGAAATCAACTTGGAGGACATAGAGGATCAAATAATATTATGAGAGGCACCAAATCGGGAGCCTTTAATGTATATGGCGATGTCCCAGGATATATTGAAATAGATCCTGTAAAGATTTTAAGCGGTCGTTACTTAAATCAAGGGGATTTAGATAATGAGCGAAAAATTGCTGTAATAGGCAAACGGGTTTTAGAACTTCTTTATGATAAAGGTGAAGAACCCATAGGTTCTACCATTCAAGTTCAAGGAGTTCTCTTTAGTGTCGTAGGTGTTTACTCGACCTATAAAACAGGAGAGGATGCAGAGGAGGATAACCAAAGCATTTTCATCCCATATACGACTTTTGGTAAAGCATTTAATCAAGGTGATTTGGTAGGATGGTATAGTCTATTAATGGATGAGAATATTCACGCGGATTCTTCTGCCGCGGAGGTGATGTCTCTAATGAAGCAACGCAAAAGCGTTCATCCAGATGATACAAGGGCTTTGGGGCATTGGTCTATGGCTTCAGCTTTTGAAGAAATTGAAACAATCTTTGGAGCATTTCGACTTATTTCATTCATATTTGGAGGGCTAGCCTTACTTGCAGGAGCCATAGGAATAATGAATATTATGCTAATAACAGTTAGAGAGCGCACTAAGGAGCTTGGTATTCGCCGAGCTATGGGTGCTACTCCTTTTACAGTTATGCGCCAAATCATGGCTGAAACCATGTTCCTTACTGTGCTAAGCGGACTTGCAGGTGTGTCGCTTGGAGTCGCGTCCCTAGAGGGCGTAAACACATTGCTCACGTCAATGGGGGGAGCAGGAGGAAGTTTTCGTAATCCAGAAATATCATTACATACTGTACTTATCGCCCTTGGGGTGATGCTCATAATGGGCATTATTGCGGGTATATTGCCGGCCATTCGTGCAGTAGCAATTCGTCCAGTAGAAGCAATTAGAACAGAATGAAAAAAGGTAGATTATACGCCCTCATGGGCTTTGTTGTATTGGTAGTTGGAACTGCTTTGTATACAGTGAATTTTCTTTATGAAAAAGAACAGACCTCACAGGCTGTTTTTGACACAAAATCCCCTGAGGTTGGAAATGTTATTTTAAAAACAGTTGCTTCCGGGAGTATTCAGCCTCGACAAGAGATATTAATTAAACCACAAGTAAGTGGTATAGTCAGGGAGGTACATATTGAAGCAGGTGATTTGGTAAAAGCGGGAGAAATCCTTGCAGAAGTTACAATTGTGCCGAATATTGCATCTCTTTCAAATGCAGAGAATCGCCTATCAAGAGCTAAGATATCAAGAGATGATGCAAAAACAACATATGATAGGAATGCTGCATTATTTGAACAAGGCGTTGTTTCGGCAATGGATATGCAGAGATTTGAGTTAGCATTAAACGAGTCAAATGAGGAAATGCTTGGTGCAGAAGATAACCTTCGAATAGTACGTGAAGGTGTAACCTCACGAGGAGGTTCGAAGTCTAACACACTGATTCGTTCAACGATTGACGGTATGGTGCTTGACGTCCCTGTAAAAAAAGGGAATAGTGTGATTGAAGCAAACAATTTTAATGATGGTTCTACTGTAGCATCAGTTGCTGATATGCAAGACTTAATTTTTGTTGGAAAAATTGATGAAAGTGAAGTAGAGAAACTACATGAGGGGATGGATATTGTTCTTACCATTGGGGCTATTGATGGAGCAAGTTATCCTGCTACATTAGAGCATATTGCTCCAAAAGGTGTTGAAGAGTCCGGTGCGATCCAATTTGAGATCAAAGCTGCAGTTACTCTAAAGGAAGGCCAATTCCTGAGAGCTGGATACTCAGCAAACGCTGATGTTGAACTAGATAGGCGAGACTCTGTACTTACAATTAGTGAAAATCTGGTACAGTATGAAAGACGTCAAGCATTTGTAGATGTGAAAACGTCCCCTAATACTTTCGAGCGTCGAAATGTTAAACTGGGACTTTCTGATGGGCTTGTTGTAGAGGTGATTGAGGGAGTTGAATTAGAGGATGCTATAAAGATTTGGAACAAGCCTTCCTTCAATGGGAGAAAAAAGAAAGGAAAAAAATAAGCAAGAGGCAACCGTTTAGGGATTATAGCGTTTAGATTTTAGAAAGTTCTTGAACCCTATCTATTAAAACCATGCGTCTATTTATTTCTTTTTTCACAGTTGTTATTTTCTTCATTTGTTCCTCTTTTCTACAGGGGAATATTAATTCCACTTATGCTCAAGGAAGTTATTGGTCTGAGGTTAATTTGCGTTCAGATGATGGTAACCCCACAATTCAACCTGCGAAGTATAGAACAGTAGGATTGGACATAGATGCTATCCGTCAGGTTTTAGATTCTGCACCTCATGAAAATGACGTTTCAGCAAGAAATTCATCAGCCGTAATAGAATTGCCGATGCCAGATGGAACAATGGAAACATTCTCGTTTGTGAACAGTCCTGTGATGGCGCCAGGTTTGGCTGAAAAATATCCTGAGATACAAGTATACTTAGGTCAAGGAGTTGAGAATCCTACTTATATCGTTAGGTTTGACCTTACACCTCAAGGATTTCATGCGATGATTCTAAATTCGGGGTCAACAGTTTATATAGATCCATATACAATTGGAGATTTAACAAAATGCATAAGCTACACGAAAGCAAGTTTTTATGAAACTACGGATAAGGTGCACGGTGGATGTTTAGTAGAAAACGATAACTTGAGTTCTGTAATAGACAAGCTTGCTCCGACACAAGCAAAACCAGTAAAGCCTGCAAAACCATCTAACCCCAACGAAATCCTACAAATGGGTATGCAGTTAGGAATGCAAAAAATCATGGGAGTTAGCAATGGTTCTACTCTACGCACTTACCGTCTTGCACTTGCCTGCACAGGTGAGTACGCACAATATCATGGTGGAACTATTGCAGGTGCATTAGCTGCAATGAATACGTCTATGGCCAGGGTGAATGGAGTGTTTGAGAGGGACGTTTGTATCAGAATGATTATTGTAGATAACAACGAGAGTGTCATTTTCTTAAATAGCGGTTCTGATCCGTATTCAAACGGAAATGGAGGGACTATGTTGAGCCAAAATCAAAGCACTTGTGACAGCAATATCGGTTATAATAACTATGACATAGGTCACGTTTTCTCTACTGGAGGTGGAGGAGTAGCTTATTTGCAATCTCCTTGTGGAGGAAATAAAGCGGGAGGTGTAACAGGCCAAACCTCACCTGTTAACGATCCCTTCGATATAGACTATGTAGCCCATGAAATGGGGCATCAATGGGGTGGGAATCATACACAGAACAACAGTTGTAATAGATCAAGTGGAGCTGCTTACGAGCCGGGCTCAGCATCTACTATTATGGGATACGCCGGAATTTGTGCGCCTAATCTTCAGTCAAATTCAGACGATCATTTCCACAATCACAGTATCAATGAGATGATTTCTTTTACTGTAAACGGTAATGGAAACTCTTGTGATGTTCCTACATCAACGAATAACAATATTCCCACAGTTACAACTTTTAATAGCGGTTCAACCATTCCTGCAAATACTCCATTTGAACTCATAGCCTCAGGTTTAGATTCTGATGGAGACGCTATCACATATAACTGGGAGCAGTACGATTTAGGACCCCAGACTTCAAGTAATGATGGCAATCTTACGAATCCGTCGGGCAACCAACCAATATTTAGATCTTGGTCTTCAACCACCTCGAACACCCGTGTATTCCCACGTATATCTGATTTGGTGAATGGAACGACGACAATTGGTGAGCACTTACCATCATACTCTAGAGGTCTTCAATTTAAGTGTTCTGTGAGAGATAATGTCGCTGGGGGTGGAGCTTTTGTTGATGAGTTAATGTCTCTTTCTGTTGACGGGAATTCGGGTCCATTTGTGTTAACCTCTCCCAACGGTGGGGCAGTGCCAAATGGTTTTGCGACTATTACGTGGGATGTTGCAGGAACAAATCAATCTCCTGTAAACTGTTCTTCTGTTGAAATTTTACTTTCAACTGATGGGGGATACTCATTTCCTACTGTGTTAGCTACCGGAGTTGCAAATACCGGCTCAGCTGTAGTACTCATTCCATATATTACAACAACGACTGCTAGATTTAAAATTAAGGGGGAAGGCAATGTCTTTTTTGATATTTCTAATTCAAATGTTACCATTACTCAAGGTGTCGGTGGCGCTGACTGGGATGTCGCTGTTCAGGGTGTTTCTGGGTTAAGTTCTGCGGGGTGTGGAACAGCAGTGAGCCCGTCCATTTCTATTGTTAATCTTGGCATTCAAACAATCGCGGATTTCTCTCTGACGTATTCATTGAACGGAACGGGGACTACAACCCAAGCTTGGACTGGTTCCTTATCTTCTGGATCAGCTGTTGATATCGCATTATGTCCAAGTGGTGATTCCTGTGTGGATTTGGGCAATGGAACTCATGACATTGATGTATCAGTTGTTTTAGCCTCTTCAGACGGTGATGATGAAGATCTCTCAAACAATCAATTATCAACTCAGTTTGTTACACTAAGTGGGGAACAAGCAACGCTTACACTTTTAACGGACAATTATCCTGAAGAGACAACATGGACTGTAACAGATGCCAATGGAGCGACAGTGTGGTCGGGAGGCGCGTATTCGACAGCCCAAACTGAATATGTAGAGACCACGTGTTTAGCAATTGGATGTTACACATTATCTGTGATGGATTCATATGGCGATGGAATGACCTATGGAGGGGTTACTGGTAACTACGAGCTGGTTGACGAGTCGGGTACAGTTTTGGCACAGATCGTGGAAGGAGGAGATTTCGGTTCCCAAGCGGATCATGAGTTTTGTCTTGAACTTGCGGTTATTTATGGATGTATGGAGCTAGATGCTTGTAACTATGACCCAAATGCAACTGATCCTGCCACTTGTATATATCCTTCAGAAGGATTCGATTGTGATGGCGTTTCTCTTTGTCCTCTTGATTTGAATTCAAATGGATATGTAGAAGTAAGTGACCTGTTAATGATACTGTCAGACTTTGGGTGTGCTGTCGATTGTGTGAGTGATGTGAATGGTGACTTTGCTGTAACGGTTGCTGATGTGTTATTGATTTTATCAAGCTTCGGTAATCCTTGCCCTGTTTTGTAGTAATTCGTGCTATCTTGCTTGAATGAAGTATGAAGAGATGGAGGTGAGGTGTGTCTTAACACCCACCGATGAACTAGACTTACCCGAAATCGATAAAGTTCTTTTAAAGAAAGCGCATGAAGCAGCGTCAAAAGCGTACGCTCCGTATTCAGGTTTTCAGGTTGGATCAGCTGTTAGAATGAAATCTGGTGCTATCGTAGTTGGGAGTAACCAAGAAAACATGGCTTATCCCTCTGGCCTTTGTGGTGAGAGAGTCGCTGTGTTTGCAGCGGGAGCTCAGTTTTCCGGCGAGGATATTGAAGCTGTTGCCATTGTTTCACCTTCACCTATAGCAGTTCCGAGTGCTTTTTTGCCATGCGGTGGTTGCCGACAGGTTTTACTCGAAGCGGAATCTAGACAAGAAGCTCCGATTAGACTTTTGTTACAAGCCAGAGATGAAATAGTTCTTGTTTCAAAAAGTGCGATTAATTTAGTTCCCTTTGCTTTTACTGTTGAAGATGGTGGTCTATCATCGGATAATAAATAGATTCACCCAATGGAAATTATGATGAGCCTTGTTGGCATGGTGGTCCTACTTGGGCTGGCTGTTTTACTTTCAAAAAGTAAAAAAGATATTCGCTTAAGAACTGTAGGTGGAGCATTTGCTTTGCAGTTTGCATTCGGAGCTTTTGTTCTCTACGTCCCATTTGGAAAAAAAATATTGATTTCTGTTTCAGACGCAGTAGCGAATGTTATTGCATATGGCAATGATGGTATAAATTTCTTATTTGGCGATCTTACCGCCACGTTTAATTTCGGATTCATATTTGCTTTGCGCGTTCTCCCTGTAATCATCTTTTTCTCTGCGCTCATTAGCGTTCTCTATTACATGGGCATCATGAAGTGGGTGATCAATATTTTAGGAGGCGCTCTTAGCAAGCTTTTAGGCACTTCAAGAACAGAGTCACTGTCTGCTACCGCCAATATTTTTGTAGGACAAACAGAAGCACCACTTGTAATCCGTCCCTTCATTAAAACGATGACCAAGTCAGAGCTTTTCGCCGTCATGTGTGGTGGATTAGCGTCTGTAGCTGGTAGTGTGTTGGCCGGGTATGCTTCTATGGGAGTTCCTTTAGAATATCTTATAGCTGCGTCGTTTATGGCTGCGCCAGGTGGATTGCTTTTTGCGAAGTTAATTATGCCCGAGACAGAGAAGTCAACAACTCATCTCATTCAAGATGATGTCGCTGACGAAGATGAGCCCGTCAATGTAATCGACGCCGCTGCTTCAGGCGCAGGATCAGGTCTCAAGCTTGCCCTGAATGTAGGTGCGATGCTTCTTGCTTTTGTGGGTCTTATTGCCCTTGTAAATGGTATTTTTGGAGGAATTGGAGGTTGGTTTGGTATGCCTTATATAACGCTGGAGTTAATCCTAGGATATGTGTTTAGTCCTCTGGCCTTCTTAATTGGTGTGCCTTGGCATGAAGCGACTATCGTTGGGTCTTTTATAGGCCAAAAGCTTGTCGTTAATGAGTTCGTAGCCTACTTGGATTTTATGCCTTATTTAGCAGAGGATTCCGTATTGGTGCTCTCTGAGAAATCTAAAGCGATTGTTGCATTTGCACTTTGTGGATTTGCAAACCTTAGTTCGATTGCTATTTTACTTGGAGGTTTAGGTGGTATTGCAACATCGAGACGTGCCGAGATTGCTCAGTTTGGCCTGTTAGCTGTAGCTGCAGGTACACTTTCTAATTTGATGTCAGCAACGATTGCTGGATTATTCTTGTCTATTTAATCTTTGATTTTAAATATGGTTAAAGTAAAAATGTTTGAAATGTCAGAGCATAAAAACCGACCCGCTGTCGATGCTCCAATTACTGACGCAAATGCTTTCAATGAGATTGTCAATTCTCGAAGAAGTGTCAGGTTTTATTCGTCGGATGATATTCCTCAAGATGTGATTGACAGTTGTTTAGATGCTGCTCTAAAAGCACCTAATTCATCAAACCTTCAAACATGGGAAATTCATCACGTCGTAGATGCTGATAAGAAGAAAGAACTAGTAAGACTCTGTTTAGGTCAACCCGCTGCCTCTACAGCTAAGGAAATTTTTGTTTTCGTTGCGAGGCCAGACTTGTGGAAGCGAAATAACAAGTGGATGATTGATGAGTTTGATAGGAGGGGAGATATGCCAGATAAGGCATACCAATATTTCAAGAAGATAACTCCCATGATCTATTCTACTGGCTTTTTAGGTGTTTTAGCTCCTTTTAAGTGGTTGTTTTACAATTTCCGTGGTATTCGTAAGCCCACTCCCAGAGAACCCATGGGTAGGTGGGGTATGACGGTTTGGTCACATAAAAGTACCGCGCTTGCTTGTGCTCACTTCATGTTAGCGATGAGAGCTCATGGGTTTGATTCTTGTCCTATGGAAGGTTTAGACTCAAAAAGAGTAAAGAGATTACTAGGTCTGCCCAGACAAGCAGGCATTACGATGGCTATTTCTGCTGGTAAAAGAGCTGAGGGTGGTGTTTTCGGGGATCGCTTTAGATTTGACAAAAAACATTTTGTTATAAAGCATTAACTATTTAAGCTTGATAAAAAGTTAAGTCCTATTTCAAGTCCCAATCTATAATCGGCGTCTATATCTTGTACGTGTAAATAATAGCCTTCTGCTCTTAATTCTTTAGGTGGAGCTATTTGCACCCAGTTTATTCCTTCGGGTTTAGGACCATTTAGAAAGTCTACACATTTGTTATAGTGTTTGTACCCCATAGAAAATAAATCTGAGATATTTTCATTGTCGTAGTTCCAATATTCTGCCATTAGTGAAACATAACTTTTTTCAATCTTTACATCAGAAGGGCGAGTTCTTATAACGAGTATGTTTTTAGCTCCATCTGCTATTGCTTTCTTAATAGGAATACTGTCAGAATAACCTCCGTCAAACATCCAGATGCCATCTACTTCCGTTCGTCCCTTCGTGATTATAGGCAGGGTGGCTGATGCCATCATATAGTTATGCCATTTTCCTTTCTTAGGTTCTAAGTAATGTGGCTTTCCCGTTTTGTGATTTGTAGCAACGATCACAACTTTTTTACCTCGACGGTTTTCTTCTGCTGCGTCTTCATTAAATGGAAATGTATCATGAACGTATCTTTTCAGAAAGTCCAAATTCATTAAACCATTGTTAGAAAAAGTATTTTTGTAGCTGAGGAATTCAGGATTTTCAACTAATTCTCTAGACACTTTAATGAAGTGCTGTCTCTGTTTAGCAATATAATAGGACATCGCCATGGCGCCACTTGAAACGCCGTAGTAGTATTGAAAGTCGGGGAATTCAGAGTCTAAGAATACATCTAAGACGCCAGCTGTAAAGGCACATTTCAAGCTCCCCCCCTCTAAAACCAATGCGTCATATTTGATTTCTTTTCCTTTGTGTTCATTAGAGTTCATTAGGGTCCAGTGCGGTTATGCTTTGTGTAGCAGATGTTTTATTTATTTGTTGAATAAATGAAATTGTTAATGTCTACTCGTTTAACAGATTGATGACCAGCTAACCATAAGAATTTTCCATTTGGAGAGAATCGACCCGTGTAAAACGAGTCGTCAGATATGTGTTGCCAATTTAACCCCGAATCCGAAGAGTAGTCTATTCCCTTAGATCCAATAGCTACACATTCTTGTGTGTTTAAAGGGTGCCAAACAACACAGGACCTATATCCAGGCCCTGCACCCTCAGACCTCAAAGTCCAAGATTTACCACCATCTGATGTGTAAGCTAGGTTCCCTGTATTTAAGGGCATGTTCTCCCAATCACCTCCGATTAAAAGTCCTTCGTTAGAATTTTTAAAGTCTGCACTGAAGGCGCCAGTCATCGTTCCTCCTTGAATCAGTGGAGTAGCATAAGCAACCCAAGTAGCGCCTTTGTCTGAGGAATAAAATACCCTAGAGACTTTGCCGCCAGTAGCAATCCAAACTCTATCACTAAAGCATGAGATATTCCCATTGCTTGCCGCAAAAGCAGCTTCTCCTTCAATGTGTTCAGGTAAGTTTGAGCATTGGATTCTTTTCCAATGATCTCCCGAGTCAGAAGTGATATAGATAGATAGGCAAACATCACCTGTCGTGTCAGGTGTAGCGTCTCCCATTAAAATGCCGTCACTTGAATTGTAAAACTTCATAGAATCGAAAAAAGTCCCTTCATTTGTTTCCTCTAAAGTGGTAGTGGTAGATGAGAGTGAAGCAAGTGGTGCTTTAATAACCACCCCAGGAGATTCAATGCTGGCGGCAAGGAGATGGTCGTTCACAACTGAACATGCCCTGTAAGATCTACTTCCCCAACGGACAGTGTCCCAACTCAGCCCACCATCTTCAGTGTATCCGACTAGCCCACCTGAGCCTGCAAATACAGCTCTATTAGAGTCGATGACGTGGAGTGCTCTGATGCTGGAGTTGAAAGATGTTTGTCCTAAAACTGAACTGAATAACATGCTAAACAATGCAAAGTACAAAATTTTCATTGAAAAAGTATGAGCGTTCAAAGGATGTTAATTATTTATCTGAAAGATATTACGGTAATTCGATGTGAGAAAGTATATTTGAGACAAAAATGAACAAATGCGTGTTATCATATTTCTATTGTTTGCCGGTTTGTTTTTTTCGTGCGGGCAAACTTCCACTTTTGTTTTGAACCCTGATGAAATTAAATATCCTGAGAGTCGTTTGATGGATCAAGTTGACACTCTCTGGGGTGTTGAAGTTAAGGATCCATATCGTTGGCTTGAGGATGATAGAGATCCTGAGGTTGAACAGTGGGTTATAGACCAAAACACAACAACTCGCAACTATCTCGACGCTCTCCCCTTGAGAAAAGAACTTAGAGACAGGTATGAAAAACTATTTAATTACGAGAAAGTGGGCATTCCTCGCAAAGTGGGAGATAAGTTCTTTATCTCGAGAAATGACGGACTGCAAAATCAAAGTATCACATATATATTTGATTCTATAGGATCTGAAGAACGCGTTTTCTTGGATCCGAATAAGTTAAGTGAAGACGGTACAATTACAGCTTCTCTAGGTGGCGCATCGGATGATGGAAAGTACATTTCGGTGATTAAAAGTGTAGCGGGATCGGATTGGCAAGAAATCGGCGTGATGGATGTCGAAACTGGAAGGGAACTCGATGACGTTCTAAAGTGGGTAAAATTTAGCGGCACAAGTTGGGTGAATGACGGGTTTTATTATAGCAGATATCCTGAGCCTGAAGGGAGTGCGTTTAGCTCTGAAAACACCTTTCACAGTGTTTACTTTCATAAGATTGGAACTTTACAGTCGGAAGATGTTTTGGTTTATATAGACGAAAAAGAGCCCAACAGATATCACTTCGCTTGGGCTACAGAAGATAACAAGTATCTTGTTTTAAATGTATCAACAGGAACAGACGGCAACAGCTTGCTGATTAAAGATCTTGGTGCTGAAGGTTCTGACTGGCGTATTTTAGTTGATGGTTTCACGGATCACAGTAGTGTTGTTGGGTCTGTTGAAGGAAAGATTCTACTCCTAACAGATATTGAAGCCCCTAAATATCGCCTTGTTGCTGTTGATCCAACTCAAGAGTTGACGAATACTGATTTGTGGACAGACATCATTCCACAATCTAATCATCTTCTCGAGTCTGTTCAAGTTTCAGCCGGACGATTGTTTGCCACATTTTTGCGTAAAGCTTGCCATGCTGTAGTTTCATATGATTTCATGGGATTAGATGCGAAAGAAATTGCTTTGCCAAGCAATGTTGGATCTGTTGGTGGGTTTGGCGGAAAAATGAATTCTAAAGAAGTTTTCTACGCATTCACATCTTTTACACACCCAACAAGTATTTATAAGTATGACCCTCTATCGCATGAGAGTTTACTTTTCAGCGCTCCAGAGGTAAATTTTATGCCTGCGGCATATGAAACGAAACAAGTAGAGTATTTCTCTAAAGACGGTACTAAAATCCCGATGTTTCTTGTACATAAAAAAGGAATTATATTGAATGGGAAGAACCCCACCTTGTTGTATGCGTATGGAGGATTTAGCATTAGTCTCACTCCAAGTTTCAGTGCGTCTAATATTGTTTTTCTTGAGAGGGGTGGAGTATACGCCATGCCTAATTTGCGAGGGGGTGGTGAGTTCGGTGAAGAGTGGCACAAAGCAGGAATGCTATTAGAGAAGCAAAATGTATTCGACGACTTTATTGCTGCGGCAGAGTATTTAATAGGCGAGAAATATACTTGTTCTGAGAAACTTGCCATTGAAGGGCGTTCTAATGGTGGTCTACTTATAGGTGCCGTTATGAGCCAACGCCCAGAGCTGGCTGCAGTGGCTTTTCCCGGTGTGGGAGTTATGGATATGCTTAGGTATCATAAGTTTACAATAGGTTGGGGATGGATTCCTGAATATGGTTGTGTAGATAGTACAGAGGCTGATTTTAAAAACCTGTATTCATTCTCTCCAGTTCATAACCTTGTTGACGGTGTTAACTACCCGAGTACGATGGTGACAACTTCTGATCACGATGACAGAGTTGTTCCCGCTCATTCATTTAAATTTTCAGCAAGGCTTCAGGCTGCACATAAAGGAAACGAACCAGTTCTGATTCGCATAGATTTGAATGCTGGACATGGTGCTGGTAAACCCACTTCTAAAATGATAGATGAGCAGGCAGATAAATGGGCGTTTCTTTTTCACGAATTGAAGAATCTGTAAAACCCACTGTATGATAACCCAGATGATTAAAACTACATTTTTACAGGCTTTCTACTTAGCGTGTTTAACTCTTTTGAGCTTTTCTTTTTCAGCCCAAACACCTTTATCGATCTCAGGTAAAGTGGTTGAAAAGTCCTCAAATTCAATTCTGCCTGGAGTTACTGTCCAGATCGTTTGTGATGGGAAGTTTATCAAAGCAGTCGCTGCCGATTCAAACGGACATTTCGAAATTGAGGTTGGTGGGTATGAGATGTGTGACCTAGAATTTTCATTTGTAGGATTTTTAACGGAATCATTTTCGATTTCAGAAATCAGTTTGCCATTAAATGTGAGCTTAAAGGATGTAACTCAAGCTTTAGGGTTAGCGGTTGTGTCTGGAAGTATTTCTGAAAGAGCCGTTGAAGAGGAAGTTGTTCCCATCGAAGTATTAAAACCGTATTTGGCGGAGAACACGAATTCTGTAGGTTTGAAAGGCTTGGTTGCTAAAACCTCAGGTGTTGCAATTATGGATAGTCAGGTGAGTATCCGTGGTGGTAGTGGTTATAGCTACGGAGTAGGATCTCGTGTGTCTTTGCTCTTAGATGGGCTGCCTTTGCTATCTGGTGATCTAGGTGAAATTTGGTGGTCTTATCTTCCGATGGAGCACATCGCACAAGTAGAGGTGGTCAAGTGTGCAGCATCTTCTTTATATGGTACGGGTGCTTCGAATGGGGTGATACACTTTAGATCTGTTTGGCCTAGCTCTAAAAAAGAAACAATCGTTAAGGCATTTAATGGGATTTACAGCGATCCTCAAAATGATGCATGGAGGTGGTGGGATGATAGTTTTTCACCCGTTTTAAACGGAGCATCTGTTTCACATAGACAGGCCTGGGATAAGGTTGATTTAGTGGTCGGAGGAAATGTGATGTCTGATAAAACGTATCTCTCTACAGGTCATGAGCAACGAGCTAGGTTGAGCGCTAAGCTAAGGTTTCGTCCTGCAAATGGTGTGTTATTCGGCGTAAGCGCAATTGCCCAATACCAACAAATGGGTCGTTTTATCTTGTGGGATGACTTTGAAACATCTGCATATTTACCCATGGATGGTACCTCAAGTGAGGACAAGTGGTTTAATATGAATATTGATCCATGGTTGACTTTCTCAGATAAAAGTGGTGGATCTCATAAATTGAAAACACGTTTTTATAGAACAGCAAGATATAATCCAAGTGGAAGCATTTCGATGGCCAGCAATTTGTATATGGGTGAGTATAAGTATGGTCGTGAGTTCAACGAGCACATTTCGGCTCAAGTAGGAACTTTTATGAGTGTTCAAGGTTCTTTCAGTTCACTCTATCCAGGAGTGTCTCTGTTAACCTTTAATCCTGCTGTTTTTGGCCAAATTGAAGGACATCACGGACGTCTTAGAACAGTTCTAGGTGCCAGATTTGAGAGCAATGTAAACCCTGGATTTTATGATGAGTCTTCTGGGCCAGTTCTTAGGGCTGGATTAAATTATGAAATCAGAAAGAGAACCAATTTCAGAGCGTCTATAGGTCAGTCTTATAGATTTGCTACTATCGCTGAAAAATATTTTTCGACAACTCTTACTGATGGTATTGATGTGATAGGGAATGTTGATCTTCAGAGTGAATCTGGACTTAATTTAGAAGCAGGCATCAAGCACAAAGTGATGATTGGTGGCGATAAGGTAGTATATCTGGATGCTGCAGTGTTTATGTTGGAGTATGAGAATATGATCGAATACACCCTTCGACCTCAATTAGATTCAGAAGGTAGCATTATTATAGAGGACGGTGTGCTGCAGTTTTTCTTCCAAGCTTTAAATATCGGAAAAAGTAGAATAGCAGGTTTTGAATGGTCAGCCAATGGTGAAATGAAAGTAGCTGGAATCCCTGTTAGAGTATTAGGTGGAACAACATTTCAATATGCTGGTGACCTAAGTAGAGACACATCCCAAATTAACATGGGTGCTTATATAGACAACTTCCTGGACAGTTTTGGAGATACCAGGGATTCTTTAGTTACGGCAGGCTCACTTCTCAAGTATAGAAATAGCGGTAATTTCAAATTGGATATAGAAGCTGATTTCGGACCCCTTACCTTAGGGGGTTCGATTATCAGACAGGATTACATAGACGATATTGATTGGTACTTCAACGAGTTAGTTTCAGGTCTAGCTAACTTTAGAGAACAATTTACTGAGGGTTTTGCTTCTATAGACGCGAGGTTAGTTTATAATGCAGCTGACAATGCGAAGTTCTCATTTATTGTGTCTAACCTGAAAAATGAGATAATGAGTAGCAGACCTGGCATACTAAGTGCTCCACGAAGCATGATCATTAGATTTGATTATAAGTTTTAAGCTTTTGAGTCAATAAGTTCTCTCAGGCGAGTGCATTCCTTTTGAGTCCAAGACTTTACATCGACAATTAGTTTTTCCGCATCATTGTTTTTAAATATCGGACCAAAGCTAACGTATGTGTCAATATACCGTGCTCCTAAATGTCTTAGCGTATGCGTAATAAACCATTCGCCACCTACCCATGCAATATCAGGATCTCTATATTCTATAGCAACAGGTGCTATTTGGAATCCATTTTCAGCACATGAGTAAAAAATCCCCTTCTTGTAGGCCAAGAGCTCTGGGCTTTTGTTTGTAGTGCCTTCAGGGAAAATAACCACGCCGTACCCACTGTCAAATCTTTCCTTCACAGCTATTCTTGTTGCTTTTCTGCTCTCTTTTTTATCTCTTTTAACCCAAATTGTGCCTATCAATGACGCTCCCCAACCTATTATAGGCCAAGCTTTTGCTTCGTGTTTGGCTACAAAAACAATAGGGAAAGAAGTGGGTAAGACGACTGCATCTAAGTATGACCTATGATTGCCCATAACAACAGATGGTTCTTTAGGTGACTCTCCAGACCAGTGAATACGAACTCCTAAAATCATGTGAGTGACTTTAAGAAACCGTTGGAATAATTTATGAATGGAATTTTGTCTCGCTTTCTCCTTTCTCCCCATTAAAAAAATAGCTATAAGTGTAATAAGTATGGTGAAAGAGATAGTGATTGTCCATGCTAAGAAAGCAGCCATTCTAACAACGATTCTAATTATGTGCAAAATTGTATTCTTAAAAATTAATGATGTTCGAAGTTAAGGCAATTTAAGTTTGTGAATAATATGCTTAAACTTTCTGGGCAAATCAGTCTCAATGTCCATTGACTCAAGAGTAATAGGATGTGTAAATTGTAGTCTTGTGCAAGCTAGAAACAATCCATGTCCAGTATATTTTAGTGGTCCACAATACATATTATCACCAACAATTGGATGTCCGATCATTGCTAAATGTCTTCTTATTTGATGTTTTCTTCCTGTTTTAGGATTAATTTTAACAAGTGTTGCGGTTCCGAAAACTGGCCATTTAGTCGATCCAATTATCTCAATTTTAGAGCTAGCAGATTTGCAATTAATTGGAATATTAATTTCACAAAAAGAGAGGTCTAGAGTTCCTTCTATTAAAGCGGTGTAGCTCTTAAATACCTCTCTTTTTTCAAAGGCACTTCCTAGTCCTGACGCCATGCTTAATGTTTTGGCAACTAAGACAAGTCCATGCGTTGCTTTGTCTAATCTGTGGACTGGCCTAGGAACATTTAAATTGTCAGGTAAATTGCTTAATTTAAGTGTAAAACAGCACATTTTATCTAGTGATACTTTGCTATTTCCGTTGGTTTCTATCCCCGCGTTTTTTATGACACAAGCTCCGTGATTATCTTCCCATAGCACGCTGGTTTTGTGCAAATTACTGCTAGCTATTTCTGTGTTAGTAATTCTACTTTCTTCGAGCGACAAACGATCTCCAATTTTCACCCAGTTGTGAGTTTCTCCCCTGACACCATTTATGAAAATCCGCCCTTTTTTTACCGCTTTTTTAACGGCCTTTCTTGAGGGTAATTCCAAAAATTGTGATATAGCAGCTTCCTGAAGCCTTTTAGACTTCGAGTTTAAAGGTATGTGAAACCAATGTGTGATTACAACGTCAGTCATAGAGCAAATTTATTAACTTTGTCTTAAATAATTATTCTTTAAGTTTTAATGAAGCTATTTGTTGCTAAACTCAATCGTGAGACTACTGAAGTCGATTTGAAGGATACCTTCAGCAAATTCGGCGGAGTGGTTTCTGTTAAAGTTGTGTCAGATCGTGATACAGGTCAATCAAAATGTTTTGGTTTTATCGAAATGGACTCTACTGAGGGTGGTCAAGCAGCTATCGCTGCCTTGAACGATCAGGATTTCATGGGGTTTCGTATGGTTGTAAAAGCCGCCGAAGAGAAACCTCGCTCTCCAAGGCCGTTCTTCGATGGTGGAGGTGGCAATCAACAGATCTCTGACCGGTCTGGAAACTCATCCTCAAAGGATTTCGATTCTGGCAAAGGTGCTTTCAACAGTGGTGCAAATTCAGTCTTTAAAAGCGGCGATCAATCTGGTCCAAATAAGTACCCTGCAAGCAGCAGTGTAAGGAAAAGGAAATCTCCTAAAAAGGGGATGGCTAGACCCGATAAATACGCCGATGGGGGAAAGGGAAATCAACACGAAAAACGACCAAAATCAAATCGCAATCAATGGCTTGATGATCTTGAAGATTTTTAGGAATATTAATTCAATTTGACTCTATTAAGGCTTTAGATATTTTTATATAGTGAAACTTTTTTTTGGACTATTTAATCGCCAAATCTATTTCCCACAGGTTTTAAAAAAAAATTAATTTTAAGCTGCGTTTTTAATT
>DBBW01000011.1:63544-63868 GCA_002292405.1 Flavobacteriales bacterium UBA974
CCGTTTGGCGGCCTTTTTGCTATTTTATTTTGTACCTTTCAAGGTTCCAAGTTACTAATCATGATTCGCATGAGTTTTTTTTTAGATATACGGGCTTTAAATATTTGTTTTTCAGGTCACTATCGTAGAAATCTATTTCTGACATTTTTCTCTTTTGTCTTTGCTTTCACAGCAAATGCTCAATCAGAGATGCCTGGCTGTACTGATTCTAATGCTTGTAACTATGATCTTACTGCTACATTTGATAATGATTCTTGTATTTATATTGTAGCTGGCGAATGTGATTGTAATGGAAATGTTTTAGATGAGTGTGGTGTTTGTGGC
>DBBW01000002.1 GCA_002292405.1 Flavobacteriales bacterium UBA974
TCCATTACTGCGAATGGAGTTGATCTTGTAGATGAAAATGCAGCTCTTTCAAATAGCATTATCGCACTTGAAACAGAGATTACTACTTTAGATACTTTGATTTTGAATTTACAAGACATCGTTACCGATCTACAAAACCAAATTAATCTACTCACTGAGTAATGTTGTAGTTTCTAAACATTAAAAAGGGAACCCACAGACTACGAACCTTTTACGACCTCACACTTCACAAACTCTGCGTTTGGATCAAATAGCAATCTATATGTGTTGAGTTTCTGGTATGGGGTATCTGAAAGAATATTAACAATGTGCATCATTTTGGGATTGAAATCCCCAATCCACGTAATGATCATTTTCTTGTATTGAATTTTATGGTGTCTCAGAGCCTTCTTAATCTCATCCATCATCAAGCTTTCAACTCCGTTTTTTTGGTGTTTCGGAACTACACCAAATACGACAGCAAAAGCGTTTTGAGGCTTTCTAAACCTTTTGTACAATAAGAATTTCAACTTACCTAAAAGGTTTAAATTGCCATTTACATATTTGAAAATCTCATTTAATTCAGGCAGAGATACCATAAAAGCAACAGGTTCTGAATTGTGATATACAAACCAGACCAACTTCTCATCAATGACCATCTTCATTTTTTTAAAGATGAGAAGCGCTCTTTCTGAGCTTATACCTTTAAAACCTGAGTGTGTTTTCCAAGCGGAATTATAGATCGTTCTGAAATCTTCTGCGTATTCGCTCAATTTGCTCAACTCAATATGACGAAAGCTATAACCCTCTCTGTCATTCATCTGGCTTACCTTTCTACTAAAAGTCTCTTTCATGGGATCTTGTATTCCCACTTCATACATATACTGTGAGAAAAACACTTTAAAACCATATTCCTCAAAAATTCCACGATAGTATGAAGGCTGATAGGCATTCCCATAAATGGGCGGTTTATCATACCCCTCAATTAAGAGCCCCCAATACTTATTTCTCTCTCCAAAATTAATAGGACCATCCATTGCTTGAACCCCTAAATCCTCTAGCCAATTTCTAGCTGTATCAAACAAAGTAAATGCCGCAGATTTATCGTTTATAGATTCAAAAAAACCAACCCCCCCTGTAGGTTGCCTCTCCTTTTTTGATTGCCTATAATCTATGAAGGCCGCTATTCTTCCAATATCTTCACCTGAATCATTTTTTAACAGCCATCTTCTGGCTACTCCATTTCTAAATAGGTGGTTTTTTTTCTCGTCAAAAACATCTTCAACCTCTTGCTTAATATGAGGGATCCAATTTTCATCATTTCTATAAACCGTGAATGGAACCTTGTGAAATCTTTTAATTTCTCTTTTCGATAAAACAGGTGTTATTTTCATTCTATTAATTCAGCAGAATATTGGTTCATAAAGATATTAAAAAAGGCAAATCAATATGTACTTATTTATCAAAACATTTTTGTAATTTACACCATTGGTTAAATCTCTTATTATTTAGATGGACAACAAAATCGTGGTTATAACTGGTGGGAGTTCTGGTATTGGCAGAGCCTTATGCAATTGTTTTATTGACGCAGGTTATAAAGTTGCAATTGCATCTCGGTCGGTGGAAATTCTTGAAAAAGTTAAATCTGACCTTCGTTCAGAAGGACATGAAATCTTAACCGTTAAAACAGATGTTAGGGTAGACAACGATTGTAAGAATCTGGTTGATAAGGTGATAGAGAAATATGGCAAGATTGACGTTTTCATTAACAATGCGGGTATTACCTGGTATGAGAGTAATGAAGATGGAATCAATATTAAAAAACACAAAGAGATCATGGACACAAACCATTTTGGCACTGTTCAATGTACCAAATACGCGTTGCCTCATTTACTTAAGAGTAAAGGAAGTCTCGTGGGGGTGTGCTCAATCGCTGGCGAAGTGGGGCTACCAAATCGTTCAGCATATTCCGCATCTAAGTTTGCAATGAATGGTTTCCTGAATTCTCTGAGAGTTCAATACTTAAACAAAGGTCTTCAAGTATTAATTACATACGTTGGATACACATCCACAAACATTAGAAAAATAGTCAAGGATGACTCTAAATCCAGTCACTTCCCTCCTGGCTATGGTGACGCTGTAAAAGAAAAAGGAATGATGACCCCCGCAGAAGCTGCTACCCATATTTTTAACGGCGTAAAAAAGAGAAAAAGATCTGTCAGATCTTCTGCTGTTGGACAACTCACCGTTTGGTTAAATAAATTGTTTCCCCGACTCAACGACAAGCTCGCCGCTAAGTATTACAGCTAAAAACAAAACCCCGCTATCCGAGTGATAACGAGGTTTTAAAATGTTGAGTGGTTGCCCCACCAGGACTCGAACCTGAAACGTCTGCACCAAAAGCAGATGTGTTGCCATTACACCATGGGGCAAAAACGTGTGCAAAGATAGTAAAGTTAGACTAATTTATTAAGTAAATTGCAGTACTAAATGGAAGTACTAAATCTCATTCAAGGCAAGTTTATTTCTGCCAAAAGCGGTGAATGGCTTGACCTTACCAACCCAAGCAAAGGTAAGGTTTACGGTCGACTGCCTAGATCTAGATCTGAAGATGTCAATCTTGCTGTAGAATCTGCCAACAAGGCGTTTAAAAGCTGGTCAGATACACCTAGTGGCGAACGAGCTGCTTGCTTGAATAGACTTGCTGATTTAGTTGCAAAAAACGCAGAGCTGCTCTCTTGTGTAGAATCAACTGACAATGGTAAACCTATAGCGTTAGCTAGCTCTGTTGATATTCCAAGGGCTGAATTAAATCTTCGATTCTACGCTTCGGCAATTCAGCACTTTGCTTCTGAATCACACTCTATGGAGGGAGTGGCTATCAATTACACTCTTAGGAAGCCATTGGGCGTAGTTGCATGTATCTCCCCGTGGAATCTTCCACTTTACCTATTTACTTGGAAGGTAGCACCTGCATTAGCCGCTGGGAACTGTGTAGTTGCCAAGCCCTCAGAAATAACTCCTGTAACAGCATACTTGTTAAGCACATGGGTGAAAGAGGCTGGTTTCCCAGATGGTGTCTTTAACATCATACACGGTTTGGGAACAGAGGTGGGAGACGCTTTAGTTCGTCACCCAAAAATAGCAGCAGTTAGCTTTACAGGAGGTACAGAAACTGGTGCTCATATCGCTTCTGTAACGGCTCCACGTTTTAAGAAATTGAGCTTGGAGTTAGGCGGAAAGAATGCTTCCATCATATTTGATGATTGCGATTTAGTGGATGCATTAGCGACGACTATGCGTTCTTCTTTCGCCAATCAAGGCCAAATTTGTCTTTGCGGTTCTCGTATTCTTGTCGAGAAATCTCTCTACCCGAAATTTCGGGATATGTTGGTCGAAAAAGCGAAGAAAATGAAGGTCGGCGATCCTCAAAATCCCACTACAAAAATGGGTGCTGTCGTCTCTAAAGATCACCGCGATAAAATTTTATCGTACATTGATTTAGCACGCTCAGAAGGTGGAAAAATCTTATGTGGAGGTAATGCAACAACTCCGGAAAATGAACCACAGTTGTCAGAAGGCTATTACATTCAACCTACTATTATAGAAGGGCTCAACTTTGATTGCCGGGTAAATCAAGAAGAGGTTTTCGGTCCTGTAGTTACCATTCAACCTTTTGAATCAGATGAAGAAGCTGTTTATTTTGCGAATAGCACCGAGTATGGTCTAGCGGCTACCGTTTGGACAAAAGATTTAAAAAGAGCTCACAACATGGCTGCAGCATTAGAAACTGGAATTGTTTGGGTAAACTGCTGGCTCTTGAGAGACTTAAGAACGCCATTTGGAGGAGTTAAAAACTCAGGCGTGGGGAGAGAAGGTGGATTCGAAGCACTACAGTTCTTTACAGAACCTCAAAATGTTTGTATCAAACTCTAGTCCTCTAAGAGGTCAAATAAAGCATCAAGTTTCGGGGCTAGAATAACTTCAATTCTACGGTTTCTCGATTTATCCCCTGGGTTAACGGGGTGAAACTCTCCTCGTCCGGATGCTGTGAGAACTGATGGATCAACGCCAGGTTGGGCGCTTATAATCTCGAGGACAGAAGTTGCGCGAAGCACAGACAATTCCCAATTGTTATGTGGAAAGCTTTTAGAGACTAGCTTATCTGAATCCGTGTGTCCTTCGATAACAATTTCCAAATCTTCTTGCTCAGCGATAACTGAACCGAGAGAAGCTAGGAGCTCTCTACCTTTTACGTCTACAACTGCAGAGCCTGAAGCAAATAACAATTCTGCCTCTAAACTTACATAAACTTTACCATCTCTTTGCTCAACCGTTAAACCACTTCCCTCAAATCCAAGGAGAGCCCTTTCTAAACGGTTACGCAATGCTTTAGCAGTTTTATCACGAGATGCAAGGAGGTTTTCTAATTCTTCAACTCTCGCACTCCTAGACTCGAGATCAGCGCTTCTTTCAGCTAGATCTTTTTCTAGTTCGAGAAGGGCATCTTCTCTGATTTGGAGTTGTTTTCTGATTCTATTTACATCTTCAAGGAGCACTCTGTTTTCCTCATTTAGAGATGATAAACGATCTCCGCTTTGGTCTGTAAGCGCATCATTTAATTGACGAAGACGATTGATTTCATCTGTTGATTCAGCAACAAACCGACCCATTCGGGCAGTATCTGCAGAAAGTTCTTCCCTTACTTCTGTCAATGTCTCTAATTGTCCTCTTAGCTCTATAACTTCGATTTCAACATCTTGACTGTTAAGCCTTAGAACAGTATTTTCCTTATCTATTTGTTCGCAATTATCCTGTAACTCATCGAACTGCTTAGCTGTTACACAACCAGAAAGCAGAATTATTGCAATTGTTATTGCGGAAAATGTAGGTGTCCTCATAACTGTGCAAGTTCTAAACGTTATGATCTAATTTGACATTTATGCAAGCGTATTATTCACACTAAAATGTCAATCTCTAAGGTTAATTCTAGTTAATTGGAATCGCGAAGTTTCCCTGAGAAATAGTAACTCCAGCCCCTGCTGTGCTTTGCATATTTCCAGAAAAAGTACCGGTTACATACCCTCCAGAACCTGAAACTACATAAGTAAGTTCCATCGTAATGTTTCCACCGTTGGAGGTAGCATATGTCACAGCAGCTCCTATAGCCTCGTATGCTCCTGCTGTCCCTGGTGCTGTAGCTAAATTCATAGGAATAACAACTCCGTTCTCCCATCCAGTTGCTGGTTCAGCCATAATAAAGCCAATCTGAGCAGTCGTTACAGACACCCCTGCAATGGCTATACTTGTTCCATCCATCATAGCTGATGCGGAAGCATCACCATAAAACTGTTGGCCATTTGCTTTCCAAGCGATAGCTCCCTCACAAGGCTCACAAGATGAACCACCACAGTCTATGTATAATTCGTCGCCATCTTGAAGGCCATTTGTACAATCTCCTGTTGTTGGACATGGGTCACAATCAGAACCTCCGCAGTCGACACCAATTTCTGAGCCATTCATTTCACCATCTGTGCATGTTGGACATGGGTCACAGTTAGGGCCTCCGCAATCAACGCCTTCTTCAAATCCGTTAGGCAAACCATCGCCACATAGCTCAGGGCAAGCTGGACAACCATCGCAACCACAGTCAATCCCAAGTTCACCTGGATCAAGCTGACCGTTGAAAGAAGGGTCGCAGGGACCACATTCTCCGCCACAATCAACCCATTGCTCACCTAAAAGCGCATCCCACAGGTCGTTTTCACATGGGTCACAAGGATCGCATATCGTTCCACCACAATCGATGAGTTCTTCGCCGTTATTTAACTCGCCATCGTAACAATTTTCACCGATAAGATTGTCATCATTTAAACATCCACTACATGATGCTAAAAGCGTGACAGCGAAGAGGAAAGTAACAAAAGTGTTGAAAGAAGATAGGTGCAGTTTCATTGTAGGTGTTTTATATGCGTATTTTCGGCGTGCCGTAAAAACATGTGCCCAAAGATAGGAATAGAATCATATAGATGGATAATCTCAAATGGAAAGCGGCTGAATCTCCTAAAAAAAAGGCTGTAAAAGACTTGTGTGCAGAGACTGGATTAACTTATATGGTTGCACAAATCCTTGTGCAGCGAGGGGTTGCCACTCTAGCTGAAGCTGAAAATTTCATGCGGCCTAAGCTTGAAGACTTGCACGACCCAGAGACCATGTTAAACATGGAAAAAGCTGTGAAAAGATTAAATAAGGCTATAAATAAGGGTGAGCGTATCATGGTTTATGGTGATTATGATGTTGACGGTACTACCTCTGTTGCGATGGTTTCCACTTTTTTAGAAGGTTTAAATGTGCAGATAGTTCCCTATATCCCTATGAGGTATCAAGAAGGATATGGGGTTTCTAGAGACGGGGTAGATAGGGCTCGAAAGTCAGGTTGCACAATCCTCATTACGTTAGATTGTGGGACCAAAGATTATGACGCTTTAGAATATGCCGCAAGCTTCGGGTTAGATACGATAGTCTGTGATCATCATCTCCCAGCTGATGAACTTCCCAATTGTTTTGCGCTCCTTAACCCGAAACAACCAGGATGTGAATACCCTTTTAAAGAACTTTCAGGTGCGGGCGTAGCTTTCAAAATGTTATCTGCTCTTGTCCCTTATATAGGGCTTACGATGGATTCCGTCTACGATCATTTAGATCTATTGGCTTTAAGTATAGGGGCAGATTTGGTCGATATTACTGGTGAGAATAGAATTCTGGCTTACCACGGAATGCTCAATTTAAGAGAGCATATGAGACCGGGAATTAGGGCTATGCTTCAAGTGGCAGGAATTGAAGAAGCTCCAAAAACCGTCAGAGATATGAGTTTCAGCTTAGGCCCCAGAATCAATGCTGCTGGTCGTGTAGGTCATGCATTAACGGCAGCCAAGCTTCTAATGGCAAATGATGAGGGTAGCGCACTTGAGTTGGCAAGTCAGTTAGAAACCATGAATCAAGCAAGGCGAGACATAGATGAAGATTTAACCGAGGAGGCGATTGCTCTGATGGCAGAGCAGCCACCTGGCAGGTCTTGCACAATTGTACATGGCGAAGGTTGGCATAGAGGAGTTTTGGGGATAGTCGCTAGTAGGCTTGTTGAACAGCGGTATTGCCCTACGATTGTACTTTCTGAAGAGAATGAAGTCCTAACAGGGAGTGCGCGTAGTGTGCCCGGGATTGATATTCACGAGGCTTTCGAAAAGTGTAGACATCTTATTGAACAATTCGGAGGGCATCCTATGGCTGCAGGTTTAACGATTCGTAAGGAAAATATGGATGCTTTTACCACAGAGCTAAATGCTGCAATTACAGCCCAAACAGAAGATGATATCCCCAAGCCCACAGTCTCCTTCCATATGCCTATTAACATTAACGAATTAAACCCTACAATGTACAGGGAGTTTGAGCGATTGGGGCCATTTGGGCCATGTAATGAGGTTCCTGTATTTATGGCTAAGGGGGTGGTAACTGCCATCCCTCCGAGAACGGTAGGTCATGGAGGTAGGCACTTAAAACTTGTTGTTCAATCTGCTGAAAACCCGCTTCATAGATTTGAGGCTTTAGGATTCGGAATGGGAGAAAGAATAGATGAGGTAAGGGCTTGGAGGTCCTTTGACGTGGTTTTTACACTCGCTAGAAACACTTTCCGAGGAAAATCTACTTTGAATTTACACCTACGAGATATTAGAGTTCACAAATTCGTGTGAACGTGCACGTCTCTTTGAGGGAATGGAATCTTAATGTCGTTTTCTCTGAAAGCAGCATCAATTTTAAAGCGAACATCACTCTCAATTAAATTTCTATCCCAAGGAGATTTTACCCATCCACGGACTTCGAAAACCAAGGCAGAATCGCCAAATGATTTAAAGATAACTTGAGGCTTGGGAGATTGAACTACTTGGGTTTGGACTTGCATAGAATAAAAAAGAATTTCTGAAACAATCTTAACATCAGTTCCATAAGCCACACCGACTTCCACACTAATACGAGTTGTACTCTGCCCTTGAGTTAGGTTGCGAACCGAGTCGCCAGAAATCTTTGAGTTAGGCATAACAACAAGGTCTCCACAAACCGTTTCCACACTCGTGGCGCGCAATGCGATGTTCTTTACCCTCACTAAATCATCTCCCACTTCTAACTCATCTCCCACCCTAACACCTCCCTCAAATAGAAGAACGAACCCTGAAATAACATCGTTGAAGAAACTCTGAAGACCTATACCCACACCCACCAATAAAGCAGCGGAACCTGCCCAAAGTACAGTGAGGTTAAAGCCAAAAATATCCGTAACAATGAAAATAGTAATGATGTAGATCAGTGTTCTCGCAAGACGGAAAATTAAAAACCTACGGCCCTCGTCTAATCTTCTGTTTTTTGCAAATTTACCAAGCGTTTTCTTGGTCACATAAATGAAAAATCTTGCCGCAAAAACAGCAAGAATTACCTCTAAAGCTTCTTGAACACTTACATCATAGGTTCCAAACTGTAGGCTTTTTGAAAGAAATTCATTAATCATTTAGGAAGTATTATAACTCCAAGAGAAGAGTTTAGGTCTTTTACCATTCTATCAAGGGAGATTTTCTCTCTTAGAAGTCTTGTTGTTTCATCATCTGAGACATCTTTTAGTGCAAGAGCTTGAATTATTTTATCTATGTTACGTTGCACATCAAACAACAGTAATCTAGTTGTCGCGGAAGATAATGATTCTTCGAGAACGTCTTCTTCTACTACAGAAAAGATGTGGTGTTTGTTCTCCCAATTTTCGCTGAGGCTGTACTTATGAATGATGCTGTTGGCAGCTTTACTTTGGACTTTAGGGGATGCATCAGTAAAAAACGATGCGGAAGTAGGGAGGGCTCCATCATCTAAACTTTCAATATATATAGACAAAATAAATTGTGTGGAATCTTCCTCCATAGATAACTGAAGTGTTTCCATTCTGTGAACTAAAAGCTCTGCAAAAGAAACTTTAGTGTAAACTGGTTCTTTCACTGATTCTTCTTGGCCTTCTGTGTCCTTTTCTTCTTGCGCCTCAATTTCTACCTCTACCATAGCTTCACCATGTTCAAGAAGCAATCGTATAAGATTATCCTCTAAAATATCTCTCTTAGCTCGAACTCTAGCGGGAATCCCCGGTGCCAAATCATCTTCTACCTGTGTTGCAAAAGTATCACCTGGGAATGGTGTCCTGGGGGAAGATGTTTGGCGGGGTATTGAGGATTTTTGAAACTGTTTTGAGCGTTTCGAATCTTGGACTAGTCGCTTTTGAAGCTCTTTTGCTACCTCTCCTTGGAGTAAATCCTCCGGTAGTTTTAATCGAGCGGCTATAGTTTGAATATAGATTGACCTTTGTATTGCATCTTGAACGCAGGCAAGGGTCGTCACAATACTGTGAACCAGTTCAGATCTTTTTAATGGGTCATCACCCGCTTCCTCGCTAAGTAAATCTGACTTAAAAGCAAGAAAATCTTGGGCGTCTTCACGCACATATTTCTGCAGCTCTGTTGAGCTAACCTTCTTAGAATAACTATCGGGATCGTCACCATCAGGAAAGGTCACAACTTTTACGTTCATGCCCTCAGACAGTAGAATGTCAATTCCGCGAAGAGCCGCGGACATACCCGCTCTATCTCCATCAAAAAGAACTGTAACATTTTTTGTGAAACGACGAATGAGGTGAATTTGGCCTCCTGTGAGAGCTGTACCGCTTGAAGAAACCACATTTTCAACACCACATTGACTCATGGCCATCACGTCGGTATATCCCTCAACTAACAAGCACATATCCTCCTTGCTAATATGAGGCTTGGCGGCGTGGATCCCATACAAAGCACGCGACTTGTCGTAAAGCTCACTTTGAGGACTGTTAAAGTATTTTGCTATTTTTTTCTCTGTCTTTAGCGTCCTTCCACCAAAGCCTATTACCCTTCCGGTGACATCTTTAATGGGAAACATAACCCTTCCGTGGAAGAAGTCAAATAACTTCCCGTCGCTGCTTTTCTCCTTTCCTAAACCTGTGGCTATTAGGCGTTCTTTTGTGTATCCAGCCTCAAGCGCAGCTGTAGTCATGACCTCCCAACCATCAGGGCAGAATCCTATATCGTATTTATCTAGAATTTCATCTCTAAACCCACGATTTTTGAGGTAGCTAAGTCCTATCGCCTTTCCTTCATCTGTATTGTGCAGTTGATCTTTAAGCCATTTTTGTGCCCAAACAACAAGCGCTCCCAAGCTGTCTTTTTCACTTGCAGCAGCTATCTCTTCAGGACTTTGCTCTCTCTCCTCAATTTCTATATTATAGCGTTTTGCCATAATTCGAAGAGCTTCAGGGTAACTCACCTTTTCTTGCTCCATTAAAAATGTAGCGAGTGAGCCTCCCTTGCCCGAACTAAAACATTTAAAAATTCCCTTGCTTGGAACGACATAAAAAGACGGGGTTTTTTCGTTCGTAAATGGACTGAGGCCTCTATAGCTGCTGCCTTGTTTTTTTAACTCTACGTAATCACGAATGACGTCTTCTATAACGGCGGTTTGGTGTATTAATTCAACTGTCTCTTTTGGTATCACAAAAGCGAAGATAAGAAGCGTATTTGTTAATCCTTTCTAAAATTTAGGGTACTTTTAATTGATCAATGAATTATTCCTGATTGAAAGCGTAATTTGCGGCAATGAGAGGGGTTAATATATCATGGCTAATTGGTACAATTGCAGTTGCTGTGTTGTTTATCAGCCTTATACAGGTTAAGTGGCTAATCACATCACTGGACTTACAAAAGAAGATTTTTGACCAAAGTGTTGAGCAGTTATTAAATACAGTTTCTCATTGGATCTTAGTTGAAGCCGATTTCGCATCTCTCGAAATTAATCATGAAAGTGAGGATAAAGAAGATCAGCTTATCGTTGATGGTCTGCAGCATCAATCCAGAGCCATCTTACAAAGAATGGCAATACTTCCAATGGATTCGCTTTTCTCGCTTTCTTTAAATGAGCATGGAATCGAAACAAGTATCGTTTTCGGGGCGTTTGACAGATATGGTCAACCTGCCTATCTGGACGAGCGAAGCGAAGTTTATCGCGATGAGCTTGTTGACAAAGGATACTCAGTAGGTCTTGGTCCGCTTCAATTACGCGTGTACTTCCCTGATTTAGGGCGTCATCTCATAAAATCTATAGTAGGAGCTTTTGTGCTGTCTGGGGTGATGCTCTTGTTCATTGCAATAGGCTTGGCTTACGTGATGCGTTCCGTCATAAAATCTAAGAAATTAGTTAGAATACGGCGAGAGTTAATGAATAACCTCACACACGAATTAAAAACCCCTGTCTCAACAATAGGACTTGCTAGTGAAGCGTTAGGTGATTCCGATTTAAAACTTAATGAAGAGCAAAAGAACTATTATATTTCAATGATACGAGGCGAAAACAAAAGGCTTGGAGTTCTTGTAGAAAAGGTGCTTCAGGCCAGTCTCTCAGATTCAAAGTCTCTCAAGCTTTATCCTGTTGAGCTAAACATTCACGATGTCATAAAGGATGTTGTGCGAAATGTCGCTATGCAAGTGCGAAAGCAAGGTGGGAAAATAGAGCTCTCTCTTAAAGCTACGAATCCTATAATTCGTGCTGATAAAATTCATATAACCAACGTTATTTTCAATCTCTTAGACAACGCCATTAAGTACTCTCCAGATGGAGCTCAGATTGAAATTATGTCTAACCAAACCGAAGATGGCGTCGAGTTGCTAGTGAAAGATAACGGGGTGGGAATTCCTAAGGAATACATTGGCAAGGTATTTGAAAGATTGTTTAGAGTCCCTACTGGAAACGTACACGATGTAAAAGGGTTTGGTCTAGGTCTAAGTTACGTGAAAACTGTAATTGAAAGACATGGCGGAGTTATTTATGTCGAAAGCGAGGTTGATAAGGGAAGTACATTCGTTGTAAAATTAAAATTTGATTCTAACTTAAAATGAGCACATCACCTATACGAGTCCTAATTTGTGAGGACGATCCTAATCTAGGTAAATTACTTTCCGATTACCTCAAAGCGAAAGGATACGAAACTACATGGGCGCAAGATGGCGTTGAGGGAGTCAAACAATTTCACAGAGGAACATTCGATTTCATCATCCTAGATGTCATGATGCCCAGAAAAGATGGCTTCGAGGTGGCCACTGAAATCCGGCACGAAAGCAAGCATATACCTATCTTATTTCTCTCAGCAAGAGGACAGAAAGAAGACACTCTTGAAGGTTTTAAAGTTGGGGCTGACGACTACATGACTAAGCCGTTTTCAATGGAAGAGCTTCTTGTAAGGGTTCAGGCTATTTTAAGAAGGACAGCGGCTCTGCCTCAGGCGGGAGAAGAGGTAACAAAATACAAGGTTGGAAAGTTTGATTTCGACTACAATATCCAGCAATTAAATCTTGATGGTGAGACATCTCGACTGACTACGAAAGAGAATGAACTTCTGTTTTTACTCGTTAGAAAACGCAATGACTTGCTAGAGAGAAACCATGCGCTTGCTGCAATTTGGGGTGATGCCAATTACTTTAATGGAAGAAGCATGGATGTTTACATTGCAAAGCTTCGCAAACACTTAAAAGAAGATGAGAGGATTGAAATACTAAACATTCATGGCAAAGGCTTTAAACTCATAGCTCCTGAGGGATAATTAGAACCTACTTATCCTTATATTTGCGCCCCCTAAACAGGTCTCTCGTGTCAGATATGATTAAAATACTTGCAGGTACTGAATCTTTGGAGTTCGGAAAACGTCTAGCCAAAGCTTACGGTTCTGAACTTATTGATTCAAAGACAACAAGGTTTTCTGATGGTGAATTCTCCGTAAGTATTGAGGAAACTGTACGCGGAAAAGTGGTTGTTATTGTTCAATCGACATCTCCACCTTCTGACAATCTTTTCGAACTTCTTCTGTTAATAGACGCAGCTAAAAGAGCTAGCGCCAAGCGTATTATAGCTGTAATGCCGTATTACGGTATGGCGCGTCAAGATAGAAAAGATAAGCCAAGGGTTGCTATTGGAGCCAAGCTCGTAGCGAACATGCTTATGGCAGCCGGTGTTGATCGCGTTATCACAATGGATCTCCACGCTGATCAAATCCAAGGTTTCTTCGAAGTTCCAGTGGACCACCTATACGGATCAACCATTTTCCTTAAACACATAAAGGATCACTTAGACATCTCGAACATTTGCATCGCAACACCCGACACAGGGGGTACAAAGCGTGCAAACTCATACGCACAGAGATTGGGGGTTGATATGGCTATTTGTTACAAGCAAAGAAAAGTGGCAAACGAGGTGGCGGAAATGACTGTAATCGGAGATGTGATAGGAAAAGACGTGATTATCGTTGACGATATGTGTGACACTGCCGGTACTCTTACTAAGGCTGCGGGACTTATGATGGAGCACGGTGCGCTATCTGTCCGCGCAATTTGTACTCACGCTGTTCTTAGCGGCCCAGCTTATGAACGGATTCAAGATAGCGTCCTAACAGAGTTAATCGTTACCGACACCATTCCTCTTAAGAAAGGTGCTCAAACAGAAAAAATTAAGATCCTGCAAGTGCACGATCTGTTTGCTCAGGTACTCACATGCCTCATGAGCAACCAAAGTATTAGTACACATTTTATTATTTAAATAAACAATTATGAAAATTGCATCATTGAGCGGTTCTTCTAGAGAGAACGTAGGAAAGAAAGGTGCTTCTGCATTGCGCGCTGCGAATCAAGTCCCAGGTGTTTTATACGGAGGCAAAACCCAAACACATTTTGCGGTGGATGAAGTTAAACTGAGCAAACTCGTTATTAACCCTGACGTATTTGCTATAGAACTTGATATTGACGGCACCTCTATAAAGTGCATCATTCAAGAAGTACAATTTCACCCTGTAACGGATCGCATCGTTCACATCGACCTTCTCGAGATACTAGATGGAAAAGAGATTAAGGTCAAACTTCCTCTTATTTCTGAAGGAACAGCTAAAGGTGTTATAAACGGTGGGCGTATGGTAACTCTTTTTCGACGTGTTCCTGTTCAAGGTCTTTTCGAAAACCTTCCCGATGCACTAATCGCTGACGTAAGCCCTCTTAAGATAGGAGACAACCTTCGCGTAAGTGATTTGAGTGTAGAAGGGTGCCGTATCCTTTTAAACGAGTCTGTTCTTCTCTTTGCTTGTAAGGTTACACGTGCTGCTCTGTCAGAAGAAGAACTAGGAGGAGAAGAAGGAGGAGAAGAAGGAGAAGGAGAAGGAGAAGAAGGAGGAGGAGGAGAAGGAAAAGATGGTTCTTCTAAGGAAGGAGAGAAATCTGATGACGGAAAAGCATAATTAAGATGAAATATCTCATTATCGGTCTAGGTAATCCCGGAGCGGAATATGAGGATACTCGACATAATATCGGGTTTAGGGTGGTGGACACTATCGCTGATGCGCACGGAGGACTTTTTTCCTCCGAACGTCTCGGCGCGGTGTCCACTGTTCATTTTAAGGGCAGAACACTTATTCTGCTCAAGCCATCAACCTTTATGAATTTAAGCGGTAAGGCGGTAAGATATTGGATGGATTCAGAGAAAATACCTGTTGAAAGAATTCTTATAATCGCAGATGATTTAAACCTTCCTTTTGAAAAAATCAGATTGAGAGGTAAGGGAAGCGACGGTGGTCACAATGGACTAAAGGATATTCAAACAGTTTTAGGATCTACTGTTTATCCAAGATTAAGAGTAGGAATAGGTGACCAGTTCACAATTGGTAACCAAATAAATTATGTTCTTGGAGAATGGACTAAAGAGGAAGGGCTCCTTTTACAAGAAATTAGCGTTCGTTCTCAAAAAGCTGTTGAGAGCTTCTGCGCTATTGGACTTGAAAGGTCTATGAATACTTTCAATACGGATAAATAAAATCGCTATTCTATTTCGTAAAGGTGATTGTTTACAATATATGAAATAACCGTATCTGGCAGTAAATATTGTACGTCCTGCTTTTCTAAAATCGCTTCTCTTATATAGGTTGAGGAAATCGCAATCATAGGAGCTTCCGTGAATATAACAGCTTTAGTGGAGTCAAGCCGCAAAGAATTATCCTTGTTGGGGGTCTTTTCTAGCAGAAAACCGCTCATTTTAGTCAACCTTCTCGGATAAATAAGTAATCTGTGGTTTTCGTGAATTGACTTATAATCCTTCCATCTATGAAGATTTTCATAGTTATCCTCACCTAAAATTACAGAAAAATTTACTTCTGTGAACTTATCCCTTAGATGCTGCAAAGTATCCGCAGTGTAGCTCGGTCGTTCTAGTTTGAACTCTATGTCAGAAGAAAAAATAAATGGATTATCTGCAATAGCAAGTTTTACCATCTGAAGCCTATGTTCCTCTGGAATCATCTCGTCTGACAGTTTGAAAGGACTCGTGGGAGTGACAACGATCCAAACTTGGTCTAGCTCACCCCTATTTACCATGTGATTAGCAATAACAAGATGGCCTAAGTGAATGGGATTGAAGGAACCGAAGTAGAGACCCACCTTACCTTTATTTGTTCTTCCCGTCATGGCTTTAAAAATTCAACTACTATATTTATAATTGTTAAAATTGCCTCCTGTAAATCATCATTTACAAGTTTTACATCAAAAGACTCAGCCAACTTCATTTCAGTGTCTGCCTTAGCTAACCTACGCACGATGTTTTTCTCTGATTCTGTACCTCTACCTCTTAGTCTTTGTTCGAGTATCTCCATAGATGGAGGTATTACAAAAACGGAAATTGCTGAAGTGCCAAATACTTTTTTCAAGGCAAGCCCACCCATAACATCCACATCAAAAACTGGATTAATCCCCTTAGACCACATTCTTTCTACTTCAGACTTGAGGGTTCCGTAGCAAACTCCTGGATAAACCTCTTCCCATTCAATAAAATCACCCTTTTTAACTTTAGAATCAAACTCCTTCTGAGTTAAATAATAATAAGCCTCTCCTTCTTTCTCATCTCCTCGTGGTGGCCTAGTGGTAGCACTGATGCTAAATCCAAGTGACAACGTGGAAGAAGCCATTAACCCCTTGACCATAGTAGTTTTACCCGCTCCTGATGGCGCGGAGAAAATAATTACTTTGCAATTTCCTTTAGGCGCTAATCCAGTGGGCATATTTAAAGTACGTTTAAAACTTGTTCTTTGATTTTCTCAAGCTCGTCCTTCATTCTCACCACAAGTCTTTGAATATCTGCATCGTTTGCCTTTGAACCTAAGGTATTTATTTCCCTTCCTATTTCTTGAGCAATAAACCCAAACTTCTTTCCCTGTCCCACTCCATCCTTCAATACCTCCTCAAAATGCTCACAGTGTGCTGCAAGTCTTGATCTCTCTTCAGCAACATCCGTTTTCTCAATATAAAACAGTACCTCCTGCTCAAATCTATTCTCATCAATTTTAGATCTGTCAATGACTTCATCAAGATTTGTCTTAATCCGTTTACGTATTCGTTTTAATCGAGTGTCTAAAAGTGGATCGAGATTCATTGATTCTTCGTTAATCATAGATATCCCCGCCTTAAAATCCTTTTCTATTGACGCTCCTTCTACCTCTCTAAAGTTGTCAAATGAATCGAGTGCTTCTCCTACTATTTCCTCTACTTTAGACCAAACATCTTCATCTAACTCTTCCCTAGGGTGTTGAAGCGCATCGGGCATTTTAATCGCTAACGCGAGAAGATCATCTTTTTTTTGGCCTGATTCTAAAGCAATTTTTTCAAGCTGTGAAATATATGAGTTAACAAGATCCGTATTTATTTCATGCTTTGACTCCGAAGGGTCTGTTTCATAGCTAAGGAAAAAATCACATTTACCTCTAATTACTCTCGATCGCAAAAGTTTTCTGAGTTGCATTTCCTTCTCTCTAAAAACCGCAGGAATTCTAGCATTTAAGTCAAATTGCTTGCTGTTGAGTGAACGAATTTCTACTGAATACTTGCGGTTTGTTACAACTCCCTCAGCCTTTCCGTAACCTGTCATAGATCGAATCATAGCACAAAGATAAGCCGTACCTTTGTCCTCTATGCCGAGCATAAAAGAAATTCAAGCGCCAGTAGGAAAAGAAATGCAGGTTTTTACCGGCCATTTTAGAGAAGTCCTGAGATCTGACGTTCCATTATTAGACACCATTATGCGCTACATCGTTAAGCGCAAGGGCAAACAAATGAGGCCGCTGTTTGTGTTTTTAACTGCAAAACTTCACGGAGAGGTTGTTGAGAAAACTCATACTGCAGCTTCGCTCATCGAACTGCTACATACAGCAACTTTAGTTCACGATGATGTTGTGGATGAGAGCAATCGAAGAAGGGGGTTCTTCTCGATACAAGCTTTATGGAAAAAGAAAATAGCCGTTTTAGTGGGGGATTATTTGCTTTCTAGGGGGCTGCTCACAGCTGTAGATGCTGAGGCGTTTGATCTACTGAAACTTACTTCTAGGGCGGTAAAGGAAATGAGTGAGGGTGAGCTTCTTCAGATTGAAAAATCAAGGAGATTAGACATTACTGAGGAAGTTTATTTTGAGATTATTAGACGTAAAACCGCATCCTTGATTGCTGCTTGTTGTGCATGTGGGGCGGCGTCAACTGGGGGAGATGCTTGTCAGATTGATGTGATGTGGAAATTTGGTGAAAAAACTGGTTTGGCCTTTCAGATAAAAGATGATTTGCTGGATTTGGGAGATGGAAAGCGGACAGGGAAACCAACAGGGCAAGATATACGCGAGAAAAAACTAACTCTGCCTCTGATTCACACGCTCCAAGTTGTCGATGGTCACGCTCGAAGACGTCTGATTAAGCTTGTGAAAAGAGCGCCTAAAGATCCCGAAGCGGTGAGAGAGGTGATGGATGCGATTTTAAACGGTCCTGGATTAAAATACGCTAGAGAAAAGATGATGGCGCTGCGAAATGAGGCGGTGGAAATATTAAATGATTTCGAAGAGGGAGATGCTAAAAAAGCCCTGATTGACATGCTCGATTTTACGATACAAAGAAACAAATGAAAAGGGTATTTATTTTCGCTTTAATTGCAATGATAATTTCGCTTTGTGGGGTAATCTCTAATGAGGCTGTCGAGAAAAAACCAAATCGAGTGGAGGTCGTCTCAAATTGGGGTGATGGCACAGTGAAGGAGGAAAGGATTTATCATAATGGTGATGTTGTAGAAATAATAACTTATTTCGAGAACTTTAAAATAAACACAAAAGGAAAGGTAAAGATTGAGGGTGAGAAGGAGGTTAGAATTGGGACCTGGATCTCTTACTATAAAAACGGGACTCATTGGTCACAAAGTGAGTATTCAAACGGGGTTAGTGATGGGGATTATCAGACTTGGCATCCTAACGGAAACCCTAATATTATAGGCTTATACAGCAATGGTGTTGAGACGGGACAATGGCAGTTTTTCGACACAACAGGCACCGTAGTAAAACAGTACGACGTTACACCTGGGTAACATCTTATTTTATACTGTTTTCCACATTTTATCGTTGAGTGTTTAATGGGAGAAAGTTCAGTGAAAACTCTTAGCTTTTAACTTGCAGTACGTTAAGATTATGCCTAATGAAAACCTCTTTTACACGTTTATTTATTTTTACTTGTAGTTTTCTTACACTACTAAGCGCTCGCGGAGAAAACCTCGCTTCCGCTGAAAAATATATTTCAACCTGGAAGACTGAGGCCATTAGGCAGATGCATCTTTATAAAATACCAGCAAGTATTACACTTGCTCAGGGAATATTAGAGAGTGGGAACGGTGTAAGTGAACTCGCAAAAAAATCCAACAATCATTTCGGAATAAAATGTCACGCCGACTGGGAGGGTGGCAGAACATACCATGATGATGATGAAAAAGGAGAATGTTTTAGAGTGTACGATCATCCACGCGATAGTTATGAAGATCACAGCAAGTTTCTGTTGAGGAAAAGGTATGAGGAGCTATTTGATTTGGAATTAGGCGATTATAAAGGATGGGCTAAGGGATTGAAAAAGTGCGGATATGCAACCAATCCTAAGTACTCGGATTTATTAATCACACTGATAGAGCGTCATGATTTGAATCGTCTTGACTCTGAGGAATTAGACGATGACGCGATAACTCGTGTAAATAGGAACGATGATGTTAGGGAGAGGCCAGATATATATAACAACCGTACATCTACGTATATTGGAATTCAGCGTCAAAGACGAGATGTAATAACTACTGACCACGGAATTCAATATATTATTGCTCGAAAAGGGGATTCCCCCAAAAGCCTTAGTAATGATTTAGAAATGATGGCTTGGCAGTTCCGTAGATATAATGAGATTTCTAAGGATCATATCTTTACTGATGGCGAAAGGGTTTATTTACAGCCTAAGAAGAAGTATGCAGCCTACTCTTGGCATGTCGTTCGTTCAGGCCAAACCCTTTGGGAAATTTCTCAAATCTATGGAATTAAAACATCTGCTTTATTGAGGAAAAACAACTTATCGAAAGGTGCGTCTTTGAGAATAGGTCAAAAGCTCAGTCTTAAATGGTCACTCACTAAGGAGGGAAATCTTCCTTGGTATGCACAATTGATCAATTCAGGTAAAACCAATTTGGAATAAGTAACTTAGCGAAGTATCTAATTAAGAGAAAAAATGCCTTTTTACCAGAAATTAGGGGGAATTCCTCAAAAGAGACACACTCAGTTTCGAAGAGAAGATGGCGCGCTTTACAGTGAGCAGGTATTCGGCACTGCTGGCTTTACTGGTGTAACATCCATTTTATATCACTACAACAGCCCTACCATGGTGAAAGAAATCCTGGGCAGTGTCGATGTGAGGCCTAAGATTGCCGTCGAATGCAATTTGAAATCTAGAAAATTAGAGGGATTTAATGTGAAGCCCGGGAAAGATTATCTCGATTCGAGGGTGCCTATTTTATTTAATGTTGATCTCGATATTGAACTCGCTTCGCCACCTAAAATCGAAGAGGAAGTCTTCTATAAAAATTCTGATCAAAATGAAACCGTCTTTGTTCATCATGGCCATGGAGTTCTTGAAACCACATTTGGCAATATGGATTTTAGTGATGGTGACTATTTAGTAATTCCTAAAGGGATTATCTACCGATTTAAGTTTGAGTCGGATGAAAACAGACTCCTCATCGTATCTTCTGCTGAACCTGTTTTTTCTCCTAAAAGGTATAGAAACAATTTCGGACAGCTTTTAGAGCACAGTCCTTTTTGCGAACGTGATTTCAGGACTCCAAGCAAGCTCGTTGTTAAAAATGACCTTGGTGACTACCTGGTGAAAATTCGCAAAAATGGACTGATTCACGATTATGTTTATGCAAGCCATCCATTCGATGTTGTGGGTTGGGATGGATATCTATTTCCTTATGCATTTAACATTAAAGATTTTGAACCTATTACAGGGCGTATCCATCAACCGCCTCCTGTACACCAAACTTTTGAATCTGCTTGCTTTGTGATTTGCAGTTTTGTCCCTCGCCTATATGATTATCACCCTAAATCAATTCCAGCTCCTTATTTCCACAGCAACATAGACTCAGACGAGTTGCTTTACTATGTGAATGGTGATTTTATGAGTCGAGTGGGTGTACAGCCCGGACAACTAACGCTTCACCCAGCTGGTATTCCACATGGACCGCACCCTGGAACCAGAGAAGCCAGCATAGGGGAAAAAGATTCTCCTGAGACAGCTGTTATGGTTGACACGTTCAAACCGCTACACCTTACTCAACAAGCATTAGACCTTGAGGATCCTGATTACTATAAATCTTGGATTAAATAACAATATTATGTTACAGAATAAGATTCCCACCTTAGACAAAGTAATTCCTGAAGCTGAAGATTTTCTGCCAATTTTAGGGACTGATCATGTAGAAATTATTGTAGGAAATGCTAAGCAAAGTGCGTTTTACTATATGACGGCATGGGGATTTCAACCTCTTGCCTATAAAGGTCTTGAAACTGGAAGTAAGGACTCTGTTTCTTATGTTTTAAAGCAAGGTAAAATTATTCTTGTTCTAACTACCCCTTTGAAATCTGGCGGTGAGTTAAACAACCATCTCAATGACCATGGTGATGGAGTGAAGTGCATTTCACTTTGGGTTGAAGATGCGCGTAAAAGCTATGATGAGACCACGAAAAGAGGCGCAAAAAGTGCATTTGAACCTAAGATTATATCTGATGACAATGGTGAAGTTGTTTTAAGCGCTATTCACACTTACGGAGAAACTTTACACGTTTTTGTAGAGCGACATAATTACACAGGAGTATTTATGCCTGGATATCGCGCATTGAACCCTAAGTATGCTCCAAGTGAAACGGGCCTGCTTTTCATCGATCACATGGTAGGAAATGTCGATTGGGGACAAATGAACAAGTGGGTTGATTTTTATAACAAAATAATGGGATTTGCTCAAATCATTTCCTTCGATGACAAGGATATTTCTACAGAATACACCGCCTTAATGTCAAAGGTGATGAGCAATGGAAATGGTCGGATTAAATTCCCTATTAACGAGCCGGCGAAGGGGCGAAAGAAATCTCAAATTGAGGAATATATTGACTACTATGAAGGCTCAGGATGCCAACACATTGCTGTGGCTACTAAAGACATCATAAAAACCGTAACGTCTTTAAAAGCCAGAGGGGTAGATTTCCTTTATGTTCCTGAGACATATTATGACACTGTCCTAAAGAGAGTGGGCGAAATAGACGAAGACCTTGAGTCTCTAAAAAAACTAGGCATTTTAATCGATAGAGATGAAGAAGGCTACCTACTTCAAATATTCACAAAACCCGTTTTAGATCGACCCACAATGTTTTTTGAAGTCATCCAAAGATGTGGAGCTACTTCATTTGGAAAAGGCAACTTTCAAGCTCTTTTTGAAGCCATCGAAAAGGAGCAAGAGAGTAGAGGAACTCTGTAATTTTGAACCCAATTCTTCAAGTTAACAACCTGACTATAGCCTTCGATAAGGTCGTTGTTAAGGATGTGAGTTTTAGCGTATATCCTGGTCAGACAACTGCAATTGTGGGTGAGTCTGGATCGGGTAAAACTGTAACTTCTACAGCATTAATGGATTTATTACCACCATCAGGCAGGATAATTTCTGGGGAAATCAAAGGGGTAAATCGTTTGGATTATTTAAAAAACGGCTCCCCTGTTGGCACAGAAATAAGCATGGTTTTCCAAGACCCTATGTCTTCATTAAACCCTTCTATGCGCGTAGGAAATCAAGTGGGAGAGTCTCTGCGCTTGCATTTGGGTTTGAATGCCCGTGAAGCTAGTCAAAGGGTCATCGAGCTTTTTACAGAAGTTGAATTGCCCTCTCCTAAAGACACTTTAAATAAATATCCTCACGAGCTAAGCGGAGGCCAAAAACAAAGGGTCATGATCGCCATGGCTTTGGCTTGTGAACCATCAGTGTTAGTCGCCGATGAGCCTACCACAGCTCTCGATGTAACGGTACAGGCTACAATATTAAAGCTTCTGCAGAAACTACAAAAAGAACGCAACTTGGGAGTGTTGTTTATCTCACACGATCTAGAAGTTGTCAGGTCCATAGCACAACACGTTATTGTTATGAGATTCGGTGAAATCGTTGAGCAGGGTTTATGTTTAGATGTTCTCAATAATCCATCTCACGAATACACAATAGAACTCATTAACTCCAGGCCGAAGAAGATTTGTGAAGGTGGAGTTGACAGTCTTAAATCACTCATCGAGGTAAAAAACCTTAGTCTAGAGTTCACCACTTCTCGCAACTTTTGGGGAAACGCTACCAATTGCCTTAAAGCTGTTGACAATGTTTCTTTTGTCATCAATAAAGGTGAACGAGTGGGAGTTGTGGGTGAAAGCGGTTGCGGTAAATCAACTTTGGGGCTGTTAATGCTCGGTTTAGAAAAGCCGAGCCAAGGAGAGGTTCTTTGGAGAAATAAAGTGCTTCATGTTGAGAATGAAAAATCCTTGAGGGAATTCCGGATGGAAGCCCAGCCCGTTTTTCAGGATCCCTTTAGCGCCTTAAACCCCAGAATGAAAATAGGGACAGCAATTTGTGAAGCAATAAGACAAACTTTTGAAGGAAAAAAACTGTCGAGTTCACAACAACTCGAAGAAGCTAAGTCGCTGTTACTCGAAGTGGGGTTACAAGAAGAAGATGTAGAAAAATACCCAAGTTATTTCAGTGGCGGAATGAGGCAACGAATTGTCTTAGCTAGGGCTCTCGCAGTGAAACCCATATTCTTAATTTTAGATGAAAGTGTCGCTGCACTCGACTTACGGATACAATCACAGATCTTAGAATTGCTCTCAGAAATACAAAAAAACCGATCTTTAGCGTTCTTATTTATATCTCACGATCTAGATGTTATTCACGCTGTTTGTGATCGGGTTCTTGTAATGAAAAATGGGAGGATAATCGAAGAGGGTTCAACAGACGAAGTCTTTAATTCTCCCGTTGATTCATATACAAAACTCCTTCTTGAAAGCCGACCAGGAAAGCTTAATTTAGCATCATGAACGACACTAACCACGAGATACTTATCGTTAAAACTCTGGAAGATGGTATACTCACGCTAACTATTAACCGTCCCAAGCAACTAAATGCTTTGAATAGCGCTGTAATTGCTGAGCTTTCTAAAGAAATTGATTCTGCAGAAAAGGATGCCAAGGTGAAGGTCATTGTTCTAACTGGTTCTGGCGAAAAAGCTTTCGTAGCAGGTGCTGATATCGTTGAGTTTGCAGAATTTTCTCCTGAAGAGGCTAAAAAATTAGCTTCTTCAGGCCAAACAATTTTATTCAACAAAATTGAAACCACTTCTAAACCTGTTATCGCCGCAGTAAATGGTTTTGCACTCGGAGGAGGGCTTGAGTTAGCGATGGCTGCCCACATTAGAATTGCATCTTTAAATGCAAAACTAGGATTACCCGAAGTGAGTCTAGGTGTGATACCTGGATATGGGGGGACTCAAAGGCTTGCCCAATTGGTAGGAAAAGGGAAGGCTATAGAAATGATTATTTCGGCCGGTATGATTGGTGCAGAAGAGGGAGCCGAGTGTGGGCTTATTAATAAAGTTGTCGAGCAAGAAATTTTGATGGAGACGGTAATAAGTCTTGCTAAAAAAATAAAAAGAAACGCTCCTACCGCATTATCGGCAGCTATTAAGTGTGTTCTTGCCGGATATGTTGATGGTGTAGATGGATTTGAAGTTGAGGTTAATGAGTTCAGTCAGTGCTTCGGAACTGATGATTTCCGGGAAGGCACCAGTGCTTTTATTGAAAAGCGTCACGCTAAATTCCCAGGGAAATGAAAGTAGAGGTTGTCAATTTAAGTTCGCATGAGTTGCCTAAATACAGTACTAACGGAAGTGCTGGGTTAGACTTACGTGCAGAATTACAAAGCCCTATTACCCTGGAGCCCGGCCAGCGTAGTCTTATTCCCACAGGATTGAAAATAGCTTTACCTACTGGTTATGAGGCTCAAGTGAGACCTCGTTCTGGACTAGCTTACAAACAGGGGATTACCGTTTTAAACTCTCCGGGAACTATAGATGCAGATTATAGAGGTGATGTGGGTGTCATCCTAATAAACCACGGTTCAGAATCTTTTACCATAGAAAATGGTGAGCGTATCGCTCAGCTTGTCATCGCTAAATTCGTTCAAATTGATTGGGACGAAGTCCTTGATTTGTCAAGTACTCTTAGAGGTGAAGGAGGGTTTGGCAGTACCGGAGTTAAATAAAATATAAATAATTTAATCATAAATTAATGAATATTATTATCCCAATGGCAGGTCGTGGAAGTCGTCTACGTCCACACACTCTCACTACCCCTAAACCACTTTTACCTGTTGCAGGCCTATCCATCGTTGAGCGTCTTGTTGAAGACATCGTTCGCTTGTTGCCAGAACCCGTTAAAAAAATAGCTTTCGTTACTGGCCGATTTGGTGAGGAAACTGAGAATGATTTACTTGATGTGGCGAAGCGTTTAGGGGCAGTAGGGAGTATCTGTTACCAGGATGAACCGTTGGGAACAGCACATGCTATTCTGTGTGCTAAAGAATACCTTGACGGACCTGTCGTAGTTGCTTTTGCCGATACATTATTCCGTGCCGATTTCACAGTTGATCCCGATAGCGACGGAGTCCTTTTTGTTCAGAGGATAGAGGACCCCTCTGCATTTGGAGTGGTTATAACGGATGACAATGGTGGCATCATTGACTACGTTGAAAAACCTAAAGAATTCGTAGGTGACTTAGCGATGATTGGGATATACTCATTTAAAGACGGAGCTAGACTTAGAAAAGAGTTACAATACTTAATCGATAACAAAATATTGTTAGCCGGTGAATACCAACTCCCAGATGCGCTTACGAATATGACTAAATCAGGGATGGTTTTTAAAACAGGTGAAGTTTCTGAATGGATGGATTGTGGAAATAAGCTCGTAACGGTTGAGACAAATCGCCGTGTTCTTTCAATACTTGAGGAAGAGGGGAGGCTTCATAATAAGAGCGGTGTTGATTCTTCTGCTGAAATCATTGACAGTATCATTATCCCGCCGTGTTTTATCGGCCCTGGAGTTGTCGTAGAAAGATCTGTGGTAGGTCCACACGTAAGTATAGGCGGGAACACTAAGGTGACTGATTCTATAATAAGTGATTCTTTAGTCCAAGGAGATACTGAAATTAAAAACGCCAATCTTAAAGGAGCTATGATAGGAGCTAAAGCATCTATTCATGGAACTGTTCAAGATTTAAGTGTTGGTGATTTTTGCTCGATCGGATAATTAGATGAATCGGATTTTCCCATATCTAATCATCACCATCCTGTTTTCTATAGGATGTTCTGGAAGTAAGAAAGTCCTAATTTCTGAGGGACAGTATTCCGAAGGCCTTCAAAGAAATTACTTTGATGCAACAACTCATCTTCTAAAAGGAGATCAGGAAGCTGCTTATACCAGTTTTTCTAGATGCTCCGAGGAACAGCCCGAGAACTCAGTTTTTCACTATGAATTAGGTAGAATTGATTACGATCTAGGAAGATTTGAATCTGCTCTTATGCATTATGATACCTCAATAGAAAATGATGAATTAAACGATTGGTATAAATACCATAGGGGGCTAACCTTAATTGAAACAAAGGATTTTGCTGGGGCTCTCAAAGATTTTAAGGTTTGGATTATTGAAAGACCCGGTGATTTAGAGGCCCTAAATGAGTGTTCTGCTTTTTTTCAAAAAGAGGGGCAATCGCTGTATGCATATAAATTGCTCACCTTTTACGAAAGTGCTATCGCTAAAAATGTTGATGTTAGGCTTGGTATACTCGACTTGTTAGCTTCTTCTGATCAACATCTTGAAGGAATAGATTCCTTCATTAAACGATCCATAGAAGATTTTCCCAAGGAGCCACAGTTTTTATACCAAAAGGGGGCATTAGCCGCATTCATCAAAGACCACAACGCAGCGATTTTGATTTTTGAAAAACTGATCGCAGATTATCCTTTCAATTCTGTTACTTATCTTGATTTAGCCAAGTCGTATACCGCTGTCGGAAGAACTGATGAAGCTTTTAAACTTTTATTGAGGGTTTTTCAATCTGAAGAAGGAGCCGTTGCGAAAAAGATTGAAATTCTAACTAGATATTCTAATATTGCGCCGCCAAATTCAGAAATTATGGGCAAGTATAAACTACTGCTCAAGGCGGCAACTGATACTTACCCCGACAATCCGAAAATTTTACATCTAGCCGCTCTAAACTGGATGGCATTGGGTGAATTTGAAAAGTCAGCAATTGCACTAAAAAAAGTAATATCTAAAAGCCCTGGATCGCTAAATGCACATTGTGACTATTTAAGTGTCTTGTTTCAATTAAGTGAATGGGAAGCGGTCATTTCCGCATCTAATAACGCCGCCTTACTATTCCCATTAGAACCCTTACTCTATTTATATTCAGGTGATGCTTACATCGAAATGGAGGAGTTTGAATTCGCGGTAAAGGAGTTTAACAAAGGTTGCGTTCTGTTAATTGATCCGTCCCAAATCGGAGCAGATATCTACAGTGAACTCGGAATATGCTACCGTGAACTCGAGTTGCTAGGAGACTCGTATAACGCCTTTGAGCAGAGTTTGAAAATTGTGGAGTCGCCTTACATCATGAATACTCACGCATATTTTTTAGCTTTAGATAACAAAAGAATGTTAGACGCTATGAAGTGGAGTACTCTTGCAAACGCATTAATTCCTGACAACCCCCATTTTATGGATACGATGGCGCTTGTGCTACACCGTTTAGGTCAAGATTCAGAGGCTTTGATTTGGATTGTAAGAGCCTCGACTTTAGTCTCATCTCCTAACGCTGTTTTTATTCAAAGAGAAGGAAATATTCGTGTCTCTTTAGGCGAGGTAGAAAAAGGGGAACGACTTTTGGATATCGCTAAGGAAATGAGAAAAGAATGATGCAGCTCCATAAAATAATAATCTTTACATCTATTTTTTTTATTCTTGCTAGCACAATCACGAGCTGTTCTAATGAAAAACGAATTGCTGGTGGTAAACCCTTGAAATCAATGGATCCGGTTTCTATATTGAAGAAGGTTGATAACGCTTCTCTCGATTGGAATTGGTTAGGGATGAAGATCGACACGGACATTAGAGTTAGCGACGAGTCCAAGTCTTTTACGCTCAGCGTGAGGATGAAGAAAGATAGTGCTATTTGGATCAGCGTATCTCCGGCACTCGGTGTGGAAATCGCTAGGGTTATGCTACTTAGAGACTCCGTGAAGGTGATCAGCAAGGTCCCTTTAAACAAGTTTGTATTTGAAGGAGACTATCTTCAGTTAGAAAACTTGCTTGGCATTCCATTTGACTTTAACTCTTTTCAAGATCTTTTTAGTGGAACTTCTCTCGAGCTAAATCCTTTTAATGATAAATATGTGTCTATGGTTGATGGGGTAAATTATGAACTGGTTGAAAAAATTCCAAGAAGGGTGAAGAAATTAATCGAAGGGGTTTCCGATAGAAAAGCTGAGAGATTAATCAACAAGACTGAGATTTCCGAATTAATTGTTAAAAGCTATTGGTTTGATGGCATAGGGTTCACTCCTGTTAAGGATGTCTTCAGACATATCGAAATTGGTCTTTATGTGACGGTTAAAAGATTTGGAAATGAAGGGCATAAACAAGGATATATGCCGTCAAAAACGAAAATAACTGCTACTGGAAATGGGGTAGATCTTAAGTGCACTTTAAATGTAAAACGAAGCAGAGTAAACAAGAAATACGACATGCTTTTTGACCCACCCGCTAATTATGAACGCCGTCAATCTCTATAGAAATCGGGTAAATATAAATGGGCTGCTCTTTTTTTTAGCAGTTGTCGTGTTAAGCGCTTTTCAACCTGTTTTATCACAAACAAATAAGAAAGCTTCTCTCACCGCAGAACGTGAAAAAATTGAAGGCCAACTCCTAACAACTTCGAGGCTAATTGATGAGGCAAAAACAAACAGAAACGAAGCGAGTTCAAAGGTCACTCTAATAGATAGACAGATAGAGCTTCGTGAAAAATTAATTAGACATCATCAGACATCCATAAGAAATTTAGAGCGCTCCGTCGTAGGAATGGACACTGAAATTCGTGCTTTAGAAGGACATATTTCTGCTTTAAAAAATGAATATGCCATTATGATTCAGCAGGCTTATAGGATGAAGCTTGCAAGAAATCCACTCATGTTTGTCTTTGCTGCGGAAGATTTCAGTCAAGCAGCACTTAGGTATAAAATGCTTCAATCATATGCGGAAATTCGAAAAGCTCAAGCTGAAGATATCTTAAACGCTCAGCAAGATCTCGCGAATTCTCGCGAATCACTCACCCACGAGAAAGTATCTATCCTGGATGCTATTCAAGACCAAGAAAACGAGCGTGATGCTCTAAATAAAGATAGAGATACTCGTGCTGAGTTGTTAAGTGAGATCAAACGAGAGGAGAAAAGACTCCGCAAAAAACTCAAAGTCCAAGAAAAGGAACACAAGAGGTTGAGCAACGAAATTAAGCGTATTATCGAAGCGGAATTAGCCGCAGAAAGAGCTTCCGCAGCTGGAGAATACGCTCTTACTCCTGAGGGTAAAATCATCTCTGAACAATTTGAGAAAAACAAACTCAATCTTCCATGGCCCGTCGCTCGAGGAGTTGTTACAAAAGATTTCGGGAGACATAAACACCCAACAATAGCAGGAATTATCGTTGAAAGTAATGGTGTAGATATTACAACTGAAAAAGGCGCTAAAGTCTTTTCAGTCTTTGGCGGTACCGTCAGCAGTGTCTTCAATTTCCCTGGAGCTGGAGAAACAGTGATTGTTACGCATGGTGGATATAGAACTGTTTATAGCAACCTTGAAGGACTCAAAGTTAAGAAAGGAGATGTTATAGATAGGGCCACTATACTTGGGGTGGTTTGGTCCGGCCCCAAAGGCATATCAGTACATTTCGAAGTGTGGAAAGTCGCCGGAAGCGAGAGGTCGCCAAAAGACCCTAAGTTGTGGCTCTTCCCAAGGTGAAAATTTATATAATTACCCTTTAAAGGGTATTGTCAGAACTCGTAAAAAGTGTCATTTTGCAATTGTGAAAAAGCCTGATAAAACCATCATAGCTCTTGTTGGAAATCCCAATACAGGTAAGTCAACGCTTTTCAATAAAATCACTGGCGCACGATCTGCTGTAGGTAATTTAGCTGGCATTACTGTCGAAGCATGTTCTGCTCCTGGCATTATCTCTGGATCTGAAAATTGGGCGTTAGTCGATCTTCCAGGTATTTATAATCTTCATGCCCAAACAGATGATGGTAGAGTTACAGAGGATGCTCTTATTAATCCTGGCGGAAAATGGAACCCCGATGTGATTCTGCTGATCGCTGATAAGTCTACTCTTCAAGGCCAACTATTTCTTGCACTACAAATTATAGAGCTGGAAATCCCTTGTATTCTTCTACTCAATAGAATGAATTACGAGGCCGCGGATCCTCAACTTTGTGAAATTTTAGAAAAAGGGATTGGAATTCCTGTTCGTGAAATTCAAGCGCTGAAAGACGACCCCGCTCATTGGGTAAATATGCTTTCTCCATTGCTGCATCAACCTATAGTTTGTAGCATCCTTAGAAAAGTTCCCAAAAATATCGAAGAATCGTTGAAAACGCTTCATGCCGTGATGCCATACGGCACGTTAGGGTATCTATGCCACTTAGCTCGGATGAATCACGCTCCGAGTTGGCTTACTGAAGAGGAAAAACGCGCTTGGGAAAAAGTGAGGAGCCAATCCACATCTTCTCCTGCAGGATTACAACTCGAAGAAGCAGGGCAACGTATGTCTATTGTGAGGGACCTCCTGAGTCAAGCAGGTAAACCTGTTAAAGAAAGCGAAATAAAACAACGTGATGCTTTGAAGCGCAGGCAGAAAATAGACTCAGTACTAACCCACCCAATTTGGGGAAACCTCATCGCAGCTGTCCTTTTTTTCGGAATGTTTCAGGCTATTTATAGTTGGGCAACATATCCAATGGATTTAATAGATGGAGCATTTACTTCGATGATCTCAATCATTTCTGAGACACTTCCTACTGCTTGGTACACGAGTTTACTTGTGGACGGACTTCTTTCCGGATTGTCGGGGATTTTAATTTTTGTTCCACAAATCGCTATTTTATTTGCCTTTACTGCCTTTTTAGAACATTCCGGATACATGGCTAGGCTCGGATATCTCTCAGATAGATTTTTTCGTCGCTTAGGGCTTACTGGAAGATCGTCTGTTTCGCTTGTTGGTGGACTCGCTTGTGCCGTACCTGCTATTATGGCTGCAAGAACCATATCTGATAAACGTGCTCGCCTGGTAACGATCCTGGTCACTCCTATGATGACTTGCTCGGCAAGGCTTCCAGTTTACACTTTCTTAATCGCTTTTGCTGTTCCCGATGAAATCATATTCGGCTGGTTCAACCTTCAGGGTATATTTCTATATACTCTTTATTTAATCGGAACTTTGTCAGCTTTAATTCTTGCTTTTATCATTCATAAGGCTATCCCAAACCCTCAGGTACAAAATGAAGCGGCAGATGAATGGCCGGCGTACAGAATCCCTTCTCTTAAAGCCGTATTAGGCCAATCATACCGTCAGGCCTCCATCTTTCTTCGTGCAGCTGGATCCGTTATTCTTATCATATCTCTTGTCCTCTGGTCACTCGGATTTATCGGGCCAGGTACGCTGAAAGAACGTGAAGCTCTCGATCAAGGAGAGCGATTGGAGCAATCATGGCTTGGCAGCATTGGAAATGCGATCGAGCCCATTGTCCGACCACTCGGGTACGATGGTAAAATGGGGATTGCGATCGTCAGCTCTTTCGCTGCACGAGAAGTATTCGTTGGCACGATGCACACCCTATACCCCACTCCTGAGGGTGGAGAAGGAAGCATTCGTGCACTCAAGAACCGACTTGCTAATGAAGTCGTCCCGGGCACCAATCGACCCTTACTTAATACCGCATCTGCTGCATCGCTAATTGTATTCTATATGTTCGCAATGCAGTGCATGAGCACAATTGTAATCGTGCGCCGCGAACTTAACAGTTGGCCTTGGGCCCTTGCTCAAGCAGCCGGATACACCCTATTTGCCTACTTAGCCGCTCTGGCCACATACCATGTCTTCGATGGATTCTATAAGATTACAATTCCATGGCTTGAAGCAGGCTATACATCTTTTCTAATGAAGGGCCTAATGGCTTGAAAGCAGAGTTTCTAGCTAGAGAGGTTGGTAAAAGCAAATCTTCTTTCTACCACTGTTTTGCAGATTTAGACATTTTCGTTGATGAATTGTTGTGTTTTCATGTCGTAAAATCAAGCGAGATTTTTAACCGCGTAAAGCTATGTGAGAATTTGGTCCCAGATATTTTTGAGGTGCTGTATGAGTTCAAAGAGGACGCTTTTTTCAATCGCCAATTAAGTATCAATAGGCATATTGAAAGCTATACATTCTTGGAATTCTATCCACCCAATAGAACGAATACTACTCATTGTGGTTTCGAGTCATGAATAAGCGTATCGAAGAATACAGCGCTATGCCAACTGAGTTTCCTCAGAAGCAACTCTAACCCAAAGATGAGCCGCCGCTTCCTTTCTCACGGCTAAAACTCTTCCACAGGTGCAAATCGCCATAGGTCCATTGAGTGGTGCAACGTGCTTTACTTCGACCTCCGATCCCACGCAACAACCCATCTGCACAAGCGCCATGACCTCCTCCGGGGTATCCACCCTTTCGATGACTCCGATCTCGTCGGGCTTCAGGTCACATAATTTTTTTACACTCATGGCGCAAATTTAACGCATCACATCTCCCAAATCAATACCCTTTTTAAGTGATTTATTGGAGGCTCATTCCACACATCTAATGATGAATCAATCTAACACTACTTTGCTTCTTACCACTTTATCAGAATTAGAAACCTCAAGCGTATACACTCCTTTGGCAAAGTTAGACACATCGAGAGAAGTCGTAGAGGAAAATCGCTTCTCAAAAACTACCTTACCAGAGAGATCATATATCTTTAAAATAGTATGAGTCTCTTCTATACCGTTGAGGTTAACAGTAATATGGTTCTTTGCCGGATTGGGATAAATGAGAACTGTTTCAGAGGTCAACACATCAACAAGTGCACTTGCACAGTCCGAGGAGAAATACATCGAGGAATCGATAGAAACATATCCATTGGGATTATTGAAAATCGGGTAACCTTCCGTATTCCACCACTCAGTAGAATGCTCAACATTGTCCACTGTAATACAGGTTAAATTGGGATTGTCTGTGAAATTTGGGATATACTCAATGCCCCCACCAGGAAAACCAGCCATATACGCATTGAGTCCATTTGCGACATTGAGTTCAAATAACTGATTCGAATACAACCAGATCCAAATGAGCGAACCACAAGAACTTAAGTCCAGAGAAGTTAAAAGATTGTCTCCTGCCATAAGCTGTTCCAAGTTGGGTTTGTTGAGCACATCCAATTCAGAAATCTGATTGCCAGTGCACCAGACACGAACCAGTTCAGGCACGTTGCTGAGTTCTAAAACAGACAAGGTGTTGTCCTCACAGAATACAAATTCGAGATTGGGCTTGTTGCTTAAATCTAATTCTGTAATGGCATTCCCTGAACAGCTCAATGAGATAAGAGAATCGTTGAAGGCAAGGTCCAAACTTGTTAAGCTGTTATAGGACATCGAAATGTCTTTGAGAAGCAGGTTGTTGCTTAAATCTATGTCAGAAATTTGATTGAAATTGCAGGTCAAATATTCTAGCATGGTGTTGTTGCTCAGATCAAGATATGTGATCGTATTCCCAGAAGCATCAAGGAATTGTAGATCTGTATTTTGAGACAAGTTGATGGAATCGATTTGGCCGTTTTGGTTATAGCAATCCAGATATTTCAACCACGGAACCAAAGACATGTCCAGGTACGAAATGTCGCTGTTCTGTAATTCAGAAATCGACAACGTATCTAAAGACAAGAATCCTTCGAGCCCCGTTAAATCGTGAATGCTACTGTAGCCCAGATGAAGGGATTGAACATCCACAATGTTGGTTGTAAGGACCGAATCATCTAGGACATCATCAATCTCCAGCAAGATTAAGTATTGCTCAAAAGAATCGTCTGGGACATAAGTGTTTTGGGCAGAAATGCCGACATATAGAAAACAAACTAAAACATTGAAAAACAGTCTCATATTAATTCTACTCAACGATAAACTTGTGCGTTTTTCCTTCTTGAGTTTTTACAGTGTAGAGACCCTTTTCCCAGTCGCTTACATTTAAAACCCAACTTGAAACTACTCCTGTTTCATCAACTAATTTTCCTGTAGTATCGAACACTTGAAGTATAGCTTTTTTATTTAAAGTGATGGTTAACGTCGAAGTCGCTGGGTTGGGGAAAATCATCACTGATAGATCTTCTAACTCATCTACGATAGAGGTCGAAGTTCCGGCACACGCACAGTCTTCTTGTATGATATCATCCACTGTGCTTTCATCTTCGTCATCACAAGCGTCCCCGATAAACACACAGCTATCATCATCCTCTGTTGAGTTTACATTGTAATTGCACGCGTCTGCATTCATACATCCGCTGGTTTCATTCTCATCGCATATACCATCTCCGTCCGCATCATTGTAGCACTCGCAATAACAATCTTCATAGAAAATACAATTATCCTCATCGATATCGATGAGGAATACGGTGAAGGTGGCAGGGTCAAAGAAGTCACAAGCACAATCCACCACAATGGTATCATACTCCAGACACGTATCGCAAATCCCATCTTCGTCCAGATCAATGACACAGTTCCCGTCACAATCGTAACCCGGTTCAGCAAATTCACATGAATCGTCATCTTCTGTGGCGGTAATGTCATAGTTACAGGCCAAAGAATCCGTGCATCCAGTCACAACCCCCATAACTGTAATATTTGCGACCATCCCACTTGCAGCATGACTTCCTATGGAGCAATCATAGTTATAGAGACCAGGAATCGTAAATGTGAAGGTTCCCAAACAAACGCCTTCTGCATTCCCAGACATCGCACCAATTGAAAATGCCTCGGGATTGTTAAAAGAAGCGCCAGTAATCGAACTTGCAATTCCATTCACATCGTGTAATCCGGCAAAGTTGACCCACCCCACTGTCATTCCAGCGTCTACAACCAATTCTGAAGGAGAAAACGAAAAGCTTTGCGTAGCAATTTCAACATCTGCACCTGGACAGATGTCTTGGCCGAAACTCATCGAAGAAGAAAAAAGCAGAACGAGTAATGCAGAAACAACATTTCTTTTAGAGGAGAATAAAATAGCAAAGTGATTCATTGTTTTTATTTGCAATTTACACTAAAGGTCGTTTAATGAATCCCAACTACCGGCTCATGATCGATTTATAAACTAAAAAACCCGAATTAAAAGCTTTGCCGTGATACTTGTTTTTAACCCATAGTTAATCTCACATTTCTTTGTGAGAATAGAAGTCTTAATACAGCTCAATTAAATATGCTGGGCTTGAATTCTAAGCTGATTGAATTTACACAATGTCTGAGGTTTTTGTCTGTCAACAATTCTCCTTCAAATACGTGACCCAGATGTCCGCTACAATTTGAACACATGATTTCAGTTCTAACCACGCCGGCACTGTAATCAGTTTTTCTTTTAATAGCCCCATCGATTTCATCATCAAATGAAGGCCATCCGCAATTGGAATTAAACTTATCCGCTGACCTAAATAAAGGAGACATGCAGGCCTTACAATGATATAAGCCATCCTCATCGTGTTTATCGTACTCCCCAGAAAAGGGTGCCTCAGTCCCTTTGTTTACAATGATACTCTTTTCAAATTCAGACAGATGATTAAAGTGTGAGGTGTTCTGAGTTGTTGGCTTTGGGTTTTGACAAAAGCCTAACATTAGCAACATATAGATGATCAGTGAGCCTAATAATTTCATACTACTTATTCAGTTTCACTAGCAATAAAATCCATCCACTTAGGAAACACAAACCGCCTATAGGGGTTACAATGCCCAGATAAGATAATTTAAATATTGCAATGGTATAGAGCGATCCCGAGAACAATAAAATACCCGCAACAAACAGAGATGCAACATGGCTTAAATCTGTCTTAAACTGTTTGCTCAATGAACCCACAACAATTAATGCAAGGCTGTGAAAAGCATGATACTCACTTCCTGTGTTAAAAACATCCATCTTATCAAAAATAATGCTCTCTAAAGCATGAGCGCCAAAAGCACCAATGATAATTGAAATACAGCAAAAAATTATACCCAAGTAGATGATAACCCTGTCTGTCATTGTCTTAGTTTTAGGATTTACAAGGTAAGACTATTTTGATTTATAGCCTCGGCATATCTTCTATTTTCAAAGACGGTATCTCTAATCTTCAATGACAGACTCAATAAATCTGTCTGCAATTTCATGTGGATCTAAATTTTCCGAATGGATTGACCATTGAATAGATCCAGTTTTAGTATCAGAAAGGCTTACATCTATTTCCGTGTGTTTATTAACACATGTTGCCGAAACGAATATAACCCCCTCAGCTCCAGCTAATTTTCCTGCCTCAATATAATCCGATTCTTCAAAAAGACCAGTCATTGAGTTCTTGTGTTCTTTTAAAAAGATATCAAGATTGTCTCGATCTACAACATTGTAAAGTTTTAAAATGCTATTAGAGAAATCATTGGCTAGGGCAGCAGCACCCTTTCCTCGGCAATCCTTTCCACTTTTACCAAGAACAGTAATTGAAGTTATATCAACATAGCTTTTATTTTTTTGAAACTTAAAATCATGATGATTCTTATCCATCAATTTGCTTACACATTTATTAATTATTTCTTGTTTGCACATTGATGATAGTGCTGGTTGTTCAAACTTAATACTAGCCAACTGACTCCCATCAGACATATCATTTAATGAAGCATAAAACTCCTTAATTGTCCTACCACATGTAAAAGAGTCTCTATATATATAATTAAATTCAAAATAATAAATAATAGGTGGTGTCCATTCTTCACCCTCAAAAGCTTCTACTAATGGTGGGTTTCTTGAAGTAGATATTGCTATCATATTTTTTGGCAAAACAACCAATGCCCCTTGTTTAACACACTCGTCAATCCCCTTATTAATTGATAAAGATGGAATTCCAGCATTTATAGCTAGTTTTACTAGCTTATATCTTTTAATTGTATTTAAACTAGGATCAACAGAGGAGCTTCTTTCGAGAACATGAAATACTTCTAATGCTATTTCTTGATAGTTTGTTTTCTTTTTTGGTCTTTTTAGTTGATTTCTTGCCCAGTTAGCATTTACGACATTGAACCCTTCTCTATTAAAGCTAGAATTTAATATTCCAGTTAAATTAAGATAGTCACTGCTTTGATCTATTGCTAAATGATCAGGCATGCTGAATATCTCGTTAACATCAACTTGAAAAGTCTGTCCAACCGCGTTTAAGCTTAAAGTAGCAAAAAAAAACAACTAAATATCTCATAGTCTATAATTTAGACTTACAAGATACAGCTATTCAGATTTATAGCCTCGGCATATCTGAAAGTTTAAGACTAAGTAGTGCTACGAACTAAGTAACAGCTATACTATAAAGGCTTAGACGTGTATATTGAGATGATACTTACTGAGAAAGATTAGTCTTGAACGCAGCGATTTAATCGTTAATCACAAAATTCTGACCA
>DBBW01000007.1 GCA_002292405.1 Flavobacteriales bacterium UBA974
AGAGATAGAATGGCTCATATTGAGCTTGCTTGTCCTGTTGCGCATATATGGTTTCTCAAGTCGCTTCCTTCTCGCATTGGACTAATGCTCAATATGACGCTGCGAGAAATTGAAAGGGTATTATATTTTGAATCTTTCATAGTTACCGATCCTGGTATGACCACTCTAGAGTTAGGACAGTTACTCACCGATGATGAATACTTCCAAGCTATGGAAGAATTTGGTGATGATTTTCAGGCAACGATGGGTGCTGAAGGTATTCAAAGCTTAATGAAAGATCTTGATATGGATCAAGAAATAGCAATTATTCGTGAAGAAATTCCAGCCACTCGTTCAGAAACAAAAATTAAGAAGCTATCAAAACGCCTAAAACTTTTAGAGGCCTTTCTTGGTTCTGGAAATAAACCTGAGTGGATGATTTTAGAGGCATTACCGGTTCTCCCGCCTGACTTAAGACCTCTAGTGCCTCTTGATGGTGGTCGTTTTGCAACATCTGATTTAAATGATCTATATCGGCGAGTGATAAATCGTAATAATCGTCTCAAGCGCTTATTGGAATTAAATGCTCCAGATATAATTGTACGAAATGAAAAGCGAATGCTGCAGGAATCAGTTGATGCACTTTTGGATAATGGACGTCGAGGTAGAGCTATCACAGGGTCTAATAAACGACCTTTGAAGTCCCTTGCCGATATGATTAAAGGAAAGCAGGGTCGTTTTCGTCAAAATTTGCTAGGAAAACGAGTAGATTACTCTGGACGATCTGTGATCGTAGTCGGCCCTACTCTCAGACTTCATCAGTGCGGCCTACCAAAACGTATGGCTTTAGAATTATTCAAGCCATTTATCTTTTCAAAATTGGAATTACGAGGATTAGCTACTACCATAAAGGCTGCAAAAAAAATGGTGGAACGTGAAGAGCTAATTGTTTGGGATATTCTTGATGAAGTTATCCGTGAGCACCCAGTTCTATTGAACCGCGCTCCTACACTCCATAGGCTTGGTATTCAAGCTTTTGAACCAGTCCTAATCGAAGGAAAGGCTATACAGCTCCATCCTCTAGTGTGTGCTGCATATAACGCTGACTTTGATGGAGATCAAATGGCAGTTCATGTCCCGCTCACTCTGGAGGCTCAGCTTGAGTCTCGTGCTTTGATGATGTCGACTAATAATATTTTATCTCCTGCAAGTGGCGAGCCGATCATTGTGCCTTCACAAGATGTTGTATTGGGCCTTTATTGGATGACTCGTGAACGAACTAACGCATTGGGAGAGGGAAGAATTTTTGGAGATCTCAAAGAAGTTTCTGTTGCTTATTATAGTAAACAGATAGACCTGCAAGCCAGAGTAAAAGTTCGTATTAATGAAGTTAACTTTAATGATCTTGGTGAGGCTGAATCAAAAAAATACATCGTCGATACTACCGTAGGTCGTGCATTATTATGGGATGTTGTTCCAGACGGCTTGAGTTACGACATGGTAAACCAGCCAATGACCAAAAAGGCAATTTCAAGAATTATTAATCGTTGTTATCGGGATGTTGGGTTAAAGGCAACCGTAATTTTTGCAGATCAACTTATGTATACCGGTTTTGATTTTTCTACAAAGTCTGGTGCGTCTATTGGGGTGAATGACTTTACTATTCCTTCTTCTAAAGAAAAAATTATTGCTCAATCTGAAGAAGAAGTTAAAGAAATTGAAAGTCAGTTTTCTTCTGGTCTAGTCACCCAAGGTGAAAAATACAACAAAGTGGTTGATATTTGGTCAAGGGCTAATGATCTTGTTGCAAAAGCTATGATGGAGGTTATTAGTACAGAGGAGGTTTCTAATAGCGATGGTGAAACAGAGACTCAATCATCTTTCAATTCTGTGTTTATTATGGCTGATTCAGGAGCCAGAGGCTCACCTGCCCAGATTAGACAACTTGCAGGTATGAGAGGTCTAATGGCTCGTCCAGATGGTTCAATTATTGAAACTCCAATCACTGCTAATTTCCGTGAAGGTTTGAATGTATTGCAATACTTCATATCAACACATGGGGCACGTAAAGGTCTAGCAGATACCGCACTCAAGACAGCAAATTCAGGATATCTGACTCGTCGATTAGTAGATGTCTCTCAGGATCTAGTGGTAGTACAAGAGGATTGCGGTACTTCAGAGGGGCTACTAATGACTCCTGTTATAGAAGGTGGAGATATCATTGAATCCTTGGGGGACCGAATCCTTGGTCGTGTCTTGGCAGTTGATGTAACTAAACCTGGGGCTAGAAAGGTTGTATTAAAAGCTGGCCATATGATTGATGAAAAGTGTGTAGAACAAATAGAAATGCTTGGGATAGACGAGCTAAAAGTGCGTTCTCCAATTACATGTGAAACTCGTCATGGTATATGCTCACAGTGCTATGGAAGAGATTTGGCAAGAGGACATCGAATTAACTCTGGAGAAGCAGTTGGCGTCGTCGCTGCTCAGTCCATCGGTGAACCGGGTACACAATTAACTATGCGAACCTTTCATATTGGGGGCGCTGCTTCACGTGCATCTGCTGCAGACAGCATTCAGGTCAAGACGGGGGGAAAAATTCGCTTTATTAATATCAAAGTAGCGGAACGAGAAAATGGAGAGCTCGTTGCAGTATCTCGCTCTGGAGGTCTTGCGCTTGCTGATGAAAATGGACGTGAACGTGAACGTTACAAGTTGCCTTATGGGGCAGTTATAAGCGTTAAAGAGGGTTCAATTGTGGCTGCCGGAGATATTGTAGCCGCTTGGGATCCCCACACTCATCCCATAATAACTGAAGTCGCGGGTCAGGTTGCATTTTCTGGTATGGAAGAAGGTCTTAGTATCCGAACTCAAACAGATGAAATGACAGGATTATCAAGTATTGCAGTTATTGATCCAAATGAACGCCCTTCAGCAGGGAAAGATATCAAGCCTATGGTTACCTTGCTTGATGATGACGGCAAAGAACTAACTTTTGCCAATTCAACTGTTCCTGCTCACTATATGTTGCCACCAAATGCAATACTGAGTATCACTGATAACAGCCATGTTGGAGCTGGTGATATTGTTGCACGTATTCCACAAGAGGGGTCAAAAACCCGTGATATTACTGGGGGACTTCCTCGTGTTGCCGATCTTTTTGAAGCAAGAAGACCAAAAGATCCAGCTATACTAGCTGAAATATCAGGTACTGTTACTTTTGGTAAGGAAACAAAAGGAAAACGCCGTTTAGTCATCACTCCTCCTAATGGGAAACTGTTGCCTGACGGAAGTGATCATTATGAGCTCCTTATACCTAAGTGGCATCAATTGGGAGTGTTTGAGGGTGAAAATGTAACCAAAGGTGAAGTTATTGCTGATGGCCCAGAAAATTCTCATGATATCTTGCGCTTGCAAGGTGTCGACTCTTTGGCAGAATATATAGTTAATGAAATACAAGAAGTTTATCGTTTGCAGGGTGTCAAAATAAACGATAAGCATATTGAGGTGATTTGCCGCCAGATGTTAAGGAAAGCCGAAATTACAGATATGGGCGACTCTTCTTTCGTTAAAGGAGAGCAGGTTGAATATACAGCAGTTCTGCAAGAGAACGAAAAATTAGTGCTTGAGAAGAAAAGACCTGCTAAATTTGAGCGTCTCCTTCTTGGTATAACTAAGGCTTCGCTTGCGACAGAGAGCTTTATATCTGCGGCTTCATTCCAAGAAACAACACGTGTTCTTACAGAGGCTTCAGTAACAGGTAAAGCAGACTATCTGAGAGGCTTAAAAGAGAATGTAGTAGTTGGTCGATTGATTCCTGCAGGGACCGGATTGACATATCACCGTAAGCGCCGGGAGGCAAAAGAAAAAGAATCAGAAATAGCAGTTAGCGCTGTTGATATTGAAGCAGCATTAAGTGAGGCTTTAAGTACAAGTGAGAGTGAGTGATAGAGGTTAAATATTTCATTTAAGCCTATCGCGACTCTTGACTAGAGTCGACAGTATCTTTAGACTGCCTCATCTTAAAAAATGGTCTGCTTTTCAGACTGAATTTAAAATTATGGTCTTAGGGAAAGACCTTTTATTTGGAGCTAATTTAATGGCAACGATTAACCAACTGGTTCGTAAGCCTAGAAAAACTAAAATAATTAAATCTGGGGTGCCGGCATTAGATGCTTGTCCGCAAAGAAGAGGTGTTTGTACAAGGGTGTATACCACGACCCCTAAAAAACCAAACTCAGCACTCCGTAAAGTTTGCCGTGTTCGATTAACAAATGGTTTTGAAGTTAGCTCATATATTGGTGGTGAGGGACATAACCTTCAAGAACATAGTGTTGTATTGATAAGAGGTGGACGTGTAAAGGATTTACCTGGTGTGCGATATCATACGATACGAGGAGCCCTAGATACTTCAGGTGTTGCTAATCGTACGCAAAGCCGTTCAAAATACGGGACCAAGCGCCCTAAAAAATAATATTAGTTTAGTTTAAAAAATAGAGATAAATAACCAGTAAGGCTGGGTATACCTAACAATATATCCCAGATAACCCTGAAAAAAGAGTGAATAATATGCCAAGAAGAAGAGTTGCTGCAAAACGTGAAATATTACCGGATCCAAAATTTGGAAATATTACTTTAGCTAAGTTCATGAATCATGTGATGGTTAGTGGAAAAAAAGCTGTTGCTGAGAGTATTGTTTATGGAGCACTTGATATAGTTCAAGAGCGTCTGAAAGAGGATCCCTTGATTGCTTTTGAGGCCGCATTAGAAAAAATCGCACCATCTGTTGAAGTAAAAGCTCGTCGTGTTGGTGGTGCTACCTACCAAGTCCCTGTTGAGGTTCGCCCCTCTAGAAGAAATGCTTTAGCAATGCGTTGGATGGTAGATTTCTCTAGAAAGAGGGGAGAAAAATCTATGGCTCAGCGGTTAGCTGGAGAAATCATTGATGCACAACAAAGTAAAGGTGGAGCAGTCAAAAAACGCGAAGATGTTCATCGGATGGCTGATGCAAACAAAGCATTCTCGCACTTCCGCTTCTGACAGTTATATTGAAATTTTATGCTAATATTCAAAGGTAGCTATTCATGGCTGCCTTTTTGGTTTTTAATTTTGACTAGTATTTAATTCCCTTTTCATTTAATTGCTTTGAGTAAAATTATGTCGCCTCGAAAAACTCCTATCGAACGTTACCGTAATATAGGTATCTGTGCTCATGTAGATGCGGGAAAAACTACAACAACTGAAAGGATACTTTTTTATACTGGAGTTTCTCATAAAATTGGAGAAGTACATGATGGTGCTTCTGTTATGGATTGGATGGAGCAAGAACAAGAGAGAGGTATCACTATAACATCTGCTGCTACAACTTGTTTTTGGAAAGGAATGCAGCAGCAACTAGACCAACATCATATTAATATTATTGATACTCCTGGACATGTTGATTTTACAATCGAAGTTGAGCGTTGTTTGAGAATTTTAGATGGAGCCGTTGTTGTGATTTGCGGTTCTTCTGGGGTTCAGCCTCAAACTGAGACAGTCTGGCGACAAGCTAACAAATATAAGGTTCCTCGTTTAATCTTCGTTAATAAAATGGATCGTACCGGAGCAAATTTTAATAAATCTATAGAGCATATAGAGTCCAGATTAGGTGCAAAAGCAATCCCTATGCAGATGACCATAGGCACTGAAGACGACTTTGTTGGTGTGATAGATTTAATTAAGATGAAAGCCATCTTATGGAACAAAGAAGATCAAGGTGTAACATTTGAATATGAAAAAATCCCAGAGCATCTTATTGATGACTGTAACATTATGCGTGAAAAGATTATTGAAGAAGCAGTCGAAGCTAGCGATGAGCTGATGGAAAAGTATCTTGACGGTGTCGAACTTTCAGAGTCCGAGATAAAACTTGCTATTCGAAAGAGAACTTTGGCGAACGAAATATTTCCTGTTTTTGCAGGCTCAGCATTCAAAAATAAGGGAGTTCAAGCAATTTTGGATGGTATTCTTGAGTATCTTCCCTCTCCTCTTGATATAAAGCCTTTAGATAATG
>DBBW01000028.1 GCA_002292405.1 Flavobacteriales bacterium UBA974
GGCTCTTATTTAGAACTTTTTTTTTCAATTCTATTAATACTGTTTTTTAAATCTTTAGCACCTATAAACACAACATAAGCAACTGCATCTGATTCAGAAGTTACCTTTGTATCATGCCAATTATTTGTTGCTCCAACAAAAGACTCACCTTTTTTGACAACCGTTGTCACTAAACCGCTGTCAGTTTCATGATTAATCGTAATTTCTCCTTCAATCATATAAACAACAGGTATAGCTTCATGCATATGTATTCCCGTACTTTCTCCTGAAGGAATTACTCTAATCGCTGAAGTGATTGTTGCATTAGAATCAGGAAAATTAATTTTATCTCCTAAAGTATTCTCAGTAACAGCTTGTAATAGGACTTTAGATTCATATTTATTTTCTTCTACTTCTGTAGAACATGCAAGAAGAAATACTGTAGTTAATGATAGTAATAATCTATTTTTCATATTTTAATTATTCAATTTAAACAAATATAGAATAAAAATAAACCGTTTATTTTTGAATAAAAATGGCTATAAAGATGAATAGCAGTATCTTGTAAGTTTAATTTTAAGATTATGAGATATTTACTTACTTTTTTGTTATGCGTCTTTACGTTGTCTCTCACTTTGCAATCCCAAACTCTTTCGGCTGACAACGACGGTGATGGCTGTGTAGCAACATCTGATTTAATGACTCTTTTAAGTCAATTTGGAGAGTGTTATAATAGCTCATTCACTTGCGGTGATTTTGTTTCTCACGACGGCTACGACTACAGTACAGTCTTAATCGGAGAGCAGTGTTGGTTTGCAGAAAACTGTCGTTTCCTCCCTGAAGTTTCACCTTCAAGTGAAAGTTCTGAGACTTCCCCCTACTACTATGTCTACGGCTACGAAGGAACTGATGTGGCAGCAGCAATGTCAACTTCTAACTACGAGACTTATGGAGTTCTTTACAACTGGCCTGCAGTGATGACAGAAGGCATTTGTCCAAGTGGTTGGCATATCCCATCAGATGGAGAGTTTACCGAGCTGACAGGTTTTTTAGGAGGAGAAAGTGTAGCAGGAGGTAAGATGAAAGAAGCTGGTTATGACCATTGGAACTCTCCAAATACTGGCGCTACTAATTCAAGCGGTTGGACTGGTTTACCAGGCGGCTACAGCTACTCCCAAGACACTATCAGTGGTTTCCTCGACGATGGGGATACCGGGCACTGGTGGTCTGCTTCCGTAAAGGTAACAGAGTCTGGTTCCTACTCATGGAATCGTTTACTGCACTACTACCTCGCCAATGTCAACCGAGACAGCAACGATCGAGGCAACGGCTTTTCTGCTCGTTGCGTCCGGGATGATTAAGGTCTGTGTTCAATCACTTTGAACCTCTCTCCCACCCAAACCGAAGTCCTTTCTTGGTGAGGGTAAAGTCACTTATAAACAAAATGTAAGCACAAGGATAGGCACAGTAAAAAAACAAACCCTCGCTATCTCAATGATAACAAGGGTTTATATATTTTAGTTGTGACCCTGTAGGGATTCGAACCCCAAACCTTCGCATCCGTAGTGCGATACTCTATCCAGTTGAGCTACAGGGCCAACCTATTCCGCGATGGACTAGCCACAATCGGACGGCAAAGATACTCACGTTCTTGTCCAATGCAACTTTTCTTGAGGTATTTCACAAAAAGTATGGAATTAAGAAATCCGCAACAGTGGCTAGGGTTGATAGTCATGATAAATCAAGACTAACGTCCTTTGCAATCACCGTTGCGGATCCTCCAGTCTTCATACCTGAACCGGGATGAAGCGCCTTTGAGGGGCTAGGGCACGAAGGCCCTAGTCTCTCTCCGGTCCGATCAATTTCAATGTTAATCTCAATCGAACGGCTGGTATCCTAAAGTGCTAATTCTGTGGGAACACAGAAGAAACGCCCTTCGGAAAACCGAGGCTTGCCTTAATTGGCTCCTCTCGGCGCTGCGCAGCTCTCACTGACGCTGTTTGAACTTAAGAAATACTTAGAACTTCGGGCTATAAGATTCGATTTTACTCTCATCTACATACTCCTAGGTTTTACCGTAAAAAAATAAACTCTTTCATGGTGCATTCCTCTGCTTTAGTCACATTTGAACTTAAGCTAACTTATGTTCAACTGCGTTTTTCAAATTGTAAACTAAAAATATGCAAAGCATATATTAGTGAAACCTTTCGGAATCTGTCCATTCTCAGGACTTAACGCATTTCAAAATCAAACCCCTCTTCTGCCGAAGCAGCTGAGGCAAGCAACCCTAACCTCAATCGGTAAGGAACCAAAGCGAATCAAATTGTGTCGATGTCTCTTCACGTTGAATACTTCCTAGTGTAACTTCTGGCATTCTTTCTCAAGATCACCTCCCTTTCAGGACCCCTTTCACCTCTCGGCTGCCTTCGTCTTAAATTAGATTTGCATCTTCTTCAGTTTCGATCGCTTTGGGGGATTAGCCACTTGCTTGAAACAAATAAGCAACTATTTTCCTATACAAATCAAATAATAAAGGGGGAAGGAATTCACAACGATTCCACATACGTTATAAACAATTGTTAATTAAGGCTTATCACACAGAAAAGTTACGCTTTAAAGTACCTAATGCTTACTGTAGCTGGTAATTCTTTAGGGAAAGTTCTAGAGCAAGACTGATCAATTGAAAGACCTGCTTCTGCCGCCATAGCATCATAGACAGGGACTTCTACAATATACTGATCAGCAAAACCATGAGTGGCATCATAAGCTGTAGCAGGCATATCGCCTTGACGATCTGCTGCAGCTTCAGGATCAATGGTATGTAGTTCGACTACAAGAAGACCGTGCTCTGCAACATATGGAGCCCAACGAAGAAAATGTTCTTTCAAACTTTGTTCAACATTTCTAAGCTTTAAACGTTCTCCTCTAAAAGAAAAAGCTCCAGTAGAGATTGCTCTATCTGGTCTATCAATAACAGGTCTATTGAAAATCCTATTGTGATCTAAGAAAGAACGCACACTCATTAAATCTCCCAAGCGGATTTGATGAACCCTCCAAATATCCATGGCAAGCTGATCTGGATCTCCTATATCTCCCCAAATAAAATGACCCTCTACACCTTCTTGTTTAAAGTGATCAGCTGTAGCAATGAGCGCTTCTTGGTTGAAATCAGCTCCAACTAACTCTAAAGGATGAGTCTCTAAATGCTGACCTCTAAGAGTAGAGGTCTTTATAACCTCAGAAAGGTGTAAAAGCAATGCTCCATTCCCACAACCCATATCACAAAGTCCAGATGGCTGCTTATCGAGTGGGGAGTTAAATACAGATTTAATAACCTCATCTAAATGGGTGAAATATGCCTTATGAGCACCTCCTGACCCCCAAACATTAAGAGTCCTATCCACATGAATTTCTGGTTCGCCTGGTTGAATCCGCCACAGATAAGATCCATTTCCGAAAATTAATTCTTTAGACCAAATAAATGTTTTCACGTACGAAGTTGTCACTCCATACGCAGAGGAACGCTTTAAAAAGAACGCTCCCATATCTGTATTATCCCACCCTAACAATACCAGAACTCTTCCCCAAGCTTCTTGCTTGGATGCATGCATTTTTAAAACAGCGGCATTGTGATCCTCCCATGATGAAATCGGCTTAGTACCGTGGATAGTTCCGAGAGTTACAAGAAAAGGAGCAACAAGTGCTCCTTCGAGGTGGCTTTTAATTCGAGACATTATCCCCTCATCTGGCATGTCTTTCCAAGCATCCATCAAAATCTCCATCGACATTAAATCACCTGGTGCTAAAGCTTTACCTGGTGTATTCCAAGATCCGACGATACACTTCATCCATTTTCTACCAGCGGCATACGAACTGTTGTGTAGGTACCAGTCCTTGGGAGTTTGACCAACGGCCGGCCTGTAATTTATCATATCTTCAGCTCGTGCAGCCTCGAGCAAACCTTGGGAACACAGCATCCTAAGCGCGACATTTAAATACCCAGAATTAGCTCGATATTCAGCCGCAAGTTGATCGACATCTCCTGAAGCATGAAAAACTCTCTCGAAAAGTCCCCATTCATGAAGAACAGGCACAACACCACACATCGCTAAACCATCAAGGTGATAGAACAGTTGTTTCCGTAAAGATCGTTTTTCGAATTTATCCAACATCTAGTCTTTCCTTTACTTACCCTGAAATGCACGAGCAACAGCTTCGTTATTAACTAAAATCGCAATCGTTTTTGCTCTGAAATATGCCATTGAAATATACTGATGCCCTCCATAAGGGTTATTCTGTCCCCAGCTATTCTTAATAATGAAATATTTATTACCTGATTGATCAGTTGCAAGTCCCGTGATATGCATAAGGTGGTCGTCCGTTGTCGTTTGGTTTTCAAAACCAATCTGACGAGACTCCTGAGTCACAACCTCTTCAACAATTTCCTCTTTCCAGAGTTTTTCCTCCTCCCCTTTAGCAGGCAATAAGGCCACACCATGACTAAAACTAAATCCCTTTTCACTTACATCAGCATCCCAAGCCACTGTATAACCAGCTGACAAGGCGCCCTCAACGACACGCTGCATCTCATCAATAGGCACGTTGAAGAACTCCCCACGGCTGAAGTTGTCTGGAATTTCAAGGATGAATTTTTTTCCAAATGGATGGTGCGTAAAGGAGGTGATATTAATGTATGAATACGGATCGATACCTAAATAATCTCTGAATGTTTCAGGTGTATACGTCTCACCCTCATACACAAAATCTACAGGAGCGACACCGATGTGTTCATCTAAAATTTCATCGATACCCTTCATCCAGTAGAGGTCAATCTTGCCGCTTGGTTTAGTAAGTATGCTGTCTACGGCAGCTTTAAGTGCCTTGTCCATTGCATCATGGTCATGAACTGTTTCACCATCTTTCAGTCCAGTGTAAACATTCTGTGGGACAAGACCCCAACCACTTGCCGCGTTAATCACATCATGAGCGAGAGACCCTGCGCTGAACTGATGCTTTCCCTGAAGGCGTATGTACATCTCTGCTTTAAGTGGATACGTATAGCGTACAGTAGCCATTTCACTCAAATCCACAACGTGACCACTTATACGTGCTGCCTCAGATTCCAGAAAGCTCGAAGCAGAATAACTCCAACACGTTCCAGTCCTATCTTGACTTTTAACAGAGGTCTCAGTCAGCTCAATCCTGGGAGTAAAAGTGTAAGAGAAATCTTGAGTATCTTGAGCCGTATAACTTGAAATTGAAGCAATTAAAATTGCTGAACATACGTGTTGTTTAATTTTCATGCGCTAAAAATACAAACTTGTGCCCCATGAATAAACTTTTCTCTCTATTAACAGTTGGTCTTATTGGATTAAGTACTTTTATCTCAGCCCAAACAACACCATACTTCCAGCAAACCGTAGACCACAATATTCATGTCAGTTTAAACGACACGGATCACGAACTTGATGCTGAGATTTGGACAACGTATACAAATAACAGTGGTGATGAACTGGAGTATTTGTGGTACCATGTATGGCCTAATGCATACAGCAGTGCAAAGAGTGCATTAGCTAAACAACAAATGCGTGGAGGTAATATGTTTCTCTTCTACGCTATGTCGAAAGACCTTGGTGGGATTGACGGCCTGGACTTCAAAGTGAATGGCGAGCCCGCTGAATGGGAGTTTCACGCTGAGCATCCAGACATCGTAAAGGTGCATCTTCGTGAACCTTTGAAGCCAGGCGAATCGATAGAACTTCACACACCCTTCAAAGTTCGCATCCCGAGTGGCAAGATCTCGCGCCTAGGACACATCGGGCAATCATATCAAATCACACAATGGTACCCTAAGCCCGCTGTTTATGATAGAGACGGTTGGCACGAGATGCCCTACCTAGATCAGGGAGAGTTCTATTCCGAGTTCGGTACATTTGACGTGACTATCACGCTACCGGCGAACTACACGATTGGCGCTACAGGAGATATGCCAGTCTCTGTGTTTACCGACAACGAATCTGAAATTGCTCGTCTCAACCAGCTCGACATCAACACGCGAGAATATTTCAAATCAAAAGATCTAAAAGGAGTTACCGACAACGAATCAAATGAATTTCCTGAATCTTCCCAGACTGTAAAAACCCTCCACTACCATCAAGAAAACGTTCACGATTTCGCGTGGTTCGCCGACAAGAGATTTAAAGTTCTGAAAGACTCTATAACGCTCCCCCACTCTGGCAGGTCGGTCACAACTTGGGTGATGTTCACCCCAAATGAAGAAGATCTTTGGCGTGACGCCTCAGACTATATTGGGAATGCTACCTACTATTACTCCCTCTGGAACGGCGACTATCCATACAATCAAGTCACGGCAATAGACGGCACAATCTCTGCTGGCGGCGGAATGGAATATCCAAACGTAACAGTCATCGGCGAGAGCGGAAGCGCGTTCGCATTAGATGTTGTGATCGCTCACGAAGTGGGGCACAACTGGTTTTACGGAATTCTTGGCTCCAATGAGAGAACAGATGCTTGGATGGATGAAGGCTTGAATTCTCTGAACGAAACACGGTACTTGTTAGAATCATACGAAGGGAAAGATCTGGGTCTTATTTCTTCAAGGCTTTCTGAAAAATGGATGAAGCGGCTTGATTTGATGGATTTTGAATACAGATGGATAGACGAACTGGCATCAATCATGCCAGCTAGATTTGGAATCACACAACCCCTTCAGTGTCATTCTGACGTTTTCTCCTCAAACAACTACGGTGCGATCGTCTATAAAAAAACAGCTGCTATTTTTGCATTCTTACAACAATACCTAGGCACAGAGACGTTCGATAAGGCGATGAGGCAATACTTCCAAGATTGGAAATTTAAGCACCCGTCCCCCATGGATTTACAAACTTCCATAGAGAGTTCTTGTGGCGAAGATTTAAGTTGGTTTTTCAATGACTGGATAAAAACCACAGGCAACAACGATTGGAAGATTACAGGCGGTAAGAAAACAGAAGATGGCAGCAGCGTAAATTTAGTCAACTCTGGCGATCTCACCTCACCTGTGGAAGTAGTAGCTTTTAAGGAAGACCAAGAAGTCGGTAGAGTTTGGGTAGAGCCATCTACTCCTGGCACTCGCGTTACTGTAGACATCCCTGGAGCTGGCGCTACATCAGTCGTACTAGATCCCGATCGTTACGACTTAGACTATGATAGGAAGAATAACAACTATCGATTTAATAGCTTATTAAGTAAAGTCGAACCACTTCAAGTACGCTTTGGTACCAGATTAGAAGATGGTACGAAGACTCAGGTGTTTTTTCTGCCAGTTATGGCATGGAACGCTCACAACAGAATGATGTTAGGGGCTACTTTCCACAATACCACCATACCGCTTAGGGATTTTGAATGGATGGTTACACCGCTTATCAGCAATCCCACTTTCAGTTTCAGCAATGAGCTTCAACTCTCAGGGTTTTCAAGACTGTCGTATCACACAGGTCCTTGGTCAATAAATCTTCGTGCTCGAAGATTTTCTACTTATGAATTTATAGATGATAACCTTCCCCTGGATAATCTGGTAATGGAAAATCCAACACCCATGAATCGGTTAAGTTTAAGCGTTATTAGAAAATTAAACGAGGTGATAAATTCAAAATGGGAATCCAAAATGAAATTTGAATCTGTTCTAGTGAATGGCTTTATGGATAGTAAAGAATATTCAGAGACTCCATTTAGGTCCTCGCATAGCTTTGCTTTTGACGCAATAAAAAAGCGAGGCAAGACCAAAGGACTAAAACAGAAAATGGGCTTCGAAACACGTCAGTTCATTACGATGGAACATCGTCTTGAGCCACCATCAACAGACATCAAACTTCCTCTATACAAAGATGTTTTTAATATTTCAACTGCATACTATCAAGCTACGAAGCGTATTGCCAATTCATCTAAAAAGATTAAACTGAAAATCTTATCTAGCATTATATTTCATGATGAAGATGAACATGTTTGGAATGGCCTTAATAACAATGCTCAAATCCCAACATCAGGATTTGGAGCTCAATTCGACCCAATGGCTGATAATTTACTTTTAGATAGAGGTGCATCGTCGGGATTGCTATCAGCCCAAACCCAACTAGAGCATGGAGCTCTGCCATTAAACAATTTTGCGAGAGATTGGATGTCAAGCGCGAAACTTGAATACGAATTTGCTAAATACTTATCAGTTTTTGGGGGCGCATTACTTTATGACAACGATAACTTCGACGCTGTTGCTGGATTTACTGGATATTTTGGCCCTTTCCAAATCCACATGCCTCTATACTCAATTTCCATGATGGACAAAATGGAATCTGATGATGAATCATATGCTCCCTATAAATACTGGATGTTCTCATTAAACTTGAATAAACTAAACCCGTGGGGCATCATCCGAAACACGAATTAATCAGAAAGATGCTCTGACAAAATCACCAATATGTGGTGGTATTAACCATGTTACATATAAAGCAATATTCCAGAGCTTTTCATTGTACCCACCCTCAGATGCGCCTAAAATAATATGATCTCTACTCACTCGTAAATTGGCCTCCAGATTACCACCCTCTTCGAACATTGCTTCAAGGCCTATCACTCCATAGAAACCTAAACCAGTAGATGTCAGGTTACTTCCAGCCCCACTAAATTGACCGCCGCCATTAAAAAAGGTGATGAGATCATAGGTGTTGGTCTCAATATTTATATAGTTTCTTTTGATTTGGACAGATGTTGCCGTCGCACCCAACTCAAATATCCATGCTGCCTGATCAATGATATATGCAGACGTTCGGTATCCAAGTGTTCCTATCATGCGTCGCTCTTGACCGAAGATTCCATATACCTTGATGTCGTTACTCCCCTGCCCTTGCCCAGGGAGCAAATCCGTTTCTAAAGTCCAAGGTCCAGCAGCCTTGAGGTTAACGGCATCTATGCTCATAACTAAGGCGCTTTCTGGATTCCAAAAATATAGCATTTTAAGCCCCAACATAAGTCCCGGGTCGTATGGCATTAAAAGCGGTGAGGAATCGTAAGGAATCCAGAAATTTCCACCACCAAGGTTGAGCATGTCGTTAATTTGGTTTGCAGTATTGCCTAAAGCAAGTCTTTCCTCTATTGAGTAAAGGGTCGCCTGATTGTCACCTAAATCGAACCACCCATCGCCGACATAGAAACTGCTGGAATTCGGATGCGCTCTGTAAACACCTAAATTCACTCCGAACTCCAAACCCTGACGGGTAGACACATATAAACCATCCTCATCATCCCAATTTTGGGAAAAACTCGTGAAGGGCAGAGACATCGCCAGAGACATTACAAAAAGGATAAATGACTTGATTTTCATATTTGCAAGGTACAACCAAGTAGCGATTGCCCTCTTTTAAACTGAAAGTAAAAATGGCAGCCCACTAGGAGCTGCCATAAAATTTCTTATAATATTAAAACTTAGTTTATCGATATCTTAACATATCCCACAATTGATGTCTGAACCATTTGTGTAGAGCGGGAATAATCAAGGATATTTTTAACAGAGGAAAGTCGAGGTCTTCTAATTCGATCAGAAAGTTCTTCGACCATAAAAGTAGTTTGCTTCATGCAATATGGATTTATAATTCTCCATTATAACGCACACTATTTTATGATATTGTACTGACTGTAAAATTAATACTGTGTTAATTGAATTCCATTTTCTGCGACTAACTTTTTTAGGTTAATTACGGCATAACGCATGCGACCTAAAGCTGTGTTAATGCTAACATCTGTACACTCAGAAATTTCCTTAAAACTTAGATCTTGATATATTCTCATTCTGAGAACTTCCTGCTGTTCAGCGGGAAGATGGTCAATTAATTTTTTAACGTCAGTATGAATTTGATCTACAACAAGTTTATCCTCGATGTTAGTATCCTCAGTACCTATAGTAGAAAAAACATCGTAATCCTCTCGACTGCGAACAAGGGGCATCTTTTTATTCCTACGAAAATGGTCTATAGCAATATTGTGAGCTATCCTCAGAATCCAAGGTCTGAACTTGCCAGACTCAACGTATTTACCCGATTTTAAAAGCCCCACGACTTTAATAAAGGTGTCTTGGAATAAGTCATTTGCAATATCGTTATTCCTCACAATGAAAAATATCTTCGTGAAAACACGATCTTGATGACGGGATAATAAAATTTCGAAGGCTTGCTCGTCACCGCCGCGGAACGCACGGATTAACTCGCTATCTGAAAATGATGCACGCATAACTCTACACTTTAAAGGTTCAATTTGTGCCAGGCGTTCTGACTCAATAAGGATCAATTAGAGTAGAAGTGTTTCTATACGTTTTGCTTTTTCTGATTTATACTTATCTAAATATACGATTATATTTCATATAAACAAAACTCAGCATAACTTTAGAGTGTTAAAAATAGCTAACTCATTTCTGATGGAGATAACGATTCGGGGCGCACGCATGCATAATTTGAAGAATATTGATGTTCGTATACCTAAGAAGAAACTCACTGTTATTACGGGCCTGAGCGGGTCTGGAAAGAGTTCCCTTGCTTTCAACACTCTTTATGCTGAAGGCCAAAGACGCTATGTCGAATCCCTCTCTTCTTACGCGAGACAATTCTTAGGACGCCTCGACAAACCCGATGTCGACTCCATTCACGGACTCTCCCCTGCTATTGCGATAGAACAAAAAACTTCTACTGGTGGTCCGAGAAGCACAGTGGGCACGAGAACGGAGGTTCACGATTACTTCAGGATGCTTTACGCCCGAATTGGAAAAACGTATAGCCCCATTTCCGGCGAGGAGGTAAAACGTGATAAGCCTGAAGATGTCTTAGAAAAAATACTTCGTAAAGAACCCGATACTCGTTTTATGATTGTTGCTCCTTTGATAGAAAAGGAAAACAGAAATAGGACAAAGCAACTAAAGCTCTTATTAGAGCAAGGATTTTCAAGAGTACTTTTCAATTCTAAAGCAACTCTAATAGATGAATTAATCGCTGTAAAAACCGAGAAAGTACTTCAAGACAACAAACTTCAAATTGTCATTGACAGGATGACAGTGTCTAATGCAAATGAAGAAAGTTCAAGAATACTAGATTCGTTAGAAACTGCTTTTTTTGAAGGAAATGGAAACTGTTCTGTAGTATTTGATGACGAAGAGGTGGAGTTCAATAATAGATTTGAACGTGATGGGGTCATCTTTCAAGAACCCTCTCCAGATTTATTTAGCTTTAACAGCCCTGTTGGAGCATGCCCTAAATGCGAGGGGTATGGAAGTACCTTAGGAATAGATCCTGATAAAGTAATTCCTGATTCATCCTTGAGCATCTATAATGATGCTATAGCTCCATGGAGGAGTGATAGAATGAAAAAATGGAAAACAAATCTCATAATGGGGGCCGCTGAGGAAGATGTGAACATACATGCTCCTTGGCATGAGTTGAGTGAGGTTGAAAAAGAAAAAGTTTGGTCTGGAACGAAAAACTTTAAAGGACTAAATCAGTTCTTCGGATATGTTGAAAAAAAAGGGTATAAAATACAATACAGAGTAATGCTCAGCCGCTACAGGGGCAGGACTTCTTGCCCAGAATGCAAAGGTGCGCGCATAAGGAAAGAAACCTCTTATGTAATCGTAGCAGGCATTACTCTTTCAGAAATACTAGATTGGCCGATAGACAAGGTACTTGAACATATACAATCATTAGAATTAGAGAAGAATGATTCAATAATTGCAAAGCGTATTATTTGTGAAATAACCGAGAGGCTAGTGTGCCTGACAGATTTAGGATTGGGATATCTAACCTTACTTAGAGGTAGCTCAACACTAAGCGGAGGGGAATCACAAAGAATAAGCTTATCTACATGCTTAGGTAGCGCACTCGTGGGAAGCACTTATGTTCTCGACGAGCCCAGCATTGGCCTTCACCCTCAAGACACACATAGACTTATTTCAGTTCTTTATGGCCTTCGCAATAAGGGCAATACTGTTGTCGTTGTTGAGCATGATGACGAGATCATGGCTGCCGCTGATCATTTGATAGACATGGGGCCGCAGGCTGGTTCGTTTGGAGGAGAAGTTGTGTTTTCCGGGAATCACGCTAAACTTAAAAAATTACCTGCCAATCACAAATCTCTTACAGCTGCTTACCTTACTGGCAGGTTAGAAATCGCTACTCCTAAGGTAAGAAGAAAGTCAAATGACGAGATCGTTATCAAAGGAGCCAGAGCAAATAACTTACAGGGATTTAATGCTGTATTTCCACTACGGTGCTTAGTCGCAGTAACTGGAGTCAGCGGTTCAGGAAAGAGTACGTTGGTGTCAGAATTGTTAGTTCCTGCTGTTAAAGCTGAAATTAGCGACTTCCCTCCCTTTTCTAATGGACTTGATGGTATTGAGGGAAATAGTGGAACAATAAGTTCTATTGAATTTATTGATCAAAATCCTATTGGTAAATCTTCCCGATCATGTCCAGTTACTTATGTGAAGGCATTTGATGAAATACGATCCCTATTAAGCGGCACAACTCAAGCAAAAGCCAGAGGGTTAAAACCGTCTCATTTTAGTTTTAATGTAGCAGGTGGGCGGTGTGAAACTTGTGAGGGAGAAGGTGTCATAACTGTGGGGATGCAATTCATGGCTGACTTAAAACTCAAATGTGAAAATTGTGGAGGCAAGAGGTATGCTGATGAGATCTTAGAAATCACCTGGCGGGGAAAAAACATACACGAGATCTTATCGATGACCGTTGAGGATGCATTGTTATTTTTCGCACCTCTTGAAGATAAATCTGCTTCTACTAAAGAAAAAAAACTCATTACAAAACTGCAACCTCTCTTTGATGTAGGATTAGGCTACATAACCTTAGGACAAGGATCTAACACTTTAAGTGGCGGAGAAGCTGGGAGGATTAAACTTGCAACCTTTTTATCGCGAGGAGATAAGCAAGGACATACACTTTTTGTATTCGATGAACCTACAACTGGTCTTCATGTAAATGATGTAGCTAAATTGTTAGAATCGTTTGAACGACTCATAAACCAAGGACATTCAATCATCGTTGTCGAACATCAATTAGATGTAATTAATACTGCCGACTTTGTTTTAGACTTGGGACCAGGAGGTGGAGAAGATGGTGGCGAATTAATCTTTTCTGGAACTCCAGAGGATATGGTTAAATGTAAACGATCAATTACAGGAAAACATCTTGGCAAAAAAACCGCCCTATGATATTGTATCAATAGGGCGGCAATTTCATGAAGAGTGAACTCTTGACTATTCAGCAAAAAATCTGATGCCTTCTACTTTAATCTCGTCACCTCCTCCAACTTGAAGTTCATTTTCGTAAACAGCTTTTGTTCTTCCGTGAAGATTAATAAATCCATCAATCTTCCCCTCAGTAGTAAGTTGCATTAATAGAATTCTCTTTGACTTTGGCGCCATGCTTTGACGCTTATCAGGAGTAACGAACCAAGCTCCATTATCCGTAGATATTTCTCCACCTGAGGTTTCAAATGTACCAAACTCCATAATAAATCCTGAAAGAGCATTCATGTAATTGTCCTCCGATCCAATGGTCACCCAGCTGTCAAAAGCCAGTTCAGGGTTTACAGACATATCGTAACGTTGGATATCAGTTGAAAGCGGACCGCCTTTAGGGTGCTGATAAAATGGCTTAGTTGATGTTATCTTAAGTGGTGCACTGGCTTCACCATAAACAGCATCGAGAATATCGCCTGAATTTTCAAATACAGCGAAAACTCTAAATGTTTTTCCAGGTACAATTCCCCCATTATCTATTTCCTCAACGTCAATTCTTACAAACTGAGCATTCGCTTCAGCATTCTGTAAAGACAACAAAGCAAATAAAGCTGTTGTAATTATTAAAGTAATCTTATTCATATTAAATCTTTTTATTTAATTATTTTACTAATCTTTTGCTTTCAAGGATTCTCTTTGAACTTAACGTTTTTTTCCCAAACCCTCTTCTATGCGCTAAAATGTAGGTTAAATTAATCTCATGAGAATGTTGGCTTAACACATTGTTTCCTGTTGTAATATCATATGAGTAGGATAACCCCACGTTTGCAAATTCAGCTCCTAAAGAAAAAGTAATGGCATCTCCAACTCTTAATCCAGCTCCCCCCCAATACGCAACTTGATAAACAGAATAAATAGCTCGAGAGTAAAAATCCAATTGAGCAGGCGTCACTTCTGTTAATCGTATCATTCCTGAGGTTTGGATTGCTACCTTAGAAGACACATCTGATGTATAGCTTCCCATAAATCTGTAATGACGTATATGCTGATTGTACTCGTCTTCTACGCCTGAAATGTTCACATTGCTTTGAAATAGATTAGAGATTGCCGCGCCGAAAGAGTAGTCAGTTCCATAAACCATCATTCCTGCTGCAGCATCTACACTAAAGGAAGTTTCCAATCCACCAGTTAAAGCAGGATCGTCTTGATCCCAGACATTTAAGTCACTACTGTCAAACCCAAACTGAGTTCCTTGAAGACTTAGACCAAACGAAACCGCATCAGTATTAGGCAGGTTGATTTTATACGAACCCGCAAGCTCAACACCGGTTTGAGAAACAGCCCCACCCATATCATCGTTGTAAAATATCACTCCCGCTCCTATAGAGTTAGGAAATGAAGAGTGTGCACTTAAAATCGTCGTTGTAGGAGCACCATCAAATCCGGCCCACTGATGTCTGTAAGTGGATCCTAAGACTGTTACTGGCTCCGTTCCTGCCACAGCTGGGTTTATGATAAATGAGTTGACAGGAAATGAGGTTCTACGAAAACGTTGTTGGGCTTGTAACGGAGCTGCAAGAAGTAAAATCAAGCACGAAGCAAATAATAATCTTATCATAGCGTCAGTACTTTAAAGATACTGTACCCGTAATTGGCGGGTCGTATGGGGTTAACACAATCGTATAATAATAATCAGCAACAGGAAGACGTTGGTTGTTAAACCTCCCATTCCAATGAACATCGCCCTCGTTTGAGTGAAACAACAGTTGACCATATCTGTTGTAAACTTTAACTTCTGACAAAGGGAAATCGAGTAGACCTCCGACGATCCACTCATCGTTGTAACCGTCTCCATTCGGCGTAATAGCATCGGCTATAAACAAACATCCTTCAATGTGAGTGATCGACTCCACGGTTGTGATGTTACAACCTATAGCATCTGTTACTGTGACAGAATATACATCTTCTGTAAGCCCTATAGCCGTAGAAGAGGTTTGGTTGTAAGGGTCACTCCACAAATAGGTGAATGGGGAATCACCGCCATCAATGGAAACCGTAATGGTTCCATCTTCGGCATTCCAACAAGTAACAGGAGAAGGGAAAGTAGTTAAAACCATATCGGTAATTATACCAACACTAATAGAGAAAGTATCAGTGATCTCGCACCCCAGCACATCGGTCACGATTGCAGTGTAGGTCATCTCACTTAAGTTATTTAAGTTAGCAACGTTTCCTAGAGTGTCAACAACAGTCCAGGTAAGTTCACCCGTTCCACCGGCTGGTAAAACATCTGCAGAACCATCACTCATACCTGTGCAAGTTGCAGGAGATTCTGTAATGAGTAACGTTAATGGTGGTGGTGCGTCAATTAGAAACGGAATTTGATTTTCACATCCATTTTCATCAACAACAGTAGCAAAGTAATCGGAAGTACATAAACTATCTAAAGACTCCGATACTACACCGGTGATAGAGTTAGTTATTTGAACTGCCAACTCTCCAGTACCTCCGAAATACAAAAGATCAACAGCCCCGTTACAATCACTTCCACAGCTAATAGGAGCAGCAGAGACAATTTGCAACGTTAAAGGATCAGGATCCGTAATTTCCACTATTTCTATTTCTGGAGAACACCCGAAGGAATCAATGATCTGAACATTGTAAATACCCGGTGCTAAATCTGATGATGAATTAGGGAGTAGGAGAGTATCAGTATTAACTGATAAGTACAACTCTCCAGATCCACCAGATGCTTCAGCACTAATCATTCCGTTTGCATTACCATGACAATCAATTTGCTCGGTTGAAATTACGGCCACAATAGGCTGGGGACAATTAATGGTTATAACAGTATCTAAAGAACATCCTTCATTGTCTTGAACCGTAAAAGAAAAAGATCCAATACCCTCATGGCAAATTAAGTTAGTCCAACATTCATCTTGTCCATCAACAGAAGCGACAGGATTGCCACTGGGGTCATCAACAGAAATCGTCAAACTACCTGTACCTCCTATTGGTGGTTCTAGCAAACAAACAGTTGCGTCTCCAGCACCAAAACAATCATTGTCAGGTCCAAGATCAAAGTCAGCCTCAATAGGATCAGGTGCGGTTACAACAAACGTAGTCGTATCCCTACAGTAAAATTCATCAACAATGACCATAGAATAATTTCCAGGCGACAAGTCATCGAATGAAGAATTATTTTGAGCGTCAACAATTGTATTTCCTCCTTGGTCTAAAAGACTATATGTAGCTTGATCCGCTGCACCAAGGCCCAAGAACTCAACTTCTACAGTTGAAGATCCTCCAGCACAAGGAAGTACCGCACCAGTAACTGTTGCATCCTGTGAAAGGTATGGTTCGCAAGGGTTCAATGTACATTCATAAACATCATTAAATTCTAGAGAATTTTCTTGATCACCTTGTACAAAAACACTAAAATTAGCTCCTAAACACCAATCACCACAAGTAGTTACTTGAGCGACTAAAATCCGTAAATCACTTCCAGCAATAGCATTTATGGGAGTAGACTCGGGAGTGACTAAGGTATAGATCGCACCATCTGATACTGAAGAAGAACATATTTCAGAACCATCAGAAAGGCCTACTGGACTTGGTAAATCACCTGCCGCATCAGCACTTTCCATCCCGATCGTCCAATAGGTGTCATATTCAAACAAGGGAAAAGCATCCCAGAAGACACTTGAATTACCCCCATCCATAACCGATGATGAAGATACCGGATTGATACAACCACAAGGAGCGTCTATTTCCAAAGGAATTGTTACTCCAGATGGAGAATTTTGAGCATTAATTGTACTCAAAACATCCGTTGTATTCGT
>DBBW01000027.1 GCA_002292405.1 Flavobacteriales bacterium UBA974
ATGGAACACGGCATTGCGACCATATGAAATCAAATCTACAAACTGATCGTTGCCATTCACTTTAAAACTTAGCCGGTCTTCATTAATAAAGGCTAAAGATGTATTTGTAGGATCAATAGTGACTTCTACAAAAATGAACAAACTGTCGTTAGCTAAAATGGTCACGTCTTGCATACTTACAAGCTCATTACCTGAAGAGTCTAAGCCTTGCCCATCAATATTGATCCTGTAGCTACTAAACTCTCCTCCTTCTAACTCAATCTCATCAATAAGAAGGGCTTGATCATGAGGGTTAATAACAGATAAATACAAACTAATAGATCCTATTGTTGTAAATACAGAATCGAACATCAGAGTATCATCAGAAAACTCAAGAATTGAGTTAGAGTCTGTTGTGTACGTGATTTTTGTACATCCTTGAATAGATGCCCAAACAATTACATTTATAATCATAAAAATGACAAAAACTCTTTTACTCATAGTGCAAATATGAACATCTTTACTTAATGAAACGATATCATCCCGAATTCCTTTCTCATCTTTCTAATGAACTTAACAAGATCCATCATTTTATATTGCTTGTGAAATGATTTATATGAAAGTCTTGACATAAAAAAAAGCACCCAGTCGAGCGCTCTTTCTAATCGTATTATGCTAGGTCTAGCCTAAGTAACCTTTAAGAATTCTGCTTCTTGATGTATGCTTCAGCCGACGAATTGCCTTCTCTTTAATTTGTCTTACACGCTCACGAGTAAGATCAAAGCGCTCTCCAATTTCTTCTAAAGTCATCGGATGTTCACCATTTAAACCAAAATAAAGTCGAATAACATCAGCTTCACGTGGAGTAAGAGTCCTTAAAGATCTTTCAATCTCTTTACGTAAGCTTTCTTTCATTAAAATATCATCAGGCGAAGGTGAATCTCCCAATCTAAGAACGTCATACATCGTACTTGAACTTTCGTCGCCTTCTTTTAATGGAGCATCCATGCTCACATGACGGCCAGCATTCTTTAAACTTTGCTTAACCTCATCAAGAGTCATATCAAGTGATTCAGCAAGTTCAACTGCGGTAGGAGGTCTTTCGAAATCTTGCTCAAGTTTAGCAAAAGCTTTGTTGATTTTGTTGATTGATCCGATTTTATTTAAAGGGAGTCGAACAATACGACTTTGTTCCGCAAGAGCTTGCAGGATACTTTGACGAATCCACCAAACCGCGTAAGAGATGAATTTAAAACCACGAGTTTCATCAAATCTCTGCGCTGCTTTAATAAGACCTAGATTACCTTCATTTATAAGGTCAGGAAGGCTTAATCCTTGGTTTTGATATTGTTTAGAAACAGAAACAACGAAACGAAGATTGGCTTTTGTAAGTTTTTCAAGAGCTACTTTATCTCCAGCTTTAATCTTACGAGCTAACTCAACTTCTTCTTCGGCAGTAATTAAATCTACACGACCAATTTCCTGCAGATATTTATCAAGGGACGCAGTCTCTCTATTGGTAACCTGTTTCGTTATTTTTAGCTGTCTCATTTATTTTCTATTAAAACCTCATATTAATGTATGATCACTTCCTCTACCTAACTAAACTTTAGTCACGACGCTCACGACGCCCACGACGCTCTCCACGATCACCTCTGTCACGACGATCTCCTCTATCATTAAGAGGACGGGCAGCTGGTTCTATATAACCTTCTGGTTTATCAAGAAGAACCTTACGACTCAACTTAATTTTACCAGTCTTAGGATCACGGCCAACAACTTTAAATTTAACATTTTCACCTTCCTTAAGGATGTCTTCAACATTGTCAACACGTCTCCACTCAAGTTCACTTACGTGAAGTAGGCCGTCAATTCCTGGTATAACCTCAACGAAAGCTCCGTAAGGCATGATCGTTTTAACCTTGCCTTCATAGACTTCTCCTATCTCAACAGTAGGGGGAAATGCTATTTGCTTGATACGTTTAACGGCATCGTCAATTGCAGCTTTATCGGAAGCCGCAACCTCAACACGTCCTTCACCGTCGATATCCTCGATAGAAATATCCGTGTTAGTCTCAGCTTGGAGTTCTTGAATGATTTTTCCACCAGGGCCGATGATTGCTCCGATAGCATCTCCAGGAACGTTGAACGCAACAATACGAGGTGCGTGTGGTTTGAAGTCATCATTTGGTTTGTCTAGGACCTTCATCATTTCATGACGGATATGATGACGCCCCTCACGCGCCTGCTCTAAAGCTTCACGCAAAACGTCCATTCCAATACCTTGGATTTTCATGTCCATTTGGCAAGCCGTAATTCCGTCTTCAGTTCCAGTTATTTTGAAGTCCATATCACCTAAGTGATCCTCATCTCCAAGAATATCACTAAGTATGGCGTACTTACCAGACTCCTTATCTGTGATTAGGCCCATCGCAATCCCTGAAACGGGGGCTTTGATTTGAATTCCACCATCCATAAGAGCAAGAGTTCCAGCACAAACAGTAGCCATAGAAGATGAACCGTTAGATTCAAGAATTTCCGAAACGAGACGAATTGTGTAAGGACAATCCTCAACAGGAGGTAAAACCTTCTTTAGAGCTCTTAGAGCTAAGTTTCCATGTCCAACCTCTCTACGGCTGGTTCCGCGAAGTGGACGCTCCTCTCCAGTTGAAAACGGGGGGAAGTTATAGTGAAGTATGAATTTTTCTTTCTTTCTAATAAGCGCCCCATCAATAAGTTGCTCATCTTGCTTAGTTCCGAGAGTAAGAGTAGTTAGAGCTTGAGTCTCACCACGTTGGAAAAGAGCAGATCCGTGACAACTTGGGAGATAATTTACCTCACCCCAGATGTTTCTAATATCTGTTGACGATCTCCCATCGAGACGAACACCATCGTTAAGAAGTAAATCGCGTATAGCTTTCTTTTGAACATCGTGTAGGTATGACTTGAGAATAAAACCCTTTTCCTTGGTCACATCTTCGGAAAGAGTTGCAACAAAATCAGATGTGATTGCTTTAAAGGCAACTTTACGATCTGATTTGGTCTTTTCTTTCTGAGCAGCAGCATACATCGTTGGGTAAAGAGTATCAAATACCTTAGCCTTCAGCTCATCATCGTGATTCTCGTGGCAATATTCGCGACTAACACCGTGAGTTCCAACAGCTTTTGCGAGAGCGATTTGAGCTTCACACTGAGCAGTGATAGCTTTAGCAGCAGCTTCAATAGCTTCAACCATTTCATTCTCACTAACCTCATCCATCTCTCCCTCTACCATTACGATACTGTCAATAGTACCTGCAACCATCATGTCGATGTCAGCAGACTCAAGTTCTGTGCGATGTGGATTGATCATAAACTTTCCATCGATACGTGCTACACGAACTTCAGAGATAGGCCCGTTAAAAGGAACATCACTAACAGCGATACACGCACTAGCAGCTAATCCCACTAAACTATCTGGCAGAACCTCAGCATCGGCAGACATAAGTTGAACCATAACCTGTGTTCCAGCGTGGTAATCTGAAGGAAACATTGGCCTTAAAGCTCTATCGACTAAGCGCATAACGAGAACTTCTGTATCAGAAGGTCGAGCTTCACGCTTAAAAAAACCTCCGGGGAATCTTCCTGCAGCAGCGTACTTTTCTCTATAATCAACAGTTAATGGAAGGAAATCAACATCATCTCTTGCGTCCTTGCTACTAACAATAGTAGCTAAAAGCATTGTGTTTCCTGATCGCAGAACGATTGAGCCGTCTGCTTGTTTTGCTAATTTCCCAGTCTCTAGTGTGATCTCGCGTCCGTTACCGAGATCTATTGTTTGGTTGTGTACCTTATAATTCATTTCTTCTTTTTATCTCTCTTAATATCTCTTTAAATCCAAATTCGTTTGTTCTCCTATTATTTTCCTTACTTCATTCCATCAAGGCTATTACTGCTTCTCAAAAATCAAGCCAAATCTATCAATCCATAAAAACCAAAAAATCACAACAAACTACTGTCCTGATAGGGCTGACAGCTGGCGTTGCGATTATAAGATAGTTAGAATTAATGACGTAATCCCAATTCTTTTACTATTGCACGATAGCGTGCAATATCTTTTTTTGTTAAATAATCTAGTGCGTTACGACGCTTAGCAACTAACGCAATGAGCGATCGCTGAGTGTTATAATCCTTTTTGTTGTTTTTCAAATGCGCAGTTAAGTGTGCAATACGGTATGAGTACATTGCAATTTGTGCCTCAGGAGAACCAGTGTCAGTTACTCCATTCCCGTGTTTTTTGAAGAATTCCTTCTTCTTTTCTGAGTCTAAATAGTACATGGCGAAATCTTTAGATGTCCGTTATGCGGATTTATTAATAATTGCGCAAAGATACATTAAGAGTTACTAATAACACTTTTTAATTTGAAGCATGCAGCATCCGAATAGAGAAGTCTAATTTGGCCTTTAATTCACTCCTAGGTACAATAGCGTCAAGGAATCCATGCTCTAACAAAAACTCAGATTTTTGAAACCCTTCTGGAAGATCTTTACCTATTGTTTCCTTAACTACTCTAGGGCCTGCAAAAGCAATGAGAGCGTTAGGTTCAGCTATATTTAAGTCGCCTAACATGGCGAAAGAAGCTGTTACACCACCTGTTGTAGGGTCAGTTAAAATACTTATGTATGGAAGTCCTGCTTTTGCAAGCATTGATAATTTAGCGCTGGTTTTTGCCATCTGCATTAAACTTAACCCCGCTTCCATCATCCTTGCGCCCCCTGATTTTGAGATACAAATGAATGGAACACCTTTCTTAATGGCGTGATCGATTCCTCTTGCAATCTTTTCGCCCACAACCGACCCCATAGAGCCTCCAATAAAGTCAAAATCCATACAAGCAATTACAACGGAATTACCACCAAGCTCACCTGATGCAACTCTTAAAGCGTCGTTTAAACCAGTCTTTTCCTTTGCAGCTTTTAATCTATCTGGGTAAGGTTTTGTATCAGTGAAATTTAAGGGGTCTTCAGAAATCATTTTTGGAGCTAGGCTTCTACACTTACCATTGTCAAATAACAATGCGAAATACTCGGTACTTCCGACTCGCTCATGGTGACCACAATGTTGACATACCCAGAGATGATCTTCGTGTTCTTGAGCCGAAACAACCGTTTTACAACTTGGACATTTGTACCAAGCTCCCTCGGGGATTTCCTTTTTCTCAATAGTTTTAGTTTTTATACCCTCAGTATTTCTCTGAAACCAACCCATGATCTTTGTTTTTTGCAAATCTAATACTGTTAGTTCGGATGACCTAAACCTAAATGAATAAGGACGTAACTTGTGGCGGAATAAATCTGATTACTTTTTTGATGTTGACAAAAAACGAAAGAAATTCAATTAAAGCGCTTCGACACCGAGAAAATCGAAGGTCCGAAAAACTAATGGTTGTTGAGGGAAACAAGGGCGTTGAGGAATTGCTTCACAGTGGGTTCGAGACTTTACGCATTTACGCAACAAGTGGTTTTGACATTAGTATTATTAAAGTTCTCGCAGAAAAAAAAGAGGTCGATATAATTGTTGTGAGTTCGAAAGACATGCAGATTATGTCGAGTTTAAAATCAGCACCTGGTGTACTTGCAGTTGGAAAGATTAAGGAGGTCGACGCTTCCGTTGTTGTCGAAAAGATGAAAAATATAGACAATAATGGAATTGGGACAATTCTTATTTTGGATGACTTGTCAGACCCTGGAAATGTTGGAACCTTGATAAGAACTGCAAATTGGTTTGGTTTATCAGGGGTTATTTGCTCACCTAAAACTGTTGATGTTTGGAACTCTAAAACAATACAGTCTTCTATGGGATCAGTGTTTAAGATTCCAATTTGCATTGCTTCCCCTGTTGAAGTGTTGAAGGAGTTTAAACTTAAAACCGTTTCATTAGACTCAAACGGAGAAAATTTATATCATTCCGATTTTTCTCCGGAGGCACTAGTAATCGGATCGGAATCTCATGGTGTAAGTGCAGATTTAGCAAAAGCCTGTAATTCATCATGGGCTATTCCAGGAAGTGGGATTGCCGAATCATTAAATGCGGCTTTAGCAGGAGCAATTGTCACCGCTGAGCTTGCCCGCAGAAGCACTATTAAAGAGATTTAGATTTTAAAGAAACCTTATATTTAGATAAGAGAGGTTGCACCATTATTTGACAAAACGTTTTTTGTATTTTTTCTTTGCTGGCAATATTTGTCCCAACCTCTTCGACAATCTTGTCAATTCTATTTGAAAACAAAGTTTTGTCTTCATCTGTTGCTTTAATTTCTGAGGAAAATTCCACAAGATCTTCAAGTCCCAATCTGTCAGCGGCAATAACTTGGTTAGGAAAAATCTTGTATCCCGTGTAGATCGCTTTATCGACAAGTTCAGCGATTGCCCTTTCAGTTCGCTCTCCCTCCACTTCTTTCCATGGAATAGTATTGCAAAATTCTAAATGAATTCTACCTTTCCAGCCAGTCATTCCGCTAGCCATACTCATCTCATCTTCTCCAGGCTCTTTTAAGTATTCCCCTTCGTTTTCTTTGATTAAAAGCTCTCTAACCTTCATGTAATCACAAGGGTCCCACTCATATGAAATACTCACAGGTTTGACGTTAAGCTTCTCCCAAGCCTCCTTCCCCCCTTCTGAAATGAGCATTCTAATAAGAGCTGGAGAGGTGCTGTCCCTTCCATCTTTTGCCCTTCCCTCTTTTTGGGCTAACCAAACAGAACTGCCGTTTTTTACAACATACCTAATATAACTCGCCACAAGAAGACTACTCTCCCACCTTTCTCTAGGCCCTCCTCCTCTTCTTACTATAAAACACCTGTTAAGCCTCACTAAGTCTTCTAACCATTTATGTGACAACAAATTGTCTCCAATGCCAATTTCAGTAGACGGAAACCCACTTCCCATTCTAGCTACGTTTACTAACGATGGATCAAGAACGATGTCTCTATGGTTGGTAAGATGCAAAGTGGGAGATTCTAAGTCTTTTTCAAAAGCTCCAGTACTATATCCAAGCGTGACGCCATCAGTCGTTGATTCTATTAAGGCCTCTAAAAATGGATATGTTAAATCATCTTGAAAATCGCTAATACTATCTACTTGGAGCATGTTTTTAGCTAATTCTGCAGCATTTTCACTCCCTACTAAAGGAGCTAACAGCCCTGCCCAATCAATCAGTTTCGCCAAATTAGTAGCAGCTTCAGCAGCTTCTTTGTCAAAGAAAGGCCTGATATTTTCGAATTGGGATTCTAACATTCGCGGCGGCAAAGATACCGCGAGTACCTTTGTCGACAATATGACTTTTGAAGAACTAAAAATTTCCAGGCAGTTTTTAAATGCAATTGTTGATGCTGGGTTCAGAGAGCCGACACCGATTCAATGTAAAGCCATTCCGCCTATTAACGCAGGTCAAGATGTTATAGGCGTTGCCCAAACTGGAACGGGTAAGACTGCGGCGTTTGTTCTTCCTATATTAATGAAGGTGAAATACGCTCAAGGCGATTCCCCAAGAGCTCTCGTATTAGTGCCCACTAAGGAATTAGTCATTCAAGTTCATGGCGTTTTTGAGTCATTAGCCACTTACACTGATATTAGATGTCTTGCTCTTTATGGCGGAGTGGGGCCAAAAACACAGCTAGAACAAATTGCCAATGGTTGTGATATCATCATTGCTACTCCAGGAAGATTTATGGACCTTTATTTGCGTAACGGAATTAATCCTAAAAAGATAAAGACTCTTGTCCTTGATGAGGCTGACCGTATGATGGATATGGGGTTTATGCCACAACTGAGGAATATCCTAGAAGTCATACCTAACAAGCGCCAAAACGTACTTTTTAGCGCAACTTTCCCTGTGAGAGTTGAAAAGCTAAGCGAGGAATTTTTACTTTGGCCTACGAGAATAGAAACGACTCCTCAAGCTACACCTGTTTCAACTGTCACTCAATTAAAAACTGCTATACCTAATATTCGAACTAAACTGAATATGGTGAGTCACCTATTGACTAAAGTTTACCCCAACGATAGAGCATTGGTTTTTGTGAGAACAAAGGAACAAGCTGAGCAGATTTCTAAATTTCTTGAGCGTACGGTTGCTGGTGGAGTTCGTGGCTTACACAGCAACAAGGCCCAAAACTCTCGGCTTTATGCCATGTCCCTTTTTCGTGAAGGTGCTATCAGAGTTCTTGTCAGCACAGACGTGAGTAGCAGGGGTATAGATGTTCCTGAAACCAAGCTTGTAATAAATTGTACGGTTCCTAGAAATTCATCTGATTACGTCCATCGAATAGGAAGAACTGGCAGGGCGTTTAGAGAAGGTGTAGCATACACTCTTTACGATCCGAGCGAAGAGTATTACTTAGGCGCTGTTGAGATGCACCTGCCTTCTAAAAACGTCATAAGAGCGGCTCCCATGCCTAAGGAAGTTCTCGTAGAAGTTACTCAAGCGGCAGAAGCCAAGCAAATGGCGATGGATATTGATCTCCAGAAACGCAAAGCTGACCCTACATTTCAAGGAGCATTCCACGAAAGGAAAAACAAGAAATCTCTTGCGAAATCAAGACAACAGCGGAGTGCTAGAAGAAGGAAGTAAGTGAATTCCGTCTGGTTCTAGCACGTAGCCTTCTTCAAAGCACATCACGGCTAAACGTCCGTCAGGCAATGGCTCAACATGTGTATGGTAATTAAAATTAAACCCCTTTGTTCGCAGCCATTTATAGCTTCTTTCAGCAAGAATTGAAATCTTTTCTTCCTGTCTGAGTCGTTTTAAAAGAAACCTGTTGTGATTGAGCACCTCATCCACGGCTTGCTTCCTTTCGGGTAATTCAGTAATATCATTTGTTTTCATACATGCAATTAAAGATATATAAGTCAATCAATTTTTATCAATTTTGTATATAGCTACTATCAGTTTGTAGTCGTTACTTTTGTACTATGCAAACAAATAAAGTTGGTGTTGTAGGAGCTGGAGCAATGGGGGCCGGTATAGCCCAAATAGCTTCTCAAGCGGGTCATCAGGTAATTCTATATGACTTATCACAATCTACCCTTGATGAAAGTGCATCAAAACTTGCAAAAATAATGTCCCGTCTTGTTGAAAAGAAGCGAATTACAATTGAAGAGTCTCATGAAATCCAAGGTCGTATTGTCAGATCAACACAAATAGATCTTTTTGAGGGCTGCGACTTAGTGGTCGAAGCTGTAGTCGAAAATCTGGATGTTAAACACAGCGTGTTCAAGCAACTTGAGAACATTGTAAGCAGTGATTGCATTGTTGCATCCAATACATCTTCTTTATCTATCACCTCGTTGGCAGCTGGATGTAATCATCCGGAAAGAGTTGTGGGACTTCATTTTTTCAACCCCGCTCCTCTTATGCCTCTTGTTGAGATTGTCCCCGCCATTCAAACATCTGAGGATACTCCTCTTCACTTGGTCTCACTTATGAAGAATTGGGGCAAGTCTCCTGTTATTGCTAAAGACTCACCTGGTTTTATTGTAAACAGAGTCGCTAGACCTTTTTACGGGGAGGCTCTCCGAATACTTGATGAAGGAATTGCCAATGTTCCTATTATAGATACAGTAATGAGGAATCTCGGTTTTAAAATGGGTCCTTTCCAACTTATGGATTTAATAGGACATGATGTAAACTATGCTGTAACTGAATCTGTGTTTAAGTCATTTTACTGTGACCCCCGATTTATGCCCAGCATAACTCAGTTAAAATTGGTAGAGGCTGGATGGCTTGGGCGCAAGATTGGTAAGGGATTCTACAATTACACAAACAATTCAACAGACAGCACTACCAATGTTGAGATTGATTCAGACACTGAGGTTTTAATTGCTGAACGAATCATTGCTATGCTTATCAATGAAGCTGCAGATGCTGTTCACTATGGAATAGCAAGCCCTGAAGACATTGATATTGCCATGCAGAAAGGAGTTAATTATCCCAAAGGTTTGTTGTTTTGGGCTGACGAATGGGGAGCTGAGAAAGTGGTAAACATCATTGATGCTCTGAAAGATGAGTACGGAGAAACAAGATACAGGTGCAGTACATTACTAAGGAAACAGGCAATAGAGGGCGGCAGCTTTTACAGCTAAGTCATTTTATATTAACCTTCTTAAGCATGTAAGTTTGTGAGTAATGCGATCCTCTTCCACATTAAAAACACCCTCTACAGTAAGCTTGTCAACTCTAACATATCCTGAGGCGTGTATGAGTTCGTCCTTAGATACTAGAATTCCTACGTGGATAATCGATCCATTTTGATTTTCAAAAAAGGCCAAATCATTTTCGCACCTCATACTCCAAGCAACTGCAACACCTGATTTCACTTGTTGAGAAGCGTCTCTAGGGATGGTGATGCCATTCAGTTTGGAGACTATCTGACTAAGACCCGAACAATCAATGCCCGATACAGTCCTCCCACCCCATTGATAAGGTGCTTTTAAAAATTTCAAAGCAGACTTTGATAGACTCACTTGCTTATCTCCTATAGGATTGTCATTGTCATAAGGAACAACAACAGTTCCAGACAACATATACTCTCCATCATTATTATAAGTTAACAAGGAACCCGCTGGCAGCCATAATTCTGCGCCAGAACTCTCACCTCTCCACTTCGACATGGTGCTTTTCAGCATACATGAGTTTGATGAAGATTCAACATTAAATTTGAAGTGGCGACCATCAGCCCAGCCTACATAGTTGTCATTTAAAGACTTGATTTTCAGCCATTCACTCCTACCCTTTTCAAGTATTTTTATAGGCTCTCCAGCCAAGGTTTGGGATACCTGTTCTGAGGTGTCTCTATCTAGAGCTCTCAACGGAGCGATCGCAACTGAGGTAATACCTATAGAGCCAACTTTGCACATCGTGAATTAGAAATGCTACAGTGCTTCGATGACCAATGCAGAAGCTCCTCCACCACCGTTGCATATTCCAGCTGCACCGTACTTTAATCCACGAGCTTTAAGAGCATGAGCTAAAGTCACAACAATTCTACAACCGCTTGACCCTAGTGGGTGTCCTAATGATACAGCGCCTCCGTTAACATTCACTTTTTCTGGATTTAAACCCAGTTTTTGGTTGTTGGCGATTCCTACAACAGCAAAAGCTTCATTTAACTCCCACAGATCGATATCTTCAGCACTAATCCCAGCTCTATCTAAGGCAATAGGAAGTGCTAATGATGGCGCAGTTGTAAACCACTTGGGATCATGTGCTGCATCAGCACAGCCAATTATTTTTGCTATAGGTGTTAAGCCAAGACGATTAACGGCGTCTTCAGATGCCAGAATTACAGCACTAGCACCATCATTTAAAGTAGAGGCGTTAGCAGCAGTTACTGTTCCTTCTTTATCAAATGCTGGTCGCAATGTAGCTATCTTATCCATCTTTACATTCTTATATTCTTCATCTTCAGAGAATACAATAGGATCTCCCTTGCGTTGAGGTATTTTAACTGGAACTACTTCCGATTGATAAGCGCCATTTTCCCAAGCATATGCTGACCGCTTGTAGCTTGTGACTGCAAAGGCGTCTTGATCTTCGCGAGTGATGTTATTTTCTTTAGCACACAGTTCAGCACAATTACCCATGTGGGTCTTGTTGTAAACGTCTGTAAGACCATCTACAAGCATTCCGTCACACATTTTAATGTCACCAAATTTACTTCCCTTCCTCGCCTCCAAATAGTGAGGCACCTGTGACATATTCTCCATGCCTCCTGCAATGACTATATCAGCCTCACCAATAGCAATTGTTGCCCTTGCAAGAGCAACGGCTTTCATCCCAGAAGCACAAACTTTGTTTATTGTTGTACACGGCACGGACTCAGATAACCCAGCACCGAGAGCTGCTTGACGTGCTGGAGCCTGACCCATACCAGCCTGTAATACATTGCCCATATATACCTCTTCTACCTCTTTGGGATCAAGCCCTGCCATTTTTAAAGCACCTTGAATTGCCGTTGAGCCCAGCTTCGTTGCTGGTACAGATGATAATGAACCTAAAAAACTCCCCATTGGAGTTCTTGCTGCTGATACTATATATACGTTTGAAGACATTATTGGAAGTTTAAAAGATAAAATCAACTCTCTTTTACAGAATCAATATCAGTGGTGGTGGCGGTAGAATTCGAAGTGTTTTTTGAGTGTTTAATTCGTGGCTTTAACTTATGTTTTCCTCGATCAGCTTTGCCAAACTTAACCTCTGCATTTCTACGTTTTCCAGGTTTTGGCGTATCACCTCCTTTCATAAGACCTAAGAATTCTCTAGGAACTCTGGTCTTAATCATTATTTCCTCTCCATTGGGCCCAGTAACTTCAACAGCGAACATATGTACACCTTCTCTCTTCAATGGATCTGGCGCTGTTTTACCTTTTCCAATAATAATACAACTTTCGCGCCTTAGTGATGGCATGATTAAGTGAACAGCTTCCATAGGAGCATCTACCTTTAGTAGGGTATGTTTCTGAGTAGCTCGCATTGTTCTATATTGAACTTGTACTGGTTCACCATCCTCTTCTTTGCATTCTAATTGGTCATCCGGAGGGAGATGTCCTTCGACAAGAATGTAAATCCCCTGTCGAAAATCATTCCAGTTTTCTTGAAGGTGCTCACGCCAAATCCTGTTTTTTGCGATTAGGCAAATTCCACTCACATCCTTCATAATCTTATTTACAAAATGTAAATCGTGATTGCTACGGTTTTGGTATTCCAACCAATTCTTCATATTCGTGTAAGCTGTTCTAACATTTGGGTTAGGAGCAGCCACAATCCATCCAGAAGGTTTTACGTATGCTAGGAAGTTGTCATCTTCAAAAACGACATCAAAAGGAGGTTTAGTGCTTTTCGTGAACTTAGGTTCTTGTCTTTCAAACTTGGTTCTGCGAGAACCTTCTTCACCAGATGATGAGGCGCTTCGAACTGTTCGTCTGCCTCTGTCGTGAGTCACATTCATTCCTGGTTCAACTGCAGTTGAAGGGATTCTAACAACATTACCCTGAACTTTCACAGCCCCGTTTTTAATAGCTTTTCTTGCCCTTGTTCTAGTTGTATAACCACCTTGCATAGTAAGCGCGTCAACTAAAGTGCCTGGGTGGCGTACCTCAAATCCTTCCATGGCGCGAAGTTAGGCCTAAGTAAATAATTATAGCTAAATAAAATAGGTTCATCGCACTCTAGATCTATTTATCACAATCAAACAAACTGCACTTAACCATCTGATGATGAAGACATTGTATGGAATACATTTTGAACATCATCATTTTCTTCGAGTTTTTCTAGAAGTTTTTCTACTTCAAGGGTTTCAGCTTCTCCAAGATCAGTAGTTGTTGTTGGAATTCTATCAAATCCAGACTCTAGAATTTCCAACTCCATTTCCTCAAGCTTCTTCTGCAGCCCGCCAAATGATTCAAAAGGAGCAGTAATGATGAAAGTGCTTTCGTCCTGTTCAATCTCTTCAGCACCGCAATCGATAAGCTCTAACTCGAGATCGTCCGAATCTTGCCCCTCAGAAGATATATTAAAGAAACATACCCTATTGAACAGAAATTCCACATTTCCAGTGGTGCCTAAATTTCCGCCGTTGTGAGAGAAATCCGACCTTACACTTGCCACCGTCCTGTTGTTATTGTCAGTAGCTGTTTCAACAAAAAATGCTATTCCATGTGGTCCATAGCCTTCAAAAGTAACCTGCTTATACTCAGAAGTATCTTTATCTGTAGCCTTTTTAATAGCACGTGCGATGTTATCCTTAGGCATATTTGCTGCTCTGCAGTTTTGTAAAACAGCTCTTAGAGTAGAATTTGTCTCATGATCTGCATTTCCGCCATCCTTAATTGCTATGATAATATCCTTATTTAAGCGAGAGAATATTTTAGACATAGCAGCCCACCTCTTCATTTTTCTTGCCTTACGAAATTCAAACGCTCTTCCCATATCAATTGTTTTATTGCGAATATCGTGTGGCCTAAACGAATTACCATGCCCAGATTACTACCCAGTACAAATTGTGCCGAAATAAGTTAAAAATACAAGTAAATCAGGAACACTTATAATTCCATCGTTGTTTAAGTCTGAGGGGCACACATCTTCTGTAAAGATTGAAATACAAGTTTCAGACGTTCCATCCCAAACAGTACCAATTCCACATAAATTCCACGGATCAGGACATTCATCATTTGTCCCACCGTCAAGTGATGAGTCCTCTATTATAACTATAGATGTGTCAATTGAAATGCCAGTAAACGCCTCTTCGCTCCCACCTGGCCATTGAACTACTACAGAATCAATTTGAGTACTTGCGCCAAGACCGAAGTGAAGGTGGCGGGAGTTTTGGGCTAGATATTTGTCACCACAAAACACAGCATTTATTTCAATACCGCCCGAGTGAAAAACCTTAACAACTGCACCTATTGCATCGCGATTAACAGTCACTCCCTGGGGCCTAATTTTTAAGTAGTGATTTTCGTTAGGTACTCCTGCTAAAACTATCGCATGATTTCCGATTTGATGTGATACGATGTCTGGGAATCCGTCGTTGTTATAGTCGCCAGTAGCTACGGCGAAAGAATATTGATCAATCTCTGGAGTAGATGAAGAAGCGTTTGTCATAGGGGATGCACCTTGATTAACAAAAAACTGATTTGGTTGATATCCAAAGTCATCAAAAACATCAGGAATCTCTGTATAAGCTGTCATACCTGATGCGACATAAAGATCGGGCCATGTGTCATTGTTGTGGTCGAACCAGCATGCGCCCCAACACATTTGACTTACTACAAGCCCCTCTTGAACAGCTATATCGACAAAAACACCAGAATCGTTAAGGTCATTTCTCAGCAATGAGTTACCCTCAAAACCATTCGTAACATATAAATCCATATCGCCGTCCCTATCATAGTCACCCAAAGAAGAACTCATCGCATAAATACCTAAATTAACGGACCACATATTTGCCATATCTAAAAAGGTCCCATCACCGTTATTTTTATAAAATACATTGGGGTAATCAATTCTATCATTAATAACATGTAAATCCAAATGTCCATCTAGGTCAATATCAATGAATGTTGATTGAAAGGATTGAGCGAAACCATTGCCAACACCAGCAAATGCAGTAACATCCGTAAATGTTCCATCACCATTGTTCTGATATAATTCGTTTGTTTCTGAATCTACATATGTGTGGTAGTTGCAGATGTACAAATCTAGGAAACCATCATTGTTATAATCTCCGAATGAAGCCCCATAACTTTTTGTGTCATTATTTGTAGAGATGCCTGAAACCTCTGAAATATCTGTGAATTCCAACCCCCCATCATTCCTCCAAAGTTTATTTGATGCGTTTCTATTCGTAACTAGAAAATCTTGATCACCATCATTATCTATATCAGCCCATAAAACCATTTTTGCTTCAGATTGATCATTTGAAATATTTAATATCACCTCTTGAAACCCTGCGATTGTTTCATTATTGTTGCCTAAATAAAATCTCAACTGACCTTCATGATGACCAAAAGTTAAATCATCGATGTCATCGCCATTAAAATCTGAAAAACTCACCCCTGTCCCTAAAAATCCGCCGGTGTGGTCTGTAGCCAATTGCAGATCACTTGACACATTCATTAATTGAGACTTGACATGGATGACAATAGTCGACATGATGCAGAACAAGATAAAAATCCTAATAAATTGCATTTGTAGGTTCATATTGTGAATGCATATTTCATATTGGTTCAATAAAATTATATGTTTACAATGTAGTTTATTATCTTAACTCATGCAACTTATTGTATCTTTATACTGTTTATTAAAAAAAATAAAACGCTTTAATATTATATAATATGAACTATTGTAAGAACATTCTGCTTGCCGGATTAATAATTTTATTATGCGGCTCAGGTTATTCTCAATGTGTAGCCGATTATGATTTCGGCGATGATGTCACAGGAATTGCGCCCGATCCTTATCAAGGAGAAACATTTGATCCCGCAATATTAGGTGAGCCATATTTAGATGTTTTACATATGCTAATTCCTGAGTTTGTTTTAGAGGTTGACCCTACACTTCCCTTTTCTCCTACAACCACACTTGACTCAGTTCAGCTTATTAGTATGGTAATGGTAGATTTAGACGACCCCTTGTCAATTTACACTCCCGAGGACTTGGGATTAATCATTACCTGTTATAACAATGGTGACTCTGGCTACCCTTGTACTTTTTTAGGAAACAATCAATATTGTGCTACTGTAACTGGCACACCTATAATTTCTGGCCATTTTAGGGCTGATATAACAGTTAAAGGGTATGTTCTAGTGTTTGGGTTTCCATTTGGCCAAGAACAATTGTTTGGTTCCCTGATGATTGATATTGGGGTTGAAGGATGTATGGATGTAAATGCGCTCAATTATGACCCTGCAGCTGTTATAGATGATGGGTCTTGTGTGTTTGACGTATGCGGTCTTGGTGGAATTGAGGTTTCAGTTATGAGTTTTTCATATACTAATGCCGACTTAATAGTAAATGTAGGAGACACTGTTTATTGGGTAAACTATGGTGGAACTCATGATGTTAATGGTAACGTTGATTCACAAACTGGACTTTCATTTGAAAATCCAGAGGCGTTTGGACTGCCAACTATAGCTGGAAATCCTGACGGTGCTTGTATGGGTTCACACACTTTTACAATTCCAGGAGTGTATACTTATGATTGTTCGATTGGCTCTCACGCTTTACTAGGTATGGTAGGAACGATCACTGTGGGTGTTGGTGGTTGTATGGACAGCTCTGCTTCAAACTACAATCCAGATGCAGATTTCGATGATGGAAGTTGTGAATACGCAGTCGCTTGTTTTGGAGATCTAAATAATGACAGCAGTGTAACTGTTGCAGACTTACTCTTAATCTTGTCAGAATTCGGATGCTTATCTGGTTGTACTACTGATATTAATAATGATGGCCTTACAACTGTAGGTGATTTATTAGAATTACTTTCTGTATTCGGTACAGCTTGCTGATAAAATACATATAATATTTTAGCCGGAATGCCAAACTTAGGTGTTCCGGTTTTTTTTTTAAGTAAATTGCAGACTACAAATAACAGATATGAAATTAATCTTTAGGCATTTAGTAGTTGTGATTGGAATATTGATTGCTCCTTTTTTTGGGTATAGCCAATGCAATACAACTGTGAGTTTTGACACATGGCTGTCTGGAGGTCAAAGCACAAGTCAAAATATATTCCTCACAGGTACTCTCACACAAGTACAGTTTAATCTTAACTTCTCCTCTAGTGGATGGGATTGGCCTGCAGATATGATTGTCGTTATTACGGGAGCAAACGGAAATTGTATGGCAGGTGAGGGATACAATATTAACCCACCTTCAACGTGTTATGATATTAATTTTCCTGGCAACTGGGCTTCTACAGTCAATGGATTTTATACTTATACAATGTCAGCCGCTGCAGCTGGCATCAGTGGTGATGGCACTTGGTTTTTCGATCTTCAAAATGGATATAGTTATTCATCAAATGCCAATTACGACTTAGATATTATTTTATTTGGCGTTTGTGATCAAGGGGATTGTATGAATCCTTTAGCGTGTAACTATAACCCAGACGCTTCTTTTGAAGACAATTCTTTTTGTGAATTCCCTGTTTTCGGTTATGACTGTGATGGTCAATGTATCGCAGACATCGATGGGGATGGTATTTGTGATATGTTTGAAATAGATGGTTGCACAGATGAATTTGCTTGTAATTACGAGGATACTGCTACAGATAATGATGGCTCTTGTGGATATGCAAATCTTAATGAAGATTGTGATGGGAACAGTCTCCTCCCTCACTTTAACAACGCTCCAGACGATATAAATGTTAGCTGTTCAAGCGTTCCCTCTCCTCCCACTATTTATGCGGGTATATCTTCATACGCATCTACTTTTGAGGAAGAACACAACCCTGATGGAAATTGCTATGCAGCAACTTGGAATGTAATTGTAGTTATGGAACAAACCACAATCGAGGGGAGTTGCCCTGGTGATTACACTATTATTCGTCACTGGGTCGGAACTGACTGTATGGATAGACAAGTTGAACATACCCAAACCATCTCTGTTACAGATACATCACCACCCTCTTTTATCTCTGGAACTGAACCTGTAACCATTTCTTGTCCTATACAACCATTATTTACAAATCCTATAGCTTTAGATGCTTGTAGCTCTCCCGTAACATATGAATTCGAAGAAGAGTCTATACTAGAAGGTATTTGTTTTGGCGAATACAGTGTATATCGACTTGTTACAGCAACAGATGCTTGTGGCAATAGCTCTACAGTTGAACAGGTAATAGAAGTAATTGATGACACAGCACCTGCTTGGACTGATCTGCTTCCTGAACAGATAATATCTTCAGCTATTAATACTGAAGATTTTGGGATGCCAACTGCTGAAGACTTATGCAGCAACACCCTTGTAGAAGTTACTTCCGAACTCACGCCTGGTGTATGCCCATTGGCAGTAATCCTAACTCGAACATTTATAGCCTTTGACGGTTGTGGAAATGAGAGTTTACCATTCACGCAAGTGATATATGAAGATACTGACCTTTTAACATTTGTAGAATCTACCACTGATGCTCTTTGTTCATATTCTAACGAAGGATCAGTGAACATTGTTACGTCTGGCGCAGTGCCTCCGTATGATCTCTTTTTCGGATCAAATGATCCAAATTCACTTTACCCTGGTGATTATACTGTTACCGTAAGTGACAACAATCTCTGCTCAACCACCCTTGAATTTCAAATCTTCTCCCCTCCCGCTCTTCAACTCTCACTTGAAAGCACTCCTCCAAACTGTACTTCATCAGAATCAGGAATTATCACAGCATTTGCTGCTGGAGGTTTAGGTGAATTAAACTATCTCTGGAATGGTATAGACCCACTTGCTGTTTCAGGCGGCGAGTACACAGTCGGCGTTGAAGACGAAAATAGTTGCAGTATTTACTCTGATATTTTTGTGGATTATGCTGACATCCCGGTTCAAGGCGAGCTTGAAGGAGTTGTAGATGTTATGGCAGGTGATTCAACTGTTTATGAATACACATATACAACGGGCAGTTCTTACGAATGGACTTTCCAGGGCGCTACTCCTTTAGTTGTGTCTGACATCTTCGCAATTAGCCTCCTTTGGGCTACTGAAGGTGAAGGA
>DBBW01000020.1 GCA_002292405.1 Flavobacteriales bacterium UBA974
AAAATGGTTTGGAGTAATGCGTCCAATAGACCTTGATACGTTTTAAGTGAACGATATTTGCACTTTTATAAACTACGAGTAAATTTAAGAAGTGTATCAATGTCACCTTTAGTTAAAACAGCCTTAAGATTTCTCTCTGGAGCGGCTATACTTATTGTTGGAGTTTTGGTTATGAATGGTTTAATAGGAATGAAGGAATCTCCGAAGGTTTCCCTTCCAGAGACCATCGCTCGACCTGTATTAACGCAAGTGGTTAAAAATACTGACATTATCCCCAAAATCCCTGTTGAGGGTAGAGTAGAAGCATGGCATAGAATAGACCTGTTTGTTGAAGTAAATGGTGTGCTTGAGCTCGGAGGAGTTGAATTCCGCGAGGGTACAACTTATAGAAAGGGAGATGTAATTCTCAGCCTCGATGATACAGAGTCAAGAGCAAACCTAAAAGGAGCTCGATCTAAATTTGTTCAACTTGTTACCGGTATGCTCGCTAGTATAAAGGTAGATTTTCCTGAAAGATCTGTGGTTTGGGATACATATGTAGCAAGTATAGACGTGGCCAAAACGCTTCCAGAATTACCTAAGTCGGCAACTGACAGAGAGGGGTACTTCATTGTCAATAGAGGCGTAGAGGCCAGTTTTCATACCATTAAAGCGTCAGAAGACAGAGCTTCTAAGTTCATCATTAGAGCACCATTCGACGGTTTTGTTGCGAAGGCGATGGTGAGGCCAGGATCATTGGTTCGCGCTGGTCAGCCTGTTGGATTATTCGTTGGAACTGGTGTTTACGAAATTAAGACGGCAGTTCATGAAAGGTATTTAAAGTCTTTAAAGATTGGAGCTGAAGTTGTTTTTGAGGATGAGAATGGTTTGAGAGTTGCAGAAGGCAAGGTGGATAGAGTTTCGGGTAACGTTAATCCGACCACACAATCTGCAACGGTATTTTGTAAAGTGAATGAATTGATGGATGGCGAGATGAGAGATGGGAGATATTTGTCTGGATTTATTTCAGCTTCTGAAATAAAAAATGTGGTCGAAATTCCTCTTAATTTATTAGATTCAGAAGGAGAGATCTTTGGAGTAAGGTCTGATAAGCTTCAGAAAATAAATACGAATCAAGAATTCCTGTCTATTAAAACGCTCATTGTATCTGGAATCCCAGATGGGACAGTAATCTTGAGTGAACCTGTTTTGGGAGCTTATGAGGGCATGGAAGTTTCGGGTACCGAAAGCGGACAATAGTCATGAGAAATGTCATAAAATTTTTCGTTCAGCACCACATTGTTGGAGACCTCTTAATGCTGTCTATATTGGTTTTTGGTTTTGTGGGCATGTCGAATTTGCGATCGAACTTCTTTCCCGAAATTGATTCGAAACTCATCGCCATTCAAGTTGTATATCTCGGAGCTTCACCAGAAGAAATTGAGGATGGAATTGTTGCTAAGATTGAGGAGAACCTTCAAGGCATAGCGAATATCGATCTTGTTACGTCTACCTGTACAGAGAACGCCGGGAGTATTCTTGTTGAAGTTCGTACAGCGAATAAAACAGACCAAGCGCTCCAAGATGTAAAGAATGCCGTAGATAAAATAGCCTCTTTTCCTGCCGGTATGGAGCCTCCGATTATCTTCAAACAGGAACCAGAAAATATTGCAATTGTTTTTGCAGTTACAGGATCCTCAGATCTACACCTTCTAAAATCTGAGGCAAGAAAAATAGAGTTAGATCTAAAAACTTCGAATGATATTTCTCAAATTTATCTGTCGGGATTTCCAGATGAAGAAATTGAAATATCTGTTAGAGAAAATAGCTTAAGTGAGCTAGGGATAAGCATTGCGCAGGTAGCTCAAGCCGTCAGGGCTACTAATATCGAAACGACAGGTGGAATAATTAAGGGAGATAAGGAGGAACTTATAATTCGTGGGAGATATAAAGAGTACACTGCAACAGAGCTTAAGGATATTGTAATAAGAGCTGATAGAGATGGCAGGATTGTTAGATTGTCAGATGTAGCAGATGTTACTGATAAGTGGGCTGAGGGAGATCCGTCTAGAAACTGGTTTAATGGTAAACCATCGGTTTCAATTACTGTTAATAGTCTCAATACGGAGTCTATTCTTGATGTGACGGAATATGTGAGATCGTATATAGAAGCATATAATGTGAGAGGAGGAGATTTGAAGATCGATATTGTCCTCGATCAATCGGTGGTGCTAAACCAGCGTATTGATCTGTTGGTTAATAATGGGGTGATTGGGTTTCTTCTTGTGTTGCTTTTCCTTGCGCTATTCTTAAACCTAAGACTGGCATTCTGGGTAGCTCTTGCCATACCTGTATCTTTTGCTGGAATGTTTGTTTTTGCAGATATGGCAGGCATCACAATTAATGTGATCAGTCTTTTCGGAATGATACTCGTTATAGGAATTCTTGTGGATGACGGAATCGTGATTGCAGAGAATATATATCGGAAGTTCGAACGAGGATACTCGCGTATTGATGCGACTGTTGAAGGAACGATGGAGGTTCTTCCGGCCGTTTTTTCTGCCATCGTAACCACTGTAATCGCTTTTTCCTCTTTCTTTTACATTGAAGGTACACTCGGAGACTTTTTCCAGGATATGGCAGTCGTCATTATTTTAACGCTCATATTTTCTCTCATAGAAGGAGCTTTTATTCTTCCTGCTCACATCGGAAACTCTAAAGCTTTAAAAAGAGGATTTAAACCAAACAAACTAGAACGCGGAATGAGAAAAATCCTCAACGGATTTCGCGATACTTTTTATGCTCCACTTCTGAAATTTACCATACGACGTCCTTGGATTTCCTTCAGTGTAATATTTTCTATTTTCCTCATCACCGTTCCAGGTCTTATAGGTGGCGGGTTCGTTAAAACTACATTCTTCCCTTTTATAGAAGGAGATAACCTGAACGTAACCCTAACAATGCAAGCTGGAACAAGAGAGGGGATCACACTTGAGAAGTTAAACAGAATTGAAAAAGCTGTTTGGGAAGTGAATGATGAGTTCAACTCAAAACGCAATGACAGCCTTCAGACAATTATGTCTATTGATAAAAAAGTAGGGCCTAAATCACATTTAGGCTCACTCAATATTCAGTTTTTAGATGGAGAAAATCGTGGCATTCAAAGTACGGAGATCACTTCTAGAATCCGAGAGAAGGTAGGTGTTGTTTATGGTGCTGAGAACTTAAGTTTTGCTGCATTCTCTCCATTCGGTAGAGCGGTTTCGGTTTCGTTGTTAGGCAACGACCTTGAAACCCTAGATGCTGCTACAAATGAACTTAAAGTTGAAATGCAAAAGCGTGATGATTTGAAAGATGTCTCAGATAGCAATCAAGAGGGACTTCAGGAAATCAGTGTCACTCTTCTGCCTCGTGCTTATCATCTTGGATTTAATGAGGGAGAAATTTTATCCCAAATACGTCAAGCCTTTTATGGTTTAGAGGTGCAAAGGCTACAAAGAGGACGTGACGAAGTTCGCGTATGGGTGAGACTCGACGAGCGCGACAGGGCCTCTATTGGATCACTTGAAAATTTCCGACTCCGCACTGTAACAGGCGACGAGATACCTTTCACAGAAATATGTAAAATCAACGTAGAACGAGGGGTTTCGGCAATTAAACGCATCTATGGAATGCGTGAAGTTCAAGTTTCAGCGGATTTAGCAAATCCTAAAGCAAGTGCTACAGACATCGTTTCAGAACTTAAGTCAGTAATCGTTCCAGCTATCTTAACTAGATATCCCAATGTCCGTGTAAGTTATGAAGGACAAAATCGAGAAGTTTCAAAATCGCAAAACTCAATCAGCAAAGTAATGCCTTTAATTTTCGCCTTGATGTTTTTAGTGATCGTCCTCACATTTAGATCTCCATTACAGGGATTGGCGGTTTTCGCACTTATACCATTTGGCTTAGTAGGAATTAGTTTGGGCCACTGGCTGCTTGGAGCCCAACTGAGTTTATTTTCTTTTCTTGGGTTGCTTGCACTTATTGGAATCCTTGTAAACGATGCTCTGGTTTTTGTAGCTGCATATAATAGCTATTTAAAGGATGGGATGAGTGTAAACGAAGCTATATGGGAATCTGGAATGAATAGATTCCGTCCAATACTACTCACATCAGTGACTACGGTTGCAGGCCTTGCTCCTTTAATGCTCAATAAAAGTTTCCAGGCTCAATTCCTAATTCCTATGGCAATATCAGTTGCATTCGGGCTGCTATTTGTGACAGTGATTATCCTAATTCTTCTGCCTGTTTACTTGAAGTGGATTAATCCATTGCATCGAAGTTGGATCTGGATTTCAGATGGCAGATGGCTATCGTCAAAAGATGCTGAACCCTCTAACCGAGAAAAGCACCATGCTGCATCACTGGAATCAGAGCTCGGTGTAATGTCTAACACGGAAGATCTAGCAGAAAAATGAAAATCTTAATATCTCCTTCGCTAGCAGTTATAGGATTGCTCTTTTCGATGACGAGTTTGAGTGCTCAGGAAAATTTATATTCAACACTTAGTCTCGATGAAGCTATTCATCGAGCTCTCGATTCGAACTTCGGCATTAGGACGGCTCACCTGCGCACCGAAGCTGCAGCAACTAGCAATAGTTGGGGCGCTGCTGGAGCGCTTCCTACTCTTTCCACTTTCGTCACAGGATCCACTTCCGTTTCTGACCAAACGGAGAACCCCACATCATTCATACAGGAGAAATTTGAAACGGACGGTATCAACGCTGGTGTAAATTTTAATTGGACTTTATTCAATGGCATGGGAATGTTTACGTCAAAGTCGCGTCTCGACCTCCTCGAATCTCAGTCAGAAGGTCAAGCTGCACTCATTATCGAACAAACTGTTGAAGCTGTTGACAGAACCTATCACAACGTTCTTCTTCAAACAGAGCTCCTCAGTGTACTTGCCGAGTCAATGTCGCTAAGTCGCCAACGCCTTAATGAGATTAAATTAAGTGAATCTTATGGAGCTGCCGGCACCTTCGATCGATTACAGTTTGAAAATGCAATTCTTGCTGACAGCACTTCATGGCTTCAACAAGGAGTCGCTGTTAAATCGGCATTTCGCAACCTCAATCTCTTAATGGGTGATTCCGAGAGTGTTCTTTGGACTCTAACAGATAAACTGGTTTCTCCACCTGATCTACCAAGTTCATCAGATATAAGTATCGCAGTTTTATTAGATAACACAAGCTTACAAAATGCTTTACTCTCAGAAAGCATTTCTCAAAGTGGAGTGAAGCAAGCTCAAGCCTTTCTATATCCTGTACTTGGATTAAACGCTTCTTTCTCTGATGCTTTTTCTAAGTTTTCATCAGAAGGAGCAGATTTAGAAGCGTCGGGTCGTTCAGTGAACACTTCTGCTCTTTTAACTCTAAACTTCAATCTGTTAAATGGCGGTGCGACACGGCGTTCTATTTCTCTTGCAAAAATACAAGCAGATATTGCCGTCTTAGATGTTGAAAATACTAGATATCAGGTGAGCTCTATCGCAAACAATGCCTACGACAGATACACACTAGGGGCTTCTGTTCACGCCCTATGTATTCAAGCTACTCGTAACGCGACAACATCATTAGAGATAGCTGAGAGCTCTTATAAAAACGGTGTAATTAACGCTCTCGACTATAGATCTCTAGAAGTTGCCCTCCAAAGGGCGAGAGTAAATGAACTTAGCGCTCTCCTTCTTTGGCGTGGAGCGTACGTTGAAGTTCAGAGACTTATGGGAGCACTCAGAGCACCATTAATGGCTGAGTGATTTCGAAAGTCAATGGAGTAAATGATAAGTTGTCGAGATTAGATTCCAGACTGAGCAAGATATCTTTCGCGTTTTGCCATGAGTGCAAGTTACTTGAAATCTTGGGATTGAATCTGTCTGTAATATGGCCCCTTATTTTCAATCAATTTAGAGTGAGTTCCCGTTTCAACAACTGAACCATCTACGAGTACTACGATGCGGTGTGCATTCTTTATAGTGCTTAATCTGTGGGCAATGATAAGGGTGCTACGATCCTTCATAAGTTCTTCAAGTGCGATCTGGACTTCTTTTTCAGAAACACTGTCGAGTGCACTTGTGGCTTCATCAAGGATTAATATATCAGGGTCCCGTAGAATAGCTCTAGCGATTGCGATACGTTGTCTTTGCCCACCTGATAGTTGGATTCCACGCTCACCAACAATTGTGCTGAAGCCTTCTGGAAAGGATTCGATAAAATCTATGGCATTAGCTCGCTTTGCTGCATCGCGAATTTCTGAGTCTGTGGCATCTAGTTTTCCATATGCAATGTTAGATCTGATATCGTCTCCGAAAAGGATTACTTCTTGTGGTACGTACCCTATTCTTTTTCGAAATCCGCGGAGATCCATTTCGCTGACATCCTCTCCGTCAATTGTAATCGATCCTGATACGGGAGATTCAAATCGAAGAAGGAGGGAAGCAATCGTTGACTTACCAGCTCCACTTGGTCCAACAAGAGCGATTTGTTCTCCGGCTTTCATCTCAAGCGAGAGATTTGAAAGTATGGCGAGTTCTTTACGTGAGTTATAATGAAAATGGACATTCTCAAACTTTAAAGGCTTTCGTAAATCGTATGATTTGACTTCTTCAGTAAGACTTCTTATCTCACGTTTTTCATTGAGTAGATCCATAAGAGATTCAACAGCACCTAAGCCTTTTTGGACTATCCCGAATAGATTCGCAAGCCCACCAACACTTCCAGCAACAAGCCCCGTCATCAAAAGGAACGTAAAAAAATGCTCCGAAGCCAACTCACCGGATTGCATAAGCGCCGCACCCTTAAAAATCACGAGCGTGATGGCTCCGAAAATAAATAGAATGATGAAGCTTGCGAAAGCTCCGCGCCCAATAGCACCTTTCATCGCAAGGTTTCTAACTGTTCTGATACTACTTGCATATCGATTTCGCTCGTACCACTCATTTGCAAAAGCCTTCACGTTAATGATGCCGGTTAGCACTTCTTGAACGATGACATTAGACGAGGCAATTTCATCTTGCGTTTCTTTAGACAAGCGCTTGATAAATTTCCCAAATACGATTGCGACAAGAACCACTACAGGGAGAGTCATAAGCATCATTAAGGTTAAATCGACTGAAAAATAAGCGAGTGCGGCAATGCCACCTACGAGCATGATTGTTTGGCGTATCAGCTCTGCTAAAGTTGTAGTGAAAGTGTCTTGAATTGATGCTATATCTGCAGAAATACGACTGTTAACATCACCAACTCGCTTGTCGTGATAGAAGTTCATGGGCATACTTATCACAGCTTCGAAGGCATCGCGTCGCATTGTGAGCATCATTTTTTCAGTCATATTCGCAAAAAGATAAACGCGTATAAAACTTAGAGAAGCCTGTACAACAAGGACGATTGCAATTGTCACTCCGATTGCCTCTAGGTTGTTAAAGTTGAAGTTTGCTAAGAATCCTGTTTCAAGGTCACTTGCGGAAATGTTTTCATTTCCTCCCATGATACCTACTCCACCTAGCTGTCCCCATAATCTCGTTACAAAAAGTGTAAGAATACTGGAAATCGTGATTAATACAATCCCCAACGCAAAACCTAGTCTGTGTGGTTTTAAATAGGGTGCCATCTGTGCAAAACCACGCAGATCCGATATTTTAAGTCGCTTCTTCTTCTTCTTTTCGGTAGTCGTTGTAGTTTGGCTCTTCATATAGTGCGAATTTAGCAACTAAAAAGGGGTTGTGAGTAAAGAAAGAGTTCACTATCTTTGCCCTCCTCTATAAAAGGGAAAAATAGAAATCATGCCAAAAAGAACATTTCAACCTTCAGTTCGAAAGCGCCGCAACAAGCACGGTTTTCGTAAACGTATGGCGTCTGCTAGCGGTCGTAATGTTTTAAACGCCCGTCGACGAAAAGGCCGCTTGAAACTTAGTGTTTCTACTGAGCGTCGTCACAAAGGTATCCAGAGATAGAACATTCTATCCAGAGCTAGAGTAGTTCTAAAACAGCTTATTACAACAAGGGAACCCCATGGGGTTCCCTTGTTGCGTTAAGCGTTTACACTGGCCCCAGCACCACCACTGTATTTCCCTTTCGTCTCACTTCCCATTTCCTCCCCATTCCACTTATTAAATCTTTTGATAGAAAGTCCACTTTTAAATCTTTCACGAAGTCAAGGCCTGGACCGAAAGCTTTATACATGGCTTCTTTACAAGCCCAAACCTCTTCCAATCTTCCCCCCTCTATTTCCTCTTTTCTCATCACCCTACCAGCTATGCGCTCTAATCTAGGGTCACCTTGAATGACGAGATCAACACCTATCCTCGCACTCTCTTGAGTTGTGTCCTTAAGTAAGATTACCGCTGCGTGAGCTATACTCTTAGTATTGTTCACTTGATCAATTACGTGGCTTATTGAAATCGATAAATTTCCACGAACTCCACTTATATATAGAACAGGTTTTCCACTCTCCTCGTGCTCAATCCACCAATCTTTGCTTCCTAGTAGCTCTTGAAGACAATTGATAACAGCCTCGTGCTCTGCAATTTTATTCTTCGAAAGCCCACGTGTATCTCTCTTGGGGTAGTGTTTGCTCACACGCTTAAGGACATCTTCATTCGTCTTTTCGAAAACATTAACATACTTTGTTGCTAGGACTATTCCCATAATGTAAAGTTAAGTCCAAGATAGCAATTCGTTACGTAAATTTGTACCATGAATTTATCAACTAATACATCCTATCTTCCATATAAAGTGAAGGATATTAACCTTGCTGATTGGGGTAGAAAAGAAATACGTTTAGCTGAGGCTGAGATGCCAGGTTTAATGGCTATTCGTAAAGAGTTTGGGCCTTCAAAGCCTCTCAGTGGAGCTCGCATAGCGGGTTGCTTACACATGACCATTCAGACAGCTGTTCTTATCGAAACTCTTGTTGAGTTGGGTGCTGATGTCACTTGGTCTTCATGTAATATATTCTCTACTCAGGATCACGCTGCTGCCGCAATCGCTGCTACGGGTGTTGCTGTATATGCTTGGAAAGGACTCACTGAGGAGGATTTTGATTGGTGTATAGAACAAACTCTTCACTTTGGAGAAGACCGCAAGCCCCTTAATTTAATCTTAGATGATGGAGGAGATCTAACGAACATGGTACTGGATAGATTCCCTGAAATAGCAGGAGGAATAAAAGGTATTTCTGAGGAAACTACCACTGGAGTATTGAGACTTCATGATCGTCAAAAAAATGGCACACTTCATATGCCAGCCATCAATATTAACGACTCAGTAACTAAATCTAAGTTCGACAACAAGTATGGTTGTCGCGAGTCTTTAGTAGATGCTATCCGCAGAGCTACTGATGTTATGATGGCCGGTAAAATTGCAGCTGTTGCTGGCTTTGGTGATGTGGGTAAAGGTTCAGCTGAATCTCTTCGCAACGCTGGTTGCAGGGTTATAATAAGTGAGATCGACCCTATTTGTGCTTTACAAGCTGCAATGGAAGGTTTCGAAGTCAAGCCTATGCTTGAAGCTTGCGCTGAAGCAGATATAATTGTTACTGCAACTGGAAATAAGGATATTATAACTGGCGCTCACTTCGAGGCGTTGAAGGACAAGGCGATTGTATGCAATATCGGTCACTTTGACAATGAAATTGATATGGCATGGCTCAACGGAAACCATGGAAATTCAAAGGATGAGATCAAGCCACAGGTTGATAAATATACGATTAATGGAAAAGACCTTATTGTTCTTGCTGAGGGTCGTTTGGTAAACTTAGGTTGTGCTACAGGGCACCCCAGTTTCGTGATGAGTAATTCATTCTCTAACCAAGTGCTTGCACAATTGGAGCTTTGGTTGAGAGCCGATCAATACGAGAACAAAGTTTACACACTACCTAAAAACCTTGATGAGAAAGTAGCGCGGCTACACCTTGAAAAAGTTGGAGTTGTTCTAGAAGTTTTATCTCAGCAACAAGCGGATTACATAGGAGTACCAGTAGACGGTCCTTATAAGTCTGACGAGTACAGATACTAAAAGCTACCGCGACTATTTAATTGTAAACGTGAAGTATTGGTGGGTTCCAATTGGTTCTATATCTATGAAGAGGTAGAGTTGCTGGCCCCTGCATTACTGATCCGTCAAGGATGATCCATTTTGAATCAGAACATTCGCTTTCATCAGAAAGGGTAATTCCATCTGACTCAACAGCCACATGACATCCCAGTGTCACATCAAAAGTTGAGTGTCTATCGAGTACCACAAATTCATCCATGGTGTATCTGTAAATAATAATTCCCTTAGAACCTCCTTGAACAATCAGGTGCTCACTGGGAAAATTTAAGGAGGTGTATGAAGGTAGGTTCAGATTAATATCAAAATTCACAGGGACATATGGAATATTTTGGTTATTCTGATCGCAAGAGGATTGCATTAAAAAATACGCTCCAACAATCAAAAGTGGAATTTTTAACTTTCTCATCTTTTTTTAATTAAAGTATACTACCTCTAAGCCCTAGCGGATCCTTAGCTTTCCCAGCTATAAATTCTTTTAGATAGGTCGGTTCATACAGAGCAATATCCTCAAATATTTCCTTTTTAAACTTATCGCTAGCTAACTCAATTGCAGCCTCAGCAGTTGGCCAATCTTCAATAAACACTCTGTTATTTCCTGAAAGAATTCCAGAGCACTTTAGCGCCCCATCTCCAGAAAAACAAATTTTATCCAACCCATCCCAAGGAAAATTCCTTTTATCATCTACGATGATTGACTCAATATTACTAGCGTGGTTGAGTCGAGCGTCAAAGCAACGAGAATAGACCTCCATTCTTCTTGCATCTAACATTGGTACGAATGCATCAAAACCAGGCTGTTTTGCCATCGCTTGTATAGCAAGAACAGTCAACGTATCCACTGAAATAAGAGGAATTCCTAGAGCATGACAAAGTCCTTTAGCTGCAGCCACACCTATTCTTAATCCGGTATAAGACCCAGGACCACCCGAAACACTAACGGCTGAAAGAACCTCTGGCGTTAGGTTTGCTTCGATGAAAACTTCATCTATAAACGTCTGAAGTTTCTCGGCGTGACTATAGCCATTTTCTCGAACACATCTGTTTGCAAGAAGTTTTCCCGACTTTGAGAGAGCAACAGCACACTGATGAGTTGTCGTTTCTAAATGAAGAATAACACCCATTAGTCAAATTCTTCTTCTTCTTCATCTTCTTTCACCTCCACCTTATCACCGTCTTCGAGCTTCCTGGAAACCATATCATACGGTCCGCTCACGATTACATCACCCTCTTTCAACCCGGATATGATTTCAATATTAAAATTATCTTGAATTCCAGTTTTAACTTTACCCCAAACAACTTCATCTCCTTCTCCCATCAGAAAAACACCTAATTCAGCATCGTCACTGTCCTCAGATTTACGTGTTGATACACATTGAATGGGAATTGAGACAACATCCTTTACATTTCTGGTTAACAGATCTACAGTGGCACTCATTCCAGGTCTAAATGGTGATTGTGATTTTGAAGAATCGTTGAATAGATGTTTATAGCTATTAGGGCTAATCCTAACTTTTACCGAGAAGTTAGTCACTTGATCTAGGTTAAATCCATTCACGCCTGCATTTAAAGCAGTATTGCCTATTTCGCTGACGTGACCTTTAAAGGTTTCGTCTAAATATGCATCAACTTCAATTTCTGCATCGTTGCCAATCTTTACCCTGACGATGTCACTTTCATTCACTTCAATATCTACCTCCATAAGGCCAAGATTGCTTATTTTCATAACCACTTCTCCCGCAACGAAGCCATTTCCCTGAACACTTTCCCCAACCTCTTTGACTAGAGCAGTTACTATCCCTGCCTGTGGTGCACGTAGCGTAGTTCTAGATAAGTTATCTAATGTCTCTTGGAGTGATGCTTGAGCGCTAAGTATAGAATATTCAGCACTTTTAACACTTTCTCCAGCACTTACTAAGTTCGCTTCAGCAGCATTAAATGCAGATTCTGATTGATCAAATTCTGCCTGAGATACAACTCCGCTCTTAAACAAGATTTGATTTCTATCCCAGGATTTCTCAGCCACGTAATATCCCGACTCACTTGATGCAAGCATCGCTTTAGCCGATGATAAATTAGAAAGTGTTGTATTAACAGCTGCTTGAGCTCTGTTACGAGCAGAAATATACACATCAGGGTTGATTACGGCAAGTAGGTCACCTTCAGCAACGACATCACCTTCTTTTACAGGTAGCTCGATTAATTGTCCACTGACTTCGGCACTGACACTAACTTCAAGTTCAGGTTGGATTTTACCTGAAGCACTAACCCTTTCAACGATAGTGTTTAATTCAGCAATTGTCGTATTCACCTCAGGAAGTTCTCTATTCCCGCCAAAAAGTGATGCAACTACAAGTAGTGATATAAGAACCACTCCAAGAATGATAAAAATGTGTTTTTTAGTCATAGTGCTATCTGTTAGCGTAATGTGATGGCCTTCCCCTGATAGAAATCTAAAATCTTCGATTTAAACAAAAGATCATATCTAGTTCGTAGCATATTCACTTTAGCGTTGTCTAACCGCGTTCTTGAATCGGCATAATCAAGAGCGGAAATAGCTCCAGATTCAAATTGTAATTTGGTGTTTGCAAATGCAAGTTCAGCTGAAGAAAGAGCTGCTTGTTGTGCTAAGAGGTTTTTTTGTGAGGCAATAGCATCAGCCCAAGCGCTTTCTATAGTTTGAGTCAAAGCTTGCTTAGTCGACTGCTGAGCGTATTTTGATTGAAGTACTCCCACTTCAGCCTGTTTTACCCCTGAACGAGTATTAAAACCGTTTAAAACAGGAATGCTAAGAGAGAAGAAAATACTTTGGTTGATATTCATAGAAAGTTGATCCGAAAAAGAAATAGCTTCATATTCAGAGTAATTAGGAACAAGGGGAATCACTTGAGCACCGTCGGCTGTGACACCTGAATAATAGACGGTAGTTCCATCCTCTAATTGTCCCAATTCAGCCAAGTCATAAGTGGGTTCTCCTACAGGGATTTGTCGATTTGCAGAGTATCCTGATCCGAAGTTATATGAACCGAATAAACGAGGTAGATATCCAGTTTTCGCAAGATCTAAATTGACGTTTGCATCCTCGAGGGTGAGGGACGCAGCGCGCATTTCAGGGAAGGAGTTCAGGGCGTGATTTATAGCTTGAGATGCTGAGGCTGGAAGAGATGAAGATTCCATGTCTGAATCAGATGGTAGTACAATCTCGAATGTTGATGCTTCTTCGGGTGAGAGTTGAAGAAGTTGGGTGAGATTGAGTTTTGCGATAGAGCGTGCATTTTCGTTTGAAATGAGCGTAGCGTAATCAGCAGCTTGTTGAGCTTGCACATCTAGTAGGTTAGAGGCGGGTGCAGCTCCAGCATCAACGAGTTTCGTCATTCTATCTACTTGCCTTTTCGTAGCGTCTAGATTAAGAGTAGCGATATTCACGAATTCTTCTTGGAATAGAACATTGAGATAGGCACTTGAGATCAAAAGAATAAGATCATTTTGGGTTCGTTCGAGGTTTGTTGCTGCAAGTTCTAAACCTATTTCTGCTCTCTTGAGATTTAAATGATTCCTGAATCCGTTATACAGCGTAAGTCCTGAACTTACTCCAAAACTATTCGACTGTATAGCATCCGTAGCGAATTCATTGGTGAAAGGATCTAGAGTCATTCCGATGTTGTACCCAAGTGAGCCAGAAGTGTTGATAGAAGGCAGAAATGCACCTTTAGCGCTTAAAAGCCCTATTTCTGCCTGGTCATTACCCAAGTCGCTTTGTTTAATCTGAAGATTGTGCTCGAATGCGTGATTAATGCATTTTTGTAGAGACCAGGGTGTTTGGGCAAAAGAAAGTGAGGCGAAAGTAAAACACCCAGTTATGAGTATAAATGCCGATAAAATACGGTTCATGATGCTTGCAGAAATATTATCTACAAATCTAATCAATCGTGACTTTGCATCAGAGATGATTATCTCCCCTCTTTGTTAAAATGTTTCCAAAGTACAATGCCAGCTATTCCAAGCAATATGTATGGCACAGCCATAAGAAAAAAAATCCCTTGATTTAAACCAGATCCTATCCCACCTTGGTTCGCACTTTCTTCTCCTACAGCCTTACACATCACGCATTGAGCCGAATAAAAATCTGCCACTAATAACGCAAAAAGTACGAATAGTATGAAGTGTCGGAAGGTTTGCATTTATACGGGGTAACAGGGGCTGATCATCAAATATACAATGACACCAGTAGCAGTAACATACAGCCACAAAGGCCAAGTAATGTGTGCTAGTTTTTTATGTTTGGTTACCTGCATCATATAACCTCTAGCGTAGGTAAACATCACAAGAGGAACAATAAGTGCTGAAAGTATGATATGTGTAATGAGGATGAAAAAATACAACATTTTCATTTCTTCACTTCCACAATAGTGAGTTGAGGCAACAGTGAAATGAAAGGCAATGTAGCTGACGAGGAATAGAATGCTTAGTATTACTGCTGTAGAAGTAAGCATCTTATGTAATTGAATTTTACCGGATCTTATCGCAACCCAAGCGCCTAATAAAACGAAGAAAGCTGTCCCATTGATCATGGCATTAATCTTAGGAAGTATGTAAAATTTAGCTACTGTATCAGGTTCTAATTCAAGAGGAGGAAGGTAAGCAAGTAGTGTAACAACAGCAGGGATAGTGATGGTTATTACCGCAATAATTATTTTTAATTTAGAGTCTGAAAGTTTCATTGACATTCTATTTTTTTTCTAATTAATAAACACCTCCTTCAAAAGATTCCTCTTCTAACAACTGTAGTACGTGAGAAATCATCTCATCAACTTCATAGGTTGATGTTCCATCGTAATATCCACGTATTCGATCGAGTTTATCTACAAGAACAAATGTGTCAGAATGGAAGAACCCTCCTGCAGCAGTATCGCTTTCCATAGCAGTAAGATAGTATCCGTATCGAGCTTGGTCGTAGAGATCATCTTTATTCCCCGTCATAAACTTCCACCCCGATGTGTCAGCATTCATGTTTTCAGCATATTCTGAGAGTCTTTCAGGTGTGTCCCGAGCAGGGTCAACAGAGTGACTTAGAATTATTACATCCTCTTTGCCCACGCTTTTTTTGCTAAGTATTGACTGAGTCCTTGAGAGTTGAGAGCTGAGAATTGGGCAGATTGTCGGGCAATGAGTGAAAAAGTAGTCAACTATTTTAATCTTCCCTTCTACATCACGGTGAGAAACCTCGAGACTGTCAATGGTAGTAAACGCAAATGAAGGAATGGTGTGTCCTTCCGGTCCTAAAATCGGCAATGGAGTGGGGGGATTATTTTTAAATTCCTTCTCGCGTTTTTTTGCAGCGTGTTCCTTAATGTCCATTTCCTTTCTTAGAAGAGCAATATCTTCTGTTGCATCCCTGAGTGCATCCTCGGATGCGGCATGGTAAACACCCCTAAGGTACCCTTTCGAATCTACAAGCCATAACGTTGCAATATTTTCCGGATCTTCTGGGTCGCGCTTGATTTTAAATTCATCCCGAATAATCCGATCAATTTCTTCTTTTTCGCCTGTTAAGAATTGCCATTTGTCATCCACACCGTTATAGCGAGTATTCATATTTACGTACTCTTCAAGTACTGAAGGTGTGTCGTGTTCTGGATTGAGGGTAAAGCATACGATAGATATCCCCTTTTTGTCTCTGTATCTAAAGTTAGGCCAAAGCAGTTGTCGAGTCATCACACCAACATGCTCAGCATCTGTAGCGAAAAAAGCTGCAATCCAGACTGAGCCCTGTAAATCTTGAGATCCAAAAGGTTGGCCTAAATGATTGATAAGTTCAAAATCATCGACCTGAAGAACTCCTGGAACAAGTGTATCTATAGGACCCTCTTCAGTAAAGTAAGGCAGCGTATTAAACCTGTGATCTCCAAGAATACCAAGAACTACAATTCCGAAAAGAGGTATTCCCACGAGCAGGAATATCAGAATAATTCTTTTAAGCATTGCCCTAATAAACCAGTCTTAGTGTAAGCTATTGTGGTTAAAGAGATGCCCAAACCCTTCTGTAGCTAGAATGTAGAACAGGTATATAATGAACAGGATGTAGGGCATTAGGATACTCTTTTTCAAGACACTTTTTTCTTCACTTAAGTGCATAAAACTCATTACAATGTATCCTGCTTTAACTAGAGTTAATGCTACAAAAGTCCACTTTATAGCTTCCCAAGTATATGTTTCAGCTCTTTTGAAGATAATACCCATAGCCACCTCTACAGCTGTGATAGCTGTTAAAAGTACAGTAACATATATGATATTTTTACGAATCTTAACTCCTGCTTCCTCGCTGTGAGTTGCGTTTAAAGAGTAATTATCGTTTACAATTAAATCGTCGCGTTCCATGATTTCAGTGCTATCAGATGAGGTAGAAGAAAGTAAATACGAATACCCACACGAGGTCGATAAAGTGCCAATATAAACCAACTTTCTCTACCATTTCGTAGTGTCCTCGTTTCTCGAAAACTCCTTTTAGAGCCATAAAGAATATAATAATATTTATTACCACTCCAGAGAATACGTGAAATCCGTGAAATCCTGTAATAAAGAAGAAAAAATTCGCGTAGCTCTGTTGCATTGCGTACTCGTTCTCGTGCATGTTAGCTCCGAATTTGAATGATTCCGAACGAGCGTCCCAAAGTGCAGATGCATCAGCTCCACTAACTTCTTGTTCACCTATGATATATTTATTGATTGTTAGAGAGTGAAGCTCTGCTTCGTGGGTGTGCTCTCCAAACTGAACAAGCTTGATGTGGCCGTGGTCGTTTTCAAGTATAACGTTACTGTCTCCATTGGCGTATCCCTCAGCTAATTCTCCAAAGTGATGGTCCATAAAGATCGGTTCTCCTACAGGTAATGTGTATTGAGTGCCGTTTTCACCAGTAACAGTGACTTCTTTGGCGAGAAGGAAAGATCCGCCACCTCCGTGGATAAAGTGAGACCATTCCCAAGCTTGAGAACCTAGGAAGAACATACCGCCAACAATAGTTGCAAGCATCCATCGAACAACACCTCGTTTATCGTTTCTGTGTCCAGCTTCTACGGCAAGAACCATCGTTACAGATGAAACGATAAGAATGAATGTCATAAGTGCCACATAAATAAGTGGGTACTGACCATCTAATCCTGGGAGAGCACGGAAAACTTGCTCACCAATAGGCCATTGGCTCTCACTTGCTGCACGAGAAAATCCGTAAGCTGATAGTAGACCACCAAATGTTAAAGCATCTGATACGAGGAAGAACCACATGTACATTTTCCCGTAGGAAATGCCGTAAGGAGAGCGCCCTCCTCCCCAAAGTTCTTTAGATGAAACGTTATCGTTAGAATGTCCTGACATGTTGCAAATAATTGCGAATTTGTTGCGCAAATTTAATGAATCAAATCTTAAAGAAAGACCTTGTTTTTAACTAGCATCATTATGCGGCTTATCAAGAATGATTCTACCTAACTATTTGAATAAAATTACCTGTTCTTACAATAAGAAAAGCATGGTGAAAAGCAAGAGCCATAACCCACCTAAGAAATGCCAATAAATTCCTAAAACTCTAAGCCTAATTGTATCTTCAGGGTTGATCGTACCGTTCGAAACACGATAGATATTTACAAATAAATATATCAATCCGAAGGAGAAGTGAAGGATATGAATCATCATGAGAACCCATAGGTAACTTCCACTGGAATTCGTGATGTGAATCACCTTAGAAGTAATAGGTTTCACCATCAGAGGATCGTTAGGAGAGTAAAGTTCCTTCGAATCAGGGCTGTAAAGCAGTGTTAAATTGTTAATTCGAACGTCGTAATCTTCTCCATATACAGCATCACTTTTTATAAGGTCATCGATGCGATTCCATGAATACGCTACCAACCCCTCATCATTGGCTTCAGTCCCCCATCCAGAACCATTGTCAGCAAGAGAATTCCAGCCTGCTATTTGTGTAAAAGCAAAGCCGATTCCAAGCGCCACGGTCAGGAAAAGTGTAGATCTAGATTTTGAAACCTCTCCACGCTTCATAGCTTTTATTGATGCTATAAGAGTGAATGAAGAAGCGACAATTAACAGGTTGCTTATCCAAAGTGTTGCGGGTGCAGTAACATGCACCCAGTATTGACCGGTGCTACTTACGATATATGCACTGATCAAACCTCCGAACAACATCGTTACAGAGAAAAGAATGAAATACATAATCATTAGCTTCGACCTATTTCGGACGATGAGGTCAACTTCTTTTAATGAATCTTTTTCCATAGGAGTATCTTTTTCACGATTATATCGCAGTTTTATCGAGGACGTAAATGATTTGGACTACTGGCAGGTAAAAGAAACTTGCAAACATCAATTTGCGGGCATCTGCTCTGTCAAGGGAAATGGAAAGTTTCCAGGCATACCATGAAAACCCCAGTCCAGCTAAGATGGAGACAATTAGCGCAATGTTACCTACCATGGGATGGCCAGTTGGAAGAGCCCAAGGAAGAAGGCTAGCTGGAATGCAGAATAAAGCATACAAGAGTATTGTAGAAGCTGATCTGTTCGATAAGCCTGAATTAAAGGGCAACATCCTGTAGTTCACCTTTGAGTAATCTTCGTGTGCGAGCCATGCGATTGCCCAAAAGTGTGGGAATTGCCAAATGAATTGGACTGCGAATAAAGCGCATGGTTCGATTCCCAGCTCCCCTGTCGCAGCGACATAACCTATCATAGGAGGTAGTGCTCCTGGAATGGCTCCTACAAAAACGCACAGCGTAGAACGAGATTTTAGTGGGGTGTAGAAAAATGCATACAGAATGAGTGCTACAACACCTAAAATTGCAGCAATGTAATTGAGTAGGCCTAAGCAAAATATGCCTACAATCCCTGCTGAAATACTCAGAAAAAGAGCTGTTTTAACACTCATCCTCCCAGTTGGAAGTGGACGGTTTTTTGTGCGCGACATAATAGCATCAGTATCACGCTCAATGATTTGGTTTAAGCCGTTAGATGCTCCAGTGAGTAAGTAGCCCCCAATAGCGAGTAGCATCATGGACTTTGTGTCTATCGTCTCAACGCCCATAAACCAGCCTAAAACGGCTGACAAGACCACGAAAAATCCTAGGCGAACCTTGAATAAGGTGGCGATATCTTTGAGAAAAGAAGGCTTTTTTTCAAGAGTCATTTTACATACTTACTTCGAAGCGCAAAACTACATCAGGAATCACCAGTCGCGGCCTTCTAACACGCGTGAACTTCTGATACCAACTTGGATTCTAAAAGCACTCCATGCTTCAATTTCAGGTGCTTCTTCACCAACGTCCATAAAATGTGATTCAACCCTCATAGAACCTCTTGCAAACAGCTCTATTCCAGAGATGTTAAACTTCTCACCTGCTGGTCTCGCAATATCAATGGAAATCCTCTGCATCTCTGACTCCACTCCTTGAAAAAACACATTGTCGAACTCGTTTTCGAGATTTCTTTCTTGGTAACTGCGAAAAACATCAGAACCTGTTGAAAAGCTATTCTCAGAGTCTAACCCCCTGTAAACCCGCTCAAAAGAAAGTCTTACCAGATAGTCTTCCATTAACTTCCACCGTACACGGAGTATCAGATCTACAAAATTCGACCCCAGTGGAGGACCTATGGGTTTGTGTGCATGTGTCCATGTTTGGATTGCATTTCCGTGGGAGTATGTGAATGGTCTCACGGCTGAGCCTTCAAAAGAAACCCTCCATTTCCCACTGCGCGATGCCAAGGATCCGCCTGAAAGGACACCCCATTTATTCGCCCACCAACCCCCTTCCATCAGGTTGTCGATTTTAAATTCGTCGAATAAAATCTGTGTGTAAAATGTTTTTTTATGCCCACTCGACCTTCCTTTTCCACGCCAAACCAATTGTGCTCCCATCATTACATTGTCTGGTGAACCGAGTGAGAATTCAGTGGGTCTGAATGCTACCAACGGTATTAAATAAGCAGGCTCGATTCTGTGATTTATACCATCCTGTTGATCTCGCCACTTCACACCACCAAAAAGAGATCCAGTAAACCCTGCACCTAAATGAACATCTACCATATGTGATGCCATCCATCCGATATCGATGGTGTCATTTAATTCTCTAGGATGAAGTGTCCTTACCAGCAATTGTGTATAATGAAGTACGCCAACATCGCCATATAATCTTAAGTAGCTCGCAGGGGCCATTGATCTGTCGATGTAAAGCGAGCGTATCCCAGGTCCCCAATGATGTTGCCCATGACCAACAGCAAGCTCAATAGATTCAGAAATTTTAGCAGAGAGTCTTAGCGTCAGCCTATCTACTTGCAGTGCGCTCGTAGAATTTGAGCCTGGATTTGCCCTTGTTACTCGTCCAATTCCATCAAAATACCCCCACATAACTCCTTCCTCATATTGGTTTTGGGTAACAGGTATTTTCCATCTTTCTGCGGAGATCTCATAGTGGAAGCGTTCTCTCAGATCTCCAAACGCTCTCAATCCAATGGTGGTAGCACTACCTGGATTGTCACCTTGAATAAGGCGATATTCTCCATCGACATTTAATCCGCTAAACAATTCTGAATCCATCCCCATAACTCCATCTTTACCACTCCCGTGTACATAGCCTGCCCAATCGGGCAATGGTTGATTGTTCGGAGTCATAACCCCGAGTGAATCGGCGATTTCTCGAGCCCGTATCGCTTCGTCCTCGAGAGGTGTAAACCAAGTAGAAGATTGAATTGTTTGTGCTGAGAAGAAGGTGGTTGACAGCGCGGTTACAACAATCGAGAACAATACATTTATTTTAGAAATAGTCATGTTTCTCGTTTATGGTATGAGTAACTTTTCGTAGCCACGAACAATTCCATGGACCACTCCTATGCCCAACATGGGATCGTGCCCTTTGAATGCTTCAACGGTAATTGTGAGCCCCATATCCCAATCCTGGGAGAAGATGCGCGTGATCGACCCCTTGGTAAACCTACTGAAATCATCGTTTAAGTTAAAATTATCGTTTGAAAAAAGCCCTGCCTCACAATTGAAGTACCACTTCGCAGAATCGGAGTTCTTAAACGTAAAATACACGGATGATATTTTAGTATTATTTCCCGTAATGACTCCCAAAGGTATCATAGCGTTAGACCAAACCATCTCCTCACCATCCCCATAAAGCCCGTCTTTAGTACGGATGAAATTCAGTCCAGTTCTAAATTGATCACCATTGTATCCAGCCCCGATTTGGTATGAAGGACCAGAAGTTGATGTTGAAGAAGTGGCAGCTTCATAATTCATAAACCCTCTGTTTTTAACAAATCGTCCTGCCATTGAAACGACAGATATTGCTGGCTCTAAGGTGTGTCCAAAAAGAAGAGCGACTGCACAATGTTCATTAGAAAATCCGGCAGAAGAAATGATGGCTTTGTTGATATTTCGGATAATATACTCTCCTCCCACGGTACCATCTTTTTTACTGCCCACCCATTGATTCATCGAAATATCAGCAAAATAATTAGATTTAACCCATCCAAATTTCACACTGGGATAAGGAACATCTTCCTGGCTGAGCATAAGGGGTGATTTACTCCACCCAAATCTCTGAGCCCCAATTTCGATTTTTGTAGACAGGCGGTTGTTAGACCAAGCCAAAAAGCCAATTGCCCTGGCGATATCTATTGTTCTCGGATTGTCTACCCAAGTTGCAGCATCTAATTTTTTAAACCTCCCCCAGCCAGGCATGCTGGAGGTTTGTAAGGCAAACTCTGAAAGAAAGGGACTTAATGTAGACTGTCTTTCAAATAAGGCACCCCCAGCTGTAAAATTTGAATCAACTTTTGCGGTGAATGTGGCGCCACGGATATTGTCAAACCCAGAGTAGCTCTCTGAGCTTAGGTATTTAAAGGTAATTGCGGGGTCAACAACAATCTCAGCTCTGTCGGATTTAAATGTGATGGCATGATGACGAAGGGAATAGGTAGTTGAGATTTGGGCTTGTATAGAAACGCAAATACACAAAGCCATCACCACTAAAAATAATCTAATCATCAGCTCTAGATTTTGCATACTCTTCATAAACGCTCTTTAACCCATCTGTAAATGTTATTTTAGAAGACCAACCTAAGCCACTCATTTTTTCAACATTAAGCAGCTTTCTAGGCGCTCCATCAGGCTTGCTAGAGTCCCATACAATATCACCCTTGTATCCAGCTATTTCCGCAATAGTCTCACCCAATTCTTTAATACTTAAGTCCACTCCCGTACCCACATTTACCCATCCTTCTGAGTTGTAGTTGTCCATCAGAAAAATAAGCGCCGTAGATAAATCATCTACGTGCAAGAACTCTCGCTTGGCACTTCCAGAACCCCAACACTCTACCTGATTAACGTCATTTTTCACAGCTTCATAGAATCGTCTAATAAATGCAGGCAATACGTGACTGTTCTCAGGATGGTAGTTGTCCCCTGGGCCATAAAGATTCGTTGGCATCGCGGAAATATAATTACACCCATACTGTTTTCTATAGGCATCGCACAGTTTCAAGCCGGCAATTTTAGCAAGTGCATAGGGCTCATTTGTAGGTTCCAGCGATCCGGTTAATAAATCTCCTTCAGAGATAGGTTGAGGGGCAAGTCGGGGATAAATGCATGAACTGCCAAGGAAAAGAAGTTTCTCGACTTTGTGTTTGTGAGCTGCATCGATCACATTGCTGACTATGGCGAGATTGTCGAAAAGGAACTCAGCGGGATAGGTGTCGTTGGCGTAAATACCTCCAACTTTAGCAGCGGCTAGGTACACCAAGTCTGGTTTTGTATTTTCAAAGAAAGTATTAACGGCACTTCTGTCTCGAAGATCTAATTCATTTGAAGTTCTGACAACAATGTTTTTTTCACCTCTTGCTTTAAGTTGACGAACGATTGAGGACCCCACCATGCCTCTATGTCCAGCTACGTATATCAACTTATCCATTTGGTTGTTTTTCTGTAAAAATACATTGTTTATTTTGCGACATCAAAGGCTTTTCGGAATCCATCTCCAAGCCATGTAAAAGCAAGGACCAAGCTCGCAATTAAAGCTCCAGGCAATACAGCAAGCCAAGCCAGGTCTGTGGTGAGTAAATGATAGTGCTCTTTGACGATGTTGCCCCAAGAAGGGACGGGTATTCGGGCGCCAACTCCGAGAAAACTCAATCCGGCTTCGATTAAGATGGCGGCAGCAAAATTTGCGGCAGCGACGACGATGATGGGACCCATAGCGTTAGGTAGCATGTGCTTGAACATAATCTTAAAATCGGACAGGCCCAGTGCTTTTGCCGCTTGGACGTATTCTAATTCACGCAATGAGATAAATTGGCCTCGAACTATTCTGGCGACTTCCACCCACATGGTGAGCCCTATAGCTACAAATACTTGCCAGAACCCCTTCCCAAATGCCAGAGTGATCGCCAAGACCATTAATAAAGTAGGTACAGACCAAACCACCTGTAAAAACCAACTCACCACTGCGTCAACACCACCTCCTTTATATCCCGCCCATGCTCCGAGAAGTAGCCCGATGAACAAACTGATTGCAACAGCTATACCGGCAACAGAAAGTGAAATAACACTTCCGGCCATAAGTCGGCTTAAAAAGTCTCTTCCGTACCTGTCGCTACCAAGTAAAAACGTAAAAGACTCTCCATCGACAGTAACTTCTGTTCCAGGAGGGAGTAAGCTGAGATCTAGATGTTGGTTGTTGGCATTTTCTGAAGGGTCAGGACGGAGTATAGGTCCAGCAATTGCAATGCTTACCCACAACATAATCCAAATGCCCCCGATGAGAGCGAGTTTGTTTGATATGAGATCTCTCCAAATATTCACTGTTCGAAGTTCGGAAATTCAACGCCATTTGGCCTTAAAAAAGAAAGAATATATGAACACTGCGGGTATTTGGAACGGATATGTAATGGCGAGAAGGAGCCAGCTTAGTGTGGGAGTGGAAATTTGAAACCATGCGGCGACTTTTCTTGTAAAGATGATATCAATTGCTGCTCGTCCGAGCCATAAAAAACTAAAGGCTAAAATTGTGGACTTGAAATCTGCAATTAAAAAGCCTAGCGTTGTTAATTGTGTCAGCCCGATGAGGGCAATCCAATATGAAGTTCTCACAGCTTCCAGGTTTGTATAGTGCATCGCTTTTGCTCCCCAACGTGCTCTTTGCTTGATCCAGTTTTTTATACTGCCTGCGCTTCCTGCTTCTACACATGCTTGCATGTCATGAACCCAAAACACCTTTTTCCCTAAGCTCACAAGACTGTGTATCGCAAATACGTCATCTCCGGATGCAATCTTAGATTTTATTTGGTCTTCGTTGGGGTAGTCACTGACTTTAATTGCAAAATTAGCGGCACTTCCCATTGCGGCATTTCCATGTATAGCAGTTGAAGCTGCCCAACCCATCAGTGCAGTATAGTCAAGACATTCTACTCCACTGAAAATAGAGTTTGTGTGTGACGTGATTTTTACTGGGCCAATGAGTGCTGATCCTGACGTGAAGCTAGCAGCAGATGACATGCTCTTTATCCAGGTTGAAGGTACTTTAACATCTGCATCCGTAGTTATTGCCCATTTGGTCTTGCAGTGTTTTATTCCTGTTCGAATGGCTTCTTTTTTACCAACCCCGTAGTTATTTATGACTGTAAATTCAGAAGCGATTTGATTTGTTAAATCAGTACTGTGGTCGTCGACAATAATTATTTCGAATGGTTTTGTTGTTTGGTCTTTTAAGGAAGAGAGAAGGGTAGGGAGCGAGTGTTCCTCGTTTTTACAAGCAATGATAACCGTAAGTGGCTCAAGTGAACTGTTGCTGACCTTGTTATTCAGATTAAAACCTCGACTCCACACCCCAACAACAATGGCGTGGATT
>DBBW01000025.1:0-78271 GCA_002292405.1 Flavobacteriales bacterium UBA974
AAGCCTTTCTAGTCTAGCTGTTACATAGTGCGAAGCACTACTTAGTCTTAAGCTTTCTGATATGCCGAGGCTATAAATCTGAATAGCTGTATCTTGTAAGTCTAAATCATAATACTATGAGATATTTACTTACTGTTATATTGTGTTTGATTCTTTCTTCGACTGTTTTAAGTGCACAGTCTGATATCCTTGACGTTCGTACAAATTATAGTATAGGCGAGACCGTAACCGTAACTGGTATTATCACAAGTGGAGCGAGCCTCGGTTCAGTTCGTTACGTTCAAGACGCTTCTGCTGGAATAGCATTATATCCAGGCAATGATTGGACTGCATGGGATTTAGAACCCAATCCTGGTGATGAGGTAAACGTGACAGGAATAATTACCGAGTACAATGGTCTACTTGAAATTGGACCTAATCTCACGAATGTTGATGTATTGAGCTCAGGCAATCCTATTCCTGATGCTTTAGTAGTAACACCTAATCAGCTCAATGAATCTTTGGAGGGGCAATTGGTTGTAATAGAGGGTGCCACTTTCGATGCGGGAGGGCAAACAATAGAAGCTAACGCCACCTACACCTTCACTTCCTCTGGAGAAGAAGGTTTCATCTACGTAAGATCTTCTAATTCTCTTGTGGGAACGACACTTAACGAATGTGAAATGAACCTCATGGGGATTGTAAGCCAGTATTCTTTCGTTGGATATGGAGGTTACCAACTTTTACCTCGTGGAGCAGCTGATATGATTTCTACCTCTGGGGTTTGTGATGCTGACGAGTTACTAGGTTGTACTAACCCTACTGCTTCTAACTATGACCCAGATGCAACAGAAGATGATGGAAGTTGTTGTTATGCAGAATTGGGCGATGAGTGGGTGCAACTGGGACAGGATATAGATGAAGAGATTGTTAATAGTCAAACATTTTCGCTTCTTGGTAGTTTTGAGTCTAAGCAATACTATATTTCAGATAATCCAATTAATATCTCAGATAATTTCTACGAAGAGTTTAATGCTCTTGCAATTTCATTCGGTGGTAATCTCTTATCCATAAACTCTTTTGAGGAAAATGAATTTATATATGACAGTTTTGTGAATCAATTTTCGAGTTCGTCATATTATTACATAGGTTTATTTAATACTGCTCCAAGCAATCTTTGCTGTGGCCAAGGTAACCCTCCTGGTGTTTGGGAATGGATTAGTGGTGAGGATGTGGTTTACACAAATTGGGACATTAATAATAATCAACCTTCTGGAGATGAGCTTCATGCTTCTGGGAGTGTTAGCTTGGGTGGATTGTGGATTGATGTTTCTGGAGGTGGTCATTCTGGTCATATAATACTTGAAATAGACCTATGTGTTTTATTTATTTCAGGATGTATGGACACCAATGCTTGTAATTATAATCCTGAAGCCACAGAAGATGACGGAAGCTGTGATTACTCGTGCTGTCCAGGTCCTGGGTGTTGCCACGAAGGAACGTATTGGGATGAGGAAGCACAACAATGTCTTTTAGATATAACATTTTGTTCTTGGCAACCAGACAGCAATGCCGATGGAAATATCGGAATAGGAGACCTTTTAGACCTTCTTTCTGTATTTGGAGATACCGATTATGATGAAGACGGAGTATTCGACAGCGTAGATGATTGTGTAGATCCAGAAGCGTGTAACTACCAAGCTAATCCAACTGAGCCTTGCTACTATATAGATGTCCTTGGAGTTTGTGGAGGCGGTTGTGTAGCTGACGAAGATGAGGATGCTATATGCGATGATATAGACGATTGTATTGGGGTGGTAGATGAATGTGGGGTGTGTAATGGCCCTGGCCCTATAGAGGTTGTTATAGAGTCTATTACTATTCTGTATGATAGTGTTTACCTACCTCCATTAGAAGAGTGGTATGTGTATGAGTTTGGTGCTGACACCACGTTCTCTTTCACTTGTGAACCTGTTTTTAACTCTTGTGGAGACGATATTGAACACGACGGCTACGACTACAGTACAGTCTTAATAGGTGACCAGTGTTGGTTCAGCGAGAATTGTAGATACTTACCAAGTGTAAGCCTTCAAAATGAAGGAAGTGAAATAACCCCATATTATTATGTATATGGCTACTCAGGAAATGATTTAGAAATTGCAAAAAATACCACGAGTTATCAGACGTATGGTACACTGTATAATAGATCGGCAATCACACAAGATATCTGTCCAAATGGCTGGCATGTTCCATCCCATAGTGAATTTCTTGCATTAAGTAGCTATTTAGGAGAAGAAGCAGGTGATGCAATGAAATCAGAATCTCCATTCTGGAACGGAAATAATTCAAGTGGATTCAGTGGATTGCCAGGTGGTAAAAGAGGATGGGAAAATGTATTTGACGAACAAGGTAGCGTATGCTATTTCTGGACATCTTCAGGTTCAACCTTTCACGAATTAGATGGTAGTTTTTCATTTTTAGGAACTAGTATCTTTCCAATTTATTATGGTCTTTCCGCACGCTGCATAAAAGATTAACATGAAAAACTTCTTTACACTCACACTATGTGTCTTTACGCTGTCTCTAACAGCTCAAGAGGCTGGATGTACGTATCCACAAGCAGATAATTTCAGTCCTACGGCTATTGTTGATGATGGTACGTGTGTCTTTGGAAGTGGTTTGTGTGGTGAGGGTACAATGTGGAATAGTGAATTAGAGTTATGTGAGATAACTAATCCAACAGACTCCAACTTTGATGGATGCACAGGTCTTAGTGATCTTTTAAATTTATTAAGCATCTATGGGGATTGTTCTGAGTCTAATAGTTGTGGTAATCCCTTTAATTATCAAGGCTATGGTTATTCTACAGTTCAGATTGGAGCACAATGCTGGTTCGCTGAGAACCTAAGATCTGCTTATTTTGTAAATGGAGAATCTATTCCTAACGAAGACCCTAATGATTGGTCTAATTACGAAACTCCAGCTTACACTTATTATACTCTCGATAATGATACAATTGGCTATTTCTATAATTGGTGGGCTGCTCATTGGTCAAATGAGGTGTGTCCTAATTTATGGCATACACCGACTAAACTAGATTATGAAATATTATTTGATGCAGTTGGTGGGCAAGATGTAGCTGGTGGTTATTTAAAAGAAGTAGGGTATGAAAGCTGGGTAGAACCAAATTTAGGAGCATCTGATTTTTATTCTTTCAGTGCATTGCCTAATGGAATATTAAATAACGGAAGTCAATCATATGATGATCTAGGATATAAATGCTGGCTATGGACATCTGATGAATATACTAGCAATAGTATATTAGGTTTTGGTGTGACATTTAAGCATGACCAAATAGATGGAGGCTTCCCTGCTATTGATAAACGTGATGGCATGGCTATTAGATGCATAAAAGACTAACATGAGATTTTTTGCATTAGATGTAGAAACTGCGAATCCAAATCAATCTTCAATTTGCCAAATAGGGTTAGCCTTATCTGAAAATGGAGAAATAGTACAAAGCTGGAACTGGTTGATTAACCCTGAAGATTACTTTGACCACTTCAATGTAGCTGTGCATGGTATAACAGAATCAGATGTAGTTAACGCAAAGCTTTACAATGAAATACACGATGAGCTACTAAACATTATCTCAACAGATATTGTGATTCATCATACTGCTTTTGACAAAGTAGCTATTAATTCTGTATGTAATAAGTATAAACTAACTCCACCTGAAATAACGTGGGTAGATTCAGCTCGGGTTGTGAGAAGAGTGTATCCAGAATTCAGAATAAGAGGATATGGACTTGGTAACTTAAGCAAACATTTTGGTATAGAATTCAAACATCATGATGCGGAAGAAGATGCTATTGCAACTGCAAAAATTCTAAATCATTGCTTAAATGATTCTAACACTGAATTAAGCCTTTGGATAGAAGAACAATACAGAAACACACAGTCTTCTAAAACAGTTGGTGGTACTAGTTCGTTTAAACCTTCGGAAGGTGATCCAAATGGAAGTTTATTCGGAGAATTTTGTGTTTTTACAGGCACACTTTCATTAACTCGTAAAGAGGCTGCATTGATTGCTAACTCATGTGGAATAACAGTAGAGAAAAATGTAACCAAAAAGACGTCAATACTTGTTGTTGGAATGCAAGATGAATACAGGCTTGCAGGACATGATAAAAGTAAGAAGCAGAGAGTTGCTGAAGATAAAATAAGCGAAGGTCAGGAATTAAAAATATTAAGTGAAAACGATTTTATCAGTTTAACCAATTCTAATAAATAAATCGAATTAACCTGAGACACTGGAAATGAATGTACTACCGTATTGGTGTAATTCATTAGAATTAATCTTTGTGGTCAAGTATTTTTGAGAATCTAAGGTATATACAACCCCCATATTTGTTTTAGAACAAACCAAAGGATATTCTTTCTCTAAATCAATATCTAAATCATCTCCTCTTAATCCGAGCCACATTGCATAATAGTGTAGTGATCCGAATCTGAAGATTTCTTTTTGCTTTTTATCGAAACCACCTTTAAATAGTCGAACATAACTTGGTTTACCATTTATCGTATCTCCAGTCTCTCTTTTCAATTCTAATAAAACTCCTTTTTTGGCTGAAATAGACATGTCAGGATATGATACTGACCATTCTCTACCTAGCTCCCATGTTTTGATTATCCCTTTGTCTTCTTGACGCCAAAGTTCATTAGGGTTCGTGTTTTTCCTAATAGGGGTTTCAATTGCTACTTGTAATATCATTATTGAAAGTTAATACTATTCAACCGCTTAAGCAATGATCTTAGTTGCTTTTAAAAACGATTAATAAAACCATTTAAAGAAGTTCCTTCTCCGCTAAAGACTGTCCTTTTTTTGGCTTACGCATGGAGTGAATCTAAGGAATTTTACTCAAGAAATCCAATTCCAATTGAAATCCCTTTTAGTATTTACACCAAGAGAATATTCTTCTCCATTGTTTGGGTTATCTCCTGTAGACTTTTCACCATTTTATTCGCTCTAGAGCACTAGATTTTATTAGGGTTTAACGGAGTTATTCACACAAGTGTTAATCAAAAGTAAGTAACTATATTTTTTTAGGCTTGCCTATGTCACTTATTAGTAGTTGATTAGGGGTGTTGATTTCAACGAAGAAATCACGTTAAATTTTTTAATATGAAAAAATCATATTCAACATTATACGAGAAGCTGTTCGCCTCAGGACTTCAGCCTCTTGCAATTATTCCTGATAAAAAACAACCTTTCCATAAGGAGTGGCCTAATCGACGAATACCTATAGAAGAGGTTATGAAGTATAATACATACCGATTTGGTCTTAGAACGGGTGATCAGAACCTACAATGTCTCGACATCGACTCAAAGAACCATGACGACCCAGAAGGAATGCTAAAGCAGTTCTTTTCTATGCTTAAAAAGCAGGGTTTTGACTTTAGTAATGTTATCGTGCAGGAAACGATTAACAAAGGTGCCCACATTATTTACAGGGCGGACACTCTAAAGAAGAGTGTTAAAATCAGCCGCAAAAGGAGCGGAGAGACATTGATTGAAACAAGAGGACAAGGAGCATATATAGTTATGTGGGAGCCTGAGAGGTTTAATAATATAGATAGGTTAACTACTATATCTCCCGAGATGGAGAAGATGCTACTAAATACTGCTAAAGCCTTTGATGAATCTATAAGTAAAACTGACAATGTATTTACGCAATTCAACGAATCAACTAGCTGTGTTGATTTGCTTGTTAGTTATGGATGGAGTATCGTTGGTGATAGTGATAATCGGTGGATCGAGATGCTTAGATCTGGAGAAACTACAAGTACTTCTTCAGGGAAGGTATTTAAAGACTCTAATAGAGCTTATATATTCTCTACGAGTACCAACCTACTTTCAGAAACATTGCTTTCACCAGCTGATATAGAGATAGAATTGGGGTATAGTGGTGACAAAAAAGCCTTTGCGGTTGCTCAGGGTGGTTCTTTGAAAACAGATCACACATACGCGAGTTCTGATGTAGAGTATTTCACTACATATACAACAGACGAACTGATAGATTATGCAAAGTCTAATCCAAGGAAGATGATGTTGGGTAGTTTATGGTTAAAAGATGAAAATCTGATATTCTTTGCTCAAACTAATGTTGGTAAAAGCGTTTTTGCTCAACAAATTGGAATTCATCTAGCACTAGGGACATCTATGCATGATACTTACCTTCCTAACGAAATGGGTGAGCAGAATGTTTTGTACTTTGACTTTGAGCTAGGTAAAAGAACAATCGGTACAAGGCTCGGGGAAAAAAATAGAAATATACCAACCTATAGGGTTGCAAAGCCAAATCCTAACCTAACCATAGGAAGTTTTCATGTTCTCTCTGCTATTGAATCTGAATTAAAGAAGGGGTGGGCAGATGTAATAATTATAGATAATATTTCAGGTATTCAAGTAGACAACGAAAAGGCAGCTGCTGGGGGGGAGTTATTACAAAAGATAAATGCTCTAAGAACAAAGTATAAAATCATGATGTGTATAGTAACGCATACCACAAAAAGACCTAAATACTTTGAAATAGGTCCCTACGATTTAGCAGGGTCAAGTCAGATTTCAAATCAGATAGATAACCTCATAGCACTAGGGTTTTCATCACGAGATATTAACGAACGCTATCTAAAACAATTGAAGGTTAGAGACTCGGAATTCACATATCAAGCAGATAATGTAATGGTAATGGAAATTGTAGCAGAAGACAAAGCCTTGGGTTTTAAGATTACAGGTACTACGGATGAAAAGCAGTTGATTGGTGAGAGGGTAGATAGAACGGAAAGAGATTCTGAGATACAAGCCCTTGCAGACAAAGGGGTTAGCAGCAGGAAGATTGCTGAGAGCCTAGGCATGGGTAAATCTAGAGTCGCTGAAATCATTAAGAACCAGAGAGGCGGGATGTAGCTGTCCGTCCGTCCGTTAATTTAAGGGGTGGCAATACGGCTACCCCTTCCCATTTAAAATAGCTCAGTAATATTCAGAGACGGGATTATACATATATACAGGCGGTACCTTCTTCAAAAGGAAATCGAATATACAAGAGGGGGTACACACTGGTAGGGGAATGATCTGGATATAAGTTTCAGCTTTTCAGTATGGTAATAATTGTGAAAGTGTGGCAGTAAGTGTGGCAGTAAGTGTTAGAAACTGGCAGTTGGTAGAGTATATTTGGGAAAGCAATTATTTTATTAACCCGTCAGGCTTTCCTGTTTCAGATCTTCTGAAACCCTTGCCATAAAAGCAAAAAAGCCTCCGATGAAGGAAGCTTTTAAGACTTTTACTCTGGAGCGAAAAACGAGATTCGAACTCGCGACCCCAACCTTGGCAAGGTTATGCTCTACCACTGAGCTACTTTCGCTTATACCCGTATCGCATTCGAAGCGGTGTACAAAAATAGTGTAAGGAATACGTTATCCAAAGTCATAACGGAAAAAAAATATAGACGTATCTTTGACGCGATGACAAAAATCAACTTGAAAGAGGCAGATCGTATTGATACCCTGACCTATAATAGTAACAGATCTGATTTGATTATTCCTGAGTATGGACGTGGTATCCATGCGATGATTGATCATATGATGAGTTTAGCTGATAAAGAAGAGCGTTTAAAATGTGCCACAGCTATAGTAAGTGTGATGGGAAGTGTAGCCCCGCCAGAAGGTTCGGAAGAGGAAGGAAAGAATAAGCTTTGGAATCAATTAAACTCAATGACAGGACATTCTTTAGATGTCGACATTCCTATTAATCTACTAGACGCTAAAGATAGAGATGAAGCCCCTTTAAGATTAAACTATCCTAAAGAAACCTCAAGAGCAGGACACTTCGGCCGAACACTTGAAGCGATGATTAAGATGGCTAAGAAAATGGAAGATGGCGAGGAGAAATCTATTCTTATTGTCAAGCTTGCGAATGCCATGAAGATTCATTTCCTTACTTGGAATAGAAAGACGGTTGAAAGATCGTTTATTTCAGAGCAATTAAAGGAGATGTCTGGTGGTGCGCTTATACTTCCTGAGGATGCTGTTCTTGAAAGTTCTGCAGAGATTTTACGAAGCATTAGAAAAACGTCTGATGCACTTGAGAGAAATAGATCTGGTAAGAAAGGTGGGAATCAGAAAAAATCATCAGGAAATAGAAATAACGGAGGTAATCGAGGTCATTCAAAGAATTACAATCGTCGGTAATCACGAGGATACTTACTGAATCAGTCCACAATTTTATTCTAATAAGTTCAAGCTCAGCTTAGCTTAAAACCGTTTTTCCTTCTCATTTTTACAAGATGAGTAGTTTTGTAATAGAAGGAGGTCATAAATTAAGTGGTGAGGTCACTCCTCAGGGTGCAAAAAATGAAGCATTACAGATATTAAGTTCCGTACTTCTTACGGCTGGTGAGGTCGAGATAGAAAACATTCCTGACATCGTTGATGTAAATAAACTCATTGATCTATTGGGCTCGATGGGTGTAAAGACAAAAAAACTCTCAGAAGGTAAATTTTGGTTTAAAGCAGATGAAATAAATTTAGATTTCCTTAAATCAGAAGAATTCTCACACAAGGGTAGTTCTCTTAGGGGGTCTGTAATGATACTAGGGCCTCTTCTAACTAGGTTTGGAGTAGGAGCACTACCTAGACCAGGAGGAGATAAGATTGGTAGGAGAAGAATGGACACAACATTCTTAGGTTTTAAAGAACTTGGAGCGGAATTTAGTTATGAAAATTCGACAGGTTTTTTTACGGCTAATGTGCCTGGGGGGAAGTTGAAAGGAAAGTCAATTCTTCTGGATGAGGCTTCTGTTACAGGAACAGCTAATTTAGTAATGGCAGCTGTGATGGCTGAAGGGATTACTACAATTTATAACGCCGCTTGTGAGCCTTATCTGCAACAACTATGTAAGATTATCAATAAAATGGGCGGGAAGATTTCTGGAGTGGGGTCTAACCTTTTAACGATTGAAGGGGTTACTGAGTTAAGGGGCGCAAAACATAGGTGCTTACCAGATATGATAGAAGTTGGAAGTTTTATCGGTATGGCGGCTATGACAAAAAGCGAGATAACTATAAAGAATGTATGTTATGATGAGTTGGGAGTTATTCCTCGAATATTTAAGCGGATGGGTGTTAAACTTGAGCGCAGAGGAGATGATATTTTCATTCCAGCCCAGGACTCTTATGAAATAGATAAATTTATTGACGGATCGATATTAACTATATCTGACGCACCGTGGCCAGGATTCACACCGGATTTATTGAGTATTATTTTGGTGATGTCTACTCAAGCAAAAGGGTCTGTTTTAATACATCAAAAGATGTTTGAAAGCCGTCTCTTCTTCGTGGATAAACTGATAGATATGGGAGCCCAAATAATCCTATGTGATCCTCACAGAGCTACGGTTAACGGACTTGATCATAAATCGTCATTACGAGGAGTGACAATGACTTCTCCTGATATTAGAGCAGGGGTTTCATTGTTAATCGCTGCATTATCTGCCGAGGGAACATCAACCATACACAACATCGGACAAATAGATAGAGGATACCAAAATATTGACGCTCGTTTAAGAAAATTGGGAGCTAAGATTCAACGCATAGACTAGCATAACACTATATTTAAAAGCACGACATGACGCAACAAAAAAAAAGAAGTATGATTTTAAAGTCTGTAATAGCGGTGATGGCATTAGGTACTCTGTCTTTGATAGGATTAGTAGGAGCGTCACCTGCGTCTGAATCTCAAGGTATAGCGAATATAACAGGTTCATTTGATGTAGTACCTTCAGGTAGAATTGGAACGAACATTGGGGATGAGGCTCCAAATATTGTAATGAATAATCCCAAGGGTAAAGAAATGTCTCTAAGCGATTTAAGAGGGAGTATCGTTTTTATTGATTTTTGGGCTTCATGGTGCGGCCCTTGCAGACGTGAGAACGTGAATGTGGTAAAGGCATACGATAAATATAAAAAGGCAAAATTTAAAAATGCCGACGGATTTGAGATATTCTCAGTTTCTTTAGACAGCAAAGTCTCTTCATGGGAATCAGCGATTAAAAAAGACAAATTGAATTGGGATTATCATGTGAGCGATTTAAAGAAATGGCAGAACGAAGCAGCAGCTATGTATGGTGTTAGCTCTATCCCTATGAGTTTTCTTATCGACGAGAATGGAATTGTGGTAGCGAAGGACCTAAGGGGGTTTGAGCTGCATCGCAATATCGATCAATATGTTAAAAGTTTAAAGTAGTACAGTCCTTATAACACCAATTGACACGACAGCTTGTCGGTTTGCTCGATGCGGACTGACAGGCTGTCTTATTTAGTGAAAAATGAAGTTATTGGCACTTCCTTTGCCTTGCCTTAAGTCCAAACAAATAACATCTATGAACGATCAAGAAGAAACAGTCGAAAAGAAGGATAATCTTGAGACAAAGGTTGAAGAAACGACTGATCAAGCCACAGACGATAACAACGACTCTGCTGAAGAAAACTCTGAAAAAGAGGAAGTAGAACAGGTCGACTATCAGGATAAGTATCTCAGGCTTTATGCAGAGTTTGATAATTTCAGAAAGAGAACTATGCGTGAACGGGTAGATCTTATTATGACCGCTTCCCAAGATCTTATTGAGAAATTCCTTCCCTTACTTGATGATTTCGAAAGAGCATCTAAGAACTCATCAGATGACGCAAACGCAATGAAGGAGGGAATGAAACTGATTCATTCAAAGTTTGAATCTACACTCACTTCTAAAGGATTAAAGGTGATGGATGTGAAAGCTGGAGATGATTTCAACGTGGACTATCACGAAGCAATTACAAATATCCCCGCTCCAACTCCTAAGTTGAAAGGTAAAATTGTAGACGTGGTCGAGAGTGGGTATAAGCTAGGAGATAAGGTTTTGAGATACGCAAAGGTGGTCATAGGCCAATAACTAAAATTAGTTTTAGAAATAATGGCAAAACGAGATTACTATGATGTTCTAGGCCTGAGTAAATCAGCTTCAAGTTCAGAGGTTAAAAAAGCATACAGGAAACTTGCTCTTAAATATCATCCAGATAAAAATCCTGATGATGCGAGTGCAGAAGATAAATTCAAAGAAGCGGCTGAAGCTTATGAGGTTCTAAGTGACGAAACGAAGAAGCAGCAGTATGATAGGTTTGGCCATTCAGGAATGAAAGGTGCCGCAGGCGGCGGTCACCATATGAATATGGAGGATATATTTAGCCAATTTGGAGATATATTCGGAGGTGGCGGAGGAGGATTTGGCGGGTTTGGTGGTGGAGGTGGTGGTGGATCCCGCAGAAGAAGAATGAAGGGCTCAGATTTAAGGATTAAGGTTAAATTAACCCTTGAGGAAATAGCTAAAGGAGCTAAGAAGAAGATAAAAGTTACGAAACTTATTCAAGCAAGCGGTGTTGAGCATTCAGATTGTGGTCAATGTCAAGGAACAGGTCAAGTTACTCGTGTTACAAATACAATTTTAGGGGCGATGCAAACAGCATCTACTTGCCCTTCATGTGGGGGGACTGGATATTCGATTACTTCAAAACCGACCGGCACCGATTCAAATGGTATGAAGCGAGAGGATGAAGTCGTAACGATTGATATCCCTGCAGGCGTTGAAGATGGAATTCAGTTAGTCATGAGAGGCCAAGGAAACGGTGCTCCTATAGATGGTGTAGCTGGAGATTTACTTATTATTGTTGAAGAATTAGACCACGACGAGTTTCAGAGAAATGGAAAAAACCTCCACCACGATTTGTACATCAGTTTTATTGATGCTGCACTAGGAGCATCAGCTGAGATACCACTACTTTCAAGCAAAGCGAAAATAAAGATTGAACCAGGAACACAAAGTGGAAAACTCATTAGACTCAGAGGTAAGGGGCTTCCTTCGGTAGATTCTTATGGAAATGGAGACTTGCTTGTGAACATAAATGTTTGGATTCCCAAGACACTTTCAAAAGAAGAACACAAAGCTTTGGAGAATTTGAGGGAATCAACGAACTTTAAACCAGAATTAGACCACAATGAGAGGGGTTTCTTCGAAAAAGTCCGTGATTTATTCTCATGAATACAGTGAAAGACACAACACCTTCAGCACTAGAACTCGTAGAAGTTCGGAAACAGTATGGAGATCATACTGCCTTAGATGGTGTGAGTATTCATGTTCCAAAGTCTAGTATATTCGGTTTATTAGGACCTAACGGTGCAGGTAAAACGACCCTCATAAGAATGGTCGCGGGTATCACTGGGCCAGATAGTGGTTCTATTTCTTTTTTCGGGAAACCTTTGACGTCAGAGCATATTAATGAAGTTGGGTATCTGCCTGAAGAAAGGGGGTTGTATAAAAACATGAGGGTTGGTGAACAGGCTATGTATTTTGCACGGCTCCGAGGAATGAGTAAAACGGATGCAAGGAAGGAACTTTTAGATTGGTTTGAAAGGCTAGAAGTTGATGGTTGGTGGAACAGGGAAGTTTCTGATTTAAGCAAGGGTATGGCCCAAAAAATCCAATTTATTGTTGCCGTAATCCACAAACCTAAGTTTCTCATTTTAGATGAACCGCTGAGTGGGTTTGATCCAATTAATGCAGCTCGTATTCGCAAAGAAATTATAAGGCTAAGGGATGAGCATGGAACAACAATTTTACTATCTACACACGATATGTCTAGTGTTGATGAACTTTGTGATCACGTTGCTTTAATAAACCATGGCAGAAAGATATTAGATGGTCCTGTGATTTTTTTACGTGAACAAGCAAGAGCAGGTAAGATTGATTTAACTTTTAGAGGTAACTTAATAAGTTTTACCGCCGCGCTAGGTTCTGGTGCGATTTTGCATAGTGCGCATAGTAAGGATGATAATGTTCATGAGGTTGTATTAGGTCTTCCTGCTACTATCCCTATTGAGAAGTTCTTAAAGTGGGTAACAACGGAAGTTGATGTTCTCTCTTGCAGTCCTCAAAGCGTGAGTATGGATGATGTATTTTTAAGAGCTGTGAAAAACTCCGCAGCAAATAAGATTGAACAGTCATGAATCGATGGTTAGTTGTTGTTGGTAGAGAGTTTAAGACTCGTGTAAGAAAGCGAGCTTTTATTATAGCGACTTTGCTTGGCCCTATTTTAATGGTAGGAGCGATTGTTGTTATTGCGTTTCTCGCTGAAAAGGCGATTCATTCTGACGCGAAAGTGCTATTTGTAGATCACAATAACCTCATTACATATTCTCTTTCCGGCAGTGAAGGTGTGAGGATACCTAGCTGTACAGAATGCTTTCCTGAACGGTCATTTTTAGAGTATAGATTCACAAACCAAGCGCTGACTACTGAAGAGTTTATCGATAGTGACTTTACAGCAATGCTGGAATTAGATGATGGGATTATGCAAAGTGCTAAAGCAGTACTTCAATATGAAGTGGCTCCATCAATTAGGATAACATCTGCAATTAAGCGAGATTTAGGGGAAGCGGTTGAGCGGTTGAGGGTCAAAAATGAATCCTCTTTAGACTACGAAACCTATAAACGACTTAAGGTTAGGATAGGTTTAGTAACCCAAGACATTGTAACTCAAGATAAAAACGTACAACACAAGACAGGTGTTGGATTTGCATTTGCAATGTTTATGTTCATGTTTATTATGATTTATGGGATGCATGTGATGCGAGGAGTTATTGAGGAGAAGAGCAATAGGATAGTTGAGGTAGTGATAAGTGTGATCAAGCCGGAGCATTTGATGAGTGCTAAAATTACAGGCATAGGTCTTGTGGGATTAACCCAAATACTTGTTTGGTCTTTGCTATCATGGGTATTGTTTCTTGCATTCGGATTCTATGCTGAGTCATCGGGACTCCTTGTCAATTTAATGAGTGAACAAGGGACTCAAGTCGCCACCACGGACTTCAATTCTTTCTTGGAAGCGAGTGATGATTTAAATGTATTGATGCAAATAGATTGGTTTATGATGGTGGGTTGGGGAGCTTTCTTTTACGTAGCTGGTTTTGCTCTTTATTCGTCGTTGTTTGCGGCTATAGGAGCTGCAGTAGAGTCTGAGGCTGATGCACAATATCTTCTCTTACCTGCAATGCTACCATTAATGTTTAGTTACATGGTGAACTTGATGATTTTAGAATCACCAGAAAGCATGCTAGCTATTGTTTGTTCTTTCATTCCCTTTACATCTCCAATTACTATGATGATAAGGTTAAGCGTAGGAGTTCCTTGGTGGCATGTACTAATTAGTGCATTGATACTAATTGTGACTGTTTATTTTATGGTTAAAATGGCTGGAAAGGTATACAGAACAGGTATATTAATGTATGGAAAGAAGCCAACATTAAGAGAGATGTTTCGATGGTTGATGTATAAGAATTAATGAAAGTGGAGAGTCACATCTTTGATGGAACTTTAAGAAGAGTAGCAGTCATAGATTGTGGTACAAACACATTTAATCTACGAATAGTTGAGTTTTTAAGGGATGTAGACCCTGGATTCCGTCCTTGGAAAAAGTTGTTTAGCCTTCGATTGCCAGTTAGGATTGGGAAAGGTGGAATAGGTAAAGGTATTATTAAACCTGATAGAATAGCAAAAGGTCTTGATGCTATTGGGATTATGAAAGAGGCGATTCACAATTATGTAACAGAAGAAGTTTATGTAATTGCGACCAGTGCACTTAGAGATGCTTCTAACAGTTCTGACTTTACCAATGAGGTATTCAATCGATATGGATATAAAGTGATGATCATATCTGGATCAACTGAGGCGGAGTTGATTCACGAAGGCTCAGCGCTAACATATACGCCTGACGATGGTACAAATGTATTGACCTTGGATATAGGTGGTGGAAGCACGGAGTGTGTTTTATGGAATAACAAAGATATTATTTGGACGAGGAGTTTTGATATTGGAGTAGCTAGGTTGAAAGAGCTTTTTAAAATGTCAGGTCATTTTGGAGAAGACGCCTATGAGAAGATGGCTCCATATTTAGATGACATGTTCGATCCTTTATTAACGGTTTTAAAGAATGTGAAACCATCTGTACTTCTGGGATCTAGTGGTTCGTTTGATACTTTTTATTATTTAACGAAAGCGGAGAGTAACACTCCCACAAAAAAGATAAAATCTAAAAAAAGAAGTTTTGATAAAGCTGATGCAATTGATATTGATAGATTTCATGACGTATCTAAACTGATCGTTAATAATTCTCTTAGCGATAGATTAAACATGGTAGGTATGCCTCCTGACAGAGCGGATTTAATACCATATGCAGCAGCTATTGTTTTGTGGGTAGATCGAAATACTGAATTAAAATATTTTTATAGATCTAAATATGCAATTAGAGAAGGGGTTTTATATCGAATTTTTAAAGGTACCCCAGCTGTGCCAAGTTATATGTAACTTTGAGTAATGGCTAATATTTTAATTATTGATGATGAACAGCCAATCCGTACAAGTCTTCGCGAGATCTTAGAATACGAGGGTCATTCAGTTGATGAGGCACAGGATGGTGTAAATGGTGTAATAGCTGCAAGAAAAAAACAATACAGCGTTATTTTTTGCGATATTAAAATGCCGAAAATGGATGGTCTTGATGTTTTAGATATGTTAAAATCAAAGGAGGTAGATACTCCAGTTATAATGATATCTGGTCATGGAACGGTTGAGACTGCGGTTCAAGCTCTAAAAAAAGGAGCTTTTGACTTTATTCAAAAACCGTTAGACCTGAACAGGATATTAATAACTTTAAAACACGCTACCGAGAAAGAAGAGCTTATTCAAGAAACAAAGCGACTTCATAGAAAGGTTCACAATTCTAAATCACACACAATAATAGGGGAGTCAAAAGCAATAAAGGAAATTATTCAAATGATTCATACTATTTCACCAACAGATGCTAGGGTTTTAATCAGTGGAGGAAACGGAACTGGGAAGGAGTTGGTAGCTCGGCAGTTGCATGATTTCAGCCATCGTAAGTCAAAGCCCTTTATTGAGGTTAACTGCGCTGCCATACCTTCTGAATTGATAGAAAGCGAACTGTTTGGTCATGAAAAAGGTGCTTTTACAAGTGCAGTTAAACAGAGGAAAGGGAAATTTGAACAAGCAAATGGTGGGACACTTTTTTTAGATGAAGTAGGCGATATGGGAGCAGATGCTCAGGCTAAAGTTCTGAGGGCTCTTCAAGAAAATAAAATAACTAGAGTGGGGGGGGATAAGGAAATTAAAGTTGATGTCCGAATTATTGCTGCTACGAATAAGAACTTAAGGGATGAGATTGTAGAAGGTAATTTCAGGGAAGACTTATTCCACAGGCTCGCGGTGATACCAATTCACGTTCCTTCATTGAATAATCGTAGAGATGATATTCCTGTTTTAGTTAATCATTTTATCGAAATCTTAGCTGAAGATCATAGGATTGATGTGCCTATTATCGAGAAGACAGCTTTGAAAATGATTTGTGAAGCTAACTGGACAGGAAATGTTCGTGAATTGAGAAATGTGATCGAACGATTGTTGATTCTAACTCCATCAGGAGAAAATATTTCTTCTAAAATTGTCAGTAAATACTCTCATTTCACAAAAATATAACTATAAGGTATTAGAATCTAACTCGTAAGAGGCAACCCGGCAAGTTTTTATACGTCTTAGCTAAAGACACCACAAAAACTACTCCTTCATGGAAACCTTCACGTTACTTGGATTTGAAATTAGCGGGGGCGCTCAACTCGCATCATTGTTTATTGGATTAATTGCTATTGTTGGAAATGCAAAGCTTTTTATAAAAGCAGGCCTCCCTTGGTGGGCCGTTTTCGTTCCAGTATATAATATTATGACTGCAATGAAATTAATCGGCCGCCCGACTTGGCACGCATTTTTATTTTTCACTCCTGCAGTAGTTTATCTTCTTCCAAGAACTATTTTAGAAGTAGCACAGAGCTTCGGAAAACACAAAACAATTGATTTTATTCTTGTGTTAATTTTTAATATATTTTACATATTAAATCTAGGACTCTCTTACGAGGAGGAGTATGAAGGACCGGTATATGGAAATACTTTAGTTCAGTCAAGTAATAAAATAAATTCATCGGGAGGAATAAATATTGCTCATTAAAGTAAGAATCTTTTATTCAAGTAAGCCTTCAGCAAAACTGAGGGCTTTTTTTATGCCTTCAGGGTAAGATCCTCCAGCAGAAGCGAACTCAGGTTGTCCACCACCACCACCTCTTATAAACTTTGCTAAGTCTCTTATTACGTTATTTGCTTTAAGACCTCGATCCACAATCACATCATCACTTACTGCAACTGAGATCCCAACTTTGCCATCTTTTTTAGAAGCAAAAACACCTAAAAATGGAGAGTTTTCACTTTTCATTTGGAAGGCAAGGTCTTTGATTGATTTAGAAGCAAGATCCAATTCACAAGCAATAAAGTTCACACCATCTTTAAGCACTATTTGTTTAGCTAATTCTGCTTTAATATTGGCTGCTTCCTTACGCATTAGCTGGTCAAGTTCCTTAGTCATGTTAGTTACTTCAACCAAAAGATCATTTACAGATTTAGGAAGATCTTTAGCTCCTTTAAAGCTGTCCCGAATTTGAAGCAAAGCCTCTCTATCTGCAATTGATGCCTTCAGAGCAGCATCTCCCGTAATAGCTTCTATTCTTCTAATACCAGAAGCAACGGATGTTTCTGTTGTTATTCTAAAGGAACCTATAGATCCAGTGGCTGGAACATGTATTCCTCCACAAAGTTCTTTTGAAGTTCCAAAACCTATCATTCTAACTTTATCAGCATATTTTTCCCCGAAAAGCATCAATGCTCCTTCTGATTTAGCTTCTGCGATAGGTAGATCTCGCTTTTCGTCAAGATTTAGGTTTTTGATGATTTTTGAATTTACTCTATCTTCAATAGATTGTAATATTTCAGGATTTATTTTCTCAAAATGAGAGAAGTCAAACCGTAAATTTTCTGGCCTAACAAGTGACCCTTTTTGTTCTACATGCTTTCCTAAGATATCTCTAAGGGCTTCGTGGAGAAGGTGAGTAACAGAGTGGTTACGAGCTGAGGAAAGTTGCAAATCAGAATTTACTTTTGCTAAAAAAGGTGTTGATGGATCTTTTGGAAGCTCTGTTAAAGTGTGAATAATAAGTTGATTTTCTTTCTTGGTATCTATTACTTTGATTTTATCAGTTTTAGAAATTAAAACCCCCGAATCTCCTACTTGACCACCCCCTTCAGGGTAGAAAGGGGTTCTGTCTAGTACTACCTGGAAATATATTTTATTTTTTGATTCTACTTCTCTGTATCTCAAAATTTTACAATCACAAGAAGTATGGTCGTAGCCAATAAATTCTGTATTTGACGTGGACTTGTTGACTTCAATCCAATCTTTAGTTGAAACTTTCCCATCTTTTCTTGATCTTATTTTTTGATCATTTAGCTCTGATTTAAAACCAGCTTCGTCAACGAGCATTCCACTTTCAGAAGCCATGAGAGAAGTTAAATCAAATGGGAATCCAAATGTGTCATAAAGTTCAAATACAGTCTTTCCGGATAAAGTATCACCTTTAGACATGCTCTTTAGTTGTACTTGTAAAAGTTCAATTCCATTGTCAAGAGTTTTCAGAAAACTTTCTTCTTCTTGTTTGATTACTTGAATGATTAATCCTTTTTGTTGTTCAAGCTCTGGGAAAGCTTCCCCAAGTGATTGGATTAAATCTGGAACAAGTTCGAAAATAAAAGGTTTGTCAAATCCAAGGAAGGAATACCCATATCTAATAGCTCTTCGTAGAATTCTACGAATCACATATCCAGCACCAGTATTTGAGGGTAGTTGGCCATCGCAAATGCTAAATGAGACGGCTCTTACATGGTCAGAAATGACTCTAAAAGCGATCGACTCGAGGTCGTCACCTGCAGTATATTTCTTACCACTCAGAAGTGATAATTTATCTAATAAAGGGCTAAATATATCTGTATCGTAATTGCTCTTTTTCCCTTGAATAGCCATAGCTAATCTTTCAAATCCCATGCCTGTATCGACATGTTTATCAGGTAAAGGGGTTAATGATCCATTTGCCAATCGGTTGTACTCCATAAACACAAGATTCCAAATCTCAACTAATTGTGGGTGATCTCGATTTACTAATTCTGCTCCAGGAACTTTTATTTTCTCCTCTTCTGACCTAAGGTCGATATGTATTTCTGAGCAGGGGCCACAAGGTCCGACTTCCCCCATTTCCCAGAAATTATCTTTTTTAGAAGCGAGTATAATTCTATCTTCATCTATATGGTTTTTCCAAAGGTTAAAAGCTTCGGAGTCAACTTCGAGCCCATCAGTTTTATCGCCTTCAAAAACGGTGACATATAGGTCGTTTTTATTTAAGTTATACTTTTCAGTTAGTAATTCCCAAGCCCATGAAATGGAATCTTCTTTGAAATAGTCTCCGAAAGACCAGTTTCCAAGCATCTCAAACATAGTGTGATGGTAGGTATCAACACCTACCTCTTCTAAATCGTTATGCTTCCCACTAACCCTGAGACACTTTTGTGTGTCTGCCACTCGTTTGTGTACTATGGGACTATTCCCAAGAAATAAATCTTTGAATGGATTCATTCCTGCATTCGTAAACATAAGCGTTGGGTCATCCTTAAGAACCATGGGAGATGAGGGGACAATTTCGTGGTTTTTTTCAGCGAAAAAGTCTAAAAATATTTTGCGTATTTGGCGAGATTCCATGTGTCTTATTTGATTTTGTGAATTTAAGGAATACTCATCTGTCAAAAATGTACGAAATTTGTATTTAATGAGCCGATTCAAAAAATCGAAATTTAACCCGGAAACCCTTCAAATAGAAGTGATCTCGTATTCTGTTAAGGATTATGTATGGTGGTCTTTACGGAACATTGGTTGGATAGTTCTAGTCGGAACGAGCTCTATTTTACTGTTTGACTTCGCTTTTGACTCACCGAAAGACAGAGTTCAATCACGGGAGATTGCTTTTTTAGAAAGCCAAATTTCTAGGTTGGAAAATGATATAGACGAAATGGTGAGCGTATTAGATAATATAGAAGTGAGAGATGATGCGATTTATCGTACCATTTTTGGGACGGACCCATATCCTGAGTACAGAAGAAATCCAGGTATCGGTGGTGCAGATCGAAATAGAGCCTTAAGAGGATATGATCATACAGATGATATCAGTGATCTAACAGTTAGAGTTGCTGAGGTACAAAGACGTTTGGTTGCTCAAAGTCGTTCCTTTGATGAAGTCATTGAATTAGCAAACACTCATGAGGAGAGATTAAATTCAATTCCTGCAATTCAGCCGGTAAGGAATTATGACTTAAAAAGGGTTGCTAGTGGATGGGGTAATAGGTTTCATCCAATATATAAGGTGATGAAATTTCACTATGGCATGGATTTTTCTGCACCAACAGGCACAGAAATATTTGCAACCGGAGATGGTGTTGTTGTCAAAGTACGCAGGTCTTACACAGGCTATGGCAGACATATTGTGATACAACATGGTTTTGGATACGAAACACTTTATGCGCATATGAGTAAGACCTTAGTGGTAAAAGGACAAAAGGTGATAAGAGGTGAGACGATAGGACTTGTGGGGAATACGGGAACTTCAGTTGCGCCTCATTTACATTATGAAGTGAGTAAGGACGGGAAAAAGGTGAATCCTGCGCACTATTATTTTAATGATCTAACTCCTGCGCAGTATGAAATATTATTGCAAAATGCGGAAGTTGCACATCAATCTTTTGATTAAATCTTCTGATTAATTGTAAGGTATTTTAATTTGTTGTTGCAGAAATTAGTTTATGTTACTATCTTGCTGCTCCTCATGTCATTAAACAAACCCATTCAAAAGCAATACTTCAGCATTTCAGAAGTGGCCACTATGGTAGGTGTTAATGCATCACTTTTGAGGTTTTGGGAAAAGGAGTTTAAGCAGATAAAACCCAAGACAAATGCCCGAGGAAAGAGATCGTATAACAGTAAGGATATAGAAATTGTAAGATCTGTTTACGTTTTAGTAAAGGAACAAGGGTTCACACTTGATGGTGCTAGAAAAGCTCTCAAGTCAAGAAAAGGTATGGGGGCAGAAGTAGCTTCAGAAGCCAGGGCGAAAGCTCACGCTACACAAAAATCAATGAATGAAAACTTAGATTTAAAGCCTAAGTTTTCTGATGATGCAAGGTTAGAAGCTATTAAGCGCCTTAAAAAAGTCAGAGCTGACTTGCTGACATTTAGAGCAGAGATTAAAGGGTAGTATTTAAGCTTTCTACTATATATTTCTCAATGCCATTCTCTAAGGAGGTGAATTCTTTATTGTAACCAGAGGCTCTTAATTTGGTTAAATCAGCTTCAGTGAAATATTGGTAATTATCTCTGATATCTTCAGGTATGTCAATAAATTCAATATTTAGATCCTTCTTCATTGACTTAAAAGAAGCGGTCACTAAATCTAAAAATGTTCTTGCATTGCCTGAGCCTACGTTGTATAAACCGCTCTCGATGTTTAACCGCCCATGCATCAGATGCATACAGACATCGCAAACGTCCTCGACGAAAATAAAATCCCGGGTTTGTTGTCCATCTAAATAATCATCCCTGTGAGATTTGAATAATTTCATTTTACCAGTCTTATTTACCTGCCTGAAAGTGTGTAAAACAACAGAAGCCATTCTGTTTTTGTGATTTTCATTAGGCCCGTAAACATTGAAGAATTTAAGGCCTGAAAAGAAGTAAGGCGCGCGTTCTTGCTGGATAGCCCACTTGTCAAAATCGTTTTTCGAATCACCGTAAGGATTAAGCGGCATAAGTTTTTCTACCAATTCGTGGGAGTCGCTATATCCCAACGTTCCGTCTCCATAAGTAGCTGCCGAGCTTGCGTAAATCAATGCAATACCGTATTCGACGCACAAGTTCCACACCTCTTTTGAGTAGTTGAGATTTAACTCGTTAAATATCTCAACGCTTTTTTCTGTTGTATCTGTTCTTGCTCCCAAATGGAAGATAAACTGCACCTGGTTTTCATTTTTTTTAAGCCAAATAGGAAAATCTTTTCTATCTACCAATTCCGAGTAGATTAATTCAGTGTAGTTAGACAGTTTATCTTTTTTTGTGAAGTCATCCACAAGGACTAAGTCATTGTATTGGTCTTGGTTAAGTCTATTTACTAACCGACTGCCAATAAATCCAGCTGCACCTGTTACGATTATCATGTTTGTAAAGGTATAACCTCTATCTTTGTATGCAGCTATTCATGATACATCTATGAGTGAAAAAACAGTTTATATAACCCGAAGATCTCGATTTAATGCTGCTCACAAGCTATACAATCCTGATTGGAGCGATGAGAAAAATCAAGAGGTCTTTGGTAAGTGTGCAAATGCAAATTGGCATGGTCATAATTACGAACTCCATGTAACGGTAAAGGGTGTGCCAAATTATGATACAGGGTATTGTATGGATATGAAAATGCTGTCGGACCTAATTAAAGAATTTGTAGAAGAACCCTTAGATCATAAAAATTTGAACCTTGATGTTCCTTGGATGAAAGGTAAACGGGCTTCCACAGAAAATTTGATTATAGAAATTTGGAATCAGTTAGAAAAGCCTATTCAAGAATACAATTGCTCTTTACATAAGATTAGATTATACGAAACTGAAAACAATTATGCTGACTATTTTGGAGGCAATTAAAACAATATTTTAGAATGGCACTTTATAATCGTATTGACAAGTATGATGAGAAAGCAATCTCAAGTCTTTCAGAGAAATATAAATCTATACTAGAAGAAATAGGTGAGGATACTGAAAGAGAGGGGCTTTTAAAAACACCTGAACGAGTAGCTAAAGCTCTCGCTTTTTTGACATCAGGCATGGACTCTGTACCATCTGATATTCTTAAGTCAGCTCTTTTTACAGAGGACAACGACGAAATGGTACTCGTTAGAAATATTGAGGTATTTAGCTTATGCGAACATCACATGCTCCCTTTTTTTGGGAAAGCTCATGTTGCCTATATCCCAAATGGTAAAATTGTAGGTCTGAGTAAAATACCACGTATTGTAGATGCATTTTCAAGAAGACTTCAAGTCCAAGAACGTCTCACGGAACAAATTAGAGATTGTATTCATGAGACACTTGCACCCCGAGGCGTTGCCGTTGTAATTGAAGCCCAACATCTATGTATGCAAATTCGTGGTGTTGAAAAACAAGGGTGCGTTACCACAACAAGTGCTTTTACTGGTGCGTTCCTTGATGACCCTAAGACAAGAAAAGAATTTATTAGTTTAATAGACAGAAGTTAAGAATCATGAACACCAATAAACCGCCTTTACATTTCGATAGCGTATCAGACTCAGCCACTGCTGATATCGCGAAAAACTTTGTGGCGAATGTCTTTTCTTGGATGACGATTGGTCTCCTGCTCACAGCATTCGTTGCTGGGTATTCTGCTTCTTCTGGATTGTATCTTCAACTTGTGGGGGCTGGTGGAATTATGAGTTGGGTTATTCTTCTTGCCCCTTTTGCATTTATCATAGCAATGAATGCAGGCCTACAGAAATACAGTGCTACAACTCTAACTATTTTATTTCTCGCTTTTTCTGCTACAATGGGGATATCATTAGGCTCAGTTTTTCTATTGTACTCTATTGGGTCTATATCACAAGTATTCGTTATTACGGCAGGAACTTTTGCAGTCATGGCTTTCGTTGGTTACACTACGACCATGGACCTCAGTAAATTTGGATCTCTGTTATTTATGGCTTTAATCGGTATTATTATAGCCTCGATAGTAAATTGGTTTATGCAAAGCGGGATGTTGGATTTCATCATTAGCATAGTGGGAGTTCTTGTTTTCACAGGACTTGTTGCTTATGACACACAAAGAATCAAGAGAATAGGAGCAGGTGTTGAATACGGGTCTGCTGGAGCAACTAAGCTCGCCATTCTTGCGGCAGTATCTCTCTACCTTAATTTCGTCAATTTATTTTTATTTCTTCTACGTTTATTAGGGGATAGACGCTAAGGAACCATTAATTTTTTGCCCGCAACGTTGACGTTGTTTATTTCGATATTTAAGAGGTAGGCGCCAGACGGGAGAGAGGCGGCGTTGAAGAATAACTTGGTTTCTCCAGTGGGGAGTAGCCCATCGTGAATCACTTCTATTGTACGACCTAATGCGTCACGCAGAACTACAATTACTGCAAGAGATTCAGACATGATCACTGGTACACATGTTATTGCTGAAGCAGGATTGGGATAGACCTCGTCGAATTTTCCAGCCACAATAGGATCCAGTTCGGAAATACCATTGGTTGTAATCTCACCTACGTGGAATTTCCACCAACCAAGTGGAGCGGGCATGGGGCGTGAACCAGTTTTTCCTGAGTAAGCTTCACCACTGACGTAATAGAATACGTCTGTACCTTCTGGCATAGCAGGAATTTCAGCAGTAAAGTCTTCGCCATTCATGTCGGTGGATTCAACCATTGTGACTTCTGTCCAAGGTGAATCAAGTGATGTGGAATAGTAAAGTTTGGCATCAGATATACCCGACCGGTGGCTTAAGTATGCATCAATAACATATGCGTCCGTAGTGTTTTCAGTATCTGATAGCGGAAGGTGGCTGATTAAAAGCGGGTCTTCAACTCCGACTGAGTGTGTGATGCAATGTATCGCTCCACTTTGAGAAATTATATTATCTTTTCCACTATCACAATCTATTCCAACAATTTCATAACCTGGTAATGCTTCTTCCCATATTCTGATTGCAGTAGTATCGTATTGTTCATAGTATGTCGGTAGAAGCACTTTTTTATTTACAAATACTGCGTTTGAGTAAGTTCTATAATAGCCATCCACTTCATTGTTAAGTTCAGGTTGTTCCCCAGGGTATGCACCGCTTGTACTCGGAGGGCTTGGAATACGAATCACATTGAATGGAGTGCCCCATTTAGTATTAACGTTTGCAATTACATAATCTATGTTTGCGTTGATTTGAGGGCCATCAGATAACCCTTCAGGATACTCGGAAACTAAAAGCGTACTTTCATCCAGTAATTTCATATGCATGTCTATGTGATGAATTCCGTCGAATGGAAGATTTTCCATAGTTACGAGCTCGTCAATTCCCATAAAATCTTGAAGTATATTCTCTATTTCATTAATATCGTGGTCAGGAAAAGTTGTCCACCAAGTATTTTCTCCGTTATTTTCTTGAATGATCAGTTCAGACTCAAAAGCGGTTCCAAATCCATCACTCATGAAATTCCCTCCTGTGTTCATTAAATCATGGGGCTCAGCTGTAGTACTGTAAACATCAATACCTAAATGTTCGCCAAGTGCATCAGACACTACGTCATCATCTGGTCGAGGCCTGTTATATATCCAATCAACTAAGATTCTATCGTCATTCCATGAACCATAAACGGTGTTAGCCCCATAATCTCTAATCCAAATGGTGTTCAAATCTTGTTCGATAATATCCACGTTATCGAGGCTTAAAGTTCCACCACAAGAACTACCAGTTAAGTAGTTGATTGTAGAACTAGGGTTTTCTGTGAAAATGATCACTCGACATTCACTGATAGATGCTGAAACTATTTGCTTTAAGATGCATGGAAATCCTTCCCAGGCAATTGTGAGTGCTTCAATTTCTTCCCATTCAGCTGCAGCCCTGAGGTTACTAAATGGGGGAGGCGTTTCTATTCCTCGAGATAAAACTGGAGCAAATCCTTTGCTTTCTATGACAGCTCTTTCTTCAGCCCCCACAGCATTAGACCAAACCTTCCCCAATTCTTGCGCACCAACCTCAACGATTGTCATACACATAAAAAATATCAAAATTCCCTTATTAATGTAGTTGTTAATCATAAATTCTAATTGTTTTCTTGTAAGATTTCCTCGATTACAGCAGAGGATAGCTTGTGAGTCCCATTGGGTTTGTGGCTCATCGCGTTAAATCCCAATTCCCTTAAATCTTTCACCTCTTTTTCATGAATATCAAGAGAGTAATATTCATCATCCTTAGGTCGTACAATGTGTATTTCACTGATCTGCTTGTCTAAACGTGGCTTCTGCTGCTTCCACTCTACTGGCAATGTGCCGGAAGAGAAAATCACTTTATTCACTGTCATGCCATCATCTAACCACCTAGCTGCAGTAGCCACTCCTTGCGAGAAGCCGATTAATGTAACAGAAACCGATTCGTCAATATCGAGACTACTCCACCATTGATTTAAGTAAGTAAGGTGATCATGAATTTCGCTCGCTCTATCGTCTCGAGTCATCCAAGACGCACCAATCTTTCCATCAAATCCCTTCACATAAAATCGACTGAGTCCCTCTGGCGCGCATATCGATCTCCCTTCTCTCTCTAATTCCCTTAGTCCATTAAGCATATACGCTGGGTGCTGCCCATACCCGTGCAGAAATATGATGATTTCTTTCGCATTTTGTGGAATCTCCCCAATATGAAACCACCTCGCCTTCTTAGCTATCTCAATCGAGTGCTCTATAATATTTTCAGGTAGTGGATATTTCAATCTTGTATACAGTTTTACGTCTAATAATTAAGTTCTAACACAGTCGTCTCGAATGCTTCACAAAAAACAGAATCAACAACCTCAACATCGTCTTCATAAGACTGATTAATAAATAAATATGGCATCCAGTTATCGCCAGGCAGAGAGCAGTTTATTTCATCATTCACGTTGGGTCCTTCAAAGACGAACCAATCATTTCCACAATCAGTTAGCTGCCCGAAATCTCCTAACATTCTAATTCTAACCTTATCGTTTTTATATGAGGGGAATGAGTTTAAAATTTTAATTTTTAATTGTGCTTTAGGTGTCGCCTCCAGATCTAGATGAATTGGAATGTCTGGAGTGAAATCTTCAGGATCGATGTTTTCAACAATCGCAAACCAACCATCTGATGTTACTTCTAATTTGTATTCTAAAGCATTTTTTCTCGGGAAACTAATTGAAAAAAAACCAGATTCATCTGTTGTAGTTTCTCCAGCAGTCTCAAAAAATCCATTTAAAACTCCATTTTCTAGAATTTGTTCTTGGAGTTCGATTTCAAACCCTATACATGGCAAATTGGTTGATTGTTCACTCACTAAACCTTCAATGATGAATGTGTTTGCGCAATCTTCTCTACAACAGCTAGAGATTATAAATAGAACTATTAGAAAAGAGGTGAATCGAGCACTCATAAAACTTTGAGTTTAGCAAATTTAAGCAGCAACTGCTTTGTGCCCACTGTAGGGAAGAAAATAGTGGCTTTTACATTGGGTGCATCACCTTCTATTTTTACAACTTTTCCCTTACCAAATTTAGCGTGCTGAACTGTATTTCCTTCTGAGAGTTGAAGAGGTTCTGCGCTGGCATCATTGCTGGCTTTATCAGACTCAATTTTTATTGAGGGCTCGCCAGAATCAGAAACCTTTGTGAGATTTCTCCCTCCTATAGTTGGTTTATACGCATTCTTATCCTTGTTTTTTCCGCTTAATGTTGGGCTGTGGGTCGTAATTGTTCTGTAAATATTCCCCCCATTGGATAAATTACCATCCCCTTTTGAGCTCCATCCACGTGTTTTATAGTTTCCTATACTACCCGAAGGTCGGATAACATATTGCTCATCAATTTCATCGAGGAAACGGCTTGGATCTCCATGGTGCATTTGCCCCCACTTAAAACGAGATGTTGCATAAGATAAAACACAACTTTGTTCAGCTCTAGTCAATGCAACATAGAATAGCCTACGCTCCTCCTCCATATCGGCTCTCGACTCCATTGACCTTTGGCTAGGAAATAGATTTTCTTCAAGCCCAACAATATGTATGTGTTTAAACTCAAGTCCCTTCGATGCATGAATGGTCATAAGGGAAACCTTATTTGTATCGTCATCATCGTGGTCTGCATCAGTCAGTAGTGCAACATCAAGTAGAAATTCAGAGAGAGTTCTTATAGCCCCTGGGTTCTCAGCGTCTTCTTGCTCGCTAAATGACTGCAATCCATTTAGTAGCTCTTGAATATTGTCATAACGAGCGACCCCCTCAGGAGATTTGTCAGTGTATAGTTGGTGAACCAAACCTGTTCGTTTTGCAATTTGTAAACCAAGAGCATGGGCAGTTAAGACAGATAACTCCGTTGTAAACCCAGTCATCATTTCAGTGAAATTCTGAATCTTTGTCCAAGCCGCTTTCTTGATGGTGTCAGGTTGTTCACCTAATGTCATCAGGTCATAAACCCCCATATCCCTTTTTGCAGCTTCTGCGAATAATCTATCTAATGTAGTATTTCCTATTCCTCGTGCAGGGTAATTAATAATGCGTCTAAGAGCTTCGTCATCTCTAGGATTTGCAGTCAGTCTGAAGTATGCAATTAAATCCTTTATTTCTTTTCTCTGATAAAAGCTCTGACCGCCGTAGATACGGTATGGTATATTAATCTTTCTCAAGTTCTCCTCGAATGATCTTGATTGGGCATTCGTCCTGTATAAAATGGTAAAATCCCCGTAATCTGAACCGGTTCTTCCACGCATTTCGTAAATGCTATCTGACACGAATCGTCCTTCATAGTTGTCGCTGGCCGCCTTGTGAATTTTTATTTTCTCTCCTTCGGCGTTAGAAGTCCAAACATTTTTTTTTATTTGGTCTTTGTTAGCTGCTATCACAGAGTTAGCAGCATTTACGATGACCTTAGTCGATCTGTAATTTTGCTCTAATTTATAGGTCTTAGTATCGGGATAATCTTTCTTGAAATTCAGTATATTTTGAATACTAGCTCCTCTAAAGCCATAAATAGACTGCGCATCATCACCCACTACGCAGATATTTTCATGCGCAGCAGCAAGCTGCTTTATGATCAGGTACTGCGCATAATTCGTGTCTTGATACTCATCTACTAAGATGTACTTAAATCTATGTTGGTACTTATTTAGTAAATCGGGGAAATCTCGAAGCAACACATTCATTTTATAAAGAAGATCATCAAAATCCATCGCACCTGCTCTCATGCAACGATTTTCATAAATCTTAAATATTTTTGATATAAATGGCTTGCCTGATTGTCTATCTTCAGCCTGTATCTCGGCATGATTAGAATAATCCTTGGAGTTAAGTAAATTGTTTTTCGCTCCAGAAATACGTTTAGCAACGGATGCGGTTTTATACTCCTTATCATCCAATTTAAGCCCTTTAATAATGTCTTTTATTAATGCTCTAGAATCCTGGCTATCGTAAATTGTGAAGTTATGTGGATAATTAATACGATCACTCTCAACCCGCAAAATTCTAGCAAAAACGCTGTGAAAGGTACCCATCATTAGGTTTCTAGCTTCTTTATGTCCTACAACTCTACCCACCCTTTCCTTCATTTCTTTAGCCGCTTTGTTTGTAAAAGTCAGTGCCAAAATATAAAATGGATCAACCCCTTTACTCATCAGTTGAGCAATTCGGTAAGTAAGCACACGTGTCTTGCCACTCCCCGCACCTGCTATGACCATCATAGGGCCATTAATATGTTCCGCAGCTTCCCTTTGGGGCTTGTTCAATTCGTCTAAAAAATCCACTAAGCAAAGTTAAGACGTTGTGGATTTAGTTCAATACAAACTCAGGTTTATCATTTTGATGGAAAAAACATCTGATAGTTGTTGAGAATTATAAGTAATGTCATACTTTTGCACCCCCATTAAAATTTGGGGATATTATTTTTATGCCCATTACAAAACGTTATCAGCTAATATGCCTACAATACAGCAGCTAATACGCAAGGGCCGGTATACAAAGCCGGTGACAAGCAAGTCCGCAGCACTTGACTCATGCCCACAAAGACGTGGAGTATGTGTTCGTGTATATACAACTACGCCTAAGAAGCCTAACTCGGCTATGCGGAAGGTTGCGCGTGTCCGTTTAACTAACGGTAATGAGGTTAATGCTTATATAGGCGGAGAAGGCCATAATCTTCAAGAGCACAGCATTGTGCTTGTTCGTGGAGGTCGAGTAAAAGATCTTCCTGGTGTTCGTTACCACATTGTACGTGGTGCCCTTGACGCAGCAGGAGTAGATGGACGTACACAAGGACGCTCTAAATACGGTTCTAAACGAGCTAAAAAGAAGAAATAAACTGAACTATGAGAAGGAAAGTAGCCAAAAAGCACCGCGTCCTACCGGATCCAATATTCGGAGATGTTCAAGTAACGATTTTCGTCAACAGTCTTATGAAGGACGGAAAGAAAAGTACTGCATTTAAGATATTCTACAGCGCAATTGAAAAGGTAGCTGATAAGTCAGGTGAAGATGGATTAGAGCTGTTCAAGCAAGCATTAGTGAATGTCACTCCAGGAGTTGAGGTTCGTAGTCGACGTGTCGGTGGAGCAACATTCCAAATACCAACACCTATTCGTGATAGTCGTAAAAACAGTCTAGCTATGAATTGGCTCATTGGTTTTGCTCGCAAACGCAATGAGAAATCAATGTCTCATCGTTTAGCTGCTGAAATTATCGCAGCTTCTAAAGAAGAAGGAGCTACGTTTAAAAAGAAAGAAGATACTCACCGAATGGCTGAAGCCAACAAAGCATTCGCTCACTTCCGTTTCTAAAACTATCATGGCAAAGAGAGATCTCAACCTAACAAGGAACATTGGCATTATGGCCCACGTTGATGCCGGTAAAACGACATGTACGGAGCGTATATTGTACTATACAGGTATTTCCCACAAAATTGGTGAAGTACACGATGGTGCGGCTACTATGGATTGGATGGAGCAAGAGCAAGAGCGTGGTATCACCATCACTTCTGCTGCTACAACATGCATGTGGACGTTTAATGATATTGAACACCGTATTAACATTATTGACACACCTGGTCACGTTGATTTTACCGTTGAAGTTGAGCGCTCTTTGAGAGTGCTTGATGGAGCTGTTGGTCTTTTCTGTGCTGTTTCAGGTGTAGAGCCTCAGTCTGAGACGAATTGGTCTCTTGCTGACAAGTATAACGTTCCTCGTATTGGTTTCGTGAATAAGATGGACCGCTCTGGTGCTGACTTCTTCAATGTAGTCAATATGATTCGCGAAATGTTAGGTGCTAATCCAGTTCCACTCCAAGTTCCAATTGGAGCAGAAGAAACTTTCCGCGGAGTTGTAGATTTAGTTCAGAACAAAGCTTTTGTTTGGAATGAAGAGGATATGGGTATGACTTGGGAAGAGATTCCTATTCCTGAGGATCTACTCGAGATAGTTTCAGAATGGCGTGAAAAACTTATTGAATCTGTTGCAGAACAAGATGACTCTCTTTTAGAGAAGTATTTCGAGGATCCAGACAGCTTAACTGAGGAAGAAATTTATGCTGCGATTCGTAAAGCTACAATCGCGATGGACATTACTCCACTTATGTGTGGATCAGCGTTCAAAAATAAAGGCGTTCAGACTTTATTAGATGGCGTAATGCGTTATCTACCTTCTCCATATGATGTAGGAGCGATTGTTGGAACTGACCCTGATGATGAAGAGGTTGAGGTCAAGCGTATGCCTGATCCTGATGAGCCTTTCGCCGGACTAGCATTTAAAATTGCAACGGATCCTTTCGTAGGTCGTCTCTGCTTTGTTCGTGCTTACTCTGGAGCTTTGCCTGCGGGTACTTACGTAAAGAATACTCGTTCTAATAAGAAAGAAAGAATTTCTCGTATCTTCCAGATGCACTCCAACAAACAAAACCCGATCGAGCTGTTAGAGGCTGGTGATATCGGCGCTGTAGTTGGTTTTAAAGATATACGTACAGGAGACACTTTATGTGCAATGGATTCACCTATAGTGCTTGAGTCAATGTCGTTCCCTGATCCAGTAATTGGTATCGCTATTGAGCCTAAGTCTCAAGCTGATTTAGATAAATTGTCTAACGGTCTAGCTAAGCTTTCTGAGGAGGATCCTACTTTCACAGTTAAGACAGATGAAGATAGTGGCCAAACCATTATCTCTGGAATGGGTGAGCTTCACTTAGAAGTTCTCATTGATCGATTGAAACGTGAATTTCAGGTTGAATGTAATGAAGGTCAACCTCGTGTTGCCTACAAGGAGGCAATATTCTCTGAAACTCAACATCGTGAGACTTATAAGAAGCAGTCTGGTGGACGAGGTAAATTTGCTGATATTGTTGTTACAGTTGGTCCAGCAACTGATCAAGAAAAGGAAGGTCTTGAATTTAAAAGCTCAGTTAAAGGTGGTAACGTTCCTAAGGAATTTATACCTGCTGTAGAGAAAGGATTCAAAACTGCAATGATTAATGGTGTACTAGCTGGATTCCCAATGGATAGCCTTCGTGTTGAACTTCTGGATGGAAGTTTCCATCCAGTTGACTCTGATGCTTTGTCGTTCGAACAAGCAGCTAAATTTGCGTATCGTAATTCTCTTAAGCAGTGTTCTCCTAAAATTCTAGAACCGTTGATGCAACTTGAGGTGGTAACACCTGAAGTTAATATGGGTGATTGTATTGGTGACCTAAACAAGCGTCGTGCTGTTATCGAAGGTACTGATGAACGTTCTGGAAAGACAGTTATTAATGCTAAGGTGCCTCTCTCTGAGATGTTCGGATACGTTACGGACCTTAGAACTTTAACGTCTGGACGTGCAACATCTTCGATGTCTTTTAGTCATTACGCTGAGGCACCTAAAAATATTCAAGAAAAAGTTATTGAGGAAGCTCAAGGATAATCTAGCAACACTATGACAACACAAAAAATACGTATCAAACTCAAGTCATATGACCACAATTTAGTGGATAAATCGGCTAAGAAAATAGTTAAAACTGTGAAGACTACTGGTGCTGTAATTAGTGGACCTATTCCGTTACCTACTCACAACCGTATTTTCACAGTTCTTCGCTCACCTCATGTGAACAAGAAGTCTCGTGAACAATTTGAGCTTAATAACTATAAGCGTTTGATAGACATCTATAGCTCTTCTTCGAAGACTGTTGATGCTTTGATGCGTTTAGAGTTGCCTAGTGGAGTTGAAGTAGAAATTAAAGTATAACAGCAGACATTCTGTCTAATTGAATAAAAAACAAACTATTATGCATGGATTAATAGGGAAAAAAGTAGGAATGACCAGCATCTACGGTGCCTCTGGGAAGAATATCCCATGCACAGTGATAGAAGTAGGTCCTTGCGTTGTAACGCAAGTACGTACCCTAGAGAAAGATGGCTATGCAGCTATTCAACTCGGCTTTGGTGAGCGCACTGAAAAGAGCACATCAAAAGCGATGAAAGGTCACTTTAAACGCGCTGGAGTTTCTCCAAAGCGTAGGCTCGTTGAATTTAAGAACTCCGATAATGACTTCCAATTGGGAGATACATTAAAAGTGGAAGACGTTTTTAACGAAGGAGAATTTGTAAGTGTAATCGGAACTTCAAAAGGTAAAGGTTTCCAAGGTGTTGTTAAACGTCATGGTTTTGCTGGAGTTGGTCAGGCTACACATGGTCAGCATAACCGTCTACGTGCGCCTGGTTCAATTGGAGCAGCTTCTTATCCAGCTCGTGTATTCAAAGGAATGCGAATGGCTGGTCAAATGGGTAATGCTCGTGTAACTATCGAAAATCTTGAAGTTCTTAAAGTTTTACCAAAACAAGGAGTTCTTGTTGTTAAGGGAGCAGTTCCTGGGCACAAAGGAGCAACTGTTGTAATCCATAAGCCACAAGCATCATGAAACTCGACGTATTCACAAGTAAAGGCTCTAAGTCGAAAAAAAGTGCTGAGCTACAAGATTCGGTTTTCGCTATCGAACCTAATGATCACGCGATTTACTTAGATGTTAAGCGTTATCAAGCAGCGCAAAGACAAGGAACCCACGACACACTTCACCGAGGTTTAGTTTCTGGATCTACACGTAAGATTAAAAAGCAGAAAGGAACAGGTACAGCACGTGCTGGTTCAATTAAGAATCCATTATTTCGTGGTGGAGGTAATACTTTCGGCCCTGAGCCAAGAGATTACACCATTCATCTTAATTCTAAGCTTCGTAAGCTTGCTCGAAGAAGCGCTCTTAGTTATAAAGCTAAGGCTGACGGAATTATGGTGGTCGATAATATCAAGATGGACGCTCCTAAGACGAAAGACTTCTTGACTGTAATGACGAATCTTAAACTTGATGATAAGAAGACTTTAATGATTCTTCCATCTCAAGATGATAATGTTTACCGTAGTTGTCGCAATCTACCTAAACATCGTGTGATGTTAGCTTCAGATTTAAGCACTTACGATATTATGAACTGTACGAATCTTCTTTTCGTAAATAATGCCCACGAGGTTCTCGAGGGATTACTAAAGTAACATTTGCTATGAAAGAGATTCTAATCAAGCCCCTAATCACTGAGAAAATGTCCGCGGATACTGAGCGAACTAATAGCTACGGATTTGTTGTTGCTCTTGGTGCTAACAAGATCGAAATTAAAAATGCGATCGAAAAAGAATACAAAGTGACAGTTAGAAATATTCGCACACTACGTGTAGATGGAAAAGCTCGTCAACGTTTCACAAAAACCGGAGTCGTCAAAGGCCGTACTAATTCTTATAAAAAAGCATTAGTAACTCTAGCTGAAGGCGAAGCAATCGATTTATACGATAATATCTAAACAATGGCATTACGTAAATTCAATCCGATAACGCCAGGTATGCGTCATAGAGTGCTCACGAATTTCTCTGAGCTCACTACTGACAAGCCACATAAGCCGTTACTTCAGTCAATAAAAAAATCAGGAGGTCGCAACGATACTGGTAAAATGACAATGCGCTACCGAGGAGGTGGGCATAAACGTCGTTACCGTCTCATTGACTTTAAGCGCAATAAGCACGAAGAAGCAACCGTGTTAACATTAGAATACGATCCAAATCGTACTGGCCGTATTTGCCTAGTTGAGTATAAGGATGGTGAAAAGAGATACATTGTTGCTCCAGCGGGGTTAACTCCTGGGATGAAGATTAACTCTGGGAAGAAAGCTATTCCTGAAGTTGGACATGCTATGTACCTGTCTGATATTCCACTCGGAACAATCATTCACAATATTGAATTACATCCAGGAAGAGGAGCTTGTATTGCACGTAGTGCAGGTGCGTATGCACAATTAGCTGCCCGTGATGGTAAGTTCGCAATTATTAAACTACCTAGTGGTGAAACTCGTATGATTTTAATTACTTGCTTAGCTGTTATTGGCTCTGTGGGTAACTCTGAGCATAACCTACAGGTTAGTGGTAAAGCCGGTCGTTCACGCTGGTTGGGTCGTCGTCCACGCGTTCGTGGAGTTGTGATGAACCCAGTAGATCACCCAATGGGTGGTGGTGAAGGAAAGTCATCAGGTGGACATCCACGTTCACGTAATGGAATTCCTGCGAAAGGTTACAAAACTCGTAACCCACGCAACAAGTCGTCTAAGTATATCATTGAACGCAGGAATAAATAAACTATGGCACGTTCGCTGAAAAAACCCCCATTTGTCCACTACAAGCTAGTTCAACGAGTTGAAACTATGCAAGGTTCTGGAAAGAAATCAGTTATTAAGACTTGGTCTAGAGCAAGTACTATTACACCTGATTTTGTCGGATTGACAATTGCTGTTCATAATGGCCGCCAGTTTATACCGGTGTTCGTTACTGAGAACATGGTAGGTCATAAACTAGGAGAATTTTCTCCAACTCGATCGTTCCGTGGTCACGCGGATAAAAAGGATAAGAAGCGCTAAGCGCTCGCTAACTAAGGAACTATGGGAGCACGAAAAAGATTAAAAGCTGAGGCACGTAAAGAAGCAATGAAAAATATTGCTATTGCGAAACTCAATAATTGCCCTACTTCGCCTCGAAAGATGCGTTTAGTAGCGGATACCGTTCGAGGTAAGGATGTATTTGAAGCATTAAATATTTTGCGCTTTTCAGCACAGGAAGCTTCAGGTAGAATTGAAAAACTTCTTCGTTCAGCAATTGCGAACTGGGAAGCAAAAAATTCTGGAGCAAGTCCAGAGGACTCTAAACTAACTGTAAGTGAAATATTCGTTGATAGTGCAAGAATGTTAAAGCGTATTCAGCCAGCACCTCAGGGTCGTGCTCACCGCATTAGAAAGCGTTCGAATCACGTTACCATCATCGTAGATAGCTCAAAGAACTAATATGGGACAGAAAACACATCCAATAGGAAATCGCCTCGGAATTATTCGTGGTTGGGATTCAAACTGGTACGGAGGAAACGACTATGGGTCTAAACTTGTAGAAGATTATAAGATACGTGAATACCTTACAGCACGTTTGCGCAAAGCAAGTGTTGCTAATGTTATCATTGAGCGTACTCTTAAACTAGTTACTGTTACTATCAAGTCAGCTCGACCTGGTGTTATTATTGGAAAGGGAGGTTCTGAAGTGGATAAGCTTAGAGAAGAACTCAAGAAATTAACAGGTAAAGATGTTCAAATTAATATATTTGAAATTAAACGACCTGAATTAGATGCTCGTTTAGTCGCTGAGAGTGTTGCTCGTCAATTAGAAGCTAGAATTAATCACCGTCGTGCGATTAAAATGTCTATCCAAAGCACGATGCGCTTAGGTGCTGAAGGAATTAAGATAAATATTGCTGGTAGAATTAATGGAGCTGAGATTGCGAGATCTGAAGCATACAAAGAAGGTCGTATTCCACTTCATACTTTCAGAGCTGATATTGATTACGCTCATGTAGAGGCACACACTACTTATGGTGTACTAGGTATTAAATGTTGGATCTGCCGTGGAGAGATTTATGGTAAGCCTGATTTATCACCACTTCCTCCTCAGAAGAAGGAACGTGGAGGAGATCGTAAAGGTGGAGAACGTCGAGGTGGCGGAGGAGGTCGTCGTAATAACTCACGTAGATAATAGCTGACTGATATGTTACAACCAAAAAGAACTAAGTTTCGTAAAATGCAAAAAGGCCGTGTTAAGGGCCTTGCATACCGTGGAAGCACAGTAGCATACGGATCATTTGCCATTAAAACCATGGATATAGGTTTTATATCTTCACGTCAAATTGAGGCAGCTCGTATTGCGATTACACGTTTTATGAAACGTGAAGGTCAAGTATGGATTAGAATATTTCCAGATAAACCCATGACATCTAAGCCTGCTGAAGTACGTATGGGTAAAGGTAAAGGAGCGCCTTCACATTGGGTAGCCCCGGTTCGTCCTGGACGTATCATGTTTGAAGTTGATGGAGTGACACTAGAGACAGCACAAGAGGCTTTACGTCTTGGAGCTCAAAAGCTTCCAGTACGTTGCAAAATTGTTACACGACCAGATTATGCAGGGAAATGATTGAAATGAAAGAAATTAACCAAATGTCTGATAAGGACTTGGTAGAAAGAATAGACGTTGAACGTGAGGCACTTTCAAAGCTTCGCTTTAACCATACAATTGCTGGACTTGAAACTCCAACAATTTTGAAAATTCAAAAGCGTGATGTCGCGCGCCTTTTAACTGAGCAAACTGCACGTAATAAAGCATCATGAGCACTGAAACAATAACACGTAAACTTAGAAAGGAGCGAGTTGGTATAGTTACATCTAATAAGATGGATAAATCAATTGTAGTTTCTGTAGAGCGTAAAGAGAAGCATCCTTTCTACGGAAAGTTTGTAACTAAAACAACAAAGCTTGTTGCTCATGATGAGGAACAAACATGTAACATTGGTGATACAGTCCGTATCATGGAAACACGTCCAATTAGTAAGCGTAAATGCTGGAGGCTGATTGAAGTTGTAGAACGTGTTAAATAATTAAGATTATTAGGAAACCATGATACAACAAGAATCTCGTATGAAAGTGGCTGATAACAGCGGTGCTCGTGAAGCACTCTGTATTCGTGTCCTAGGTGGAACTAAAAGACGTTATGCGTCTATTGGAGATAAGGTGGTTGTAACTGTAAAAAGTGCGACACCTAACGGAAATATTAAGAAAGGTACGGTTGCTAAGGCTGTCGTTGTACGAACTCGTAAAGAGATTCGCAGAGCTGATGGATCTTATATCCGTTTTGATGATAATGCTTGCGTTTTGTTAAACGAAACTGGAGATATTCGTGCTACACGTATCTTTGGCCCTGTTGCTCGCGAGTTACGTGATAAGGACTTTATGAAAATTGTCTCACTAGCACCGGAGGTGCTGTAAGGAAGACTATGGAAAGATGGAAAAGCGACTAAAAATAAAATCTGGTGATTCAGTAAAAGTTCTTTCAGGCGGAAGCCGTGGAAAAACTGGATCTGTACTCTCTGTTGATCGCAAAAAAGATCGTGTGGTTATTGAAGGTGTAAACATCATCACTAAGCACGTTAAGCCAAGCGCCTCTAACCCTCAGGGGGGAGTCGTTAAAGTAGAAGCAGGTATTCACATTTCTAATGTGATGGTTGTTGATTCTGCTGGCAATGCAACTCGAGTAGGACGTCGTCGTAATGACGCTGGTAAACTTACTCGTTACTCTAAGAAATCAAACGAAGATCTGAAGTAATGACATACGTATCTAGACTTCAAGCGCAATACAAAGACGAGATTGTTCCTGCTTTAATAAAAAAGTTTGAATATACAAGTCTTATGCAAGCGCCTTGTATCACGAAAATTTGCTTGAACCAAGGAGTTGGTCAAGCAGTAGGTGATCGTAAAATGGTGAATACTGCCGTTGATGAGATGTCAATTATCTCTGGACAAAAAGCAGTTAAGACGATGTCCACTAAAGATGTTTCTAACTTTAAACTCCGTAAGGATATGCCTATCGGTTGTAAAGTTACATTACGTCGAGATAAAATGTATGACTTTTTAGACCGTCTTATTTCTATCACACTACCACGTACTCGTGATTTCCAAGGTATTAAAGCTAAAGGCTTTGATGGTAGAGGGAATTTCACTTTTGGTATCAAAGAACAGCTCGTCTTCCCTGAGATTAACATCGATGATGTTAAGCATATCAATGGGATGGACATTACTATTGTTACATCTGCAAACACTGATGAAGAAGCAAAAGCTTTATTATCAGAGTTTGGATTTCCCTTCAAAAACAACTAAGCATGGCTAAAGAAAGCATGAAAGCGCGAGAGCGCAAGCGCGCTAGAATGGTAGCAAAATATGCTGCTAAGCGCAAAGCCTTGAAGGAGGCTGGTGACTGGGAAGGCTTTCAAAAGCTCCCACCAAATTCGGCAGCTGTGCGTATGCACAACCGTTGCCAGATCACAGGACGTCCTCGCGGATATATGCGTCAGTTTGGCGTTTCCCGTGTTCTATTTCGCAAATTGGCCCTATCGGGTCGCATCCCAGGAGTAAGGAAAGCTAGCTGGTAAGCGCTTTCTCAATCCATTAATAGAATACTGATATGCACAGTGATCCTTTAGCAGACCTAATAACGCGCATTCGCAATGCGCAAATGGCACAACACAAAGTGGTAAACGTACCTGCTTCTAATTTGAAGAAGGAGGTTACTAAAATCCTCTTTGATCAAGGTTTTATCCTCAACTATAAATTTGTTGATGAGAAACCTCAAGGAACCATTAAAATTGCGTTACGTTATGACGATAAGACTCGTAGACCTGCTATTACAGAAGTTAAGCGCTTCTCTAGACCGGGTTTACGTAAATACGGAGCGGCTTCGGAGTTGCCACGTGTACTTAACGGATTAGGTATAAGTATTATTTCAACCAACAAAGGTTTGATGACTGACAAGGAAGCTCGTCGTCTGAATATTGGTGGAGAAATCATTTGTACAGTTTACTGATATTAAGCAATAGAGAAATGTCTCGTATAGGAAAAGCCCCCATAACAATCCCCGAAGGAGTTACTGTTTCAATTGAAAACTCAATTGTAACGGTGAAAGGCTCTAAAGGTGAGCTAAGTCAAGAAATTGATTCAGCAATCTCAATGATCGTTGAAGACAATGTAATTACATTTACTCGTTCTTCGAATGATAAGGAATTTAGATCTAAGCATGGATTATACCGAGCTCTTATCTTTAATATGATTGTAGGTGTCACACAAGGTTACACTAAAGAGCTTGAGCTATATGGTGTTGGTTTTAGAGCATCTTCTCAAGGTCAACAATTAACATTAAGTCTTGGTTTTAGCCATACTATTGTTATGCAATTGCCTGCTGAAGTTTCACTTCAAGCAGAAACAAAAAAAGGTCAGCCACCTATAGTTACGTTAGCGTCACATGATAAACAACTCATCGGTACTGTAGCTGCAAAAATCCGTTCACTACGTAAACCAGAACCATATAAGGGTAAAGGTATTCGTTACAAGGGAGAAGTAATTCGTAGAAAAGCTGGTAAGACGGCTGCAAAATAATTGAAGAAGTAATGTCAACTAGTAAAAAAACATTAGCTCGTTTAAAAGTCAGACGCCGCGTCCGCGGTAAATTGTCTGGAACATCAGACCGTCCTAGATTGTCTGTATTCCGTAGTAATAAGCAGATTTATGCTCAAATTATAGACGACTTGAGTGGTCGTACTTTAGCTTCAGCATCGTCTTTAAGTAAAGATGACACAAAGAATCAACCTAAACTAGAGCAAGCTTCTTCCGTAGGTACTATGATTGCTGAGCAAGCAAAAAATGCAGGAATTACTAACGTGGTATTTGATCGCAGTGGTTACTTATTTCACGGTCGTGTTAAACAATTAGCGCAAGCTGCCCGCGATGGGGGTCTCAAATTCTAAATATGATGAATCAAGGACAAGGACAAAGTCAAGGACAAGGACAAGGACAAGGTAAGCGCAACCAGCGACCAGGTGGAAAACGCGAACAACAAAGTAGGACTGGCGATCCAGATTTGAAAGAGCGTTTAGTAGGTATAAATCGTGTTGCAAAAACTACCAAAGGTGGTCGTACTTTTAGTTTTAGCGCTATTGTAGTCGTTGGAAATGAAAAGGGTCAGGTTGGTCATGGCTTAGGTAAAAGCCGTGAAGTAGCTACTGCTATTCAGAAAGGTATCGATATTGGTAAAAAGGATATGATTACTGTACCAGTAATTAACGGTACGATTCCTCATAGACAAGAAATGAAATATGCGGGTGCTCACATCCTTATTAGACCTGCATCTCCAGGAACTGGTGTAATTGCTGGTGGAGCAATGCGTGCGGTGCTAGAGAGTGCTGGAATTAAGAATGTACTTGCTAAGTCTTTGGGATCTTCAAACCCACATAATGTTGTTAAAGCTACATTTAATGCTTTAAAAGAACTGCGTGACGCTAAAACAATTGCAAATATTCGTGGTATTTCTATGTCAAAAGTATTTCAAGGCTGAACTTAAGAATGATGAGTAAAGTTATTATAACACAAGTCCGTAGTGCAATTAATCGCACAAAACGTCAGAAGGCTACAATTCAGGCGTTAGGAATTAAGAAGCTTAACAACCCTGTTGAGCATGAAGCAACACCTCAAATAATGGGAATGATTCGTAAAGTGAGTCATCTTGTAAAATTTGAAGAAAAATAATCAAATCCAGAAATAATCATGAATCTAAGCAATCTTACACCTGCAAAAGGATCTATTAAGAATCGCAAGCGAATTGGTCGTGGAGAGGGTTCTGGACATGGTGGTACATCTACACGTGGGCACAAAGGAGCGAAGTCACGTTCAGGGTATTCGTCTAAAATCGGATTTGAAGGTGGTCAAATGCCACTTCAACGTCGTGTGCCTAAATTTGGTTTTGTAAGTCCTAATCGTGTTGAATACAAAGGTATTAACCTTGATGTATTACAAAAACTTTCAGAAAAAATTGGATCTACAACAATTACACCAAAAGAAATTGTGGAAAACAGTCTTGCAGGCAAGCATGATTTAATAAAGATTTTAGGTAGGGGTGAGGTTACATCTAAGTTAGATGTAACAGCACATCAATATTCTAAAACAGCTTCAGAAGCTTTAACAGCTGCTGGCGGTTCGGTTACAACTATTGATAGTATAGGCAAATGAGACTGTTTTCTAAACTTGCCGATATTTGGCGTCACGAAGAACTTAGAAATAAGATATGGGTAACACTAGGTCTTATTCTAGTATACAGAATCGGCTCATTTATCGTTATTCCTGGTGTAAATGGTGATGTTCTAGCGGAGCAAATGAATGCGCTTGGAAGTGGCGGTGGTTTAGGAGATATTTTATCTCTATTCACTGGAGGAGCTTTCACAAGAGCTTCTATTTTTGCTTTAGGTATTATGCCTTATATATCCGCTTCAATTATTGTTCAACTTATGAGCATTGCTGTACCTGCAGTACAGAAGCTACAAGCTGAAGGTGAAAGTGGACGTAAGAAAATAACTCAAGGTACAAGGTTTCTTACAATTGCAATCTCATTAGTACAAGCTCCAGGATATCTTGCATCGACTGTGGTTTCAGTACCAGGTGCTGTTGTTAACCCAAGTACTTTTTGGTGGTTTTCTGCTGTGATGATTATAGTTAGTAGTACACTTGTTATTATGTGGTTAGGTGAGCGTATTACTGATAAAGGTGTAGGTAATGGTATTTCTTTACTTATTATGATTGGAATTATTGCGACATTTCCACAAGCATTAATACAAGAATTTGTTCATCCCGATTCAACTATTTATTTCTTCTTAGTTGAAATTGCGTTCTTTTTGATTGTAATTGGAGCTAGTGTTGCTCTAGTGCAAGGTATTCGTAAAGTACCAGTACAGATGGCAAAGCTGCAACAAGCGGATAACATGATTCCTTCAGGATCTGGAGCCAGAAGTTTTATACCATTAAAAGTTAACTCTTCAGGAGTGATGCCTATCATTTTTGCACAGGCTATTATGTTTGTGCCGTTATATATGACACAATCTGAGTCATTACAGGGGAATGCCTTTTTACAAAGTTTAAGTGATTTTAATGGTGTAGGTTACAATGTGTTATTCTTTTTCATGATTGTAGCTTTCACTTATTTTTATACTGCGATTACTGTAAACCCTAATCAGATGGCTGATGATTTAAAACGCCAAAACAGTTTTGTGCCAGGTATAAAACCAGGAAGAGCCACTGCAGAATTTTTAGATGATGTTTTATCTAAGATCACTTTGCCAGGAGCTATTTTTCTTGGATTCATTGCGATATTACCAGCAATTGTGTTTAACCTTGGTTTAACACATTCACAATCATTTTCCATTTTCTTTGGCGGAACATCGCTATTGATTATGGTGGGAGTTATTCTTGACACTCTTCAACAGATTGAAAGCTATTTGCTTTCTCGTCATTATGACGGATTGATGAAGTCTGGAAAGATGCGTAGTCGTTCACAGTCACCTGTGGGAGGTTTAGGAGGTTAATTACGATATGAGTTTAGGACGACGAATCCGTATAAAATCGGAAGAAGAAGTCGAGCTTATTCGTAAAAGTTCATTGCTTGTTGGGAGGACTTTAGCAGAAGTAGCAGCACTGGTTACACCAGGAGTTACTACTATACAGTTAGACACCATTGCCGAGGAATTTATCCGAGACAATAGAGCGGAGCCGGGTTTTAAAGGATATGGGGGATTCCCCAATACACTTTGTACTTCGGTGAATGCTGCTGTAGTCCATGGAATACCAAATGATAAACCATTAAATAATGGAGATATTGTTTCGATAGACTGTGGTACGCTAATGAATGGATTTTATGGAGATAGCGCTTATACTTTTGAAGTAGGAGAGGTTGATCCTGAGATTCAAAAATTATTAAAAGTCACAAAAGAATGCCTTACTCTTTCGATAGAACAAGCAATCGTTGGTAAGCGTATTGGCGATATAGGAGCAGCTTGTCAAAAGCATGCAGAATCATTCGGTTATGGTGTGGTTCGCGAATTAGTTGGTCATGGATTGGGGCGAGAGCTTCATGAAGCACCAGAAGTTCCTAATTATGGTCGCCGTGGAAACGGCCCACGTTTAGTAGATGGCATGGTGCTAGCTATTGAACCAATGATCAACCTTGGAAAATGCGATGTTCGTACTGATAAGGATGGTTGGACAATTGTGACTAATGATAATTTGGTTTCTGCTCATTTCGAACACGATATAGTTGTTAGGAAAGGGAAAGCCGAAATCCTCTCAAGTTTTGTAGAAATAGAAAGAGTTATTAATAAAACGAAATAGATCGAAAATAAATAAGCGAATGGCGAAACAAGAATCTATCACACAAGATGGAACAATCTTAGAGGCATTGTCTAATGCAATGTTTAGAGTTGAATTAGAAAATGGGCATGTAATTACTGCTCATATCTCTGGAAAAATGAGGATGTATTACATCAAGATTTTGCCTAGTGACCGTGTGAAAGTTGAGATGTCTCCATATGACTTGTCTAAAGGCCGAATCACTTTTCGATATAAAAAATAAAAATCAGCCCAATGAAAACACGCGCATCCATAAAGAAGCGAACGGCAGATTGTAAAATCGTTCGCCGTAAAGGACGACTATTCGTAATTAACAAGAAGAATCCTAAAATGAAGCAACGTCAGGGTTAATCCTGATTTTGCAAAATTCAATATACTCATGGCACGTATAGCTGGTGTAGATATTCCTCGCAACAAGCGCGGAGCAATTTCCTTAACGTACATCTACGGCGTAGGCCGAAGTCGTGCGCTTAAAATTCTTATTGAGGCTGGTGTAGACTCGAATAAAAATGTAGATGAGTGGAGTGACGATGAAGTCGGTTCAATTCGTAACATTATTGGTTCAAGTTTCAAAGTTGAAGGAGAATTAAGATCTGAAACACAATCAGATATTAAACGTTTGATGGATATCGGTTGTTACCGTGGTATTCGTCATCGTAACGGTTTACCTTTGCGCGGTCAAAGAACAAAAAATAATTCTAGAACTCGTAAAGGACGAAGGAAGACTGTAGCAAATAAGAAAGAATAACAAAGAGTTAGCTCTATTAATTTTGTCCGCAAGGACTGATCACCTCCAATATAAATAATTATGGCAAAAAACGCCAAGAATAAGAAAAATGTAAAAGTTGACTCCGTAGGAGAAGCTCATATACATTCTTCGTTTAATAACATCATCATCTCCTTGACTAATATTACAGGCCAGGTGATTTCCTGGTCAAGTGCCGGGAAAATGGGTTTTCGTGGATCTAAAAAGAACACACCATATGCTGCACAATGTGCTGCCGAAGATTGCGGAAAAGAAGCAATGGAATTTGGGCTTAAAAAAGTTCGAGTTTTTGTGAAAGGTCCTGGATCTGGTCGCGAGAGCGCTATTCGTACCCTTCATAACATGGGAATTCAAGTTACAGAGATTGTAGATGTAACCCCACTACCTCATAATGGTTGTCGCCCTCCAAAGCGTCGCCGAGTTTAATAATTACAAACTAAGAATTTTTAATCATGGCACGTTATCGCGGACCCAAATCAAAAATTGCCCGTCGCTTCAAAGAAGCAATCTTTGGCCCAGACAAAGCTTTAGAACGTAAAGCTTATGGACCAGGACAGCACGGGAATACTCGTCGAAGAAAGAAGGAGTCTGAGTACTCTGTTCAATTAATTGAAAAGCAGAAAGCAAAATATACTTATGGAATTTTGGAGAAACAATTCTCAAATCTGTTTAAATCAGCTAGTTCTAAGAAGGGTGTTACTGGTGATTTACTACTTCAAATGTGCGAAAGTCGTTTGGATAATGTTGTTTACCGTCTCGGAATAAGCACCACAAGAAGAGGTGCAAGGCAATTAGTATCACATAGACACATTACTATTAATGGTAGTGTTGTTAATATCCCATCTTGCAATGTTCGCCCTGGTGACGTTGTAGGAGTTAGGGAAAAGAGTAAGTCTCTAGAGATTATTTCAATGTCTTTAGGGTCAAGTACTCAAAATCATGAGTGGCTTAATTGGGATATTCAGGCTATGTCTGGAACTTTAGTTAGCGCCCCAACTCGTGATCAGATCCCTGAAAACATCAAGGAATCTTTAATTGTAGAATTGTACTCTAAGTAATATAGAACAAGAATATTCATGGCTATTATCGATTTTCAACAACCGGACAAAGTAATTATGTTAGACTCTTCTGAGTATAATGGACGCTTTGAATTCCGCCCACTAGAACCTGGTTTTGGTATAACTGTAGGAAATGCGCTTCGTCGCATTCTACTTTCATCATTAGAAGGTTTTGCGATAACTTCTGTTCGTATCGACGGTGTCGATCATGAATACTCTACTATAAAGGGAGTAATGGAAGATATGACTGAGCTTATACTTAACCTCAAGCAGGTTAGATTTAAGCGTCAGATTGAAGATACTGATTCTGAAACAGTAACCGTTTCAGTCAAAGGTAAAAAATCACTAACTGCTGGTGATCTTGGTAAGTTTACATCTGCCTTTCAGGTGATTAATTCTGACCTAGTTCTCTGTCGCATGGAGAATGATGTAGAGCTAAAGATGGAATTGACCATTGGTAAAGGACGTGGATACGTTCAAGCCAATGACAATGTTCGTACTGACGCTCCTATAGGAACTATTTCTCTAGATAGTATCTTCACTCCCATCCGAAACGTTAAGTACAGCATTGAAAACTTTCGTGTTGAACAACGCATTGATTATGAAAAATTAATCATCGAACTTGATTGCGATGGAAGTATAACACCTAAAGATGCGTTACAAGAAGCTGCGAAGATTTTAATACATCACTTCATGCTTTTCTCAGATGAACGTATTTCTTTAGGGACAGATGAGCAACAAGAGACTGAAGAATTTGATGAGTCAAGTCTTCATATGAGGCAACTGCTTAAAACCAAGTTATCTGACATGGACCTAAGTGTTCGTGCTCTTAACTGTCTGAAAGCGGCTGATATTGAGACATTAGGAGACTTAGTTGCATTTAATAAAAATGACCTTTTGAAATTCCGTAACTTTGGTAAGAAGTCTTTAACGGAACTTGAAGAATTGGTTGAGATTAAGAACCTTGCGTTTGGTATGGACGTAAGTAAGTACAAACTTGATAAGGAGTAAGCTATGCGACACGGAAAGAAATTCAATCATTTAGGTCGTAAGACTGCGCATCGTAAAGCGATGCTCACTAACATGTCATGTTCTTTAATTGAGCATAAGCGTATTACGACAACTGTAGCAAAGGCTAAAGCTCTTAAGAAATATTTTGAGCCACTTGTTAATCGTTCTAAAGACGATTCAACTCACAATCGACGTGTTTGTTTTCGCTATTTAGCGAGTAAGTACGCTGTAACGGAATTATTCCGAGAGGTAGGACCTAAAGTAGCAAACAGAGATGGAGGGTACACTCGCATTATTCGCACTGGCAATCGTTTAGGTGATAATGCTGAGATGTGTATGATAGAGCTAGTTGATTTCAACGAAATCTATAACAAGAATGAGAAGAAGAAGACTCGACGATCACGTAGAGGTGGTGCATCTAATGTTTCTAAAACAGAAAGTGCTCCTGCTACTGTAGCCGCTGAAGTTGCCGCTGATGCTCCTACTGAAGTTGCCGCTGATGCTACTGCTGAAGATGTAGCTGATGCTCCTGCTGATGCTCCTGCTGAAGATGTAGCTGTTGCTCCTGCTGACGTTGCCGCTGATGCTCCTGCTGAAGATGTAGCTGCTGGTGCTCCTGCTGACGTTGCCGCTGATGCTCCTGCTGATGACTCAGCTTCTGAGGATGTTACAGAATCATCAGATGATGACACTGAAACAGACGTATCTGAAGAAAAGAAAGAAGACTAAATATTCTTTATTATATATTTCAAAGGGTATCTGAAAAGGTACCCTTTGTTCGTGTATAAATTATTATATTTTACTTTGAATAATTGATTAAGATTTCATTAGTAGAATTATCTTTGCACCATGCAAGGATTACGTCATTCAGATTTACCAGCTATTCTGCTATTAGAAGACGGTACAATTTTTAAGGGTAAAGCTTTGGGTGCTCAAGGAACTACCTATGGTGAAATAGCTTTTAATACTGGGATGTATGGATATCAAGAGATCTTTACAGATCCGAGTTATCACAAACAAATGCTTGTAATGGCTACGGCTCATATTGGGAACTACGGTGTACACGATGATGAAGTTGAATCTTCTAATGTTAAGGTTGCTGGGATTGTTGTTAGAAACTTCTCCTCAATAGCTAGTAGAGTAGATAGTTCAGGAACTTTACAGACAGATTTAGAAAAAAACGGCACTGTTGGAATTAGTGATGTTGACACGCGTGCGCTTGTTAGACATATTAGGAATAATGGGGCGATGAATGCGGTACTATCTACCCAAGAGTTTGATATTAAAAAATTAAGAACAATTCTTGATTCAGTTCCTTCAATGGATGGGCTAGAATTGAGTAGTGAAGTTTCTGTCACTGAATCTTTTGATTTTAATCTGACAGGCGAACATAAAGTTGCTTTAGTTGATTTTGGTTTCAAAAAAAGTATAGCTACTTGTTTAAGTGATAGGGGGTGTTCAGTTAGAGTGTTTCCATGGAATGTGTCCGCTGAAGAAGTGCTAGAGTGGAGTCCTGATGGTATAATGCTATCAAATGGTCCTGGAGATCCGTCTGCGATGAAATCTGTAATTGCTGAAGTTGGAAAACTAGTTGAGTCAGAGTTGCCAATTTTTGGCATCTGTTTAGGACATCAGCTGTTATCACTCAGTCAAGGTTTAGAAACTACTAAAATGTTTAATGGGCATAGAGGTGTGAACCATCCTGTGAAGAATTTAATTACAGGTAAATGTGAAATTACTTCTCAAAATCATGGTTTTGTTGTAAGTCATGATTCGGTAAAAAATAACACCAATGTAGAAGTCACACACATTCATTTAAATGATGACACAATTGCCGGTATACGTTTGGTAAATAAGCCTGTGTTTTGTGTACAATATCATCCTGAAGCTTCTGCTGGCCCCCATGATAGCAGGTATTTGTTTGATGATTTTGTTGAGTTGATTACTGAGTTTAAATATGCTAGTGTAAAGTAAAAATATAATGAGTAACATTGAAATCATTCACGCAAGACAGATTTTAGATTCTAGAGGGAATCCTACTATAGAAGTGGATGTAGTTACTGAAGAAGGTGCTTTTGGAAGAGCAGCAGTACCCTCTGGTGCTTCGACAGGAATGCATGAAGCAGTTGAATTAAGGGACGGTGGAAACACCTGGATGGGTAAAGGAGTCACATTAGCTATTGAACATGTGAATGAAGTTCTGAATGAAGAGCTTCACGGATTAGATATTACTGAGCAGAGGTTAATTGATCAGATTATGATTGATATTGACGGAACAGAGAATAAGTCTAATCTAGGTGCGAATGCAATCTTAGGTGTTTCATTAGCTGTTGCGAAAGCAGCTGCTGAGACGGTTAGACAGCCTCTGTATAGGTACATTGGTGGTACTAACGTGGCGATTCTTCCAGTTCCGATGATGAATATCTTAAACGGTGGGTCACATGCTGATAACAAGATAGATATACAAGAATTTATGGTAATGCCTGTTGGTGCTTCATCATTTTCTGAAGGTCTAAGAATGGGTACAGAAATATTTCATTCTTTAAAGGAAGTATTGCAGGCAAAAGGACATTCTACAAATGTTGGAGATGAAGGTGGATTTGCTCCAAACTTAAAATCCAACGATGAAGGCGTTGAGTTTGTGTTAAGGGCTATTGAAAAAGCTGGGTATAAACCAGGTGACGATGTTTTACTTGCTTTCGATGCGGCATCATCTGAGTTTTACGATAAAAAATCCGGCATTTACAAATTTGATTCCACTGGTGAGGAACTGACCGGTGAAGAGATGGTTAAATTTTGGTGTGATTGGAGCAAGAAGTATCCTATAGTTAGTATTGAAGATGGTTTAGATGAAGACGACTGGGATTCATGGAAGCTTTTAACGGACCGTATAGGAAAGGATGTTCAATTGGTAGGGGATGATTTATTTGTCACGAACGTGAATAGGCTTTCAAAAGGTATTGAACAAGGTGTTGCAAATTCGATCCTAGTGAAAGTAAACCAAATAGGCACTCTCAGTGAAACTTTAGATGCTGTTGAAATGGCACATAGAGCAAATTACACTTCAGTTATAAGTCATAGAAGTGGTGAGACTGAGGATACTACAATTGCGGATTTAGCAGTAGCTCTTAATACAGGCCAAATTAAAACTGGTTCAGCGAGTAGATCGGATAGAGTAGCCAAGTACAACCAGCTCATTAGAATAGAAGAAGAGCTTGGTGGAATGGCTATATATAAAGGACGTGATTTTAGATCTTAGCCACATTTAGCGCATAAAGAGCAATTCCGGCAGACACAGACACATTTAAACTAGCAGTATTTCCTACCATAGGGATTCTGATTCTATTGTCACATAGTTTAATAACCTCTGCGGAAATACCGTAACCTTCGTCACCTAAAACAAGACAATAGGGAGCTTGAATAGTGTTTTCAGGCAATCCGACAGCGCTTTTTTCAGATAATGCGACGCAAGCCACTCCACTGTTTTTTAGAAATTCAAGAGCGGATGAAATAGTAGAGACTCTACAAACAGGAAGTCTTAACAAAGCGCCGCTTGAGCTTTTGATTGCACCATCAGTTATTGATGCAGATCCTTTTTCCGGAACAATTAAAGCGTGAGCGCCAAAACATTCTGCAGATCTAGCTATTGCTCCTAAATTACGAACGTCAGTAATTCCATCAGCTGCGATTAAAACAGGAGCTTCGCCACGTTCAAACGCGCCTAATACAATTTCGTCAAGTGGCTGATAAGTGATGGGAGAAAGAAAAGCCACCATACCTTGATGGTTTTTTAGAGTAATAGCATCAAGCTTTTCTCTAGGAACCATTTTTATAGGTATTCCCATAGAGCGTATTCGGCCAAGTAATTTATTTAGCCTGTCATTTGGTGAGCTACGGAGTACTAAAACGCGATCTAATTCTTTTCCTGCGTCGAGTGCTTCGGCTATTGGGTGAAAACCAAAGACAAATGTCTTTTCGGAAGGTCTACGAGGGCCACTGTATGTTGGTTTTGATTCCATAGGTGCAAGGTACTACGTTCAATCGTTTTGTACCCTTCCATTTCTCCAACTTGTGACCATTCTGTCCCAAGAACTTCTATAGGTAATGCTTCTTTCTAATTTATATCTATTGTTGTCAAGGTCGTGGATTTTTCTTTTGAATCTAAATGTCAGAGTGTTAGTTGTACCTTCTTCTCCATAAATCCAGGTTTCTGTCCAATAATCTCGTCGAACTCGATAAGGAACACCATAAATAATATGTATCATACCTCTATCTGTTCTCCAACCTTCCTGTAATCCGGAAAATGATAGGTTAGCTTCCTCCACTCTCGCATAGTAAGTTTGTATTAATTTTCTAGTCTTTTCTGGTGATTTACCACATGAAAGCCAAAATTCATCTAATGCAACTTTCGGATTGGAAGCTTTAAGCAAAGCAGAAAACTCGCTTCGTGTTGCAATATATCTAACAGATTCGATAAGGTGTCTAACATTTTTAAGTGCAGGGAATTCAGCAGACATTCCATTGATTACCAAGCTCAATTCTTTATCATGAGAAGTAAATACTTGAGAACCATCTAAGACTACCCAGTTATCATTAATTGTGCTATGTGGCCTAGCTTTTATTGTGTCTAATGGATTGCGATAACTTGAATATGGAGGAGCTGGAAGATTGTTTTCTGGAATAACATGGTCTACATCCCATGTAGTATTAACATCTGTAATTATAGAAATTTGAGATCCAATAGGTATGAACGCATTATGTATCGGCCAATTCTCCTCCATATTCCAAGCAACAATATTTTCAACTTCTTTTATTGCTGATTGAGAAGAACTACGGTTTAGGTCCTTAATAGTGTACTGAAGCCATGAATTATCTAGTTCACTTTCAGATTTTTTCAAGTCAAATCTTTGTCGAATCCATCTGGAGGAATTGTTTGACAAAGTATCAGTTAAGAGCCATTTTTGAGAATTTAATGTTAATTCCAAATTAGCTGTAAAGGGTGCTTTATCAAACTCTCGTGTATATAAAAGTTCTTCCCTATTGAATTTAAGAAATACTGATAATGTGTCAAAATAAAAAAAGGGAATTACTTCGACATGAAGAGAAGTTGATTCGTAATCATATGGTCGTCGCGTTGTTGTGGAGTCATACATTAATGAAGTAGAACAAGCTGACGCTATCAAGACAATACCGCAAAGTTTAAACATGAAATAAATACAGTATCTCATGAATCTTGGTCTGACTCAGAGTCTGAGATAAACTTTTCAGGTATTTTCTTATTTACGTCAAGCCCCAATTTCCTCAATTTCTCGGCTTGACCAACCAGGTGTCCTGGCCCCTGGCTTAGTTTACTAACGGCTTCTTGATATGCATTGTCAGCTTTCTTAAGATGATCTCCAATTGAGTCCATTGAATTCGTGAAACCCACAAACTTTTCGTACAGAAGTTTACCTCGCGATGAGATTTCAATCACGTTAGTCCTTTGAAGCTCTTGACGCCAGATATAGCTTACCGTCCTCAATGTTGCTAGCATAGTTGTTGTGGAGACCAATAGAACTCTTGCTGCTAATCCTTCCCTTTGAATAGCTTGAAGTTCTGGTCCAACAGCAAAATAGGCTGGCTCAATAGGAACAAACATTAAAGTGTAATCCACGGATTTGTCATAAAGGCTTGCATAATCTTTTTTTGCTAGAGATCGAATGTGATTCCTCATGCTCTGAATATGCTCTTTTAATAAAACTTCTCGCTCAAGATCATCTTGTGTGTTTACGCATTTCTCATAGGCTGTAAGGCTGACCTTAGAGTCAATGACAAGTACTTTTTCATCAGGAAGTGACACGAGAAAGTCAGGTCTCAGGTTTTTACCATCGTCAGATTTAACGGACGTCTGAGTTGTGAAATGTATTCCTTTTTTTAAGCCCACGTCCTCTAATAATCTTTCAAGTTGATACTCTCCCCAGTCTCCTTGAATTTTAGACTCTCCCTTTAATGCTTTTACTAAATTATCAGCTTGTTCACTTAGCCCCATATTCATTTTAGCTAAATCATCCAACTCTTTATTTAACTCGCCTAACCATTTTTTCTCCTCCCCATAGTACTTCTCAACTTGATTCTTAAATCCGAGCATCTGTTCTTTAACCGGGCTAAGTAGTTGTTTAAGACTTTCAGTATGCGCACCCTCTAATTGGGTTTGAGATCTTTTTGTAGCTGTGTCTAGCACATCTCTGGCTACATCTTCGAGATTCTTGCGTTGAGTTTTAACTTCTTCATTCCACTTTATTTCAGCATTTTCCTGGTATTCGATAGAATCTTCAACTTTTTGTTCCAGTTTCCCCACTTTTACTTTCAGGTTTACAATTTCATTTTCCTTTACTTCAAGTGCCTGTTGTAAGTCCTCAAGCTTAACGGACCCTGTGCCATAATTGTTAAACCCAGTTTTGACAGCACCTCGTCTTGTGGCAATAATCCAAGTAATTGCAGCTACAACAGTTATACTTAGCAATAAAATAATAGTCTCGTTCAAAGTTTGTGGTTTTTAAGTAAAGATAAGGGTGAGCTATGTATTATATGAACTCTCTTAGGGAATTTTAATGTACTTGAGGTAAATTTGTGCAAATGAATTTATTTGGATAAATGAAGTTATTATTCGCACTATTTTCACTTTTTGTTTGGGTATTACCAAACTCGGTTGCAGCACAAGTGCGAGATGGTATTTCAACGGGTAAAGATTTAGTTTATGGTGAAGATGGAGTAGATATTTTATATACTCACACTTCCGGTGTTCATCTTATTGCACATTCTCAGGGTGCTGGAATTGGAGCTCATTATGGTTTGTTTTTAAATGCAAAATCATCGAGGTCAATTAATACAGATTTACTCTTCTTTAAACACGAAAAAGAAGAGCAAACCTCAAATCCTGTTTATAATGATGGTTTGCCGTATGTTTTTGGTAAGGTAAATAGTTTTTTAATTTTTAGAATTAATATTGAGAATCGCAAAGAGATTACTCCGAAGCTTAGAAATGGAGCTGTTAAGGTAGAGAGAGTTTTTCGTTACGGAGTAGGTTTGGGTTTTGAAAAGCCAGTCTATTTAGAGATAGGCTATCCCGAAATCTTTTATGATTATCTGTTAACTGAACGATACAATCCAGATGAGCATTTTTATAATGATATTTATGGCCGCTCGCCTTGGGTAAATGGACTTGATGAAATGACAGTTATTCCAGGTGGTAATTTAAACTATGGATTGAATTTTGAGTATGGAGATGTGCGTGGAAGTACGAGATATATTGAGATGGGAACATCACTCGATGTTTTTGTTAGACCTGTTGAAATAATGGCCGTTCAATTCGTGGAAAGTCAGTTGTTATTTTTAAGCCTTTACCTCAAAATTGGATTGGGGGTAAATTGGACACAAAAGTGATAACTGGAAGTTAAATTATTAAGTTATTATAACGACATTTGCATAATGTCAGATACAACGATTTCCAAACGAATACCTAAACCTAGTTGGCTTAGAGTTAAGCTACCTACTGGCGAGACTTATAAAAAAGTTAGGGAAATAGTATCTGAGCACAAGCTTCACACTATTTGTGAGAGTGGTCATTGTCCCAATATGGGAGAGTGTTGGGGGGAAGGGACTGCAACTTTTATGATTTTAGGAAATATTTGTACAAGATCTTGTGGTTTTTGTAGTGTAGCAACAGGAAAGCCAGAGCCAGTGGATCCTTTTGAGCCTGTTAAAGTTGCTCAATCGGTAAAGCTTATGAATGTTAAGCATGCAGTTATAACTTCTGTAGATCGTGATGAATTGAAGGATGGAGGAGCTACAATTTGGGCAGACACAGTAAGAGCAATAAGACATCAGTCCCCAGGAACAACACTAGAAACGCTTATTCCTGATTTTGCAGGCAAATGGGATAATTTGCAACAAATAATTGATGTTGCGCCAGAAGTTGTAAGCCACAATATTGAAACTGTAAGACGTCTCACAAAGGGAGTTAGAAAGCAGGCTAAATATGAAAGATCACTAGAAGTATTGAAGCGTTTAAACGATGCCGGAATACGGACAAAAAGTGGTATGATGCTTGGGTTAGGCGAGTCAAAAGAGGAAGTTGTTGAGTCTATGGATGATTTGATTAATGTAGGGGTTAAAGTGCTAACATTGGGTCAATATCTTCAGCCTACTCCGAGTCATTTACCAGTCTTTGAGTTCATTCATCCTGATTTATTTGAAGAGTTTAGAGTATTGGCTTTAGATAAAGGATTTATGTATGTGGAAAGCAGCCCACTTGTTAGGTCTTCTTATCACGCAGAAAAGCATGTGAAATAATCAGTAATGTTGTAACTTCCCCCTGCATTTATTAGAATAGTAAAAATTCAATTATAATGGTTTCAAAGTACTTACCCTTCGTCGCAATTGCAGCAATTGCTTTAATTTGGAATGTTTCTTCAGATAAGAATGAATTAACAGATGTAACATACTCTCCGAGAAATGTAGAGAATGCACTTCAAAGAGAGGCAGATGGTGCTGCTGAAATCACCCGAATGCTTTTAGCTGATTTAGAAACAGGTGAGATCAACACTCAAGGTCTTAGTGAATTAAGAGAGAATGTCTTAAAAAATGCGGCTTTCCAAGCTCGGTTTAATACAAAAGATGCTGATATTGCTTGGCAAGAAATGGGGCCTGATAATGTTGGAGGTCGTACAAGAGCTATCGTAGCTGTTAATGAAGAGCTCATATATGCAGGGGCTGTTTCAGGTGGACTGTGGAGATCGAATGATGGTGCTAACACTTGGAATCAGATCACTGGTATGCCGTTAATCATGATCGCATCGATTGCTGTGACAGATAACGGTGATATTTATGTAGGAACCGGATCTAATTTTGATTATTCAGGTGGTGAAGGTAATTCTGGATTCAGAGGCCGCGGTATATGGTGGAGTAATGACGGAGGAGAGACATTCAATGTTGTTGATGGCACTGATCCCGGTGAGTTTAATAATGGAAACTGGTCTTCTAACGATGCTTTAGTTAAGCATCCAAACTATGACAATAGAGTTTGGTATGGTTCTAATTCATCATTTGGAACAATTGAGAATGGTGTTATAGATATTAACCCAGCAAGTGGTGGCCCTGGTGGTGGGGTTACAGATATTACAATTGCACCTGATGGATCATACATGCTTGTGGCTGCTACAAATGGATTGGTATATCGTTCAACCAACGAACAATTTTCAAACTTCGAATCTATTACTGCAGGTGGTTCTAATAGTGGGAGTTTACCTCAGGGTGGTATAGGACGTGCGAGAATTGCTATTTCACAAGATGATGCGAATCATGCTTTTGCACTATACTCAACGTCTGGTGGTCTTTTTTATGGTTTATATCATTCTGAAAATGCTGGTCAAGAGGGGTCGTGGACAGTCTGCTGGCCTGGAGGAGTAGATACTTCAACACCTCTTCCACGAGCGCAGGGTGTGTATGATTTGGCATTAGGTATTAAAAAAGGACAACCTGATCTTGCTTATGTTGGTGGTATTTCTCTTTGGCGATCTGGTCCCAATCAACAAGCAGAGCCGGCTGCAGCTTCATTTGATTTGCCAGGATTTCCATATGGAGTTCACGCGGATTTACATGAAATTATTTTCACTGAGGAAGGGACGATGTTCGTTGCTACTGACGGAGGGATATACAGAAGTGATGATGGAGGTATAAGTTACACGGAGTGTAATAACAACTATAATGTCACCCAATTCTATGGCATGGCTCACAGTGCTGGAACTGCTGTTTTAGGTGGGACTCAAGATAATGGATCGTTATTTATTCCGGGAGATGGTTACTTTTTAACGGATGAGCATGCCATCGAAGTACATGGAGGAGATGGATTTGATTGTGCGATTAGCCAAGTGACGGAATCTCCAGAACAAACTTATGCCTGGTTTGCAGCATCTCAAAATGGAGGCTTAGCTCGTGGAACTGTTTCACCTGGTGCGAGCTCTAACCTAGGTGATTTTTGGGACAATGATATATCTGAATTGATTGATGATAACGGAGATTTAGGTCAGTTTTACACCTGCCTTCGTCTGTATGAAGATACTGAAGATGAAGATTCTCAGCAAAACATCATCCTTGTAAATCCTTATGGTGAAACAGTTACTGACAGCACATTTGTACTATATACTAACAGTCAGAATCTCCCTCTTGAATATACTTTGGCTGATGGAGAGGAGCTGTTATTCTATGATACGCTGGTTCGCCCTGAACGTCTAATAAATGAGATTTTAACAGAAGATCCTGATTACTTCTGGCTAGCTCCACAAATTGCTCAAGAACAATTTATTTGTTCAGATGATACTCTAGGGGTAGATACGATTCAAGTCATTGAGTCTATAACTATTCTATACGACTCTGTATACGCAGAACCAATCGGTGAATGGATAGTATATGAGCTTGATGCGGATACTATTTTCGGTAGTGATATCCAATTTGACGTTGTGGAGGTATGTGACTCGATGTATTTCTACGCAACTGATACTATCTTTGGTGAGCCAGGTAGAATACTTGTTAAAGATCCTTATAATACGATGTTGAGCATAGGTTTTGTTGGTTCACAAGGAGTTTGGATGACAAGAGAAGGATTAAACTTTAATACAACTCCTGACTGGATCCGTTTAGGTTCAGCTCCTGTTGGAGGAGGAACAAAATCAATTGAATACGTTGTAAATGATGAAGATCATGGAGGTGATGTGATGTTTGTTAGTGGTTGGAATGCTACCCTTGTTAGATTTTCAGGTCTAAAAAATGTATACTCTCAAGATGATGTTGAAGATCATGTTGTTATGGAGACACTTATCTCTCAAGCTGGAGGCGCAATAACTGGAGTCAGTGTAGATCCTAACGATGCCAATCACGTTGTGTTTACTGTTGGTGGATATGGTAACGTAGTTTCTGGTAAAGTGAGAGAGTCTTGGAATGCTTTATCTGAGTCTCCGACATTTACGAATATATGGTCAGTACCAGGTTTAAGTAAGATGCCTATTTATGATGTTGTGATTGACTCCCAAGACGAGTCGGGTGAGACAATAATAATCGGTACAGAGTATGGTACGTATATAACAGATAACGCAGGAATTGATTGGACGATTGCTAATTTAGGAATGGCACTTACATCTGAAGAATTAACAGCGCCAGTTTTTGACTTAAAACAGCAGTGGAGATCAGAGACCAATTGGAGTAATCCCTCAAACACGGGAGCGATATATGCTGGGTCACATGGAAGAGGTATTTTCCGATCTGATTCTTTCCTAGGAGCAGAAGAAGTTGTTTCAACAGTAACTACTTCTTCTGAGACCCTTCTTATTTATCCTAACCCTGTAATAGGCTCATCAGTACAAATTAACACTTCAAATTTTGCAGGTAATACTTCAATTGAAGTTTACGACCTTCAAGGAAGAAAGCTTTCTTCTAAGATACTGGAAAACATAAACTCAAGTGAGAGCGTTTTAGTTGACGTTAGCAATCTAAGTAACGGAACTTATGTAGTTCGTGTTGCGAGTGATGCGAAGTCACTAGCAACAAAGCTGATCGTTAGAAGGTAATCAAATAATGATTGACCAATTGTTTTACAAAAGAGGTTAAATAAAAAAGGGAAGCAATTGCTTCCCTTTTTTATTTACTTAACGTTAGTTTTCCTTCAATGAGTTTAGCAGAACTATAATGAGTTATCCAATCTCCAATATTTATATATCTCGAGGGTGTTGTTCGCTGGCTATTGTTGGGTAATTCCAGGTCAAGTGGGATGTGTCTGTGTCCAAAAATGAAGCAGTCAATGCTGTAATCAGTTTTTAAGAAATCCACACAATACAAGAATAAATTTTCTTCTTGATTAGATGTAAAAGCCCCTCCACTTTTACCTCCTGCCGCTCTTGAGTTTTTAGAAAGGAAGTAAGCAAGTTTTATACCTATATCAGGATGTAGCCAGCGGAATATAAACTGAGCCAAACTATTTTTATAAATCTTCTTCGTGATTTTATATCCGTCATCACCGGGCCCTATCCCATCTCCATGGCCTACTAAACATTTCAACCCATCCCATTCACATATTACGGGAGTATGGTGCACTGTAACACCGATTTCTGACTCAAGATAGCCGAAGTCCCATAAATCATGATTACCTAAATGATAATGAACAGGTATTCCGCTGTCAGTTATTTTTGCGATTGTACCCAGTAGCCTAATTCCACCTTTAGGCACCACATTCTTGTATTCAAACCAAAATTCGAACAAGTCACCAAGTAAATGAATTTCAGTAGCACCTTCAGCTACTGCATTGTTCAGCCATTCTACAAATTTTAATTCACGTTTGAGGCTGGAATTGTTGTTTGGAACTCCTAAGTGTAAATCAGATGCGAAAAAAACTCTGTGACTCAAAACTTAAGGCTTAATCAAAGAGTTTCTCCAGCTCTGTTTCTAAAGCAGCTCCTCTTATGTGTGTGCGTATAATAACTCCATCTTTTCCAATAAGTATAGCATGAGGGATGCTTGAAATACCGTATGCACGTGAAGCCTCATTTCTCCAACCCTGAAGGTCACATACGTGATTTTCCCAGGCCAATCCATCTTTTTCTATGGCTTTAATCCATTTGTCCTTATTGCTATCGAGTGATACTGAGAAGACCTCAAATCCTTTAGAATGGTACTTTTCGTAAGCACGTACTAGATTTGGATTTTCCCTTCTACATGGCCCACACCAAGAAGCCCAAAAATCAATCAGAACAATTTTCCCTTTTAGATCACTAAGTCGTATCGTTTCTCCAGCTGTATTGTTCATGATGATATCCGGTGCTACATCACCAGCGGAGTAAGTGCTGTTTTTACCAGATTTTTTTTTCTTAGGGGGCGGTTGGTTAGGAATTGTACGTTGCGAAATTGACTGATCGTATTTCGTTTTCAACATCGTATAATAGTGAGAATGAGCGTATGTTTTTGAAAGAGATTTAAGCACTGACTTATAAGCAACAGCGTGTTTTTCGGGAGATAGATTTTCTAGAGCTGCTAACGTCGCGGGGCTTTCAGCATTCGATTTAATAAATTCTAAACTAAGATTTTCTAGTTCTATAATTAATCTGTTCAAAATTTCAGTAGCAGCTGTTTTATCTTCACCACTCAGTGTACGAATAGAATTCTGAAGAAGCAGCAGAGAATCCTGTTTGGGCATAAGTGCGCCGTAGTATGTAGCTAACAATTCACTTGAAGCAGAACCTGTGATTGTAGAATTTATAATGTAACCTTTACCATCCGGAACAGAAGCTGAAACTATTGGAGCCTCTGTTGAGTCAGTAATAAGTACAATTGGCCAACGCTTATCTATTATTATTTGGTGGTAGCCTTGACGAAGCGGTTTTTCCGGAGTGATAGAAAACGATCCATCTACACCAGACATGCATTGAGCAACCTTAATTAACGAACCATTTTTAAAACTTCTAAGCATGATAGGGGTTTCTTCATCAATACCTATAAAAGTTCCAGAAATCATTCCTGCGTTTTCAACTTCTGTTGGCGCACACCCTGTCAAAAATGTCAGGAATGATATTGCGCTTATAAAAATCTTTACTTTAGTAGAATTCATTTTGCAAATATCGTAGATTCAACCCACTCATCAACCAAAGCATTCAAAGCAATTTCATTATGCCATTTTACTTCAATAGGGATGATGATCACTTTAGTCCCTTTTAATGTTTCAGAGAATTGCTTTAGACGAACTGCGTCTTTCGCGGTGGTCACGATGCCATCTAAATCATCAGACTTCACATAGTCCGCCCAAGTTTCAATATCTTCTTGTTTAAATTCATAGTGATCGGAATAAGAATGTCTCCTTACAACATCCCATTTTAAATCCAAACTCTCCATAAATCGTTCATTATCAGTAATTCCGCTAATTGCTAACACTCTCGATTTTCCAGAATTTATTTGGGACTGGGTATCTAACCCTGTTGTAATCATCTCTGATGAGAAGATTGATGTACCGGATTTTATATTGTCACTTGATCTACTATAAACTACTGCATCGAATTTTTTAATTCTATATTTCAAATCTCGTAAACTCCCCCCAGGAATCAATGCTTCTGTCTTTATAGGGCGATTTGAATCAAGAAGTACAATTGATTTATGAGGTATTAACGCTCGGTGTTGTAATCCGTCATCAAGAATAACGAGTTTTACGTTGGGCATTTCTTTTTTAATTCGTTCCACTCCTTTCAGCCTATTTTCTGAAACAGCTATTGGATGTTCTGGATGTAGTTGTTTAAGTAGAAAGGGTTCATCTCCGAACTCCTGCCAATCGTCATTTTCACTTACCCATCTGAATCCTTGTGATTTACGACCATAACCTCTGCTTAACAATGCAACATTTTCAGCTCCACCAAGTCTTTTAGCAAAGATGGATAAAAGGGATGATGCGTGCGGAGTTTTACCTGTTCCTCCCGCGTGAATATTTCCAATAACCAATGTAGGAATATCTGCATACTGAGATTTCAATAGGCCGATATCAAATAAAGCATGGCGAATAATCAACACCAATCCATGAAGTGCTGTAATAGGAGATAAAATCACTCTCCTAATAAGGGTCTTAGTAAGTATCTTAGTCGTCATGGAATCTCAGAATGCCTTGAAGGTACGCGACATTACGCGAGTGTTAGAAGTTTGGGCTCCGCCTGTATTGCAAGAGTCATATGATAACTCAGGATTACTGGTAGGTGACCCGAACGCCAAAGTTACGAAAGTACTTGTATCTCTTGATTGTACAGAGGAAGTTATCGCTGAAGCAGAGCAGGAGGGGGCGGAAATGATCGTTAGTCATCACCCAGTTATTTTTTCTGGATTAAAGAGGTTGACTGGAAGAAATCATGTTGAACGAACTGTTTTAAGAGCGATTAAGTCTGGAATTGCACTTTACGCGATTCATACAAACTTAGATAATATTGTTACAGGCGTTAATCAAGAACTTGCCACAGCTTTAGGATGTACGCCCGAATCCTTGAAGATTCTCAGACCTAAAGCTGAGCTTCTCCATCTTGTCACTGTTTATTGTCCTCACAATGAGGCTCAGGTTGTCAGGGATGCAATGTTTAAAGCCGGGGCAGGAAGCATCGGTGATTACAATAAGGTCAGTTTTAATATTCAAGGGGAGGGAACATTTACGCCTAATGATGGAGCAAATCCAATTGTAGGTAAACTTGGTGAGGATCAAATTGAATCTGAAACAAAAATAGAGGTATTGGTTGAGAGTTGGCTATCTAAAGCAGTAGTCTCTGCAGCTATAGCGGTTCACCCATATGAAGAGGTAGCTTATTTTATTGCTCCATTGACAAATAAAGATAAATCTATAGGTGCTGGAATGATAGGAGAATTGGCGCATCCTGTTAAGTGGGAGGATTTTTTGGATGGAGCAAAAACAGCACTAAGTGCTTCTCATATTAAACATACTAAAGCCCCTAAAGAAATGGTGTCAAGAATAGCTGTTTGTGGTGGCTCAGGCTCATTTTTACTAAGAGATGCAATGTCTAAAAACGCAGATGTTTTTGTCACCTCTGATTTTAAATATCACGAGTATTTCGATGCAGATGGTAAGATTTTAATTGCCGATGTGGGGCATTATGAAAGTGAATGGCGAACTAGTGCCTTAATTGCAAACGTTATCAAGCATAAATTCACTAAATTCGCGGTTCGTTTGGCTTCGGTTAATACGAATCCTGTTCAAATCCGTTGATTTACAACATAGTGTACTATGGCAAAAACTAAAAAGCCCCTCACAGCCGAAGATAGACTTCGCGCTTTATACGATCTTCAGCTCATTGATAGCCGCATCGACCGTATCCGTGTGGTACGTGGTGAACTTCCTCTTGAAGTTGAAGATCTTGAAAACGAAATTGGTGGCCTCAAAACTCGTCTTGAGAAGATGGAGGAGGAAAACGACAATGTATCTCAGCGCGTCAGTGCTTATGAGATACAAATCAGGGAAAGCCAAACTCTTATTGAAAAGTATGAGGATCAAAAGAACAACGTACGTAACAACCGTGAGTTTGAGTCTTTAAATAAAGAAGTGGAATACCAAACCTTAGAGATTGAACTTTGCGAAAAGCGTATACGTGAGTGCAAAGCTCAGCAAGTTCAAAAAGCTGAAGGGCTTGAGAATTTAAGATCTAAAAACACCCAACGTACTGCGGATCTTACAGCTAAACAGTCTGAGTTGGATGAGATCATCGCTGAAACTCAAGCTGAAGAAGAAGTCCTTCTTAAGCAGAGCAAAAAGATGGCAAAAACGATAGACGAACGTTTACTTCGTACATACTCTCGAATTCGCAGCGCTGCGAAGAATGGTCTTGCTGTTGTGCCAATTGAACGTCAGGCAAGTGCAGGTACTTTTATTAAAATCCCACCACAACGTCAGATTGATATTGCTCAAAGAAAGCAAATTATCGTTGATGAGCACAGTGGACGTATCCTCGTTGATAAAGAACTTGCAGAGGAAGAGAAGGCACGCATGGACACGATCATGGATAAAGAGCTTAAGAAGCTTAAGCATTGATATAGCGGTACGGAAGATTTGCGCTAAGTAATAAATCAAATTAAAAAGGGCTCGCTTCATGCGAGCCCTTTTAGCGTTTATTATTTTATGAAAACGAAGCAATACTACAACCTATAACCAGCTCCGACTGAAATCATCCCCAGGGTTCTCTCAATGTCTATAGGAGACAATTGTACAGCGGGGTCCATCAGATAAAGGTCTTCACTGTACCAGGTTCTAGTCCAGGAAAAACCGGCATACCATTGCTCACTCCTAAATTCACCTCCGAGACTCGCTTTATATTTTGAGGGATCTGAAATCACGCCTGATTGGACAGAATAAGGAGAAGTGGAAAAACTGCTCCCCATTCTAACCCGCCAATTTTTTGCAACTCGGACTTCTAACCCTAGGCGGGCTTCATGACCTCTGTCGTATGAGTCTATGACAGCTTGGTTCTCAGCCTCAAACTCATAGTCGGATGATAACCAACCATCAGTGGATTTAAGTTTTCCGCCTTTGTAGTTTACCGTTTCATAATCTGCTGAAAGGAGGGCTAGTTTACCCATCAAAATTGATGCACTAAATATCGCCCTTCCTGGAGTGATGATTAAATACTCATACCCACCCTCGGGAGATGTTTCACTATAGCTTTCACCATTTTTCCAGGTACTGCTTATAGAGGTGTTGTAGCTGTCAATTAAATGTAATCTAGTAGGTGAATGAAGTGACAGGCCCAGTCTCATCCAATCTGATACCTTTGCTATGGCTCCTACCCTTAGATTAAACCCTGTCCCTTCAATATTTAAGTTTTCGGTAAAGGTCCAAGAGACCAATTCTATTTCTTCTTCTAATGGAATTTCCTCGTGACGAGACTCTTCAATAAATTGGAGTTTCGTTACACCTAGTGTTGCTCCTAGACTTAACCACTCCTTATATGTACTACCCATTGAATACTGTGTCTCTCCCATATTTCCAGACCTTTCAATCCAACGATTCACAGTAATTGATTCACTTGTGTTAAATGGAGTTATATAGTCTGTGTTGCTAGATCCGTTAGGATCAAGTAGCCAAGCATACCAAGCAAGTGATGCGGTGTAAGGAAATGCACTGCCGTTATCTAAATCTGCATTATGGGTTCCGTCAGCAAGTGTTTGAAAGACTCCTAGTAAACTTGAGTTTAGTTGAGCGTTTTCTAGCACGAGGACTTGGTCAAATATTGCTTGTTTTTGATGCGCAATTCCCAGTGTAATAAATGGCCAATCAGGGTGAACACTTGGTATTGTTAAAGCAATTCCGAATGACCCGATTGTTGCTGAAATATCGGAACTTAGATTTGAAGTTTCACCAAGTGTTGCTTTTGTTTTACTAGAAAAGAGCCCAGTTGAAATACTTACGTCTCCTCTTCTATATAGTCCTATTCCAGCTGGATTTATTCCCATTGAAGCTATGTCAGCTCCCAAGGCTCCAAATGCACCACCCATTCCCATTGTGCGAATCGAACCTGTTGGTTGTTTTATTGAGTATCTGAGTACATCAACTTCATTTTGGGCCAAAGAAGTGTCTTGAAAAAATAAAATCGACAGTCCAAAGAATACAGTTTTACATGCACGCTCTATTTTGCGCGATGACTGAATAAAAATCATAAGCGGGGAATTATTGTCTACGACCACCGGACTTTCCCGTCGAGTTGCTGGATCTACCCGTTTTCCCTGATTGGCTTCTGTTGCCGTTAGTTCTAGCGCTGGGTCTTGAATTAGGTCTTGAACTAGATCTTGAATTAGAAATGTTCGTATCGTCTGTTCGAGTAGCGTTGTTATTTATTGTTGAAGGACTTACAGGATCCCAGTTCCAAATAGATCGCGTTTTATTTACGTTAGAATTTTCACTACTTACATTCGTTGAGTTTGTTACTCCATTTCCAGTTTCTTGAGTTTTGTTTGTGCCCAATCGATCTCCTCTATAGTTGCTGTTAGTAAGTGTACCTGTTAGAAGCGGAGTGCGCGGACCGACTAATACTGAGCTAGTAAAAGATGTTTCGCCTCCTGTGTAGCTACCGAAATAACTCCCGCCATTATATCCTCCGTATCCATAATTGTTGTAGGGATTGTATCCGTATCCTCCATAGCCTAAATTGTTGCAGGGATTGTATCCGTACCCTCCGTAGCCGTAATTGTTGTAGGGATTGTATCCGTATCCTCCATAACCGTAATTGTTGTAGTTGTTGAAACCGCAGTTGTTGTAACCTGCTCCGTACGGAGAGAAATAACTGCTTAGGCCTAATGAATTATAGGGTAGGTTTGAATTGAAATTGTTGTTTGAATATCCTCGGTTATTGATGTATCCACTGTTTTCGTTGTAGTAGTCCTCTTCCGAATCGAGTGATTCCAAGTCTTTTAAAGCAAATGCTAGATACTCCGCGTCAGTAATAAATTCTTCTCCTGAGGCCAGGTAGAGTTCATCGGATTCAAGGGAGGAAGTCAGGTTTGGGCTAATCCCACAACTGATAAATCCAAACATAGAAACTATGATGAGTGGAAGTTTGAAAAATTGTATAGGTAAATCCATGCGCATTATATATTTGCAAGGTAATCAAATTCGTACTTTCGCAGTGCGAGATGTTCCTCATATTCATAATTACACGAATCGTACCAAAGTTTAGATGGCTAAAAAATTAACACCGAGAAGCGAAGATTACAGCAAGTGGTATAACGAAATTGTTGTTGATGCCGACCTAGCTCAGCACTCTGATGTAAAGGGCTGTATGGTTATTAAGCCATATGGTTATGCTATATGGGAGAGGATGAAGGATGTTCTTGATGGCATGTTTAAGGAGACTGGACATATGAATGCCTACTTCCCACTTTTCATCCCTAAGAGCTATCTCTCTAAGGAGGCTGCTCACGTGGAGGGGTTTGCGAAGGAGTGTGCTGTTGTGACTCACTATCGTCTGATGAACGACCCGAATGGGAAAGGACTGATTGTTGATCCAAAAGCAAAGTTGGAGGAAGAACTTATCGTTCGTCCGACTTCTGAGACGATTATTTGGAATACATACAGGAAATGGATACAGAGCTACCGCGATCTTCCACTTCTAATTAACCAATGGGCGAATGTTGTTCGTTGGGAGATGCGTACCCGTCTTTTCCTCAGAACTACTGAGTTTTTATGGCAGGAGGGGCATACAGCTCACGCGAATGAGCAGGAGGCTCAGGATGAGACCCGTCGCATGCTTGATATTTATGCCAAATTCACGGAAGGCTGGATGGCCATGCCAGTGATTAAGGGTGATAAAACTGAAAGCGAGCGTTTCGCAGGTGCTGAAAGTACGCTTTGTATCGAGGCAAGAATGCAGGATGGTAAGGCACTTCAAGCTGGCACATCTCACTTCTTAGGCCAAAACTTTGCCAAGGCTTTCGATGTTAAATTTGCGACTAAAGATGGTAAGCAGGAACTTGTTTGGGCTACTTCGTGGGGTGTTTCAACACGCTTGATGGGAGCTCTTGTCATGACTCACTCAGACGACTCAGGGCTTGTTCTCCCTCCGAAGCTTGCACCTATCGAAGTCGTCATCGTTCCGATCTACAAAGGGGAGGAGCAGATGGACGAAATAGTCGGAAAATGTCGCGAACTTGAAACAGAACTACGTGCAGCAGGAATCCGAGTAAAATTAGATGCTGACGACTCAAAACGTTCTGGATGGAAATTTGCAGAATACGAACTCAAGGGAGTTCCTCTTAGGCTTGCCATTGGCCCTCGCGATCTCGCTAACAACTCTTGCGAACTCGCACGCCGCGATACCCGCACGAAGTCTTTTGAATCTCTTGACGGGATTGCACCTCTTGTGCGAACTCTACTGGACACTATTCAATCAGATTTATTCTCTACAGCTCAAGATCGCATGGTTAAAAATACGGTCAATGTAGATACATGGGAAGAGTTCCAAGCTGCTATTCATGATGAGATGTTCGTTATGGCTCACTGGGATGGCACATCAGAAACAGAAGATCTTATTTCTGACGAGACAAAAGCTTCCATTCGTTGCCTCCCATTCGATGGAGATCTTACACCTGGAGTTTGTATAAAGACTGGAAATCCAAGTGCACGACGAGTTCTATTCGCTAAGTCTTATTAAAATACCATTTTTTTATCTAAGGTGCTTGTGAGAATAAAATCTCTAACTATCTTTGCGCACCTATTTGGCCCGTTCGTCTAGGGGTTAGGACGCCAGGTTTTCATCCTGGTAGCAGGGGTTCGAATCCCCTACGGGCTACCAAACTCACTCCCTGCATCCTAACAGATGTAGGGTTTTTTCATTCAAGATTTCCTGTAACCCACTAAACGTGGGCATAAAGTGTGAAAAACGTAGTTAGGTTTTTACATGTTTAGAAAAATGAGGGGACTACTTTCGGCACAACAATGGGAACAACAAAACCCATTTTTGATTGCTGATGAACATTTCATTTCAACTTTCACGACCTCAAAACCCACAATCCTCTGTTGTTGCCCAGTTCATTTATGATGGCAAGAAGAGAAGGCTTGGAATGGGCTTGAGTGTCCCAAGTGATCGTTGGAATAAAGGCAAGCAAAGAATCAAAATCCTTAAATCTATCCACCGCAATGAAAGGATGGATTATGAGGTCCTAAACAAGCGTTTAGACACTCAAGAAGACTTGATTCATTCTATCATCCATGAACTCACATTAGACCTTGGAAAGGCTCCTACATGGCTTGAGTTCAAAGAAGGATGGAACCGCAAGATGAAAGGCAAACAGAGAGCTTCATCAAAGCATCTCACATTCAACCAGTGGGTGAAAGAGTTCATTGATGATGCACACAACAGATTGAATGGAAAGGGCAAGAAAATCAGCCACAGAACAATCCAGAAATACAAGACTGTTCATGACCAACTTTGTCAATATGCCATCAAGCATGTTGGACATCAAATAAGTTTTGAGAATTGGAATAGAGAGCTTCTGGATGGATACAAAAGATTCAGAGCCAAGCAAGGAATAAGCATCAACACTATTGCCAAAGATGTGAAGGTGATTAAGATGTGGTTGAAAGAGTCCTACACAACCAATTTGCATGACAATAGAGCCCATATGGAGGCCTATTTCAGTCCCAAGCAAGTCAAGACACTCAAGGTGCATTTAACCCTTGAGGATTTAACCCTTTTAGAGGCTGTTAAACTGCCTTCTAAAGGCAAGTTTGGTCAAACCATCACTGCTCTTGAAACAGTCCGAGACTTGTTTCTTTTGGCCTGTTGGACAGGAGTGCGGATTTCTGATTTGAAGAAGTTCCCAGAGCTGATTAAAGATGCTTGGGATGACAATGGAGGAAGCTGTCCTGAATACATCACATTCATCCAAACCAAGACCAATTCACCAGTCAAGGTTCCAGTTCTTGATGCTGCTCAGAGAATCATCAATAAGCACAATGGAAGGCTTCCTGAAGCCATCAATGAGCAGAAGATGAATGCCACTATTAAGAAGGTCCTTGAGCTTGCAGGAATCACAAGAATGGTTGAGACTCCATCAACCAGCATGACCGCTTCTAAAGCCCTCAGAAAGCCCATATATGAGCTTGTGACACTTCATACTGCAAGAAGGACATTTGCCACGAATATGCACTCCCTTGAGGTTCTTTCAGTCAATGAATTGATGTCATTAACTGGACATGAGTCTGAGAGTACTTTGAAGACCTATTTGAATATTGACAGGTTTGAGACTTCATCTAAAGCCTCAGAGAAGATCAGAAAGGCTTTGAATCAGGTTGCAGCTTAACATTCAACCGTTCGTTATAACCCTCCTTTTATTCATTTGAATTTTGATGCAAAATTTAACTCAATGAACATAAGCAGTGCCACCGTGAAAATACTCCTTTTTTCCGTTCCTCCCTTTTGAAACACGGAAATCACCTCCTCGTTCACTTCCTCCAATTTCAAAACAATGTTTTCCATGACCTCCGATTGAGACTGTTTCGATCACTTCCTTTTTGTACCAAATAACAATAGAAAAACGCTTGGTGGATCTGTTGTGAACACAAAGTTCTTTCCCATATTGTTTTTCCCCAGTTGTTGTGATGGTGTTTTCTTGACTTGTTACATTGGTGTCACCAATTGATAATTCCTGAGCTGAAAGAGAAACAGAAAGCAAACAAGCTAAAGCAGTAAATAGAAGTCTCATGGTTGTGATTTTAGACTCACAATTTACATCAAATTAGTGTCATGTGAAATAAGTGCTTAACCAACTTGACGCTGTCAATGTGTTGATACTTGATTGAGTCCGAACTTTGCTACGCTCAGCATGAGTTCTTCCCCTGACACTGAGAGGGTGAGTCTAAAACGAACCCTCATCACACAGGGAATAGGAACCTCCTTAATGACACGCTCGGCCGTCTTAAACGGTCCGAGCTTACACAGGCAAAGGAAAGATGTAACAGGACCCAGACACAAAGTTCAAGTCCAGTGAGCGGCCATCTTTTTGCTCTAATTTTTGATAGGGGGAAGGGGTGTTAAAAATCAAGCTTAATGAGACGTGAGAACGTCGTGTCATTCTTGATTCACACCGTCAGTAATTGAGTAGGGGAGTTGCTGAATTTATCAACAGCATCAATCCCTTTGATAAGAGACAGAAAAAAGTGGCTGAATTCGGCACAACAATAGGAACAAAAAATAAAAGTAATAGTCAGTAATTTCTGTATTTACTGAGGTGTGTGTAGACCCCAATGGAATACCAAACTCACTCTCTGCATCCTAACAGATGTAGGGATTTTGCATTGGTGATTTAAATAAGATTAAAGCTGCACTGTTAGCCCTTGGTTCTCAACCATGAATTCAAAGCCCAATGACCACAAAGGATCACCGTTGACGTTAATTCCCCAAATTCCATGACCTCCATCTTCAATTGTGTAAAGAGTACAGATGTTGCCGTTAGCATTGTACGTGCTGTTCAACGAGGTAGCTTCAGAGTATTCGACTGTCGGGTCTGCAGTACCATGAACGATCATGAGTGAGGCGTCGTTTGAATCGAAACGGACAGCACCGTCCAGAAGCGTCAAAATGTCCACCGAAGCGCGACCACCCCAAAAGTCCAACACTGTCTGAATTTGAAATTCTTGCGACAAATTTGTAGACTGTAATGTTGGGTCTTCACTGACGGATAATTCATCAACATAATCATCAGTGTTTGAAGCACCCATGGCGATTGATATAAATGCACCTGCTGATCCTCCAAGAACTGATATATGATTCTCATTAATTTCATATTCGTCAGCTTGGCTCACTACCCAACGCAAAGCTGCCTTGGCATCTCTATTTGCAGGGTACATGGCCAAAACTTGATCTATATTTTGCCCATCTGGCAAGAGGCCGATCGCATTCAACCAAGACGTGGGAACAGTACCGTGCTGAGACGCCAATCGGTAGTTGATTGAGAATACTACCCAACCCCTTGATGCGTATTGGTTGGAAAGTTCAACTAGAGATTCCTGCTCGTTGCTTCCACCAAAGAAACCACCCCCATGAATGATGACAAGTGCTGGTCGGCTCTCCTCTTGGTTGTCTGGCAAATACACATCTAACTCCAGAGAAATGGTATCCATGATTGGACCTCCCCATCCATTGTGACTCAAACCCGATCCGTATACCACATTGTCCTCGAACAAAACTTCAAAGGTGGAATTGGTCCATACACTTGGATTTGTTTGCTCACAGTTTTGACCGAAGTATCCAAGAACCATCAAAACATCGTTTGTACCCACCGCGCTATCTCCATCCAAATCGTACTCACCGCAATCTTGATAGCAACCAAAATATGCAAGAAGATTTAAGACATCACTCACCTCAACAAGCCCACTTTCATCAAAATCTCCAGGGCACGAAGCCCATGTATAATCGATAGTCAGTAAGATGCTGACTGCTCCGATTAGAATTGATTTCTTATCCATGATTGATTTGAAAATGTTTTTCATGATGTTTAAGATTTAGTGTTTTCTCAAATATACAATCTTATCATCTGTTTCTTGATATGGTGAAGGGGTGTTAAAAATCAAGATGAATGAGACGTGAGAACGTCGTGTCATTCTTGATTCACACCGTCAGTAATTGAGTAGGGGAGTTGCTGAATTTATCAACAGCATCAATCCCTTTGATAAGAGACAGAAAAAAGTGGCTGAATTTGGCACAACAATGGGAACAACAAATGTTAGTAACAGTCTGTAATGCCTGTATTTACTGAGGGGTGTGTAGCCCCCTACGGGCTACCAAAAAAGATCTAAACGGGTCTTTTTTTTATGCCCTGAAAGTACTGATTTTACTGGTGTTTAGAGGATTTTGAGAGGTGAAAAGTGCGTAGCCCGATAGGGGCTACTTTTATTTTGTTAAAGTATTGTTTTATAGATATTTATTGAAATTCCGATGAATATCAAACTTTCAAAAACGACCGTCAAAACCACCGTCATTTAGATGTAGCCCGCGACAGATTCGAACCCCTGCTTTGTGGTTAGTTTTTGATGTAAATTGTGAGCCAAAAATCACAGACATGAAACTTCTTTTTACAGTTTTATTTTGCCTACTAATTGACAGTTTTTATTGCCAAAATTGGGAACAACTCAGTAGTTATAACGGGGTAGGTCGTCATCATCCTATAACTGTTGCATCTAATAATTTTGGATATATGATTGCTGGTCAATCTGCTACTTTTAGCAATAACCTAGATGATGTGTATAGATATGACCCAAACATTAATGAATGGATTCAAATTGATCCATTTCCTGGAAGTGCACGAGGATACGGTTATGGGGTGTATGATGATAATATTGCATTCTGCGGATTTGGATCGGATAATTTTGGCTATCCAAATGATTGGTGGCGTTTTGATATGAATAATGAAGAATGGACACAACTTGCATCATTTCCTGGAGAAGGAAGGAACCACCCTGCTATGGTTTTAGAAAGCAATAAAATTTTTGTGGGATTAGGAAGTAATTTAAACGGAAATTTAGATGATTGGTGGGAGTATGATATTAATTTAAATTCTTGGACTCCACTTCAGTCATTCATGGGTCTTCCAAGACATCACCCGTATTATTTTGGCATTGATAACAAAATCTATGTTGGCTTTGGTCATGGGAATGACGTCCTATCTCAGTTAAATATATTTAATGACTTATACGTTTGGGATATAGAGCAAAACACGTGGTCTCAGCTAAATAATTTTCCAGGAGAAGGGAGAGTCGCAGGAACTCAATTTTCAGCGAATGGAAAAGGATATATTTTAAGCGGTGATGGAGAAGACCATATTAATCTAGATTATGGAGAGTTTTGGGAATACAATCCATTAAATGATACATGGTCTGAATTACCACCTCATCCTGGTGGAGCACGTTGGGCACCAGGGACATTTATTATTGATTGTCACGTGTATCTTACAAGTGGTTTAATAGGTGCAACAGGTTCGTTTCCTTCTGATCTTTATAGGTATTCAATTAATTCTGCATGCGGATGCACAGATGATGCAGCATTTAATTTTTCAGAATTCGCAATTAATAATGATGGATCTTGTTGTTATGTCGAAGGTTGTACTGACGAAAATGCTCTAAATTATTTGCCAGAAGCGTGTTTCGAGAATAACTCTTGCATATCAATTGATTTAGGTTGTACAGATCCTAGCTATTCTGATTTTGATATGAATGCAAATTTAGAGGTGTTCACAGGAGGCCCAACAGATTTGTCTGAATATGGAACGGGAGGATATCACTATAATGATGTATGGGACATGGTGTTTAGCGTTTCTGAAGACACATTTCTAAGCTCCATTGATGTAAATGCTGAAAATTCAGGAACCATTACTGTAGATCTAACTTCATCAAACGGAACTATAATAAATCAACTAGACTTTGACATTAATGGAGGGTGGAATACATTGGAAATGGAAACTTTAATTCCAGAAGGAAATAATTATTTTATAGGCATAACTGGAAACAATGAAAATATTGGATTATATCGTAATGACGCTGTTCCGACAGGTGTGTTCCCTATCCAAATTGCAGATCGAATTACAATAACAGGTAATACTACTGACAATCCCACATCTTATTACTATTATTTTTATAGTTGGAGTATTGACGAAAGCTGCGTGGGAACTATGTCAAGTAGTGAAATGAAATCGTCAAGCATTTTAGTTTATCCCAACCCAACATCAAACAACCTAACAGTTGATTTGGGTGATTTGAATGGGGTTAATATAACAATTAAGCTATATGATTCATTAAGCAAGCTGGTCTTTGAGAAGACATCAACATCAACTCTAATGATTGATGTTTCTGGCTTTCCTAAAGGTATGTATTCACTTGAGCTTTCAAAGGATGAACACGTATTGAGGAGTCAAGTAATTATTGACTAATTACTAAGCTTCAATTTGCTTCAAAGCCTCTCTAACCTTCCTATTTATGAAACTATTGTTCATCATTTTAAGTGTCATCTTTCTCCTCTTCATTGGGAGCCAATTGTTGTTCTTCAAAAGCAGTCACAACATCGAAGAGTATAAGTATGTCGTTATAAAAGAATATCCAGGTTTTGAAATTAGAAAATATGAAGCAAGTTTATTTACTTCTGTAGAACTAGATACAGATGATTATAAACAAGCATCTAGCAAGGGTTTTTCAATTTTAGGAGGATATATTTTTGGTAAGAATGAAAGTAAAGAACAAATTTCAATGACTTCTCCAGTAGCGATGACTTTAGAAGCAGATGAAACAACAATGATGTTTTTAGTTCCTAAAAAAAAATCAAAAGAAGGCATGCCAAAACCAGTAAACTCTAACATTAAGTTCATAGAAATTCCTGAAAAGCAAATGGCTGCGATTACTTTTCGTGGATGGGCAAGCAATCAAAAAATAGAGAAGTACAAGTTAGAATTGGTCAGGCTTTTGGATCAAAAGGGAATTCAACATATGAATAAGTTCTTGGTTTTGGGATACAATCCTCCTTATGAAGTTTTATTTCGTAAAAATGAAATTGTTGTAGAGTTGGAATAGCGCTATTCAAAATTTGGACAGCTTTACACACGATAACTTACCCTTTTGCTTTTATTTTACTTAATAGGCGTTTTTATTCTTCAGCTATTTCACAATCAGATCCTGGAGGTGAACACTCCATAATAGCATCATCAAGATTATTTGAACTAATAACGTATATGTAAGGCTCTCCTCCTTCAATTCCACAAACACAATTATATTCTTTTCTACAGGAACAAAGTGTTAAGGATAATAAAGCTATAATTAGGAATCGTGATTTCATACCCGCAATATAACACAGCGAGACTGCGTCATATTTTATTTTTCCGTGGAGTGTACACAACACTCTTCTCCTTGTAATCTGCAGTTTCGAATGTTATAAATATGTAAAAAAACAATTGCTAAGGCAGGAAGATATTTTACGTGATGTGATATAGAGACTAATATCAAACTTTCATTTAATATCGACAAGGTTAACAAAGCCCAACAAAACCAGAATAGGTATTTCAGACTTGTAGCTTTTTGTTTTTTGTTTGTCTGAAGAATTGCAAAGAATGTGACAACTAAGAAGATGTAATCTATTGATCTCCACCATAAAGGTGCCTGGCTACAACAGCTTTGAGAACAAATGTGTGCTATAAAGAGTAATGGTGTTATTGCACAATGAACCATACAAGTTATACTTGCTACTACACCTATTTTATCTGATAAATTTTTTGTTACTTGCATAATTATTTAGTTATACATTCGCATTATCGCAACTAAGTTGCAATAATACGGTAAATATTTTTAGAATCTCACGCATATTTTATGGGAATAATCAGAAAGACTAAACATTTTCAAAAAGTTCTTGATCAATTTTCAAAACAGGAAAATGCTATAAGCGCTAATTATCTAGTTTCACATTTTAATGATGAAATGAATAAGTCCACTATATATAGGATACTAGATAAACTTGAAGATGATAATATAATTCATTCATTTGTTGGGGTGCATGGATTAAAATGGTATGCTAAATGTTTAGATTGCACAGTCAAAGAGCATAATGATAATCACCCACATTTTCAATGTGAAAAATGTAATGAAGTGCAGTGTATAAGTCAGACGAACAATGAATCGAAGATAATTGACGCCCAATTTCTCGTCAAAAGTGTTTTTTTGACTGGAATATGTAATAGATGCTTTTCTACCTGTTAAATCTAATTACTCAGAGATACTGATGATGTTTCGCCTCACTTACTTTTTATTTAACTCAAAGCTTTGAGTAAATTTCAATGATGGATAAAAAACTACTGACAGAAAGAGAAATTGATCGAATTGTAGAAATGGCTTGGGAAGATAGAACTCCCTTTGAGGCCATTTTGTTTCAATTTGGATATCCAGAAAATGAAGTCATTAAGTTAATGCGAAGTACGCTTAAGGAGTCTAGCTTTAAGCGTTGGCGTATGCGCGTGAACAGTGGTGTCAGTCAGAAACATTTAAACAAGAGAAGCACTGAAATCAAACGGTTTAAATGTTCGCGTCAAAGGACCATTTCAGGAAATAAAATCAGCAAACGCTGACTTCGATAAAAAAACAAAACATCTATTTTCCTCTCATTGGTTTATACGTTTAATTCGAGGTTATGAAACGAGTGAATATTTTATTTCCGAATCAATTGTTTCAAGAATCTCCACTTTTTGATAACAAGGATCCTTGGTATGTTGTGGAAGAATTTCTGTTCTTCAAACAATATCCTTTTCACAAGCAAAAAATTGCATTTCACAGAGCCACAATGAAACGTTATGCAGATTTTCTTCAAAAAGAGAAAAATTTGGAGGTTTACTATGTTGAATCTACCGATAAAATTTCAGACATTAGATTGCTGATCCCTCACTTGAAACTTCAAGGTGTTGAAAGCTTGCACTATATCGATCCCATCGACAATTGGCTTCAGAAAAGACTCAATCAAGGTTTACTCGATTTAGGAATTCAAGGTAAGCAGTATGCTTCACCTATGTTTTTAAATTCTAAAGAAGACCTCGCTGTCTTTTTCAGGAGTGACAAAAAAAAATACCACCAAACGACTTTTTACATTGAACAGCGTAAAAAGCGGAACATCTTAATGGATTCGGACGGAAAGCCCATGGGAGGGAAGTGGACCTTCGATACTGAGAATAGAAAGAAATATCCTGCAAAGAAGATTCCCCCCTCAATTCAGTTTCCCGAGACCGATTCTTACTTTGAAGAAGCAAAATCTTATGTTGACACCAATTTCTCAAATCACTTAGGTGAACTCACAGGTTATTCATTGTATCCCACCAGTTTTTCAGAGTCGAGAGATTGGCTCAACCAATTTTTAGAGCAGCGATTTTCTGAGTTTGGGATGTATGAAGATGCCATTGTAGCAGAAAACTCTATTTTAAATCACAGCGTTTTAACTCCCATGCTTAACGTGGGATTAATCACCCCCAAAGAGGTCTTACATGCTTGCTTGCAGTATGCAGGAATAAACTCTGTGCCTTTAAACTCTACGGAAGGATTTGTAAGACAAATTGTAGGATGGAGAGAATTTATTAGAGGTGTTTATGAGAGTAGAGGGAGTGAAGAAAGAACCACCAATTTTTGGAAATTTAAGAAGAAAATTCCAGCTTCTTTTTACGATGGGTCAACAGGTATTCTGCCCATTGACCAAACGATTAAAAAAGTTTTGAAAACAGGATATTGTAACCACATAGAACGTTTAATGGTGTTGGGGAATTTTATGATGTTGTGTGAATTTGATCCAGATGAAGTTTACAGGTGGTTTATGGAACTTTTTGTTGATTCCTATGATTGGGTAATGGTGACCAACATCTATGGTATGAGTCAATTTTCTGATGGAGGGTTAATGGCTACGAAGCCATACATCAGCGGGAGTAACTATATTATGAAAATGAGCAATTATAAAAAGGGTGAATGGCAAGCTATTTGGGATGGTCTTTTTTGGCGATTTATGGATACCCATCGTGGTTTCTTTTTGTCTAACCCCAGGTTAGGTATGCTTGTGCGTATGTTTGATAAAATGCCTTATGAGAAGCAAAAACAGCATCTTGAGAATGGCCAACGTTATTTGCAGACACTTTAAGTCTCTTGATTTAGTAAACAAATAATGATGAACAAGTCAGACGGTAAAATACATATTGTGGGTGCGGGTGTAAGTGGACTTGTCGCTGCCAAAGTGTTAGAATCTCATGGGTGTCGTTCTGTTGTGATTGAACGTACAGATCGAGTTGGTGGGAGAGTGAAAACCGATTTCCTAGATGGATTTCAGTTAGACCATGGGTTTCAAGTGCTTCTTACGTCCTATCCAAAAGCTCAGAAGTATCTTGATTACAAGGCTTTAGAATTACAGAAGATTTTACCTGGTGCATCGGTTTTTTTGAACAAGAAGCAAAAAATCATTGGAGACCCTTTGAAGGCCATTTCTTTTTTGTTTCCCACCCTGTTTTCTGGAATTGGGTGTTTTTCAGATAAACTAAGAATCTTACAGCTTAATCATATTTTAAAAAGAAAAAAATTGTCAGAAATTTTCTCTGGAACAGAAATATCTACATCTTTATATTTACAACAATTTGGATTTTCAAATGACATTATCAGAGATTTTTTCACGCCGTTTTTTGGTGGAATTTTCCTAGAATCAAAACT
>DBBW01000025.1:78332-112143 GCA_002292405.1 Flavobacteriales bacterium UBA974
AAGACTACTGATTTCAAGTTCAACACGAACGTAGTATCCATCAAGGAAGGTGAAATCACCCTAGAAGATCAAACACAATTAGAGAGTCATGTTACGATTGTGGCCACGGATGCGAGTGGTTTGGTTATGAGTGAAAAACACAAGTCCATGACTTGGAAATCTTGCCAGACATTGTATTTCGAAACGAATCACAGGGTAATTCGATCTGAATTAATTGGACTCATTCCTAAACAGTGTGCACTCATTAACAATATTTTTTACCACACCAGCTTGAAGACAATGTCAAATCCCAACAAAGAATTGTTGTCAGTAACTGTCATAGAACATCAAAATCTATCTGATGAAATTTTGGTTTCAAGAGTGAAAGACGAATTGCAGGAATACTGTGGTATAGTATCTCCCAAATTCATCAAGTTGTATTCGATTCCAAAGGCACTGCCGAAACTACAGGATCTAAAATGCGACTTGAATCCATCTGACACATATCTAGAACCCGGTGTTTTTTTAGCTGGAGACACGCTGTTAAATGGCTCCTTAAATGCAGCCATGATTTCTGGTGAAAGAGCTGCGCTCGCTGCGCTTGAATATTTAAACAATAAAAACAATTAGGTGTGTACTATCTGACCAAATAACAACAATAGGAGTTGCTGAATTTATCAAAAGCATCAAGCCCCCTGATAGGAGACAGAAAAAGTGTCTGAATTCGGCACAACAATGGGAACAAAAAATGTTAGTAACCGTCTGTAATGCCTGTATTTACTGAGGTGTGTGTAGCCCCCTACGGGCTACTGACAGATTTTGTAAAACCTTGTTATCATTGAGATAGCGAGGTTTTGTTTTTTTACTGTGCCTATCCTTGTGCTTACATTTTGTTTTATATGTGGGTTAATCAAAATATATTCGATAACCTATTGTTATGATAGCTATTGAATAAAAGCTCAGCTCATTGTATGCAGTTCGCCAACGCAATTCACCATCCAGTAGTTCTTGTTGTACCGGCACAGGGATTCCAGCTTCAAGAGAGAAATTCCATTCTCCACACAGTAGGTTAGTTCTTGTTTTACCGCGTCTTTTTAATCTATTGAGCGCCATTCTACTTACCTTTTTAGAGCACCTGTCAGTTGCTTTGCTATGTTGTATATAAATATGGGTTGGCCATATTCTAAGCCCGATAACACTAGCCTTTCCTTTGTTATAATTGTATTTTCCAACGCCTATTTTAGCTGTACATATAGTTGGAAATGCTTATCCGATTTGCTTATCAACAAATATATTTTCAGAGGTGAATTTCCTATTTCCTAGTAGAAAGGAAAGTCCTGGGAAGGGGACCTCAAAATCATCAAGGTAGGGAACTCCAAAATTTGACTCAAAATATTGTTTGTTATATGAAGTAAAGTCAATTTGACCAAAAACACCAAACGAAGTGAATAAAGCTATTATTAGTAATCGTGATTTCATACCCGCAATTTACTTATTTGACAATTGGTAGGTTTGAGATTTCTATTTAAATCTTTAGAGAAGATGAGAGCGGTTTTATGTCACTGTACCTATCCTTTTCTTACATTTTGTTTTTAGGGGGACTATTTTTGACAATTCTCATTGTAGTCATCACACTCTCCAGTTATTTCACATAATAATTTAAGATCACTACAATACTCTTTCCCTAATTGTTTTTTAATAAATATGCTTTGTTTTACTGCAAGACCATTCGCGAAATTTGGGTTAGATTCTATGATGAAATTTAGATCTTTAAGTGAGAGTTCTAATAATTCTGATCTTTTAATGAAGCTTCCGCTAAGGTTTACAGAATCTGTTTTTTCTGATATGATTGCATAGCACTGAACCCTACACATAAGATCTGGTATGGAATTAGATATGCTAATTTTATGGTTTAAACACTCAATTAAACCTGTCCAATCTTCATTCACAGAAAAATCTGAACAGTCTTTGCACGCATTTTGACCCAAGGCAATCACGCTAATCCAACAAGTTAAAGCAGTAAATAGTAGTTTCATGTTTGTGATGTTAGGTTGTTGTTTCTATTCTACGATAAACTTCTTCTCTACTGACCAATCGTCGTAGATATAGAAGAGGATTTGGTTGGTTGTGCGGTTAACTTCTCTGCCTAAAGCATCAACTGTTTTAATTACTTTTTTAGTTGATTCTGTTGAAGGATTCGACTCAACATTAGATATATTACAATCCAATTTTCCATTCATTCCATATTCAGATAAATGTTCCCAAATGATTTCGTGAGAAACGATGTCCATATTTCCAAATGTTCCTGGCCAATCATGACCACCTCCGAGAACTTTATAATGGTTTAGTTCAATACATTCATCCTCCGAGGACCAAGAATATAACTCTACAGTACTTCCATCATTTGTATTAATATCTGGTATGAGTGATAGATTTGATGTTGGCACTAGGTTGTTGTTTTCTATCCAAACATCATTAGTTGAGATATTACTATGATAGTAAAGTGTACCTTCATATATAATTCCTTCATATTCAGAAATATAATCTTCAGTTCCCAAAATTGTGACTACAGGAGTAGGATGATTTACGATGCAGTTATTATATGTTTCTGCATACATCGTTCTTGCGACGACGCCAATACCTGTAATCTTATTGTTTAGTCTGCATCCTAAATCAAATGTAAAACCACCACCATTAGAATATCCTAATGCATACACTCTATTTAAATCAACATTTACTTGTAAATGTAAATGGTCAATCAGTTCATCAATAAATAATATATCACTATGTGGATTTGGCACTGTAAATGGTAAGTCTCCAGAAGTTACAACTTGCCAGTTCGTTTCTTGATTGCTGTCAGGATGAGCATTTGGATAAACAAGAATAAAATTTTCAGAGTCAGCTAAATCTCTCATATCTGCAACAGCCAATTGATCATTGGCTGTTCCTGCACCACCATGAAAATTTAATACAAGGGGTAGTGGTTCATTAATATTGAAACCTGAAGGTAAATAAAGCAAATATGTCCTATTTAATCCTTCAACCTCTATTGATTCATTGCTTAATTGAGCAAGCACACTTGAACTGTTTATAAAAAGTAGAAAATAACATATAAATCTCATATCTGTAATCTGTTGAAAACGCAAGTTAAGATGACTTGTGCTAAAACAAATCCTAGGTTAAGGTAATGTTAAGTTTTAAAATCAGATTTCATATTACTCTCGAATCCAACGCAATGTTCTTTTGTTTTCTCCATCAACAATTCGAATGATGTAAACCCCTTGATCAAACGCATGCGGTGTATGATACTTTGAAGAACCATTTTTAGCTGAATAAATGGACTGTCCATTGGGATTAAAAATATCGATAGTGGCATCTTGCGAAATTCCCTTGAGGTGGAAGTAATCCGAGCCAGGATTTGGATAGAGTGTGGTTTTAAATGTACTTCGATCGATACGGTTGATGTCGGTAACATTGCATCCATCAACCCATGAGATTCCTTCTAGATTCCAATTGGGTTCAATGTTAAGGCACATGTGGTCCATGGCTGTTACTGCAACATCAATGATACGCGGTGTATTGCTATAGTCAAAAGTAATTAAACTTTCCGGCTGATACCATGTAGCTTCTTGTATCGTTCCATCGAGGCCAACACCTGCACTATTAAGAACATCCGTGCCAGATCCTTCTGTTAATGACCAATGCCCTACTAGGGATTCCCAATCTGGATGTGATTCATTTAAAGGGCTACAGTGCCATGTATTAATAGTTACATCGCTCAAAACATTGTGCCAAAATCGAACCTCAGCAATAGCGCCTGTATAGCTGTAATCTCCTAAAATATCGGAACCAAAAGACCAGCCGCTTCCAACGTCTATATTGCCTATAGAGGATATGTCTTCTTCGGCCACAAAAACACCATCGGTAAAGAGTCGCATCATCCCATCCCGGTCAAAAGAGCACGACAGGGTGTGCCATTGGTTATCAGCTACCCCACTTGATCCATTTGCATCAGCACGTTCATTGCCATCGCCGAGATTAACTTTCCAAGCTGGACCGTTGGGATATTCAAAGGAAAAAACAAAACCAGGATTGAGCCCAGAATCCCAATCTTTATTGCCAATAATTGCAACATCTGAAGTGGTTTCTGTGCGAATACGTACTTCCATGGTAAAGTCTTGTTCAGAACCTAGTTGAAGGCTAGAATTTTCATCAATGGATACAGAATTACCAGCTCCTTCAAAGCGCAATTCAGATGAACCAGGTGAGATACAGTTATCTGGTGGAGGTAATACTTCAAGAGTATCTTTTACAATCAACTCTGTTTCAACATCTGGGCCACTTGCAATGAAGAAAATTGTTTCTTCTTCAATAGATGTTCCGCCATGGTTTAGACCTATGCCTCCGTGATCAGTAGAAACCAATATTAACCAGTTTTCGTTAATGAAGTTGGGCCTATTGGTTAGAGCATTCATAACTTCAGCAACGAATCCATCGGTATCTTCAATTTTGCTAATGTACTCAGGAACATTTGGATTGAAACCGTAACCATGTCCCGCACCATCTACTTCGTCAAAATGTAAAAATATTGCATGTGGATTGTCGTTTTGTAAAATGTCTACTGCGGCATCACTTACTTCAGCATCGCTGGTAGTATTCAATGCTTCATCTACATCCGAAGCCAAGATATAATCGTTAATAGGAGACCAGTGACAAAACGAATAGGTGTTAAGGTTTGGATATTCTGATTCTAGTCGTTTCATATATGATGGGAAGTCATCAAAGTTGCTCCCGATGAAATTGTTTCCGGTAACTCCATGTGCATCCGACCATACACCGCTCAGCATACCAGACCATCCAGGGCCGCTGTATGTGATATCGTTATTGAGTGCATCAGGGCTATATAGACCATCTGAAATTAATGCATCAATGGCAGGAGTTTCCGCTGATTCTAGACAATCTGGGCGCAAACCATCGATTCCAATTATTAGTACACGTGCATCATCTGTTTGGCAAACTAAACTCACACTAATCAAACAAGTTAAAGCAGTAAATAGAAGTGTCATGGTTGTGATTTTAGACTCACAATATACATCACAGTTAGTAGCATATGAAATCAATTATAAACCAGCTTGACGCCGTTAATGTCTTGACACTTTGAGTCTTAACTTTGCACTGCTTGGCATGAGTTATTTCCCCTGACACTGAGAGGGTGAGCTTAAAACGAATCCTCCTCTCACAGTGAAGAAGTCCCTCTTGAATGACACGCGCGGCATCCCAACAACTGTTCCAACCTCTGTTTACAAACTGTTAATTATCAATGGATTAAAGGTGTTCAGATATGGGGTTCAAATGCCCTACGGTTTACGGTGATTACATTCGTTTTAGAAACTTGAATACCAGCGAAGATTGGGAGTTTCGAACCTGAATAACGTACAAGCTAGGCTGAAGATCCGAAACATCGATGGAGGTGAGATGAAGGGTTTGTCCGGACTGGCACAACCGGCCGTGAATGTCAAAGACCTCCCAAGTTGATTCGCCGCTAGGCAGCCCAGAAAACCAAAGCCGTTCTAGAACAGGATTTGGGTATACAGTGGGGTTTTCGACCGCCAGATCCGGAGTGCCCAGACTTGAATCCCATGTTAAAGAAGCGAGAACGGCTTGAGAAGCGGTCACCTTTCCATGTCCCCAAACGTCGTCTCCCGCAGCAGGCAGTATTCCTGTGTCGTCATCTTCGCGGGCTGTCGTTTCCAAGATGGAACGAATGTCTGCTGGAGTCAGCTCGGGGTTCGCTTCCAACATCAACGCTACCACGCCAGTTACAGCGGGACTGCTCATGCTCGTCCCTGAGAGCTTTGCAAATTCGTATTCTGTCCCATCGAACTCAACATTGTTGGTGATGCTGTACCCGCCGTCTCGGAAGGAACTCAAAGAAGACTCGACGCTCACGCCCGGGGCGGAGACATTGGGTTTGAGCCGTTCGTCCAGAGTAGGTCCATAGGTGGAGAAGTAGGCCAATGTGCCGCCCACCTCTGTCCCAACGGGGTTTAGGTATTCCGAAGCATACGCCCCTACGGCGATAACACTGTGGCCGCAGGCGGGTTGTTGAATACCGTAGTACGGATCACCACCAATCCAACCCGATTGGAAGGCTTGGAAGTCCTGCCCCCAGTTACCAACATCATTGGTCAAGTGCGTGTGGTTCCAGGCATGCACACGACCGCTTTCACCGGTCACTTTCATCGCAACGGCGACGTTGGCGCTCCCTTTGTGGATGCGCATCTGCATGAACGGTCGGCCGTTAGCCGGGTGCGAAGGCTCCAAGACAACGTCGTAAATAATGGTGTCGTTGTTGACCACCTCAATGGTGTCGAGCATCAAAGGCCCGTCGGAAGTTCTGTACATCGGGCTTTCGCCAACAACCGTGGATAAGCCGATGGTCAGCAGGAATCCCATTTCAAATGACTCACCGGCCTCGCCCCACAATGTAAGGTTCTGACCCCAAGCGTTGAGGTTGGCAGTCAGTGGGTAAAACTTAACCCGGGAGCGGATGGTATCCCCCGGCGCTTCAAAGGTATGGTCAAGGTGAAAGTCCACGTTGCCGTTATTGCCATTGGAACTCACAAACACGACCCCTTCGTCGGACATAGCATCTATGAATTGGTTACTCAGTGCACTTCCGTCCGGCGTTCCCCATTGTGGCAAGCCCCAGCTGTTGTTGATGACCAACCGCTTTCCGTCGGCTTCCGCTACGCTTTGCATCCAATCATAAGCATCCAACGCGGAGGCCTCATCCACCATCAGTGTGGCAAACAAGAATTCGACTGCAGGTGCCATGCCCTTCAGTCCAATCCCAGCTCCACTGCCCCCAGCAATACCGGCCACATGGGTTCCGTGTGTTGAATATCCATAGACGTTGGAAGTGTCGCTGCCCAATAAATGGATGTCCAATGGGGAATCAGCCACAGTGCCGTATCCATAATCACCGGGCGTTGGTCCAGCTTGCCGGAATTGATCCCACACTGCACGGATCCGCGAGCTCGAGAGGGTGGTGTCGCGAAACATCGGATGCGTGTAATCGAAGCCCCAATCTAGCACGCCGATGAGCACCCCTTCGCCATGATAAGGTTGCGGAAGATTGAATCCCGCATGCACACTGTCCACCCGTGTTCCATAGCGGACTTTGTTGACATCTGGCACCGCTCTAGAGGCCAATTCCACAAGGTCCATTGGGGTTTGCCACAAGGCATGGAGAGCGTATGCATCCACCCGAAAGGAGGCGATTCCTTGTCGACATGCTCCCGCGGTCACCGCTTCTTCATCCGCCGCCCAAGCGCGCCATTCGTCTTCCGTAACGCCGCCGGTCAATCGTCCCAAGAATCCCACAGTAGCTTGCCCGTGTACTTCGGCTACAGGGTACGCTCCGGCGGCTTGCACTAGGCTTTTGGGGTCGTCGTTTTGGGCGACAAGAGCGTCCAATTCTGAAAGGGCTTGGAGGTCCACTTGGGCCATGTTTTGCGCAGAACTATATCCAGCGATGAACACCAAGAAAACAAGGAGAGATAGTCGAAATTTCATGATGCTAATTTAACGAAGCAGCCATTAATTCTTGATTCATGAATCGAATGAGTTTCTAAGACTAAAAACCGCCTGCCCATAGGGTGTCAAAGGAGATGGCGTACTATCTGTTCCTGATATACTTGTCTTTCTTGCAGATTTCAGTTGCTTGTCAGAATGTTCAGCAGATATCAATGGAGACGATGCGACAAATGTTCAAGATTTATTGCTGTTACTTGCGGTTTTCGGTACTTCCTGCTAATCATTCCTTATATTTATAGGTGGATTCAGACTTTACTCAATTTATCAGAGAAGATTTTTGTTGCCAAACGTGGCATCGCACGTTGCCCCAATTCTTCCCAAGTCAAAACTTCGCCTCCGATTTCAGAAGCGTAAACATCAATTGCAGCTTTATTAGGAGCTTCCCACCCCTGAATTGTGGCCTCGATTCTTCGGTGGGTAAGAAGGTGGGTGACCGGCTTCATGAGTTCTCCAAGCGGATTAAATTCATTAGAAGGTTGCGTTTCCGGAAAGGCCCAAAGTTTTGCCCACACACCTGTTTCAGGGCGTTGGATGGTTACAGTAAAATTTTTATATCGTACGATATGCCAAGTTAAATCCCAGCGTATGGCTTTCTTTTTAGGTTTCTTGGCAGGGAGGATTCCCCACATGTCTGGTTGGTTTGCAGACGCACAGTTGGTGGAAAGAGGACATCGCTTACACATGGGATTTCGGGGTGAGCAAATCAGCGCACCTAGTTCCATCACGGCTTGGTTGTGGTTACCAGGGTCGGCGTGATCAAGCCATGCATCTGCCGCAGCTTGCACAGCTTTCGCTCCGATTTTTCCATCCACAGGATCTGTAATACCTTCCCAACGCGAAATCACCCTTTGTACGTTGCCATCCACAACGGCGACTCCTTCTCCTAGACCGATGGAAGCGATAGCTGCCGCTGTATAAGGACCGATACCAGGCAATTTGAGCCAATCTACATAGGACTTAGGAAATTCTCCAGCAACGTCAATTGCTTTGGCTGCTTTGTGAAGATGTGTGGCCCGTCGGTAGTAGCCAAGACCCTCCCAAGCTTTGAGTACTTGGTCTTCAGTGGCACTCGCCAAATGTCCTACAGTTGGAAAGAAATCCATAAAAAGATGCCACTTGGGAATACCTGTTTCCACTCGGGTTTGTTGCAACAAGATTTCGCTCAACCACGTTCCGTACAGTGAGGGATCGAGTCGCCATGGAAGGTCTCGTGCATGGTTAGCATACCATGATTTTAAGTTTGTTCTGGCTAGTAATATGTTGTTGGGGTTGGTCACTTGGCAGATCCACCATAACTCTCGGATTTAGTACTCCAGTATTCTTCCTTTATTAGAGGTTTGATAAAAAACAATTGGTCGGGTTCTATTTCAACGCCAAAACTGTTCCTACATTGAGTTAAAGACACAATGCTGCCGTTGTTATATAACTCATTCATTGCTGGGTTACCATTTTCATGGAAGCTAAGAAAAACCCCATCTGGACGACCTTCTTTCAGCATCCCAAATCTTCTTAACTCGCCTGGGTTTTCAGAGCATGGGTAGTATTCGTAATACCATCCGTTGAAGGTGGTTCCTAGCCATTGCATTTGGCCTGATTTATTATTAAAAGGTTCACCGTCATCACCACCACCAGCTACTCGAACGTAAGAAATAAAATCATCAATACGTACAGGATAAATAGATACCATCAAGGTGTCATAGCTCTGTAGTATTACGAACTGGGCTGAAGAATTAAAACTAAAAGAGAGCAAACAAAATACAATTATTAGTGCTGATTTCATATTTGAAAGATAAACATTATGATCATCAATGTAAGCCATGCTATATGTTTTATACATCAGTGAAGCTTAAGGTTTGTTAATCTCTCTTCACCCAAACACAGTTTTTTAAGAGTCCATCACAATTCTCCTTTATCTTATTCCCTACTACTTTGTAATCTGTTTGTTGAGTAGTGCCTAGTATGCCATAATACTCAAATGAAGTACTGTCAGGGTAGAGCATTAATTTTAAAATAGTGTCAACTTGAAAAAAATCATAGGTTCCCGAGTGACCCTCTCCGTTTTCGTAGTTAAAACGATAGTGACCGGGACTTCCATCATCGATATTCCAATCCTCAAAGATCATTAATTCGGGACCATTTTCTACACAATTAGAACATCCTCTGTCTGGATCAATATCGTACGTACCAAGAATTCTCTCTTCCATGGGTTTACATCCAAAAAAAGAAATAGAAAATATTAAAATGTAGATCACTGTTTTCATCTTTGGCAAGATACTGTGTGAGTTTACTTATATTTCCTTTTTCACAAAGAAGATTTAAGATTAGAAAGGGTTCCCTTTACTTTCTCTTTTGTTGAAATATAGATGAAGCAAGATTAAGATATTATCATATTTTTGACTTTGAGATAACAACAAATGATACACGGAACACATAATGCTGAGCCAGACAAAAGGAACAACGATGTATTGATCTACATCAATGGTGAATTGTTTAAAAGGGCGGAGGCAAAGATTAGCGTATTTGACAGTGGCTATCTAGTAGGAGATGGTGTTTGGGAAGCGATGCGACTTTATAACGGCGTGCTAGCTTTTTCAAATCAACATCTTGACCGATTGTGGGCAGGTGCTGCTGCTATTGGTATGGAAATGAATTTCAGTAGAGAAGAGTTACTTGAAAAAGTTCATCAGACCTTGGATGCAAACGACATGCATACTGATGTTCACGTTAGAATCATGCTGACACGCGGAACTAAGACGACCCCTTCGCAGGATCCTCGTCTATTATTGAGTGGGCCCAATCTGGTGATAATCGCTGAGCATAAGAAAGCAAGCAAAGAGTCTGCAATAAAGGGAATCAGACTTTTCACGAGTACTGTAAGAAGAGGCTCGCCAGACTATTTAGATCCTCGAATGAATTGTCACAGCAAAATACATGAGGTTCAAGCACTCGTTCAAGCACTAGAAGCAGGTTGTGATGAAGCCCTCATGCTTGATGTCAGAGGTTTTGTTTCTACATGTAATGCAACGAATTTCTTTTTGGTAAAACAAGATGAGGTATGGACTTCTACAGGAGCATATTGTATGAATGGAATTACGAGAAACAATGTGATTCATATTTGTGAGCAAGAGGGGATGGTGTGTCGTCAAAAAGATTTCTCATTGTTTGACACTTACTCTGCGGACGAAGCTTTTGTGACTGGCAGTTTTGGCGGATTGACCCCTGTGACAAAGATAGATGGGCGTGTTATTTCAAGTGGGGCTGGCCCCATAACACAGCAATTACAAAGACATTATAAAGAACTCATCACAAATGAAGCCAGTTAGAATTTGTCTTTGGTCTGGTCCAAGGAATATCTCTACTTCTCTGATGTACTCCTTTGCACAACTGAGCAATTGCAAAGTCGTAGATGAACCTTTATATGCACATTACTTGTCACAGCTTTCTGAAGATGAGCGCGCACGACACCCTGCAGCTAATGAAATTATGGCATCTATGGAGCAAGATGGAGCAAAAGTAGCTGAGATGATGACTGGTGATTTCGGGGAGTCTACACAGGTATTGTTTTTCAAAAACATGACCCATCATCTGCCAGGAATAGATAGGAGTTTTATGAAGAATGTGGTAAATGTAATTTTGACAAGAGACCCCGAAGACATGTTGCCTTCGTATGACAAAGTTATTCAGAATCCATCTTTAAGCGATACAGGATATGATGCTCATATTGAACTCTTGGATTACTTTAACCAGGAAGGAATCACTCCTATCGTTGTTGATTCAAAATCGATACAAAAAGACCCAGAAAGAGTACTTCTGGAGTTGTGTAAACGAGCTGAAGTTGTATTTGATTCAGCTATGTTGAAATGGGAGGCTGGTCCTATAAAAGAGGACGGAGTTTGGGCGAAATATTGGTATTCAAGCACACATAATTCCACAGGTTTTTTCAAGTTTACTCCCAAGAAATCTCCATTTCCTCAGCACCTAATTCCTCTTTTACTTCAGTGTAAACCACTTTACAAAAGGCTTCAAAAACTTTCAATTTAAGATTGATGTCATTTTGGTTCATCTGCAATTTATAAATTGATTTTTTTTACCCAGTTCGTGATGTTTAGAAATTGCTTCATGACAGGCTGTTTTAGGAAAGTATAAAAGTTGGTATCTAGGCGTGAAAACACAAATGATTTGTGTAACTTTCCTGTCCGCTTTTAAAGACGATGATTGTGCTACTTAGGTTGCCTTTATCCATGGTCTGCGCGCTTTAATCCACAGGTATGAATAGGAAAATGAAATTAAAATGGTGCCCCGCAAGTGATGTTGCATTTGATGCGGTGCCGTTTTTTGACGAGGGGGTGCAAGCGGGTTTTCCATCTCCGGCAGAAGATCATCTGGATCTGGACCTAGATTTAAATTCGTATCTCGTTCAACATCCTTCGGCAACATTTTGCTGCCGGGTTGAAGGTGATTCTATGGTGGGGGCAGGTATTCAGACGGGGGACGTGATTATGATAGATCGATCGCTTACGCCGCAGAAGGGCAGCATCGTCCTCGCGGTGTTAGATGGAGAGTTTACTGTAAAGCGCGTGGATATTCAGGGAGATACGCTGCTTTTAATTCCTGAAAACCCCAAGCTCAAGCCGATAGAGGTGGGGGAAGAATCAAATTTTCAGGTTTGGGGTGTGGTGACATTCGTAATTCACAAGGTGTGATTGCCCTCGTTGATTGTAATAATTTCTTTGCATCGTGTGAACGGGTTTTTAGGCCCAACCTCATTTCCAAACCCGTCGTAGTTCTCTCGAACAACGATGGATGTGTTATCGCTCGCAGTAACGAGGCAAAAGCGTTGGGTGTAAAAATGGGAGCTCCGGCTTTTAAGAGCGAGCGGTTTTTTGCGCGCAATGGAGTACATGTGTTCTCATCCAATTTCGCTTTGTACGGAGATATGTCTAAGCGCGTCATGGATACCATTCGACCTGAGGTCGATGAGATGGAGGTTTATTCTATTGACGAGGCGTTTCTGGTGTTTGAAGGCCCAGCCGCTGAGGAGCGAGCTAGAGCCCTTCGTGAGAAGGTAGAGCGGTGGACTGGAATACCCGTTTCTATAGGTCTTGCTCCGACGAAAACTCTGGCAAAAGTAGCCACCCGTATCGCGAAAAAAATGCCCGAAATGAATGGCGTATTCACCCTGAATTCTTCCTGCGATGTAGAGCGCGCACTTCATCGCTGCAAAATAGAGGACGTTTGGGGTATAGGTAACCGATCCTCCTCCAAGCTGAAATCCTACGGAATAACGACGGCGCTGAAGTTCACCTTGGCCGACCCCGATTGGGTTCGCCGCAACCTCAGCATAACAGGTACGAGGATGCAGAAAGAACTTCAAAGTACGATTTGCTCACCAGTCAACGACGCCTCCCCTCGCAAGCAAAGCATACGCACAGCAAGATCGTTTGGCTCGGAAGTACAAAGTTTACACGCCCTCAATGAATCCGTGGGAACTTTCGCCGCCAATTGCGCGTCCAAGCTCCGGAAGGAAGGAAGTTGCTGTATCTCTATTACTACTTTCGTGATGACGAATCCCTTTAACCCCCAAGCGCCACAATACAACGCTTCGCGCACCATCAAGCTCGAAGTTCCCACGAACGACACCCTCGAAATTGTCGCTTCTGCGATTCAGGCGTTAAAGTTTATTTACCGAGATGGGTTTTCGTACAAAAAAGCGGGCGTCCTGGTGAGTTCGATCACCCCATCTGCAGAAGTTCAACTCGGACTTTTCGATGTCGTCGATAGATCGAAGCGCACTTCTTTAATGACTTCGATAGATATCATCAATACGAAGCTAGGGCACGACAAAGTCCGACTCGCCGTCCAGGGCTTCGATCGAAAATGGCGTCTCCGTCAGGAACGACTTTCCCCGTGTTACACAACGCGCTTTACAGATTTTTTAACCGTGAAGGTTTAGTAGGATTTAAGCACGACCTTTGTGTAATGGAAACGAGGATAAATAAATTTCTAAGCGAAGTTGGTTTTTGTTCGAGAAGGGCTGCAGACAAACTACTTGAGCAGGGTAAGATTACGATTAATGGGAAGGTTCCAAAGCTCGGTACGAAGGTGAAATCGGGTGATGAGGTGATGGTTGACGGCAAGCTAGTGGGGGAGGGAGAGCGCGATAAATTGGTCTATTTGGCATTTCATAAGCCTGTTGGAATTGTCTGTACCACAGACCAAAGTAGAGAGGAAAACAACATCATCGATTTCATCGGCTACCCCACCAGAATTTTCCCTATAGGCAGGTTGGATAAGCCCAGTGAGGGATTGATTTTTTTAACGAACGACGGAGATATCGTGAATAAAATTCTCAGAGCGAAGAATCACCATGAGAAGGAGTATATCGTTACTGTTGATAGGATTATTATCGGAAGTTTCATTCGTGATATGGGGAATGGAGTTCCAATTTTAGACACTGTGACGAATCCTTGCTTTGTAGAACAAACAGGAGACCGCGAATTTAGAATTATTCTCACGCAAGGGCTCAACAGGCAGATCCGTAGGATGTGCGAATATTTCGGATATAGAGTTGGGCGACTCAAGCGAGTTCGTATCATGAATATGCACCTAGATATGCCAGTAGGAACATGGCGCGATTTCAAAAAACCTGAACTTGAAGAAATGTATCGAATGATAGGCGATTCATCGAAGACTTTTTAATGAAACGGGAATTGATACAGGATATCAACCACGAGGTTAATGCGGAAACAATTCTGGAATTCGTTTCGCAACTCTCAGGGGTGACTCAGGGTTTTCCGTTCGATAATAAAACGTTGGTGTTTAAGGTTGGAAATAAAGCGAAGGAAAAAATATTTGCTCTGTTTAATATTGAAGATTTTAAAAGCGTAAATCTTAAATGTAATCCTGAACGTTCGGTGAAGTTACGGAGTGAATTTGAGGGTGTAATTCCAGGATGGCATATGAATAAAAAGCATTGGAATACGGTGTCACCAGTTCCGATTTCAGATGTTCCACCAAAGTTGTTTTGGGAACTCCTGCACCATAGTTATTCCACAGTTCGCAACTCTTTGCCTGTAAAAGTAAGAAACGACCTTACTTAAGTCAGATGTGAAATCACACGAAATTTAACAGGGTTGACCGAATACTGCAAGCAATGCCAATACGTCTGAAATTGATACAGCCCCATCGCCATTAATATCAGTTGAGCAATCAGAAAGGCATCCGTACTGGCTAAGCATGAGTAAAACATCGCTCGTGTCAATGATGTTATTTGGCACCACATCTTCTAAACAATAAAAAACAGGATCAGGAGGTGTCCCCACTAAAATTGAATCCATAGGAAAACTTTGTATGCTCCTAGAAAAAGTTCCAGCCACCAATCTTCTCTCCACGGTATCTACGACTAAATCGTAAACAGGTATCCAGGGCATGTTGCCCAATCTCTCCCAGTTGACTCCTGCATTTACAGTTGCATATACTCCTGCGTCTGTAGCTGTAGCCCAAACCAATTCGCTCAACGCTACGATAGAATTCATGGGATGTTGAGGCAGATCCCCAGAAATACTTTCCCAAGCACCTCCCAGCTCTGCTTTTAAAATATGAGGTGTATATGCGTAATCACGATAACCACTCACTGTGCAGAAAATAGAGTCAGGATTAAACGGGTCGAAATAAAGATCTGTAACGTAACGTTCTGGCAAACCCTCTGTCATTAAATTCCACGAGAGTCCTCCATCGGTCGTGTAATGAACTCTTCCGTCGGAAGTTCCTGCGGCTAAGACGTTTTCGTCAAAGGGAGATCCTGAAATAGCTGAAATGACTCTGTATCCAAGTCCTGGACTTATATTTTGAGTGAGGTCTTCGCTCATGAGACTCCAAGTGCCCAATGGAGTTCCTGTCATTTTCCACATTCTTTGAGTTCCTGTCCAAATGTGATCAGGATTTGCAGGGTGTAAAATAATCGGTGTATCCCAGCCTTTTCTATCATCGTATTCTAGGGCTTCCATGTCTATCCAGCTGGGGCTAGGTGTCGTTGATGGATCCTCGGAAAAAGCAAAATTTCCGTACTGAACTGTAGCTATCCTGTAGTTGGGATTCGTAGGATGGAAAACAGGGGTAAAGCCATCTCCGCCTCGATCTCGTGACCAACTATCCACTCCTAAATATGAGCCACTTGTTGTCCCGTTATCCTGAGCTCCTCCTGTATATACGCCTTGATTATGCGGGTTCCATTCAACCCTGTAGAATTGAGAGTTGTTGATGTTCTCTATGTCGGTCCAAGTCTCTCCGTGATCATCGGTCCTGTATGCTCCCCCATCGGTAGCTAAAATAGCTGAATTTGGCCCTAACCATTGTAAATCATGTTTATCAGCATGAACAGAATACTCCCACCATACAGGAGTTAGTAGATCCCAAGTCACACCCCCATCAAGAGAATTCCACGCGTCCACTCCTAACAAAGTAATGTCCTCAGAGTTCCATGGGTTTACTCTAATTTTAGAGAAATACCAACCAAAACCTCCCAATGCATTCGCCAGAGGTGAAGTATCGCTAATAATAGGAGACCAATTCATTCCTCCATCTGTGCTCTTGTAAATATTGTCGATTTGCATGTTTAACCCCACAACCAAGGCAAAGAAAACGCCATTGTGCTCAGAAAGTCCTATTCGGCATCTGTTCTCATTGCCCCATGGATTGTTTACAGATGCCCATGTGATTCCTGAGTCATCAGACCTGTATAATTTTGATTCGGGTCCTACAACTAGTGATCGTGTAGAGTTTCTCAGTCTATTCCACCCTGCAGCGATCATAATTCCAGTTGAAGAGTCATACGCGAGGTCATTCACGCCAGCTGAATCAGAGGGCAGTAGAACATGATCCCACGTGGTTCCAGAGTTTGAGCTGCGGTATAAACCTCTGTCTGGGCCTTTTACGGCAGGGTTACCCATAGTTGCGGCCATAATTACTTCTGGCGTGTCTTCAAGAATGAGTATTTTACTGACTATTCTAGCGCTGTCGAGGCCTAAATGAGTCCAGGTGGCCCCTCCGTCAACTGACCGGTGCACCCCATCTCCCAATCTTGGATGGGATGAAATTTGTGGGTCACCTGTACCAATGTAGACGGTTCCTTCTTGAGTTGGGTGAAATGCGATGGTCCCCATTGCCATCCAGGCGAAATCATCTGTAAGCGACGACCAGTTCACCCCGCCATCATTTGTTCCGAATAGACCGCCTGCAGCACTTCCCGCAAGGATGTGGTTCGAGTCGAAAGGATCTTGGGCAATTGCGTTTAATCTCCCACCGATGTTTCCAGGACCTTCCATCCTCCATGAGCCACTTATTTCTCTCGAGAAATCATCCACCTCTTGCGCTTCAAAATATTGTCTTACACTGTTTAAAGCTGCATCAGCTTCAGTTGCATTCCAATCTTTATCGGGGTATGACCACTTAAAAGCGGCAGCTCTTTGCGGTTCAAATTTGCTGAAAGCATCTTTTTCTATTTCGTTAGATTGATGAGATACGATTAATAATGATATTCCCGCAATGAAGCAGAAACAAGAAGTTATTAATAATAGCCGAGAAAAGTAGCTTGTTTTGTTCATTGAATGCAAGATACGCAGTAAGTTTGGCTAACTAAATTAAAAACTAATTTTATGCGCATTTATACACTATTTTTTCTCGTAGCAGGATTGTCTTTTTCTGCAAGTACTTCAGCTCAGCTCATTTGTGATGACCTTATTATCTCGGAATACTTCGAAGGTACAGGTAATAATAAAGGTCTTGAATTTTTTAATACAACTTCAGAACCGATTGATTTAAGCATGTATGAATTACAACGTTGGAGCAATGGAGAAGGAACAGTTACGGATGCGACACAGCTTTTCGGTACTTTGCCTTCTCTTACTACTTGGGTTCTAGTGAATGGTCAAACGGAAGACGTTGATCTCGGTGGTGGAGCAATTTCTCCGATGTGTGATCCGGTATTGCAAGGAATGGCTGATCAACTGGACAACCCTTATCCGGCTCCAACCTACATGAATGGAAACGATGCTCTTGTTCTCGTAAAGAATGGTACCACAGTTGTTGATATTTTCGGTAAGCCAGGAGAGAATCCTGGTACAGCTTGGACGAACGATGCTGAGAACGGTTTTACAGATGTAGGTGATGGTGCTGCTTGGCTTACTTCTAACCACACATTGCGACGCAAGTTTGATGTAGTGCATGGAATCAATGTTCCACCTGTGGTTTTTGATACTTTTCTAGAATGGGATACGCTTCCAGTGAATACTTGGGATGGATTGGGATCTCACAGCTGTGCTTGTGGTACTTCTGTATTAAACAATCTAGTTGAGACTCCATCATTAGAGATTTTTCCTAATCCTTCTATAAACGGTCAGTTCAACATCGAAAGCAGCCAATCTGTAATGCAAATTGAATTGTACAGTCCTGAAGGCCGTCTCGTTGAGGTGATTGCACCTACTACAGACATCCGCACATGGTCGATCTCTACTTCAGATTGGAAGGCAGGTGTTTATTTCGTGAACGTTCAGTACTTGAGTGGTTCGATTTTCGCACACCGCATCGTTGTACGTTAATTAGCAATAAGCTAGCTACTTAGCACTTCTTTTACCATGATTCGTATTCATTGTTTTTCCCTGACCATTTTATTGGGGCTAATTTTAGGCTCTATGCTCACCGCATCAGCCCAAACAGGTCTTGTACGTGGTTCTATCTCTGACGCTATAACTGGCGAAGCTTTAATTCAGGCAGCTGTCATATATGGTGCAGGTGAATCATCTATAGGTGTTCTAACTGATTTCGACGGTTTGTTCTCCATTGAACTGACTCCGGGTAAATACAACCTTCGAGTTTCTTACGTTGGGTATGAGCCTATGGCGAAAGAGGTGAATGTCGCTTCAAATTCCATCCTCGAAGTTCATTTTAAGATGGAGACTGTACTTCTTCAAGAAGCAAAGGTAGTAGCAGATATCGCGATAGAGCGAGAAACTCCTGTTGCGTTTTCAAATATAAAACCACTTCAGATTCAAGAGGAATTAGGCTCTCAACCTTTGCCCATGCTACTGAATTCAACTCCGGGCGTCTATGCTACTCAGGCAGGGTCAGATGACAATGGGCCGAGTATCAGCATTAGAGGGTTTAAACAGAGAAACGTGAGTGTTCTTGTAGATGGTATTCCTGTGAATGACATGGAAAATGGCGGAGTGTTTTGGAACAACTGGTTTGGCCTAGACCTTGTCACTCAAACGATGCAAGTTCAAAGGGGGCTTGGTGCTTCTAAACTTGCTCTTCCAGCCATTGGTGGAACAGTAAACATTGTTACTGTAGGGATTGAAAATAAAAAGAAAACGAGTGTCAAACAGGAGTTAGGTAGTTTTGGGATGACTCGTACTACGCTGGGTCATACGACTGGTCGTTTAGCTGGTGGGTGGGGATTTACTTTTGCAGGAAGCTATAGAAACAGCGGAGGATATGTAGCGCAATCGTATACAGATGCTTGGTTCTACTATGTCAAGGCACAAAAGATTATCGGGTCGCATGTGTTTTCTCTGAGCGTGACAGGCGCACCTTCCAAGAACTCAGCACGTGGGTATCAGCAAAGAATAGCGACGCATAGTAAAGAGTATGCACAAAGTCTTTTCTCAGGCACGGATGCGGAATACACACAAATGACAGAATACAGTCAAGCCTATGATGCAATTTTTAACGATGGATCTCTCTCTCTCGCTGAAGAGCAAGCAGCTTATGCTGAACTTAATTCTCAGTACGGATATGACATAGATGGTGGGGCTGCTGAGTTTGAAAATGAAATGACATCAACGAACTATATTGATACGACAGGCCTTAAGGATATAGGTCTCAACTACAATGTTCATTGGGGCGAGCTTAATGGATCGAACTTGTATGAACGTCAGAACAAGTACCACAAACCGCTCATGTCGATTCGCCACAGCTGGAGGACAAGTGACAAGCTTTATATCACGACTACAGCCTATGCTTCTTATGGTCATGGTGGTGGAACAAGATTAGAGAATTCGCTTGGGTCCGGTGATTATTCAGAAGATGGTCAGGTAGACTTTCAAAAATTTTGGAATACCAATACTGTGGGTGGGTTATTTGGACCGCCTATCGACCCCACTTACTCAGAAACTCTTCTGAAGAGTTCTAGAATTTTGAGAAAATTATACAACAACCACACTTGGTTTGGTGCGCTTTCAACTTTCAGATATGAGACGACTGATAAGCTTACATTCTCAGGTGGGGCAGATTTTAGAACCTATCAAGGGGAACACTACAGTACCGTTCATGATCTTATTGGTGGTGATTATTTCATTGATCAAGATGACGCAAATGACAGTCAACCCATGCATGTCGTGGGAGATACAATAGGCTACCACAATGATGCTTTTGTAAAATGGGGTGGTGTTTTTGCGCTCATGGAATACAAAGGTCCTTGGTACAATTACTTCGTTAATTTAAGTGCTGTCAACCAAGGGTACAACCGTGTGGATTACTTCAAACCACTTGTAGAGAATGATGAGACGGGAGATATGGAGTACAACGAATCTGGTTGGAAGTGGATTTCAGGGTATACTGTTAAGGGTGGTGGAAATGTAAATATTAATGAGTGGACTAACGCATTTATGAACCTTGGTTATCTCAATAGAACACCGACTTTCTCTAGCGTGATAGATTTCGACAATCAATTTATTCAAAACACGCAAAATGAGCAAATTTCTTCAGTTGAATTTGGGGTAAAATGGAGTAAGTCCCCATGGACATTGAATCTCAATGGCTACTACACAGATTGGCAGAACAGGCCTCTCAATAGTATGCTTAGGTTTGAAACGGCTGATGGAGAGATTGTGAGGGCGAATATTAATTCAATGAGTGCCTTACATAAAGGAATTGAACTTGATTTTGGTTACCAGGTTAATCGCCACATTACAATAGAGGGTTATGGTTCTTATGGAGACTGGCGTTGGACTAGCTCTGAGGATAGTTTAATTTTACTAGATGATGACACGAATCTTCCTTACCTTGATTGGCAAGGGAATCCGGAGATCGTTAAATACAATGCTGCAGGAGTTTCTGTAGGTGATGCACCCCAAACCCAAATAGGTTTTGCGATTCGCTATCGGAAGAACGGTTTCTACGTTAAACCTCGTTACACTTATTTCGATAGATATTACGCTAATTTCGATCCATTCTCTTTGAATGGAGATAACGAAGGGCGTCAATCTTGGGAACTTCCGGCTTATGGACTTCTGGATCTTCATTTGGGATATACATTAGATTTGGATGAATCCCAGATCGATTTTCGCTTTTCTGCTTTAAACATATTAAACACTGTTTACCTTGTAAACGCTCAGAATAACGATCCATATGGCGAGTGGAATTTTACAGATCCTAATCGTACCTATGCATTTACTGAAAACAACTTCGACGCAGCTTCAGCAAGTGTATATATGGGATATGGTTTCCGTTCCAACTTCTCTATTCGCGTCAGATTTTAATTACTCTCGATAACATTTTTTTTAATGAAATTATTTAGCTGTACCCTCGCATTTATTGCAATCCTGTCTTCGACTGTTTCAAATGCTCAGTCTGATATTCTAGACGCCCGTACAAATTATAACATAGGCCAGACTGTTACCGTAACAGGTATTATCACAAGTGGAGCGGACCTAGGTTCAGTTCGTTACGTTCAAGACGCTTCTGCTGGAATAGCATTATATCCAGGCAATGATTGGACTGACTGGTCCGCTGAACCAAATCCTGGTGATTCGGTGACAGTAACGGGAGAAATTTCAGAGTACAATGGTCTACTTGAAGTAGGACCAAACCTTACTCAGGTTGATGTGTTGAGTTCAGGAAACCCTCTACCGGATGCACTTGTTGTGACTCCGAATCAACTTAATGAATCTCTGGAAGGACAACTTGTGGTAATAGAAGGTACGACTTTCGATGCAGGAGGACAGATCGTTGAAGCCAACACAACATACACCTTCATGTCCTCTGGAGAAGATGGGATTATCTACGTAAGATCATCAAATTCTCTTGTGGGAACAACACTTAACGGATGTGAAATGAACCTCATGGGGATTGTAAGCCAATTCACATTTGATGGGTTCGGTGGATACCAACTTTTGCCGCGAGGTGCTTCCGATATGGTCTCGACTTCTGGGGTTTGTCTTACTTCTGAAGTAGACCAAATGAACATCTCCTCATCTTCTTTTGATCTAACATGGACTACAGATGTAGTAGGAGATAGTGAAGTTGAGTGGGGTCTAACGCCAGATTTAGGAATGACTACTTCAGATTTATTTCTATCTACAGACCATTTGATTTCTTTGAGTGGACTCAGTCCTGGGACACTTTACTACGCAAGAGTAAAATCTACAAATACCGATGGGGAAACAATAACTTCTCCGATCAGGGTTTATGCTACAATTTCAGAATCTTCAGGAAATATTCATGTGTACTTCACAGGCTCTGTTGATACTTCAGTAGCCATCGACGAAGAAGCGATGTCACTTGGCACGAGCACCAACGATACCATTGCAGCTTGGATAACGTCCGCTCAACACACCCTCGATGTTGCGGTATACAACACGAACAACGTCGCTATAGAAAATGCTATTAATACCGCTGCGGCAAACGGGGTTCAGATTAGATATATCGCCGAAGGACAAAATGCAAACCTAGGGGTCCAGAATTTTGACAGCTCGATTCCTGTTCATTACCGCACAGACGGTGAGGGTTCAGGGATGCACAACAAGTTCTTTATTGGAGATGCTGATTACCCTGAGACGGCATTTGTTTTGACAGGCTCCACAAATATGACCACAGCGAATCTCAATACTGACAAGAACAATGTGATTGTTTTTCAAGACCAAAGTATCGCCAGAGGATATCGACTTGAATTCAATGAGATGTGGGGAAGTGACTCTATGGTTCCGGATGAAGCAAACGCCAAGTTTGGACCTTCAAAATCGGTCAACACGCCATTGAAATACATTGTGGGAGGTTCACCTGTTGAGGTTTATTTCTCTCCTACAGATGGAACGACTTCGGCGATTCGTGAAACCATTGAAACCATGGATTACGATATGGCTTTCGCTTTATTGTCTTTTACCCGTGACGACTTAGCTGATGCGATTATTGATGGGTCAAGTTTCTTTGTAAGCCCTGAAGGTGCAATAGAAGAAATCACCGGAACGGGTGCAGAATTTGACAATCTAGCTGCTGCCGGAATAGATGTGCATTCTCATCAAGGAATCGCTGGATCACTTCACCATAAATATGCAGTGATTGACTACAGCGAACCACTTTCAGATCCGACTGTTGTGACGGGGTCTCACAACTGGTCATCTACTGCTGAGAACATTAACGATGAGAATACTGTTATCGTTCACGATGAAAGAGTTTCTAACCTCTACTATCAAGAATTTAGAGGTCTGTTAATCTCGATGGGTGTCATTGATTCGATAGAAGATGAGAATGGTGAATTTGTGATGACGGTATTTCCAAACCCGACAACTGATGTGATTAATATCGAAGTCTCAAACGAGTATATCGGTACGGAGTTTACGCTTTCTGATATTAAAGGACGATTAATTAAAGTCTTGAACATAAATTCAGCACGTACTTGTATAGATGTGAGTGGATTAGAACTAGGTGTTTATGTATTGATTTCTAAAAAGTTAAACAGTTCGCTTCAAGTTGTAGTTCAATAGTCGTTTCATGATAAAATTGTGTGTATCTTTTGCATGCAATGGCTCCTACTCAGAAATTAGAAGATTATACCCAAGAACAACATTCAACTTGGAATTTTCTATACGATAGACAAAAAGCACATCTTCAGGATAAAGCCAGCCGACTTTATCTAGATACACTTGATGCAATGTCGGATACTTTGACAAGAACATCTATTCCTATGGTAGAGGATATGGCCTTGCAATTGAAGGAAGCTACAGGATGGTCCATTGAGATAGTTCCTGGCTTAATACCACCTTCTGATTTCTTTAAACTGTTGTCGAAAAAAAAATTCTGTACATCTACTTGGGTCCGTCGTAAAGATCAAGTTATTATATAGAAGAGCCAGATATGTTTCACGATACTTTCGGTCATATCCCGCCTTTGATGAACTTAGATTTTGCAAGTTTTATGCACAGATTTGGAGAGGTTGGAACGGCGATCGCTAATGACGGACGAGATTTCCAAGTAACCCAACTTCAGAGGTTATATTGGTTCTTTGTTGAATTTGGATTTATTAGAGAGGATGGTGAAGCAAAACTCTTCGGTGCAGGGATCATGTCTTCATATGGAGAAACGAGTCACGCTTGGGCATTGCGAAATAAATTAAAAGTTTTCAATCTCGAAGAAGTAATGTCAACACCTTTTAGAGCTGATGTTATTCAACACGAATACTATATTTTAGATAGCATTCCAGAACTTGAAAGTAACCTTAATCACTGGTTCGAAAGAACATATTAAACAAGTCACATGAGAATATTTTTCTTTGTTATTTTAACAGTTTTGTTTTCAATTAATCTACCGGCCCAAATAGGTTCAGGTTGTGATGGTGCTAGATATAGATATAGAATTTTTGATGACATTTCAGTAGATTATGACATCCCTTATGGAAGTAATATCTCAGCAAATGGAAGCAATATTTCATTGGTTATGGATATTTATCAGCCCGCAGGGGATTTTGTCACGAACAGGCCAGTTGTTGTTGTCGCGCATGGTGGTTTCTTTTTAGGTGGTTCTAATGATGGTTCAGACGTATTGCCTCTTTGTCAAGACTTGGCAAGAATGGGATATGTTGCCGTATCGATCAGCTATAGATTGGGCATCTCAAATTTCTTTGCCCTCGAATCCTCACTTCAAGAGGCTGTGGTTCGAGGTGTTCAAGATGCAAAAGCCGCGGTGCGATATCTGCGTAAAACATATACAGAAGATGGCAATACTTGGGGGATAGATCCTGAGAGAATAGTCTTGGGAGGGTCTTCTGCAGGAGGTTTTATAGCTGTTCATGCAGCCTATGTAGATGATTTGTCAGAAGTACCTTCTTCGGTAAATTTTAATGCGAACGGTTTATCAGGTGGGATAGAAGGGGATTCGGGATCTCCAGGATATTCCTCAGAACTGCTTTCAATATTTAGTATTTCTGGTGCAATAGGAGATGAAGCATGGATTTCAGTAGGGAACATTCCCGTGGTAAGTACGCATGGAACAAATGATGGAACGGTTCCATTTGGAACAGGTTACGTTCAATTATCTGGTATAAATGTTACGATCGTAGATGGTAGCGAGATTATTCACAATACAACATATTTGTTAGGAATTGACAATTGTCTCCATGTTTTCCCCGGAGCTGGTCATACTCCCCATGCGGCTTCCACTCAATATTACGATACAACTAGAGCTGTTACTGTAGGATTTACGAGTAGACAAGTGTGTCCTTTATACCCTCCTATTTGTGGATGGTATGATGTGGATTCCCCTCCTCCAATTGTAAATACTTGCCCAGCTGATATTGTTGCTGACGGAGTCATTACTGTAGCGGATATATTAGAAATTTTAGGTCAATTCGGTTGTGTGACCAACTGCTTTGCTGATGTTGATGATGACGGAACGATCACCGTTTCTGATGTGCTATTCGTTCTGGCCGTGTTTGGTGAACCTTGTCCCAATTAACCTAGTCCAAGTCAAAAGATGAAATTCGAGATTTGTGTAAGTACGCCTGTTGATGTAGCTATAGCTATTGAAGCAGGTGCGGATAGAGTTGAGCTTTGTGGACACTGGGAGTGCGGTGGACTTACTCCTACCTCAGCTTCTGTAAGAGCTAGTGCAAGCATAGGTATCCCTGTTAGGGCATTGATAAGACCTAGAGCCGGTAATTTTGTCTACAATGCTTCTGAAAAGGAATTAATGATAGCTGAAGCATTAGATTGCCTTGACGCAGGGGCGAAAATGATTGTAGTAGGAGGATTAGATGAATCTGGAAATGTGGATGAGCACTTGCTTGAGATGCTATGCAAAAAGATATCCAGTGAAGTTGTGGTATTTCATAGGGCTCTAGATGTGTCAAACAATCCTTTAGAGTCAGCGAAAGTTCTGCGAAATTTTGAAATTAATGTTGTCTTATCGAGCGGTGGGGCTCCGGCGGCAGGTTTGGGTATTGGATTACTTGGGGATCTTTCACAACTGGGATTGGAAGTTATAGCTGGAGGAGGTGTAAGACTAGAAGATGTTATAACATTAGGCGAAGTGGGAGTAGAAGCCGTTCATGCATCTTGTCGATTAAAAACACTTTCTAATACATCGAATCATTTAGATGATGGTCTATTCGACTTGAGCACATATCCGGTAGATTTTGATAAAGCTGTTCAGCTAAGTGAGGAGGTACTAAAATGGAATGAAAATGAATTGTAAGAGTTTTGGTATTTTTTTCGTGACGATATGTTCAATGTTCGTTTATATATCATGTTCCCGAAAATCACCTCACAGTATTCCAACTGGAGGAATCGAAGCTCTTATCCCGTTGCCTAAATCCGTGACTTTGATGGGGAACGTAGAGGATAGCAGGATGTTTTTTTCAGGTGAAGAATTAAGGATTCAAGGATTAGAAAACTTAGGCCCCACTGCAGAAGTGGTAGAATCCTGGTTAATGGGTGTGGGTGTTGAATTAAGAAAGGACTTTCCGACAAATGCGAATTTAGTCTTCGAGATTAAAGGCAATGAGGGAGATGAATCCTATGATTTAATTATTAAAAATGATGTTGTTCAGATCATTGCGAATAGTGAGGTGGGGCTATTTCGTGGGTTTACTACTCTAAGGCAGATGATGCCTCATTCATGTGAGTATGGGGGATGTGTGAGCGGCTTTTTTCTTCCTGAAGTACTTGTTTCAGATTCTCCTGAATTTGAACATAGGGGATTGTTGTTGGATTGTTGTAGGCACTTTATGGATGTTGATTTTATTAAAAAAATGATTGATAATCTTGCGCTGCACAAGATGAATGTGTTGCATTGGCATCTTACTGAGGATCAAGGTTGGCGTATAGAAATAGACGCTTATCCTCTTCTTACCGAAGTAGGTGCTTGGAGAACCGAGCTCGATGGAACGAAGCATGGAGGATATTATTCAAAGGAAGAGGTCAGAGATATTATTCAATATGCACAAAAAAGGCATGTTGAGATCATCCCAGAGATTGAGTTGCCTGGTCATAGTCAGGCGGCACTTGCTTCATATCCATGGTTAGGATGCACAGGAGATCAACTAGAAGTAGCAAATAAATGGGGTGTCTTTAAAGATATTTATTGTGCGGGCAATGACAGTACTATCGCTTTTTTAGAAGTCGTTTTAGATGAGGTATGTGAGCTTTTTCCTTCTGACAGGATTCATATTGGAGGGGATGAAGCCCCCAAAGTGAGGTGGCATAGCTGTGATAAGTGTCAGCAACGAATTAAAGAAAATGACTTAAAAGACGAGTATGAGCTACAGACTTGGTTTATTGAAAGGATAGGTAAATTTTTGGAGGGGAAAGGTAAGAGGATCATCGGTTGGGATGAGATTTTGGAGGGAGGTTTGCCTGAGGGTGCTATGGTCCAAAGCTGGCGAGGTATGGAAGGGGCCATTGAAGCGGTCTCCATTGGCACTGACGTAATCGTTTCTCCCACGAGTCATTGCTATTTAGATTATCCCTTAAGTTCTACTAATCTTGAAGAAATATATAGCTTCCAACCACGCCCTGAGGGCACTTTAGATGGGCCAGGTAGAATATTAGGCGGTGAGTGCAATATGTGGACTGAAAGAGCTCCCCAAGATTTGGTTGAGTCTAAGGTGTTTCCGAGAGCTATAGGGCTTGCAGAGGTTCTTTGGTCTGGTCCAGAATTTACGGGTGCTTCTGACGCATACTCGAACTTCATCAAGCGGCTTGAGCTCCATTTAGATCGACTTTCTATTCTAAAAGTGGACTATGGAATGGAATCCGTACCTGTTACTTTATCCTTGGCAGTTCAATCTGAAAAACTCTACGCGAAACTCACCCCATCAGCTGAATATATCATGGGTTATACACATTTTAATGGAGATAGCGTTTTGTTAGGTAAATCTATCGAAGTCGAAAGCCATGGAACAATTAGTGCTTCTATCAATTACCGAGGACGAAAATTACCTAGACGTGAGGAGTTTTTCGTTGACGGTCACGCTGGTGTATTCCACCCCATAGAACTAGGATTTACGCCGAGTCCATATTACACTGGTGGTGGAGATTTCGCACTTGCTGATGGTAGGATAGGATCTCTTGGATTTCACGACGGTGTTTGGCAAGCAGTACAAGGAGAGGATGTTATTGCAATCGTAGATCTCGAGAAAGTCATAGAAATTGATTCAATTTTCTCTAACTTTTATCGATATCAAGACGCATGGATTTTCACTCCTACATACGTAGAATTCTCCGCTTCAATTGATGGAGATCATTATGAAGTCATAGCTCAAAAGGAGTTCAAATCCGCAACTTTAAAGAACGATGCTCAAGATATCGTAACAGTAAATTCCGGAAAGTTAATGGGTATTCGTGCCAGATATATCAAGATGAGAGCGGTTAATTCTGGACTTTGCCCAGACTGGCATGCCGCAGCAACAGAGCCGACATGGCTTTTCTGTGACGAAATTATAATTAGGGCGAAGTAGTTTTCATAACGTTATTTAAACTGATGGCTTGAACAAATAAATCTTTTGATTTTAATTTGGAAGCACCTCCTACAAAAAGTTCAGGAGCCCAAGCCCTGATAGAGTAAGGTGTAAATTTTATGATTCGTCTTTCTCCAGGAAGTAGGTCAAATCCGTTCATTTCGAAGTTCCCAGGAGTTGTAGCTGTAAGTTGCACATCTTTAGTGAAAGCGATTGAGCTTACTTCATAAAGCACGAATTCGCTGTCTTTATTTCCTCCGGTAAACGGTTTTACAATTACAGGAACGTCTTCGAGTTTAAGCTCTTTAGGTCGGGCGGCAAAGACAGTTGCGTTCGCTTTGGTTGGACAAGTTTGAGGGTTTTCACACGTGTCGTCTATCCATGAGAGTTGCACAAAGGAACGAGTGGGGTCGATGTTTTTTCTGTTATTGTTGTAGGGGACATTGTCAAGGGATATCCATTGTGCTTTTCCAGGTGTGAGATTTAATGGATGTTCGGACATGTATGCCACCGTGCCATCAAAGTTTACTACTGATACGAGAACTGTACCTGGGATTTGTATTTCACCATGTATGCTTGGATTAGCTACTACCCCAATTTCTAAACGGGGCTTCCTTCCTAGATGATTCCACTTTCCATACAGTAGCGTGGGTGCGAAGGCCTTCTTTAATTCATGGTGAAGAAGTTTCCACTTTCCGTGAGCGTCTATAGAAGACCATGATGCTACCGGCCAACAATCATTTAATTGCCAAATCAAAGAGCCAGAACAAAAATCCTGATTGAGTCTTGCAGCTCTTACACCATCTGAGATTCCTTTAGCTTGAACAACTTGAGTGATATACGCCCACTCTTCGTAAGAATACCCATCTGAGAAATCGCCATAAGAACTCTCCAAGTATTTATCAATGATTGCAAACCCCCGACTGTGTTTCTCGTGAGCAATCACATCGGAGGAAAATCGGTCTAAAGTGTCAGATATTACTACCGTTTCCCATGTTGAACGTTCTGGAAAACTTTGAAAACCAAACTCACTCATAAATCGGGGTATTCGAGTCCAAAGAGAATCGAATGAATACCCGTCATGCCATATCCCCCAATCGTGAGCATCACCACGGTTCTTAAAATCTGGGTCGCCCCTACCAAGTAGGGGTGAGGAAGGCCAGTATGGAGCGTCGGCGTATAAACTGACAGTGGATGGTAGGATGTCTTCGAAAATATCGGAGTAGGCTTTCTCTTTCGTAATGATTTCTTTTTCGGAAAGCCCGTCTTTCCACCCCCACCTTTGCCATCCTTCACTCACTTCGTTATTGCCACACCACATGGCGAGAGAGGGGTGGTGTCTAAGTCGAAGGATTTGGTCTAAAGCCTCATGTTCAATAGATTCAAGAAACGCCTCGTTTCCAGGATACATAGCGCAAGCAAACATAAAATCTTGCCAAACCAGAACCCCCATCTCGTCGCAAGCCTCCATGAAATTGTCCGAGGCATAATTTCCACCACCCCAAACCCTCAAGGTGTTCATGTTTGCTGCGACAGCGTTTCTAACGATCGCTTTTTCTTCTAATGAGCTGATTCTGGATTTAATTATGTCAGCTGGGACAACATTAGCTCCTCCTGCGAAAAATGGTACATTGTTGAGAATCCATTGGAATTTAGCGCCTTTATCATCTTCAGAAGTGTCTAGTTTGAGGGTTCTAATACCTACTGTTTTTTTCTCTAGAGCCAGTATACCATTTTCCCCAACGGCGACTACTTCGAGTTTGTGTAAAGAAGGTTTTCCTAAATCGTGCGTCCACCATAAATCAGCATTTTCAATGGTGAATGGTGATGTTATAACCCCAGGAATTTTACTAAAACTTTCTGAAGCGACAACGGTACCACTTTCATTCGTCAGAGCCCACCTTAAAACTACAGCCTCGCTTAAATCTCCTGAGATATCCCACTTCACAAAGCCCTTAGCAGTGGACCCATAAATAGTGTCAGTTACAAGTGTGAGATTGTCAATGTAAATATTTTCCTCAGACCGACTCTTCGCAAGTTCAATTCGCCCCACAGAAAAGTCAATAAGTTTCAATGCCCAATCCCAACCATATGCAAATTGTGGAGTTCTATGCTGTTCCACACTCCCCGTTTTATTTACAGAGTAAGTAGGCGATTCAAAATTAAAAGTAAAAATATTGTCGTTAGATTTTAAGGACGATTTTAGACTGTACGCCCAATTTCTAAAAGCGTTGTTCGTTTCACCAAGTACAACTCCGTTTAAGGTTATACTACAATACAGCTGTACATCTTGAAGGATGAGTAAGTCGTAATCTTCAATGTTTTCTAGCGCATCAAATGGATCCGAAGTGAAAACCCAGTCCATTTCACTTACCCACTGCACTGAATCTTCATTTGTTCCAATAAAAGGATCTGGAATCACTGAACTCCTTAGTAGTGAATTGTACAAACTCCCAGGCAACCATCCTGGAACTGAAATTTCTGTGGAATCAAGACACTTCCAGGTTCCGTGAATAGGAAGGCTTTTTTGGGCTGAAAAATTGTTTGAGTAAAGTGGCGAAAGTGACGCACACAAAATAAATAGAACGGGAAATATTTTTTTCACACTGCAAATTACATAACTCTTGTCCATGTTGCTGTATCTTAGTGTTATGAGGACACTTTCTCTGGTTATTGCTTTTACGTTTTTATGTTTCGAGTTTAGTGTCAAAGCACAAACGCCTATCATTTCAGATCCTCCATCTGGAACCCTTGACGGTGTAAACATTCTATCGGGTACGTCTGTTATCATTCAGCTTCGATCACCCAGTAAACAATATGTTTATCTTAAAGGTGATTTTAATTCATTCTCGGAAAATGCAAATAGTTTGATGAAGATTTCAGCTGATGGAAACAGGCATTGGTTACAAATCAACAATCTTAGTCCGGGTACATATTACAGATATTTCTTTTTAGTTGAAGGTGAACTTGAGATTGGTGATCCATATTCTGAACTCATTTTAGATCCATGGAATGATGGCTATATTCCACAAGTGAATTTTCCCGGAATGCCTCAGTATCCCACGGGTATTGCTTCCGTCCCGATTGGTACATTTAGAACGGATAACCCATATTTTCTTTGGACTGATTATAACTTTCAAAAGCCATCACAAGATGAGTTGGTTATTTATGAGTGTCTCGTCAGAGATTTTGATTCTGGATCAGTGTATCAAGATTTAATAAATAGGCTTGATTATCTTGAGTATATGGGTTTCAATGCTATTGAACTTATGCCTGTAAGCGAGTTCGAAGGGAATTCAAGTTGGGGTTATAACCCAAACTTCAGATTTGCTCCGGATAAATATTACGGACCTAAGTCTAAGCTGAAAGAGTTTGTAAATAGATGTCACGCAAAAGGAATTGCAGTAATTCTAGATGTTGTTCCTAACCATAGTTTCGGAACAGATCCACTTGTGAGATTATATCAAGATGAAAACGGGATTGTTTCTGAAGATAATCCTTGGTTTAATAGCTACGCAATGCATCCCTTCAGTCCTGGTTATGATTTCAATCATGAAGATGGTTGGGTTAGGGAATATTGGAAGAGGGTATTTGACTTTTGGCTTTCAGAATATCACATAGACGGATATAGAGTGGATTTGAGTAAGGGTATAACCCAAGTAAACAGTGGAAGTAATGTGAATTTATGGAATCAATACGATCAAAGCCGTATCGATATTTTATTTGATTATTACAGTGATATTCAATCTAATCACCCAGGTACTTATGTGATCTTAGAGCATCTTGGAAACAATGATGAGGAGAAATCATTGGCTGACGGAGGATTTATAATTTGGGGTAAGATGACCTATGGTTTCTCTCAAAGTTCCATGGGATATAGTGGTGATTTTAACTATGGTTCATGGCAGAATCGTGGGTATAACTACCCTAACCTCATTACCTATATGGAGTCACATGATGAAGAGCGTATCGCTTATGATTTGCAGCTTTTCGGAAATTCTGCAGGCGATTACGATACTAAGGAGTTCAGTACTTCTATGGATAGGCTTAAAATGACAAATGCTTTTTTGCTTTCTATTCCAGGACCTAAAATGATTTGGCAATGGTCAGAATTGGGATACGACTTAAGTATTTTTGATTGTGGAGATGGAACATCTTCAGAAGATTGTAAGCTATCTGAAAAACCTGATAGATGGACCGATTTAGAAGTCCCAGAGAGGCTTTCCCTTGCCAAAACCATCTCAGCTTTAGCTCACCTTAAGCAAGAACAATCGGTATTTACTACATATGATTACAATCTAGATTGCAGTGGAACCGGAAAAATTATACATCTTTATTCTCCCGAACAAAATGCCGTTTTAATTGGTAATTTTGATGTCGTTCCTCTCGATATTACCCCTAGTTTCCCATACATTGGGACTTGGTATGATTATTTTTCCGGACTAAGTTTTTCAGTGAATGACCTAGCGACGTCATTTTATCTTGAACCTGGTGAATGGCACCTCTACTTAGACACCCCGCTCCCAATACCAGACACTAACGGAAATTTCCCCATACTAACTAATTCAGGATGCATGGATCCCAATGCGGAGAATTTCGATCCTGTAGCAGAGTTCGATAACGGTACGTGCCAATATATTACTACTCTTCATCTTGATATGGGAGAATTTGACCCTGCCCCTGAAGGGCCTCACATTGCTGGATCATTCCAAAACTGGGTTCCATCCTCAACCCCACTGACCTTAGAAGCTGATGGGACGTATTCAGTTGAAGTGATTGCTGTTGTAGGTACTCAGGTCGATTATAAATTCATTAATGGAAATGCTTGGGGTGAAGAAGAAACAGTCCCTCCGGCTTGCGGTGCCAATAATGGATTAGGTGGTTACAATAGATTTTTCATAGTAGACCCATCTATTTTAGAAGTGCCGATACATTGTTTTTCTTTATGCAATGTGTGTGGAGATCCAGGCTATTGTGGGCCAGGCACTTATTGGGATCAGGAATCAACACTTTGTTTGCCAGATGACTCTTTAGGTGGTGTTTGTCCGGAAGATCTAGATGAAGATGGAATGGTCGCAGTGGGGGATTTATTACTGCTTCTTTCTGCCTTTGCAACACTTTGTAATTAATTTTACTTTTCATGTTGTATGAGTTTGAATCCTCACTATATTTGCACCCCTGATATTTTAAAGGAAAAAGATGGCAAACCACAAGTCAGCATTAAAGCGCGTACGTTCAGATCAGAAAAAACGCGATCGCAATCATTACCAGCACAAGACAACGCGTAATGCATTGCGTAAGCTACGTGCATCAACAGATTTGAAAGAGGCTACAGAAATGTTACCTAAGGTATCATCTATGTTGGATAAGTTAACAAAGAACAACGTTATTCATAAGAATAAAGCTGCCAACCTTAAAGCCAGCATAGCCGCACACACATCGGCTCTGAAATAAATCTAACGAATTATGATATTTAACCCCTCGACTAATGTTGAGGGGTTTTTTTTT
>DBBW01000025.1:112167-155023 GCA_002292405.1 Flavobacteriales bacterium UBA974
AAAAAATGGAACGAGTTCATTAAATAATATTGAGCTAATTACATTATTGATCGGTCATTGTAAGAGTGTGAAACCATCTGTTTTATTAGCTGAAGATTTATTAAAATTAACGGGACGAGATTTATATGCATTAGGTAAACTTCTTCCAGAAGGCTTTGAGCAAGTTCACGGAGTGGGAAAAGAAATAGCTTTGGTACTAGCAGCAGCAATGGAGTTAGGTCGTAGGCGAACTTTCAGCTCTCTAGGGAAATCATATGTAATTGTTTCATCTAGAGATGTATTTAATAGGTTTTATGATAGACTTTCAGATCTTCAGCACGAAGAGTTTTGGCTTTTACTTTTAAAAAGATCGAACCATGTGCTTGCTGAAATTAAAATTTCTTCAGGAGGGTAGTCTGGGACTGTAGCAGACCCTAAATTGATATTTGGTCGAGCTTTAGCTTTACTTGCATCTGCTATAGTCCTGGTACATAACCATCCTTCGGGGAACTGTAAACCAAGTGTATCGGATCGTAATCTGACTAGAAACCTATGTAAAGCTGGAGGTTTCTTAGATTTGCCGGTTGTTGACCATATCATAATTGCAGACAAAGACTTTGTTAGCTTTGCCGATGAAGGATTTTTATAAATGGCACAAATATTTACAATAATAGGGGCTCGACCTCAATTTATTAAAGCGGCTGCTATGACTAGAGCTATCGCGGATTCTCCATTTTGGAGCCAAACCATACTTCACACGGGGCAGCACTACGATACCTTGCTTTCAGATATATTTTTTAAGGAATTAAGCATACCTAAACCTAATTTTTCTATCCAACTTAATACAAGTAAAAGATCTGAGAGAATGGTTGAGATGAGAAAGGGTATTCAGGAGGCTTTAGAGACTTCAATCCCTGACGTTGTACTTGTTTATGGAGATACAGATTCGACTTTAGCTGGCGCGCAAGTTGCACATGAGTTAAAGATTCCATTGATTCATATCGAAGCAGGTCTTAGGTCTTTTGACTTAGAGATGCCTGAAGAGATCAATAGGATAGAAACGGACAAGCTGTCAACCCTCCTTGTGGCTCCAACAACAACTGCTATAGCGAATCTAGAAAGTGAAGGCTTATTTAACTCACTATTGTCGGGTGATATTATGCATGACAATGCGATACACTTCACGAAAGATATGAATTGTATAAAAACTTCCTCGGTTCTTGTCACTATGCATAGACCCTCAAATGTTGACACAATAGAAAGGCTAAGTAGTTGGATAGATTCTATTAGTGACTTTTGTTTAGACCATAAAATTTCAGCTATATTTCCTGTTCATCCTAGGACTGAGAAAGGATTGATTGAAATTTTTGGTAAGGATTTTAAATCTACCTTGATTCATAAAAGTATTACAGCTATAAAACCAGTCGGTTATATCGAATTGCTAACATTAATTAAATCATCCTCACTCGTTATTACTGATTCAGGGGGGATGCAAAAGGAAGCTTATAGCTGTGGTACTCCGTCTGTGGTAATCCGTCACAATACGGAGTGGGTAGAGCTTATCGATTCGGGACATTCCATTCTATGTCCCGAACCCTCAGATTTAATGGAGATAGCTACATCTAAACACAGTCAAATGATTGACAATTCAGATAACCTTTACGGAGATGGTCATGCTTCGGTTCATATCTTGAAGGAAATTTCTGAGCGTTTTTACGCTTATGATTGTTCTACTTATGAGTAAAATCATCTTGACATACCCGTCGCCAACTCATAGGATGACATACTCGGCTCATATTCTTTTCAATGTTTGCTTAGGATTGGAAGTCGAATGGAATTGTAATTCAAAGACTGATACTTTAACGATATCTTTTTGTGAATCATCTATTTCATGTCCTTTGCATGCCATCAGTCTTGAAGATGATGAAAACGCACTTTCTTCTGGTGTTAACTGGTCTCAGTGGGGAAGGTTTACATATCCATGTGAAGTTTTAGGGATTACAGATCTCCAATTTGATCCTTTGGCCTCAGTGTTTTTTTGTTGTGTAAGATGGGAAGAATTGCAATCTCAAGGAGAAAAAAACACCAAATTTAGAGATAAGCACGGAAGGTTTAGGGGCGCTGTATGTGCTGCTTATACTCACAACATGCTTAAGACCCCTCTAGTAGAAAACCTTGCGTATGCCATTGCTACAGAGTTGAATATTCCTAAAGAGCTATATGATACAGACTATACCTTTGAGCCAACCATAGATATAGATATAGCATACGCTTTTAAAGGTAGAGGACTATTTCATAATGTACTTGCTGCTATTAGAGATATTGTGTTTTTTAGATGGGGAGATTTGCAAAACAGAATAGATGTATACATGGGAGCTGTGGATCCTTATTTCACCTATGATTGGTTAACTAAAATTCATGAGCAGGTAAGACTTCAAACTAGGTTTTTTATTCTTTATGCAGAATATAAAAAGCCTCACGACCTTCCTGTCCACAAAGAAGATTTAGATAGCTTGATTTCATACCTCGTTAAATCATCCTTAGTATCATGGCACCCGAGTTATGAAGCTTCTTCTTCTGTCTTAAAATTCGCTAAAGAAAAAAAATCTTTTGAGAATAATGGGATTGAAGGTGGTAATAATACTGAAATTGTAAGAACCCATTTTTTAATGGGTGAGCAGTCATCGTGGAGGAATTTTGTAGATACCGGTATTAAACATGATTATTCTATGGGGTATGCTGACCAGGTTGGGTTTCGATCAGGAATGAGTAAGCCTTACCCAGCTTATGACCTGGCTACAGAACAACCTCTAGACCTTATGATTCACCCATTTGCGGTGATGGATTCTACATTAAAATCGTACTTACAGTTAGATACTTCAGAGGCATTATCTACAGTATCTCAGTTGTCTGATAGTGTTAGAGAAGTGGGGGGGGTGATGGTCACAGTTTGGCATAACACTTCGGTTTCAGATCATGGAATTTGGGAAGGTTGGCAAAGTCTTTACAAGGAAGTCGTCTTAAGGTGCATACCTTAGAGGCATGAATGAAAAATTGATTCACGATTTCAGTAAGAAACCAGGTATGACTGGATCTCTTCTCTTTAGTTTGCGTCATGAGGTCTCACAAAGTCATCGCGGTGCGTTTCGCCATAACCTGCAACGATTGGGATGGCTTTTAGGGAATGCTATGGCTGAAGTTTGGCCTATGAAATCAATAGAAGTTAAGACGGGATTGGGAGTTGCGAAATGTAATATCATAAAAGAACAGCCAGTTCTAGCAACGGTTATGCGTGCTGGATTGCCTATGCATGCTGGGGTTCTTGAAGTGTGGGATCAGGCAGATTGTGCTTTTGTTTCTGCTTATAGAAAACACAACGATAAAGGCGATTTCGATATAGAGATTGAATATATAGGAGCACCCTCTTGTGAGAATAGAATCCTTGTCCTAGTCGATCCTATGCTTGCAACTGGAGCCTCTATGGTTTCTGCTTATGAAGCACTGTGTTTAGAAGGTACGCCAAGTCAGCTTCATGTTATATCTGCAATTGCAAGTCCTGAGGGTGTTAAGTATGCTCAAAAACACCTTCCTGAGGGTACAGTATTTTGGATAGGATCCATAGACGAAGGGTTAGACGAAAATGGATATATAGTTCCTGGTTTAGGTGACGCTGGAGATCTTTCTTACGGTACGAAATTTAGATCATAAGATGTTTGACCAAGGTCTTCTGGCGGGCTTAGTAAGTTTTTTGAGTTGGCTTGCCATGTCAATTCTTAAATTCATTATTACCCCTTCTCTAATGACTGCAGCAGGTTATGATACTTGGGAAATACTCCTCGCAACTTTTTCAGGAGCGGTGGTTGGGGTAATGCTATTTTATCATACAGGAAAAGCAATATTTTCCTGGTGGTCAAGTGTTAAATCAAGATCAAATGTTTCCCTTGGCAAAAAAAGAAATCTTGTTGTAACTCCAGGAAGAAGAAAGTTCATACAATACAAGGAAAAGTATGGCTTTACTGGACTTCTAATTGTAGCAGGTCTCTTGTCAGTTCCAATATCGGCTATGTTAGGTGCTAAATATTTCAGTAAAAAGAAAAATTCTGTTTTGTATTTAATCTTAGCTTTTTTTGCATGGTCTTGTGTACTTACGTTTTTAAGTTTGTGTGTAAAAAATGGTGTATTATAAGGAATTATTTTGATGATGAAAGATTTGTTTTTTGATTTGGATCATACACTTTGGGATTTTGAAAAAAATTCTAGAGAAGCACTAGCTGAGGGGTATAATCATCTGAAGCTTAACTCACGTGGTGTTGGATCTATTCAAGCTTATATAAAAGAATATGAGAGAGCAAACGCTTGGTGTTGGGGTGAATATAGAGAAGGGAGAATGGAGAAGGAAGAGTTAAGAGGAAGAAGGTTTAGCCTCGCCTTAAAAAAATGGGGGCTAGAAAAGGACTCTGCACTTGGAGAAAGCTTAGGTTCACATTATGTCGAAACATCGCCGTATAAAACCCACCTCGTAAAGGATGCTCTAGTTGTCGTAAAGGAGTTGTTTGAGAGAGGTCATCAATTGGTCATGTTAACGAATGGTTTTGAAGAGGTACAGCACATTAAAGTTCAAAGGTGTGGAATGAGTCCTTTTTTTAAATCAGTTTTAACGAGTGATGCTCTTGGTGTTAAAAAGCCCAATGCTGGAATATTTCAACTTGCTTTGGATTTGTCAAATTCATCCGCTGAAAATGCTGTGATGTTAGGTGATAGTTTAGAGTCAGATATTATTGGCGCAAGGGAAGCAGGATGGGGACAGGTGTACTACAACCCTCTTAAAATAGAGCACAACGAAGAAGTACTCCATGAAGTGAGCGATTTGATTTCAATTTTAGAGCTTCCTCTCAGAAAATAATTCATTACCTTCGTGATATGGCAAATACTGAAAAAAAGAACAAACTTAATATTGAGCTTCCAGAAGAAGTTAGTGAAGGGGTATACTCTAATTTAGCAGTAATTACTCACAGTCCTACAGAATTTGTAACGGACTTTATTCAGATCATGCCTGGTATGCCTAAGGCAAAGGTTCGCTCTAGGGTGATTATGACACCTCAGCATGCTAAGAGATTACTTAAGGCTCTTGCTGGAAATGTAAAGAGATTTGAAGATAAACATGGAGCTATATCTGAAATAAGTGAGCCTGAAGCATCTATGCCTTTGGCTTTTGGAGGCCCACAAGGAGAAGCTTAATATTTTAAAGCTTTAAATTTTAGTCGTTGATGTGGATTTTAGTTCCGTTTAAACATCCATATACAGTACCACTGAGCTTGCGATTAGGCCAAGGGTTATTTGCTCCACCAGAAATATTTTGAAAATTAAATTCTTTGACAGGATCAAACCATGTGATTTTTGCTGGTGCATTTATTTCAATATGTACCTCAGGAATATTGTACACTCTGCGAGTTGCATTTGATATAGAGTCAATCAGCCTACTAAGATCTAAATTATTGCAGGCTGTATTCACTGCAGCAAAAACGAATTCGATACCAGAAATACCATTGGGACTAAGAATAAACTCTACATCATGAGTTTCTATGTTTTCAGGTCTGTGGTCTGAAATGACTGAGTCAAGCGTCCCATTTTCTAGTGCCACTTGTAAAGCTTTTCTATCTGACTTTAATCTTAATGGTGGATTTACTCTGAGCGTACCGTCAAAATCACTCAAGTCATGATCGATAAAAGTTAGATGATGAGGTGTTGTGGATGCAGTAATGTTAAGTCCTTTTTTCTTTGCTTTTCGGATTAGATTCACACCAGAAGCAGTAGATACAATCGGTATATGTATTCTCCCTCCTGCATATGAAAGAATTTCAAGATCCCTCTTTATTCGAAGCGTTTCGGCTTCTGCAGGAGAGCCTATTAATCCCAATTTAGTGCTTGTCACCCCTTCGTGCATGTGCGCTCCTGGATTTAAGTCTGAATCTATGGCTTCTGAAATAACAACATCTCCTGAAGGTCCTAGATATTCTAGAGCTCTATGTAGTAGGCCAACTTTATTTATGGGAGAGTCATCAGTGAATCCGATAGCTCCTGCATCAGCCATATCGATTAATTCGGAAAGTTGTTCACCAGCTCTGTTTTTTGAAACACATCCCAGTGGATGAGCCTCACATGGAGAATTCGTTTTTTCACCTCTTGCAATTAGATAAGCTACTGAAGCTTTGTTATCTATTGGCGGGTTAGTGGATGGTAAAATAGCCACATCTGTAAATCCACCTGCAGCTGCTGCAAACAGCCCCCTGTCTAATCCTTCTTTTATTTCATCTCCTGGATCCCTAAAGTGAGCTTGTCCATCCATCCATCCTGGACTTATATAGCTGTTTTCTTTATTTAGAATGAAACATGAATCACCGTTTATATTTCTTCCGATCTCAGTAATCATTCCGTTAATTATTTTTACATCGACTTTTTTACCATCGAATGACCCTCCAGGATCAACAACTTTTACCTTTTTTAAAACTATTTGTGTTTCCATCTTTTTTGAAGAATTGTTTCGCCTGCAAGTGCTGTGATTACAATAATAATCAACTGCCACCAAAGGTGTGTTCCTGATTTCATATTCATAACAACACCAGATATGTTTTCATCTGAGAGTTCTAAAACACTCGTGTTATTCCATCCATATTTACTTAACTCAGCTTTAAATCCAGGAATATCCCAGGCCGAAGGGTCACTCTCAACTCTATCTGCATTCAAACCGAATGCAAACGATGTTATAGAGTCGATTTCTACGGTATAATTACCTGGAGTATTAATTTGTGGTCCAAGCAATATTCTTGTCGAACCACTGTTTGTTCTGACTTCAGGCAATACATATGCATCACTGTTATTTAACCTCACCTGTACTATTTCGTTTGGCTCAACTTCGAAGTTCAAAAATATTTTATTTTCACTTTTAAGAGTAATTGATTCAGCTTTTGCTGAACGGGCTACTTCTGATAACCGGAGTAAAATGGGCACAAAAATAGCGTGCTTCATAAAGTTGCCAGTTTCTTGATCCAATGTAATGCTCAATAAAAATGCACTCCCTTCGCCTACATCAACTCTCGACAGAAATGGATACCCTCTTGAAGTGCTTCCTAAAACTTCTTCGTCATCAGTAACCTTCCTTGAGATGCATCTGTCTGAGACGGGCATGTCCATCTTATTTGGAGTAGTTAAAAATACGCCATCAAATAAAGGGTGTGAGAATTGTATGTTTTTTAAAGGCTCAGGATTATTTGTTTTATGCCAAACTTTCCCCTCTCCAAACCCCAATTTAGTCCTCAATAATTCCGCTCTTGAACTATTATTAACTGAATCAGGTATGATTAAAACTGTGCCACCATTTGAAGTAAAGTCAACAAGAGATTGCGTTATGCCGCTAGAAGGGTCGTTCACAGCGTTGACAATAATTAAATCATAGTTGGATGTCGTCGCAAAGTCTGGAAGTGTCTCTAGGGTTTCAAGATTAACGGAAAGATCACTTGATTGAAAAACCTTTTCAATACTCTTACTTGTTTTAGAGTTTTTATTATCGCTTAATTGTAGAATATCGATTTGCTGTACGACTTCGTATCCTAAATAAAACGTATCATCGAAAGTAATTGGGGAGTCTTCTATAGATATGATAGCGTGGTTAAACCCACTTTCTCCGTGAGTGAAGTGGAGAACTGTATCAGTATGAATTCCCGGACTTAAATTGAAAGATGAAATGGCCGTTTTTTTATTGTTAAGGTCTAGTTTAAGACCTAGGCCATCTACCCGCTGAAGTGCGTTATGCTTAAGTCTAACATGCAATTTTGCAGGATTTCCACTTGTTGCAATGGGGGAGTTGAACCATGCAGAATCAACCCAGACATTAGGCCTGTCATTTGCAATGTAAGGCAGGAAGTGAATCGAAATGTTTGTGTCTGGCTTGAAATTTTCAGACAATAAATGCGAACTCTTTTGTAAGTCGCTGAGTAGATAAATAGTTTGGCTTCTATCAGAAGCTTTGCTCAATTGATCAGAAGCCCTCGCAACGACCGCTTCAATATTTCTAACAAAAGGTTCAGTTTGAATTGAGGATATTCTTTCAATCGCTTCTTGTTTACTGAGAAAGTGTGAGTCTTTCCCTGAAAAAGCATTTGTAATAATATGAAACTTGTCAGTTTCAGAGTAATTTTCGACTATTTCAGACGCTCTAGTTTTCTCTACTTGAAGAACTGGCCCTTGCTCTCCCAAGGCATCTATTGATGGACTTGTGTCTAAGTAGATCGACACTGCATTACCTATACTGCCATTATTTTCAGTGTTTCCTGTGTATGGAAAATATGGGCCAGCAAAAGCGATTACTAAAGATGCAATCGCGATGATTCTGAGTAGAAGAAGGAGGAGGTTTCGTAGCCTTTGAGTAGATCTAGTTTCTTTTTTTACATTTTCTAAGAAACTCACATTAGAAAAGCTCACGGTTCTAAATCTCCGCAATTGCAGTAAATGAATTAAAATTGGGATTATAACTGCAAATAATCCCCAAAGTATTTCTGGTCTAACCCATTCCATTTGAAGTACAAAGTTAGTTAGTTTTACAACCTTTACGGCAAGATCAATATGGATAAGAGTGTAAACAATATGATTAAGTTGTCTAAGCTTGAATTAGGTGAGTTTTTGAATGAAAAGGTTATAGAGTTTGAGACTAGAGATTTTATAAAAGACGACCCCATTTCTATACCCCATATGTTCTCAAATAACAAGGATATTGAAATAGCGGGGTTCTTAGCCGCTACAATTGCTTGGGGTAACAGGAAGTCTATTTTAAAGAATGCAAATCGTCTTATGGAAAGGATGGATAATTCTCCTTTTGATTTCGTGATGAATTTTGAGAAAACCGACGAAAAAGTTTTTGAGGGTTTTTGTCATAGAACTTTTCAGCCAGAGGATGCTGTCTATTTTATGGGTGCTTTACGACGTATCGTAAGTGAGTATGGTAGTTTAGAGAACTTAATAGTCTCGAATTGGAAAGCGTCAGGTAGTCCAGACAATCTCAATGCAGCTCTAAGTCATTTCCATGCTGTTTTTTTCGATGGCGTTCATGCAGATAGAACGAGAAAACATGTAGCAAATCCTTCGCAAGGATCAGCTGCAAAAAGACTTAATATGTATTTAAGGTGGATGGTAAGATCTTCTAAAAATGGCGTGGATCTTGGGATTTGGGATAAAATACCTACAAGAGTATTGAGTATACCCCTTGATGTGCACACTTCAAATGTAGGTAGGAGTTTGGGACTCTTAAGTAGGAAGCAAAATGATTGGAAGGCGGTAGCTGAGCTAGATGCAGCGCTTAGGGCATACGACCCAGTCGATCCTGTTAAGTTTGATTTTGCTTTATTTGGTCTGGGAGCTATTGAAGGGTTTTAATGGATATTTTTATCCGATTAATCCTATTCTATTTTCAACGCAATCTTGTATTCGTAAGTAAAGCTGGTCAGGTGAAAATGTTCTCCAGCCAAGTTCACTAAGTTCTCCACCCATCACGAAAAAGCTATCTAAATCGATAAATTTCATATCTTCTAAAACGTGATCGCTAAAATTTAATAGTGCAATCCATCCATCAACATCTGTAAGCTCGTCAAACCATTCTTCATAATAAGAATCATCGCTGTAATGAAAATTCAGCACATTTTCACCTATTAGAATGAATTTTATAATGCCTTCATTTTCAAGATGTTCAATTACATTTCGCTTGAAAAGCATGATGTCGTTGTGAAGACAGTCATTCCATTCCCCCAGCATTTCAATGATGGCATATCCATCATCATAATCAACATATAAGATCTTTAACACTAAAGTACTTGATCCAAATTCATCCCACTGTGGATGAATGTAATGATTGTATATTTTCGTTTGATAAGACGTTTCGTTATAGGTTCTTTGATAGAATGGGCTTTTTGAGTCAGCACTAGAGGCATAGTGATTTGTCCAAGAGTAATATGGCTCTATAGTATGCATTGTTATCTCGGAGTTTCATAATTAATTATAGCTTCTCTAACACTTTTATGCTTTAATAAGAGTTCCTTTGCCTCAATATCATTTAAGCCTGTAGAGGCCTTTACCATTTTCGTCCCTCTTTCAATGAGTTTTTCATTTGAGAGTTTCATATCCACCATTTGGCTTCCTTTTACGTGGCCTAATTTGATAAATAATATTGTAGTAATCATATTTAGGATAAGCTTCGTAGCTGTCCCTGCTTTTAATCTGGTTGAACCTGTTACAAATTCTGGCCCTGTTATCGCTTCGATCACAAAATCCACTTCTTTGGATAATTTAGATCCAGGATTACATGCTATACATCCCGTTAAGAGCCCTTGCTTTTTTGCTTCTGTTACCGCTCCTATAACGTATGGAGTCCTACCACTGGATGCTATCCCTACAATAGTGTCGTTCTTGTTAAGATTAAACTCTTGTAAATCTTTCCATCCCTGAGCAGGGTCGTCTTCTGCTCCTTCAACAGCAATGCGAATAGCACTGTCTCCTCCGGCGATTATTCCGACTACTTTACCTTGTTCAACGCCGAATGTAGGTGGGCATTCTGAAGCGTCTAAAACCCCTAGCCTTCCACTGGTTCCTGCGCCTAAGTAGAACAGCCGCCCTCCCTTACTCATCCTTTTAATAATTTCAGTAATGAATTCTATTACTTTAGGTTTTGCTAATCCTACAGCTTTGAGAACATCTTGATCCACTTCGTGCATAGCGTTAGCTAAGCCAGATACACTCATGCCATCAAGGTCTGAATATTTACCCTCGCTCTCAGTGGGGTTGGTTTGGTCAGTTTTTAATCCCATTTCATTAAAGATCATGTTTAAGCCAAATCTCCCAAGATTTCTCTGCTTGAAATCTCAACATATCCTTACCGCTCATAACTACCGCTCCTTTTTTATGAGCTAACGTCATAAGCTTTGTCGTTTCAGGATCGTATACAAGGTCTACCACAAGATGGTTTTCGCTGATTCCATCATATGGTATTTCAAGAAAACTTTGAGAGTTAGGTGTCATTCCAATGGGTGTGCAATTTACAAGTAGCAGGTGATGTTTTATGGCTTCAGTTGTTAAGTCGTTATATGTAACATCTGTTATTTCTGATTTTTTTCTGCTAATTATGTGATAAGTTACACCTAATTTCTTTAGAGAATATGCTACTGCGTTCGACGCACCGCCGCTACCAAAAATGAACGCTCTATCGTGTCTTCCTTTTAAAAATGGTTGAATACTTCTGCTGAATCCCCATGCATCGGTATTGTATCCAAGCCATCGGCCATCTACCTTTACAATCGTATTAACAGCTCCTATTGCTCTTGCTTCTTCTGATAATTCATCGAGTAGGGGAATGATTGTCTTTTTATACGGAACAGTAACATTAAGTGCGACAATACTCGTATCGTTTTGAGTAATTGTTATAAAATCAGAAATTTTATCTAAGTCGAATAATTTATATTCAAGATCGGATCTGTCGGAAAGCTTGAACTTTTCTGCAAAGATCTGCGGAGATTTTGAATGAGAAACAGGATGTCCAATAAGTCCAAGGGTTTTCATTTGGCCTAAAGTTAAATCCTGGAAAAACGATCTAATGCCGTGACGATTAGAGCTCCTATTGTAACTGAAGCGATTATGAGGATGAATTCATTGGGAGTTGAGTTAGGAAGAATATTTCCTAAAAGCCATTCCTCTCGTCCGTCACTATGCGTATAAAGCATTTCTATTTGTCTCTTCCAAGGCCAAATCACATGCAGTGATCCCAATAAAAACCCTGTCAGCAGAGCTATAGTCGTTGAATGATGGTTTTTTAAAATTCTAGATAAAACCCGACTAAATGTCAGTAGACCTATTAGGGCACCTACCGCAAAAGCTCCTATTCTAAGAATGTCAAAATTTGAAAGCGCAGTAATCACGGGCGTATATGCTCCCAATATTAAAAGAATAAAACTACCGCTAATTCCAGGTAGAAGCATTGCACATATTGCTATGGCTCCTGAAATAGTTAAAAATACTGGTGAGTTAGATTGTACTGCAGGAGGGAGGGAAGTGATTGTTAATGCGATCAATACGCCCAATAAGATTATTAAATATTTGCGAACTGTATTGGACTTTACTTCTCTAGAAAGAACTGGGGCAGAAGCAAGGACTAGTCCGAAAAAGAAAGCTCGTAATTCTGTTGGGTATTCTATTTGTAGCCAGTGTATAGAGCCAGATAAGATAATTACTGCGCTGATTAAACCCAATCCTAAAACTGCTAAAAAGCTTAAGTTGTATTTAGTCCAAACAAGTTTAAGCCCACCCTTAAATAGATCTTTCAGTGTGTCAATACCCAATCCAGCGATAGTAGATATAAGCTCGTCATAAATCCCCGTAATAAAAGCGATCGTTCCCCCACTAACTCCTGGAACTAAATCGGCCGATCCCATTGCAAACCCTTTTGCAGCTAATCCGCTCCAATCCTTCAAAGATCTCACGCTACTTCTATATTAGAATCAACCTCGATAGACCATGCATTGATTCCCCCTTCGAGATTATAAACACTCTCATAACCCAATTGCTTGATTAGATGATGCACGACAGCTGCTGATCGAGTTCCAGATTTACAGTGTATTACAACGGGAATATCACGCCTAACCATCTCAATAGAATCGAGGAAGCTGTCCATGGCTATATGTAGTCCGTTAATATGTCCGATTTCTACCTCCCAAGGTTCACGGACATCAATAAGTTGATGTTCTGTGTTTTCATCTCTCCACTTCTTTAGAGTTTGCACATCTATTTTCGACATGGTCTTACTTAATTGTTACTCCTCCGAGATGTCGACTACCTGTTTTAAACCATTAGATACGGACTTAGGCAGATACTCAAAAAATGTATCACCTCTTAATCCCAATCTAAGAGTTTCTAAAGGAATGACATCCCATGGACCAATGTTTCCAAGGTTAACGTTAGCACCAAACTGTTTAATAAACCAAGCTTGTTGCGATTTTTTAGGTGTTTCCCAAACGATATCCCCCATATCCACCTTAGTTAGAATCATCTTAATGAGTGTAGTGTGAGCTGATCCATTGGGTCTGTAGATACCGACGTTTCCACTTTCTCTTGCTTCTGCAATGACCTTCCAGCTTCCAGCTTCTAATTCCATACTCATCATGCTAGTCCACTTAGAAGGACTAATCAAGATACCTTCTTCTTTTGATCCCACCTCACTAAGTACTTTATAGTTGGCAGAAAGTTTGCGGATAATTTCACACTTTACCTCTTCATGAATGATCATTGAACCATCACTTACTTCGAGACAGGAAATCCCTAAATCATCAATATATTTAAGGTAGTCGTCAAGTCGATTTCGGATATAGAAAGCTTCAAAAAGTGTTCCACCACAATAAACATCAATTCCAGCGTCCCTATATAGCTTCACTTTTTCTTTGAGGTTAGGTGTTATTAGTGATGTGCCAAAACCAAGCTTTAACAGGTCTATTTTATCAGCAGCAATTTCGATGAGATCCTCAGTTTGTCTTAAGCTAAGACCTTTGTCCATAACCATATTTAACCCAGATTCTCTAGGTTTTGTAGTTCTGTCTGGTAGAAAGGATAGTTCTGCATTCATAATCATCAGGGTTTAAGGCGGTTATATCTATCCGCAATCCTGTTGTCATTGAGCAAGTCGGGAAATAAATTAAAAAATCTACTCGCACTATCAAAGTGGTTTATGAGTAATTTGTCTAAAAGGTCAAAGGCTTTTGCCTCTTTACCGCTAGCGAAAAAGCTGAAGAATTGTTGGTATCTAAGATGGGTCGTCTCATTAACTACCTCAATACCTTCTTTGAGTACTTCTAAAGCTGCTTCGTGAGCGTCAAGTCTTTGTAAGTTGTCTATTCGTCCTTCCCAAGCTTCAACGTTTTTAGGGAATTTTTCAATAATAGCAGCGAATTGAGTTTCTGCTTCTTGAGGTTTAGCAAGTTTCATATATGAGGTCGCTAGAAGAAGCCTAAAGTCTGCATGTTCAGGTTCTATCTGAACAGCTCTTTCAAAAAAACGGATGGACAAAGGGATGTCAGATTGTAAATCAGCAAGAACGCCTAAACCCACAAAGGCATCGGAGAATTCTGCATCAATATCTAAGCATTTTTTATAATAAATTTCAGCTTGAATATATTCACCTAGTCTTTCATAACACTCTCCAATGCAACATAATGAGTGCGGTGTTGCTGATTCTAGCTCAATAATTTCATGATATACCTCAAGCGCTTCACTGTAGTTCTCTCCAGTTGTTAGCGCTTCTGCTTTTTGAATATAAGCTCTTAAATAAGTGTCGTCTATAGCGATAGAAAAATCATATGCGTTTATGGCTTTTTTTAATGATCCTAACCTGTGATATGAGTTTCCAAGGTTATACCAACCGAGTGTGCTGTAGGGTTTTTCGTCTATGAATTTTTCAAAAAAAGTAATGGCACTTTTTATATTGTTAATTTGATCATAGCAGAATGCAATCTCAAATAAAGCAGACTCGTATGACGCATCGGTTTTGATGCACATTTTTAAAAGCTCTATCGCTTTCTTCCATTCACCCAAATTCTCGTATTCTAGAGCAATATCTTGAATAATTTCAGGTTTTATCTCAGTATCCGCAGTAAGTAAAGCTTTGTTAAAATGAGAAATAGATAAATGGTGGTCGCTCATCTTGCTATAGATGCTAGCAAGCGTGAGATGAATTTCTTCATTATGTGGTTCGAAGGCCAAAAGAGTTTTGAGCCTAGAAATCGCTTTTGCGTGCTTGCCAATACTTGCTAATATTTGTGCTTCTCGAAGTCGAATAGTAAGGCTAGCAGGAAATAGTGAACTCGCATATTGAAGCACTTTTTGAGCTTGCTGAATCTCGCTAAATTCGAGGTAATGTTCTATCATTATCTCGAATTCTTCAACATCAAAATACTGAGAATCACCAGTTTCAACCATTCGCTCGTAACGCTTGATTAAATCGACGATCTCACTCTCATCCTGCATATGACTTCCTTCTTCATTCATCCCTACCAAAACTAATGTCTAAAACTCTAATATTTACATTAAAAAAACGAGTGTTTTAAACAACAATCATTGAAAACTAAACGAATAACATTTAGACGTTTTGTAAAGATATGAGTTATTGAGCTTTACTTTGTCGTTATGCTTATTCAATCTATTTCAGGTATTAGGGGGACAATTGGTGGAGTGGCGGGAAATGGCTTGACTCCACCCGATATTGTGCGTTTTGCAACTGGCTATGGCGCATGGGTATTAGCCAATCTTTCCTCTGATCATTCATCTCATTTAACTGCCAAGCCTATTGTTGTGATTGGTAGAGATGCTCGTCTTTCTGGTGCAATGGTGAGTGATTTAGTTGCTGCTACTTTAAACTCTTTGGGAATTGACGTAATAGATTTGGGTTTAAGTACAACACCAACGGTCGAATTAGCAGTCCCTGAGTTGAATGCTGATGGTGGGATAATCTTAACAGCCTCGCATAATCCCAAGCAATGGAACGCCTTGAAGCTTTTAGATCACAAAGGTGAATTTTTATCTGCCGCTGAGGGTGAGAAAATGTTGATGCTTTCTGATTCAGTTGTTGATTATGCAGAAGTTGACAATCTCGGAGCAACTACCCTTGATGAAACATGGATAGACTGGCATATTAAACATGTTTTAAATCTAGATCTTGTGTCCCCTGAGGCAATTCGTTCAGCGGGATTGAAGATAGCCGTTGATGCAGTCAACTCTTCAGGTGGGATTTCAATCCCTGAATTGCTTGAAGCTTTAGGTGTGGAAGTTGTTAAAATTCATTGTGAACCCACAGGTGAATTCGCTCACAACCCAGAGCCCCTACCTAAGCATCTTCATGATCTAATGAACGCTGTAGTGGAGCACAAATGCGACTTGGGTATCAGCGTTGATCCAGATGTTGATAGGCTTTGTTTTGTAAATGAAGACGGAACATTTTTTGGCGAGGAATATACCTTGGTCGCTATTGCTGATTATGTTCTTTCAAAAACTCCTGGAAATACAGTAAGTAACTTGAGTTCTACAAGAGCTTTATCTGTTGTTACTGAAAAACATGGCGGTTCATACACAGCTTCCGCTGTGGGCGAGGTAAATGTTGTATCAGCCATTCGAGAAACGAATGCAATTATTGGTGGAGAAGGAAACGGAGGTGTTATCTACCCGACATCACATTCTGGCAGGGATGCACTTGTTGGAGTAGGGCTTTTCCTCACTCATTATGTTTCTATGGGTCTTAAATGCAGTGAACTTTTAGCAACATATCCCAAGTTTGTTATTGAGAAAGACAAGCTCGACCTTCCAGAGGATGGTGTGGATCAAGCTCTTCAGACATTGATCGAGAATCACCCAGAAGCAAAAATTAACAGTATTGATGGAGTGAAGTTCGACCTAGATGAAGGTTGGGTTCATCTTCGACGTAGCAATACTGAGCCGATTATTAGGGTCTATGCAGAGTCAGATTCTGCAGATTCTGCAAAAATATTAGCTGGTAGATTTAAAGCAGAGCTTTTGAGTCTATTGAGCTAGCAGATTCTTTACATTTATACTTTTTAATAGAAAAATAAAGAAGAGTGAAATCTATTTATCTTGACAATGCAGCAACAACGAAATTAGCTCCGGAGGTTGCAGATGCAATGATTCCTGTTCTAAGTAAAGTGTTCGGTAATCCCTCTTCAAGTCATTCTGTAGGAAGGAAGGCAAAGGCGCTCATCGAAACCAGCAGGAGAGATATCTCTAAAATTCTCGGATGCGAGCCTCGGTCGATTACATTTACTTCTGGTGGAACCGAGGCTGATAACCTTGCCCTGCGTGCTGCCGTTGTTGACTTAGACTGCAAACGAATTGTAACTTCTCCGGCTGAACACAGTGCTGTCATTGCCAGTTCTGAAAAAATGGCAAAGTTGTTCGGGGTGGAAGTAGTTCATGTTAAGCATTTCAAGGATGGTACGATTGACTGTGAAAACTTACGTGAAATACTAAGCACTGGTCCCAAGACCTTAGTCAGTTTAATGCATGCGAATAATGAGATAGGAGTATTACAGCCTTTAGATAAAATTTCTGAAGCGTGTAAACAAGTAGGCGCTCTTTTTCACAGTGATACAGTCCAAACTATGGCGCATTACAGCTTCAAGCTAGACTCACTTGACATTGACTTTCTAACGTGTTCAGCCCACAAGTTTCACGGACCTAAAGGCACTGGTTTTTTATATACCCACCCTAGTAATAATATAAAAAGCCAAATTGTAGGAGGTGGACAAGAGAGAGGGTTGAGAAGTGGTACTGAAAACTTACATGGAATTGTGGGGCTTGCCGCTGCAATTAAACTCGCATACACAAACCTAGACGCCCACTCAAAACACGTTAGAGCTATTAAAAAACATATGGTGGAGGGGCTGAGAGCAAGAGTGAAAGGAGTGGAATTTAATGGTGATTCAGATCTAGAAAATAGATTATATACAGTCCTTAATGTCAAATTCCCCCCACATCCAAATGGTGGTATGTCTCTGTTCTTACTCGATTTAGAAGGAGTGGCATGTTCAGGTGGAAGTGCTTGTTCAAGTGGAGCAACTAAAGGATCTCATGTTTTGGAATCACTTGGTTATCACGATCCAGAAAGAGCAAGTTTAAGGTTTTCATTTTCTTGCTATAACACTTTTGAAGAAATAGATTTTGCATTAGAAGCTGTGTCAAGAGTCTTTTATACAGTTACAGAGTAAATAAGCGGCACGAATGCCAATCAATAGAATCTTTTCGTCAATAATTCGCACTAGGATGTCAGGTGTAAATTCAATGAGAGATCACCCTATCAATGCTCAAGATATTGTTTTCAAATCTCTCACAGAAACCCTACACAAGACAAAATTTGGAAAAGAGCATGAGATTGATACTCACTCTTATTTAATTTCTGAAAATGTTTTCAGAACTCAAATCCCGATAAGAACATATGATGAAATCAAGCCGTGGATTTTAAGAGCTAGAGAAGGGGAGTTAGATGTGCTTTGGCCTGGAAAAGTTTCCTGGTTCGCTAAAACATCGGGAACCACTTCGGATAGGTCTAAAATATTACCTGTAACTAAAGAGTCACTGAAGTCTAATCACTACAAAGGGGGGCGTGATTTATTAGCGATGTTTTGCGATGAGAAATCCACTGCGGATCTATATACAGGTAAACATTTGATTATTGGTGGAAGTAGCGCTTTACATCCATATATATCCGGATCATATACTGGCGATCTTTCTGCAATAATCATTAAAAATTTGCCTTTTTGGGTTGAAACCAGACGAACCCCTGGTCGCGAGATCACGATGCTTGAAAACTGGGAAGAAAAGGTTGAGCTTATGGCCGAGGAAGTGATAAGCCAGGATGTCAGAATTCTTGCGGGGATTCCAAGTTGGATGCTTGTTGTTATTCGAAGAGTTCTTGAAAAATCTGGTAAGAAATCGCTCATTGAGGTTTGGCCTAACCTACAACTATACATGCATGGAGGAGTAGGATTCGAACCATACAAAGATGAGTTTAGAAAACTGATTAATTCAGAAAAATTAAGTTATATCGAGACATATAATGCCTCAGAGGGTTTCTTTTCAATTCAGGATTCTCTTGATAGGGACGATATGTTGCTTCTTGTGAATCATGGTATTTATTATGAGTTTTTACCTTATCATGAAAATGATGCAGAGCTTTCTGACGCATTAAGCTTGGGAGACGTTGAGTTGGGTGGTGAATATGCTTTAGTAATATCTACAAACGCGGGCTTGTGGAGATATTTGGTTGGAGATATTGTCAAGATTACATGTGTTTCTCCCTATCGTATAAAGGTGGTGGGTAGAGTGTCATCTTATATTAATATAGTCGGGGAGGAGTTGATGGTGAATCAAGCAGAAAGTGCAGTATCTAAAGCGTTGTTAGATTTTAACTTGTCCCTCAAAGAATTTACAGCAGCCCCAAGGTTTTCAAAAGAAGGTATTCCCGTGGGACATAGTTGGGCGATTGAAGTTTCAGATAATACAATGATATCGGATCTGTCCGTAGAGGGAGTTTCTAAGGCGCTCGATTTGGAATTGAAAAAATCAAATTCAGATTATACCGTAAAAAGGGAATCTGATTTAATTTTAGGAAAACCAGAAGTGATTTTTGTGAAAGAGGGCAGTTTTGAGGTTTGGCTTAAAAATAAAAACAAACTAGGAGGGCAACATAAAATCCCAAGACTTTCTAATTCAAGGGGTATTCTAGAAGAAGTTTTAAGAGTTATCCCCAATCGATAGACAATACTTGGTAGGCCCTCAAATTCTTGTTAGATTTCCGTTCTGTTTAAAACAACTTTGAATAATTCATAATATGCATATTGCTGTCGCTGGAAATATAGGTTCGGGTAAAACCACGCTAACCACACTGTTATCGAAACATTACAAGTATACACCTCATTACGAAAGTGTCGATGATAACCCTTATTTAAATGATTTCTATAAGGACATGCAACGTTGGTCTTTCAACTTGCAAGTTTATTTTTTAAACTCACGTTTTGCTCAACTTATAGATTTGAAGAAAAAAGGCATGCCTATTATTCAAGATAGAACCATTTATGAGGATGCGAATATTTTTGCACCTAACTTAAATGCTATGGGGCTGATGACGAAGCGTGATTTTGATAATTACCTTATTCTTTATGAATTGATGGAGTCGTTTGTAACTCCTCCAGATCTTCTGATTTATTTAAGAGCCTCTGTTCCGAAATTGGTTTCTCAAATCCAAAAGCGAGGCCGTGATTACGAAGAGGCAATTCGTTTAGATTATTTAACTCGCCTTAATGAACGCTATGAAGCGTGGATATCAACCTATGATAAGGGACCTCTTCTTATTATCGATGTTGATGACATGGATTTCCAAGCTAATAAGGAAGATCTTGGAAAGATAATAGAGTCTAAGAATGCAAAACTTCACGGTCTTTTTGAAAATAAATAGTTATTCTTTTTATCGTCATTCATTTATTTTAGACAATAAAAAAAGCCACGCGATATGCGTGGCTTTTTTGTTAGTTTTATTTAGACAAAAACAGAACTCTTACTATAAAGCAGTAAATTCAAATCCGATCTTAACATCATCATTTATAACTCTATCTCCGAGATCGTCAAAGACTGACCCTGATCCATAGGTTATATTGTGCTTCGTTCTGTCAATGATAAACTTGCCATTTATTTTGTAACCAAATCCACCATTCCTCTTTATTTGTTCCACTGAAAACGGCACGCTGTAATCAACAACTTCACCGTGAAAGTCGAATGAGCATGAAAGGTTCATTGTTCCATTTTCATCGATTGACGATCCATTCATAACTAGTCGTGCAACTGGAAATTTTTCAATATCAAGGAAGTCCTCTGATTTAAGGTGGCCTTCAAAGTTTGCTTTATCGTCACCTGTGATGTCAGTTACTTCAAAGCTATTCATTTCAAGGCTTAGTACCCCACGGTTTATAGAGCCATCTTCAACCATGAATTTACCATTTACAGCGTTAATGATGCCAGAGTGTGTTGATCCGGTAATCTTTGTTGCTTCCCATGAAATGGTGTGATTTTCCTTTGTTAGAATGTATTTGCCATCGGGTATGCCCAAATCACCAACAACTGTAGATTTTAATTCAGTCTTATTAGGTTCTGTATTTGTGTCTTCGTTAGAAGTTGTTCCTTCATTTGAACAAGCAGAAACGACCAATACTAGTCCCGCAATTAATAGGTTATAAAATTTCATTATTTGTTATTTAATTCAAAAGTTTCTGTAGTCGTCATTCTGATTTCTACGTTTGATTTTGAAGTTTCATCATGAGAGTTGTTGCTAGCATGTCCATGTCCTTCACCCACCGCTAAAAGAGGGGCAATAACTAGACCTATTAAGCAAGTTAACTTTATGAGGATGTTCATAGATGGACCAGACGTGTCTTTAAATGGATCACCGACTGTGTCACCAGTTACGGCAGCTTTGTGAGCTTCAGATCCTTTGTAAGTCATTTCCCCATCAATTTCAACACCTGCTTCAAAACTCTTCTTAGCATTGTCCCAAGCACCACCTGCGTTGTTTTGGAAAATAGCCCAAAGCACACCACTCACAGTTACACCTGCCATGTAAGACCCAAGAGGCTCAGCTCCCAAAGTGAATCCTATGATGAGTGGAGAGACGATTGTGATCGCACCAGGAAGCATCATCTCTTTAAGGGCAGCCTTTGTACTGATGTCTACACATTTGCTGTATTCAGGTTGGCCTGTTCCTTCCATAATTCCAGGAATTTCTTTAAACTGACGTCTCACCTCTTTTACCATTTCCATGGCAGCCTTTCCGACCGATTTCATCGCAAGAGCAGAGAACACTACGGGAACCATAGCTCCAACAAAAAGTGTTGCTAGAACGTCAGCCTTAAAAATATTTATTCCATCTATTCCAGTCATCGTAACGTAAGCAGCAAACAGTGCCAAAGCCGTTAAAGCGGCAGATGCTATTGCGAATCCTTTACCGATAGCTGCAGTAGTATTACCAACAGAATCAAGAATATCGGTACGTTCACGCACTTCCTCAGGAAGTTCACACATCTCAGCGATACCTCCAGCATTGTCTGCAATAGGTCCGAATGCATCGATGGCCAATTGCATCGCTGTAGTCGCCATCATCGCACAAGCAGCGATTGCAACTCCGTAAAATCCAGCGAATTCATATGAAGCGTAGATAGCAGCAGCAAACAAGATGATGGGACCGAAAGTGGATATCATACCAACTGAAAGACCAGCTATAATGTTTGTTCCAGCTCCAGTGTTAGAGTTTCGAACGATATCCATTACAGGCTTTTTGCCTAACCCAGTATAGTACTCAGTCATCCAGCTAATCCCACCACCAACACCAAGTCCTACAAGAACAGCGTAGAAAACGTTGATAGAAGCAAAAGGTGTAGCAGACTTATCTGCGTCTTGGAAAAAGTTCATTGTTAACATTTCAGGTAGCATCCAGTCGATAAGGAAGTAACAAGCAACAGCTGTCATGATGATAGACCCCCAGTTCCCTTTGTTAAGCGCAGATTGGACTTCAGCTTCTTTTCCGTCGTCACCAACCTTAATGAACTTCGTTGCGATCATTGAGAAGATAATTCCAAGTGCAGAAATCACAAGAGGTAAGAGCAATGTAGCAAGACCACCGAAATTATCTTCGTATACCCCTGCTCCTCCCATATCTCGTACTACATACACACCCAGAACCATAGCAGCAAGTACAGTAGCTACATATGAACCGAAAAGATCGGCACCCATACCGGCAACATCACCTACGTTATCACCTACGTTATCAGCTATAGTAGCAGGATTACGAGGGTCATCTTCTGGAATTCCAGCCTCAACCTTACCAACTAGGTCAGCACCTACGTCAGCGGCTTTAGTGTAAATACCTCCTCCTACACGAGCAAACAACGCGATGGATTCAGCTCCTAGAGAAAACCCAGCAAGAGCCTCTAGAACAATAATCATATGATTTACGTTAGTTACATCAATCTCACCCATACCGAGAACGTGTGTCTTAATAAGTAGAATGAAGATGATACTGAGTCCAAAAACAGCTAAGCCTGCAACTCCAAGTCCCATCACTGTACCACCAGTAAATGACACTTTTAGAGCTTTAGATAAGCTTGTTTTTGCAGCCTCAGCTGTTCTAACGTTCGCTTCAGTTGCGATGCGCATACCGATGTTACCTGCAACAGCTGAGAATATTGCGCCTATTACAAAGGCAACGACTATAAACCAGTGTGTATTTTCTACAATTGTTGAAACAACAGCTAGTGCAGCACCAGCAATTACAACAAAAATTGCAAGTAGTCGGTATTCCGCATTTAGGAATGCAAGAGCACCTTCATGAATGTAGGTGGCAATTTCGGTCATTCTGGCGTTCCCCTTAGGTTGTTTACGAACCCAAGAACCTTGAATAGCCATTACTACTAAGCCAAGAATGGCAATTACAGGGACTAGATAAAGTATGTTGTCAATTAAAACTTGCATGATATTGAATTATAGGTTAATCGGATAAGTTTCTCGAAAATTATTATTTAATGTAGGTTACAGTTTTCACAGCTTCCATAATTTCTTTTATTTGAGGAAGAGCTTCGTCAATGAGAGTTGTTGCGAATGCAAAAGGAGTGTCGGTTTGGCATAACCGAATAATAGGAGCATCAAGGTGGTCGAAAGCATTACGCTGTACGCGATACGCAACTTCAGATGAAACAGAACTTACTGGGAAGCTCTCCTCAACAATAACAAGTCGATTTGTTTTCTTTACAGATTCGATAATAGTATCGAGGTCAAGTGGACGTATAGTTACAAGATCGATGATTTCAACTTCGATTCCTTCCTTTGCCAGTTCAGTTGCTGCAGCGTGTACTTCTTTGAGGATTTTACCGAAAGACACAACAGTGACGTCAGATCCCTTTTGTCTAACGTTCGCTTTCCCTATAGGTACTAAAAACTCACCTTCGGGAATCATGCCCTTGTCCCCATACATCTTTTCCGATTCCATAATTAGGACAGGATCATCGTCACGAATGGCTGATTTAAGGAGTCCTTTAGCTTCGTAGGGAGTGAATGGTGTTACAACTTTAAGACCAGGAATAGCAGAATACATCGCCTCATAACTTTGGCTGTGCGTTGCTGCTAATTGCCCAGCCGGGCCGTTAGGACCTCGAAATACGATCGGAGTTGAGAATTGACCACCGCTCATTTGTAGCATCTTGGCGGCGTGATTTATAATTTGATCTGAGGCTAAAACAGCAAAATTCCAGGTCATATATTCAACGATAGGTCTTAAGCCATTCATAGCTGCACCTACTGCAATGCCAGTGAAACCGAGCTCGGCAATAGGTGTGTCAATCACTCTTCGAGCACCAAATTCATCCAACATACCCTTAGAAGCTTTGTAGGCACCGTTGTACTCGGCAACCTCCTCTCCTATAAGGAAAACACGCTCGTCTCGGCGCATTTCCTCGCTCATAGCTTCAGCTACGGATTCTCTATATGTGATTTCACGCATGGTATTGTCGCATAATTTGGTCGGCGAAGATAAGCCAATTATGACTGCATTATGCCACCTCTCTATTCATACCTTTGCAATTCTGAGAAATGTGTCTCAGATTATCAATTATTAAGTATGAAATTGCTTGTTTGTATCAGTAAAGCTCCAGATACCACTAGTCGTATCGCATTTACAGACGGAGATAAACGCTTCGATGAAAGCGGCGTCCAATTTATTGTCAATCCTTATGATGAGTGGTATGCTCTTGTGCGTGCTATAGAATTGGTTGAGGCTCAAGGAGGTTCCGTCACTACAATTACAGTAGGAGACGCAACATGTGATCCTATTATTCGCAAGGCTTTAGCGATAGGTGCTAGTGATGCAGTGAGAATTGATGCTAATCCTACAGATTCTTCTCAGGTTGCTAGATTGATTTCTAATTATGCAAATGATAAATCGTATGATATCATATTTGCAGGTAAAGAAGCCATTGATTACAATTCATCTGCTGTTCCTGCTATGATTGCGGAGTGTATGGATCTTCCATATGTTGCACTTGCTACTTCAATTGATGTAGATGGTGATGTCTCAACTCTTAATTGTGAATCTACCGGAGGTACAAACAATGTATCTGTAAATGGTGCGTTTGTATTAAGTGCTACAAAGGGTATGTCTGAGCAAAGAATACCTAACATGAGAGGAATTATGTCTGCAAGAACTAAACCTCTTACAGTTGTTGAAGCTTCAGAAGTAATCGCTACTACTGAGGTAAGTAAATTCACTCTTCCACCTGCAAAAGGTGATTGCGTTATGGTAGAGGCTGATAACGCAGCAGATTTAGTCCGTCTTTTACGTGAAGAAGCAAAAATTATTTAAATGTCAGTTTTAGTATATATCCAAACACAAGACGGTAAGGCTACTAAGGCCGGACTTGAAGTTGCATCTTTTGCAAAAAACATGAATGTAGGTGACGTAACAGCACTTGTTCCAGGAACTTTATCTGGTGATGGCGGACTTGGTTCTGTAGGTGTTTCTAAAGTGCTACATTTCTCAGAAGGCGTAACAGATAACGCGCAGCTTTCAAAACTTACTCAAGCAGCCGCTCAAAGTGCTGACGCATCAACGATTGTATTCTCAGGAAACAATGATGGCAATTCTATTGCACCCCGTGTTGCAATAGCCATGAATGTTGGTTATGTATCGGGCGTTACACGTCTCCCTGAGGGTAAGACCTTTACAAGAAGTGTATTTAGTGGAAAAGCAACAGCTGCAGTGAACGTCATGTCTGATGTATGTGTCATTTCGATCACACCTAATTCGTACGGTATTAAATCTGATACAGGAGAGGCTTCAGTAGAAACATTTTCTGCTGATATAGGTGTTCAGCGTATCGTTTTAAATGGATTTACCCCAACAAGCAGTGATGGTTCTGTTCCTTTGCCTGAGGCAGAAAGAGTAGTTTCTGCTGGTCGTGGTCTTAAGGGGCCCGAGAATTGGGGTATTGTTGAGGATCTAGCACGTGCATTAGGTGCCACGACAGCTTGCAGTCGTCCCGTAGGAGATATGGGGTGGCGTCCTCATCACGAGCATGTAGGCCAAACAGGTTTAACCATACGCCCCGACTTATACATTGCCTGTGGTATATCAGGTGCGATTCAGCATCTTGCGGGGGTCAATCAAAGTAAAGTAATTGTCGTTATCAATACTGACCCGGAAGCACCATTCTTTAAGGCAGCAGATTATGGAATTATTGGTGATGTATTTGAAGTTCTTCCTAAATTAACAGAGGCAATTAAATCCCTTTAATTAAATTTAGCGTTAATACATGAAGAAAATAGACCTTGAAATATTTGACATCTCTTTAAATGGAGGTAATTCAGGGGCTTATGTTATGGTGTTAATGGAAAAAGGTGGTAATCGAAAAATTCCCATATTAATTGGTGGTTTTGAAGCTCAATACATCGCTATAGAGCTTGAGAATATGAAGCCTAGTCGACCTCTTACTCACGATCTCTTTAAGTCTACTTTATTATCTTTTGACATGAATGTCACTGAGGTTGTGATATTTGATTATAAAGAAGGCGTCTTTTTTGCTAAAATTGTTGTTACTGACGGGGAGAAGGTCGTTGAGGTGGATTCGAGGTCATCAGATGCAGTTGCTATTGCAGTGAGGTTTAGAGCCCCAATTAGATGTTATGAAACTGTTATAGAAACTACAGGCATTACTCCAGAGGAGGAGGCCGAGATTAATAGAGAAGAAGCTGAGTTAGAAAAAGAGATACAAGATGTTGAGGATGATAAAGCTTTGAATCCAAAATTGAACATTTCAGAATTGGATGAGGATACAAGTAGCAAAAAAGAAGACGTTGAAGAGTCAGATGGAAAATTCGCTGAAGATTTGAGGAGAAAGAATATGATAGAGCTAAAGAAAAATCTGAAGGAAGCCATTCATAATGAGGATTACGAATCGGCTTCTAAAATTCGTGATAAAATTGATAAAATGAATTTAGATCAATAATGATTATGGGTAAAGTAGCGATAATAATGGGGAGCAGTTCTGATCTTCCTGTAATGGAAGAAGCCATGAAGGTCCTCAAGGAACTTGGAGTTGAATATAAAGCTACTGTTGTTAGTGCTCATAGAACTCCGGATAGATTGTCTGAATTTGCAAAACGTGCTGTTAAAGACGGATTCAAGGTGATTGTTGCCGGAGCTGGTGGTGCTGCACATCTTCCAGGAATGACAGCATCTTATACACCTTTACCTGTAATTGGAGTTCCAATTAAAAGTAGCAATTCTATCGATGGATGGGATTCTGTTTTGAGTATTTTGCAGATGCCATCAGGCGTCCCAGTTGCTACTGTTGCCCTTGATGGAGCTCGTAATGCGGGTATTTTAGCTGCCCAAATAATAGCCACTTCTGATTCTGTTCTCCTAGACCGAATTGTATCTTTTAAGTCTGCACTTAAATCTAAAGTTGAAGATTCAACTTCAATTGTAGAAAATCACAAGACAAAATAATGTCTGATTTGTCATCAACACACAAAGAGTTTAATCCGGACAATCTTAATCCTCAAAAATTTCACGCCTTATTATTAGGAGGTGTTGCACCTAGACCTATTGCATTTGCAAGTACAATTGATAAAGATGGTAGGGTGAATCTTGCTCCCTTTAGTTATTTTAATGTTTTTTCAGCGAACCCTCCCATTATCATTTTTTCTCCAGCTCGAAGAGGGAAAGACAATACGACCAAGCATACTTTGGATAATGTCCTAGAAGTTCCTGAAGTTGTGATTAATATGGTTGACTACGATTTAGTTCATGCTTGTTCACTTGCTTCCACAGATTATCCTCAAGGTGTTAATGAGTTTGAGAAAGCTGGATTGACAGAAGTGCCATCTGTGACAGTTACTCCTCCAAGAGTACTTGAATCACCTGTTTCTATGGAGTGTAAAGTGTTGAAGGTTGAGTCTTTCGGTCCAAACCCAGGGGCTGGTAACTTGGTCTTCTGTGAGATCAAGAGAATGCATTTTCGAAAAAGTGTGTTGGGCTCAGACGGTTTGCCAGATGCTGTTTTACTTGACCTTGTGGCTAGATGCGGTGGCTCTTATTACACTAGGGCGTCAAAGGAGGCGCTCTTTGAAATACCTAAGCCGATAGTAAATTTAGGGATAGGGGTGGATGCCATCCCTAAAGATATCTGTACTAGTAGTATTCTTACAGGGAAACATCTTGCTATGCTTGGTAATGTTGAGCGTTTGCCAGATGAAACAGAGGTGAATGATTATAAGCTCATTGAATTATCTGAGATCTTTTTAGATTATGCTGATAATGGAGTTGTTTTAGAGTTGGAGCTACATAAACACGCGTTAAAACTTCTTGACAATGGAAATGTTGATGAAGCGTGGAAAACACTTCTAACTTTTAACCTCGGATAGTATTGTTTTTACATTTCCTTAAATTACCTTTATAGCATGTCATTTGAGATTAAAGGAAAAATTAAAGTTCTGTTCGATAGGCAGGATTTTCCCAGCGGCTTTTATAAGCGCGACTTCGTTATTACTTCGAACGAACAATATCCTCAGGATATTAAATTTGGTGCTCTTAAAGAGCGTGTTGAACAATTAGAAGGACTTTCAGTTGAAGATGAGGTCACAGTAAAGTTTGATGTAAAAGGCCGCGAGTATAACGGCAATTACTATGTTGATTTAAATGCTTGGAGAATCGAAAGAGGTGCTTCGAGTCAAGCTGCTCAGGTTGCTGGTCAGGTTGCTGGTCAGGCAGATCAGTCTTCTCAAACTAGTCAAGCTCAAGCCCCAAAAGTGAGTTTGGATCCTTTACCTGAGGTATCTGCTGTTGAATTGAGTTCGTCTTCTGACTCCGATGATGATCTCCCGTTTTAATAACGGATAAGATTTAGTGAAAGAGAATATTAAAGCCAAAGGGTCTCGATGGCTTCTAGCTTATTCTCGAGGTTTTCAAAAATTTCTTCCATCTCCATTTGCAATAGCTTTATTATTAACTGCTGTTGCTGGTTTGAGTGCTCTGTTGATTACAGATGCAGAAATGGTGTTAAGAGCTTGGTCAGATGGTTTATGGAATCCTTCCCTATTGAGGTTTGGATTTCAGGCTATGTTTATGCTTGTACTTGGTCATGTTTTAGCTTTATCTACTCCGGTTAAATATTTTCTTGATAAAGTTGTCATTTTAGCTGTTAGAAATACAGCTTTATCCCCTGCCTATGTTGCTTTTTTTGCGTTAATGTTAGGATGGCTTAATTGGGGATTGGGATTAGTGGCTGGCGCTCTTTTAGCGAAATCAGTAATTGATAAATCAGAAAAGCATGGTTATGGTATTCGACCAGGACTATTAGGTGCAGCTGGTTATATGGGCCTGTTAGTTTGGCATAGTGGTCTAAGCGGTAGCGCACCTTTAAAAGTTGCTGAATCAGGTCATTTGCTTTCGTTATACCCTAAAGGGGCTGATTGGCAACAACCTATTCCTGATGCAATATCAATTTCTTCTACGGTTTTTTCTACTTGGAATATCTCAATTACAATAGGTGTAATATTGGCAGTAGTTCTTTTATTTGCTGTTTTAGGACATTTGTTTCATCAGCAAACACTAGAGTCAAAAACATTAACTTCACAATTCAGTCAAACGGATCAAGATCTTAGCAGTGATCATGTTCATAATTTTTCAATTTCTGAAAAACTAGACAATGGAAGATGGTTAGCATGGGTGTTCGGAGTGTTGTTTTTAGGAACAGCCATATGGTTGACGATGTCGTCAGATTCAGAATCTACACGACTTGGATTTGTTACTCCAGACTGGATTAATTTAATTTTATTAGGCTTGGCGCTTCTTGCTCATGGGTCAATAAAGAATCTTCTATCCGCCCTTGAGAAAGCTATTGGAGGTGCATCGGGGATACTTCTTCAATTCCCCATTTATTTTGGTATAATGGGTGTTGTTACTGGAACAGGACTTGTAAATATTTTATCTGGAGCTTTAGTTTCGTCAACAAATATCACAACATTACCTCTCGTAATTTTCACATCATCTGGTGTGCTAAATATATTTGTTCCTAGTGGTGGAGGACAGTGGGCAGTACAAGGTCCACTTGTTATTGAAGCTTGTCACAGCATGGGTATGAGTTTAGAAAAAGGCATTATGGCGATGGCCTACGGTGATCAATGGACGAATATGCTTCAACCATTTTGGGCCCTACCTCTATTAGGTATTACAAAATTGAAGGCCCAAGACATTTTGCCTTTTACATTAGCAGCATTGATCGTTTCAGGTTTAGTCTTTATTATAGGATTGCTACTAATACCTTAAAAGCATCAGGGTATATTTGCGAACGCAATGAAATTCGAATTTCACACATTCACCCTGTCTAATGGCCTTCGGGTTATTCACAAAGAGGTGCCAAGATCAGCTAGTCACGTTGCTCTTGTCGTCAATGCAGGGTCACGTGATGAGTCGTCTGGAGAAAAAGGTGTTGCTCATTTTATAGAGCATTGCTTGTTTAAAGGGACTAAGAAAAGGAAAACATTTCATGTATTAAATCGCCTTGAAAGAGTAGGTGGAGATTTGAATGCATATACAACGAAAGAAGAAACTTGGATTAGTGCTTCTTTTTTAGAAAGAGATCTTGAAAGAGCCATTGAGTTGGTATCAGACATCAGTTTTAATTCAACATTCCCGGAAAAGGAAATTGCAAAAGAACAGGAGGTGATTCTCGATGAGATTGCTTCAGTTTTAGACAATCCTTCTGATGTGATTTTCGACGAATTTGAAGAACGCCTGTTCGGTACTCACCCATTGGGTAGAACGATTCTAGGAACCCAAGAGTCTGTAAATAATCTAGGTAAGCTTCAAATCAATTCGTTTGTAGATCGTTATTATTGCCCTGACCAAATGGTTTTTGCTTCGGTGGGTTCAACGCCAATTGCTGATTTAAAAAAGTTGTGTGAGAAATATCTCAGCCACGAAATTGGAAGGGTTTCTAAATTAAATAGACTTGTTCCTAAAGCTATTCCCGTTTTTGATGAACGGGTAGAGCAAGACACTCATCAAGTTCATCACCTTTTAGGAGGAATTACTTCTGGAGCTAACCATGCAGATAAACTGCCATTAACTTTACTTGCTAATTATTTGGGAGGACCTGCGATGAATTGTAGGTTAAGTTTGAATATTCGTGAGAAATATGGAATGGCTTATCACATTGAAGCTGGATATACTCCATATCAAGATTGCGGCGTATTTTCAGTTTATTTCGGTACCGATCGAAGGCATCATGACAAGGTTCAAACTCTAGTTGATAAGGAGTTATTACTTATGTGTAACAGTAAGTTAGGTGTTAGGCAGCTCCATGATGCGAAGACTCAGTTAATAGGCCAAATAGCCTTGTCTCAGGATAGCGGCCCAGCAATGATGACTGGTTTGGCTAAGAGCTTTTTATTGTACAATAAAGTTCAGCCATTAGATGAGTTTTTTAAGTCAATTGAAAAAATCAGTTCAGACGATTTGTTAAGAGTAGCAAACCAATTTATTAACCCAGACCTATTAAGCAGGCTTGTTTATTTAGATAAAAAATAGGTTTTATTGTTTTACCTCTGAGAGTATGTGTGCCAATTGTCAAAATCATCTTGAATATCGTTTTTAACTGCTCGCATTTTCAGTGCAATCATTGCCCATTCACGATGTCCATTCACCAACAATTGCGTTATTGCCTCATCATCATTGTCAGCTCCCTTTGCCATCAAAGAAAGTTTTTCATAATGGTTTTTGACGAGCCAAATACATGCTTTTTCGTCCCCCTCAGCACCACTTATTAAGGCCATTAATTCTCGGTGACCATGATCCATCAACCATTTTCTTGCATCATCTTGTAGGTTTAGAGCGTACGTGAAGGCTGCAAGTTCTTCATAGCCATTGGAGGTGAGCCAATCACGAATTGTTTTATTACCGCTAATAGCTTCCGCCCAAGCAACTATTATTTTAGTAGGGTACTGCTTCACAATGTGAAGGTAAGTACCTTTGCGACCCTGTGAAAAATAGCGAGACTTTATTTACCAAAACTTTTATTATTCTGTGCGTAAGCACAGTCTTGTTCATGGCCAGTTTTGGCATGATAATGCCAGAATTACCAGGATACCTAGATCTTATGGGGGCTGGGCATTTATTAGGATACATCATTGGCTTATTTACTTTAGGTGCTTTGTTGTCGAGATTTTTTTCAGGAAAGATTGCCGATAGAGCTGGACGTAAAATCGTAATGGTATTCGGTACAGGAGTTACTGCAATTGCAGGGTTTTTATATGTTTTGTTAGGTGCTGTTCCTGATTATTCAACCGGAATGCTTGGTGTTTGGTTATTTCTAGCTCTCAGGTTTTTTCATGGATTGAGTACGGGGTTCAGGCCCATAGGCTCTAGTGCTTTATTGACGGATATAGTACCCCATAACAGGAGGGGAGAAGCCTTAGGATTTCTTGGAGTTGCAGGAAATGCAGGTATGGCAGGTGGACCGGCAATTGGCAGTTACTTAGCTGTTGAATGGGGTTATGATGCTATGTTCTTAGCCTCATCTTTTTTAGGAATATTGTCTTTGTTGTTTACTCTTAAACTGCCTGAGACTTTGCCGAATTCAAGAAAGGTGATTTGGTCTGATTTAAATGTATTTAAAGGCAAGAATTTTGATATTGCAGCTTGGCCTGCAGCTGTTACTCTACTTCCAGTAGCTCTTTCATTTGGTGTGTTTTTAACAATTACACCCGACTTTGTAGATGACTTAGGTTATAAATACAAAGGTGTTTTCAATACAATCATTGTTGTTGCTTCTATTTTGATGAGATTGTTTGCTGGAAAAGCATCTGATAAATACGGTAGAAAACCACTTCTTGCAATTGGAGGACTGTTCTTGTTTGTGGGAATGGGAATAATGTCAATTGCATCAACTCAACTTGAAGCAGCTATTGGTGGTGTGATTTATGGAATGTCTATAGGTATTAATATGCCTACGGTTTTTGCATGGACAACAGATCTATCACCTCAAGGTAAAATCGCATTGGGTATAGGCACCACACTTGTGGCTCTTGAAATAGGTATAGGTCTTGGGGCTTTTGTGTCTGGATCTATGTTTGCTTCAGACCCTACTTGTTTGCAAGAATTATATAGATTTTGTGCTTACTCTGGAGGACTGATGGCCATCATACTTTTTTACTCTACATACATGAGGTCAACGAATATGAACTCATAGCTACCGCTTATAAAATTAGTCAGGTTTAGTTTTTGATTTAATTATTATTGAACGTATTTTTAGGGAATGGATACAACAATTGCCGAACGTCTAGAGATTGCTAAGCAAGAGCGCACCAATGTTATGGGTGAGTTTTTAAGACTTAAAGCAGAACTTACTAGAACTCAGAAATGTAACGATGATTTGAGGTCCGAGAATAGTGCTCTGCGTGAATCACTAAACTCAGCAGAGCATGTGGCTCAAAACCTGATGACTTACGCTAACGAAATTAAGAAGTAATTTCTGCGGAACTGGTCGGGAAACTACGATCAAGTTTTTTAAATAATCCTTGTAAAACATTTCCAGGACCTACCTCTGTCACAGAGCTAGCGCCATACTGTATCATAGCTTCCATACTTTGTGTCCACTTAACGGGAGCTGTGAGTTGAGCAACAAGATTCTTTCTGATCATTGAAACATCTGTCTCAGCAGATGCGCTCACGTTTTGAAAAATAGGACAGCGCAATTCAGAGATGGTTGTTTCTTTTATGGCTTCTGCTAACTTTTCACGAGCAGGTTCCATAAAGGTTGAGTGGAATGCTCCTCCAACTGGAAGCAAAAGAGCTCTACGTGCGCCAGCCTCTTTGAGAGCTTCACATGCAGATTCAACAGCTGTAACTTCTCCCGAGATTACTATTTGTCCAGGACAGTTGTAATTAGCGGCTACAACGTTTCCATCTGTATTCTTGCAAATTTCCTCAACAACATGGTTTTCTAACCCTATTACTGCAGCCATCGTTGATGGTGTTATTTCACATGCCGACTGCATAGCGTTGGCTCTTGCCGATACAAGTTTTAATCCATCTTCAAATGTTATACCCCCAGCTACAACTAAAGCACTAAATTCTCCAAGACTGTGACCCGAGACCATATCTGGAGAAATGGAATTTTTAAGTATTTCAGCCAGAATTACAGAGTGTAGAAAGACGGCAGGCTGAGTGACTTTAGTTTGTTTAAGGTCTTCAATCGAACCGTTAAACATCGTATCACTTATTCTAAATCCAAGAATTTCATCAGCTTGAGTAAACCTTTCTTTAGCTTGAGTAGAGAAATCATATAAATCCTTGCCCATTCCAGAAAATTGAGCCCCCTGACCGGGGAATACAAATGCTTTCATAAAATTAATTTATTACGATTGGATTAGATATTCGTACAATTATCGTACTAGGAATACAGTCCCAGTAGAGATGTTAGCTCCACGACCATCTACCATTTTCACTTCGATTTTCCAACTGAATTGTTCAGTGGCGCTTACATAATGCGTTCCAACTCCATCAACAGTATTGTCACCTATCCAAGGTTCTCCTATTGTTGTAGAATTAAAAACGAGTTTACCCCACCTGTCGTAAACCCAGCATTCATAGCTAAGAATCAGTTCTTCTCCATTTATAACTGGAGACCATGAATCATTGTTTCCATCATTATTGGGTGTGAAAGCGTTGGGTACAAATAGTTGTAATTCATTGGTTACATGAATAGTCTGAGTTGCGATATCAGTACATCCGTGGATGTTAGTGACAAGAAGTTGAACCTCATAAGAGTCAGCTCTATCATATTCATGTTCTGGGCTGACTTCGGAAGATCCTGTACCATCTCCAAATGACCAAATGTATTCAGTTCCTCCAACGGACATATTCTCAAACGTAACAAATGGGTCAAGAAATATAATTTCTTCTGGAGTCACTAAAAAGTCAGCAACCGGAGGGTGCCAAGCTTGAAATGCAGTATCGATTTCAAGAACGACAGTACAACCTTCATCACTTGTAATCGTTAACTCAGCATCATAAACGCCGGGGAATTCAGCTTCAATGACAAAGGGTGAGGAGAAGTTTTCAGGAATAACAAACCCTGGAACTTCCAGATTAAATGTAGATACTCCAGTTGATGTGTTTAATATCTCAACTTCGAGAGGCAAGCATATTGTATTTTGAAGAAATGTTATTTCAGGGACAGGGTTGCTAAAGACATCGAAATCTTTAAAAGTCTGTGAACTACAACCAAAAACATCAGTTGCAACTAACCCTATAGTAAAGACACCAGTTCCCGCAGCAAATAAATTGGGTACATCTGTCAATAACTCTGTACAATCGGTTACTCCAGTAGGGAACACAGTCCAAGCATATGGTTCAACTCCTCCCGAACAATTTAACCCAGTAATATTTGAAGAGGTGTTGTTTATGATAATGTCGGCATCGTTACCCACATCAAAACAAGTCCCCTCAGAGGACAAATTAAAATCAGCGAATGGTTGAGGGTGTATAGTAATTGTTTCCGAGTTTGTAGAAAGACAATTGGGGTTAGAAGCTGAAATAGCAGTGAAGTTTATATCGAAGAAACAATCTCCAGAATTATAGTCTTCACAATCAAAAATCATTTGAGGTGCAAGGTTCTCCGAATCATTTTGTCCATTTCCGAAGTCCCAAGCAGTGATCGCAGCAAAGTCTACTTCTGCTTCAAAGTCTACAATTAAAGGTGAACACCCTTCTGTTTCAGATAGCGTGATTGATGTAACAGGAATTGGTGTAGTTGTAACTGATATTGCTGCGCTAGAGCTGCAAGTATTCATTCCAGAAACGGTTAATTCAATGACAGCAGTCCCTGAATTATATGTAGGACAATAATTAAACGTTTCACCACTTGAGCTCGCCGCTGCATCTAAAGTCCAATCTAAGTTTACAGAACTTGTTGGAGGGTTAATCCAATTTACCAGAAGATCGATACATTCACCCTCACATATTTCACTTAGACCACCGATTGTGAATGTTGGATTGTCGAATACTTCAAAATTTACAACCTGCGAAGTTGTCGAAGAATTAAATCCACTTGTTGCAATTAGTTCAAATTCATGAGCCCCAACAGAAAGATCACTCGCAGTAAATGTATCAGTGATATCAACACTCCCAACATTTGCGCAAATAGTAGCGGGAGAATACGGAGAGGTAAAGACACTCACTCCATCAACGAGAATTTCCACATCTACACTTTGATTGTTGTTGGATGCAATTTCCCAATCAATGTTGACACTGTTACCTCCACAGATATCAAGTGAGGAAGCATTTGTAATCATAATTTCAGGAACTCCTGAGACAATGATTGTGATAGGAGGTGCACCTGATGTATTTAAACATTCTATCACATTTAATTGTATGTCATAACATCCAGCTGTGAAAAATCCGATCGTCATATCTTCAGAGTTTTCGTCAAATAGAAAGTCCCAATCCTCACCTTGCACACCATTGTTAATAGACCATGTGTAAGTCAAGAATTCTGTGCAACTTGGGTCTAGATCTGTTGTTGTGTTCGTACAATTCACCATAAACCCAGTACCAACCTGTCCCTGAGTTACATCAACAGTAAATGATGGTAACAAAACACCTCCATCAGCAACTAAATCATCAGCCCCAATTGAGCTAACAGTTATAAATATTAGTGTGATTGCTAATAAAGACGTTCTTATAAGGTAAGATTTCATCATTAATGCGAGTTTGAAACCGCAAAATACGGATTTGCTACTTATTTAAGGACTTAAAAAAGATATTAATTAAATATGTAAAGTTGGAAACCCAATGAAGGTTTATATCTTCGTGCTACCTGTTTTTTAGTTTAAACCTATTTCTTGATTATGAAAATGTCCCTTAGAGGTGTTTTATTGGCTATTGTTTACGCTTTCTCAATTTTAGATAGTGCTTCAGCCCAAACCCCAGCCTTCGGTCTCCCCGGTGAAATCGTTCCTGGAGAACTAATTGTGATGTTTCATAATAACATCGATGAAGAATTTCTTTCCGACTTCGAGCGAGAAAATTTAATCGTAAATGGATATTACTGTAATCTAAAAATGGAGAGAGTCCTTTCGCCTTTGTCCTATATCTTCCTTTTTACTTACAATGAAAATCATCCTGATAAAGATCTCTTAATAAAGAGTATTTCCTCATATCCTCAAGTCGAAGCGGTGCAATTTAATCACTACATAGAGGATAGAGAAACGATTCCGAATGACCCGAATCTTGGTTTGCAATGGCATCATATCGAGGATGGAGATCATGACATCGACAGTGATTTGGCTTGGGATATTACAACAGGCGGTTATACCGATAGTGGTGACAGAATAGTCGTTTGTGTGTTAGAGGGGAGTGGTTCAAATTATTCACATCCAGACCTTATTGACAACCACTGGACCAACGAACTTGAAATTGAAGGAAACGGAGTTGACGACGATGGAAATGGGTATGTAGACGATGTCAACGGATGGAATGCCGTCATGAATAACGATGGGGTGGCAACAGGAAATCATGGAACTGCTGTGAGCGGAATGATTGGTGCGACCGGTAACAATGGACTAGGAGTCTCAGGTGTGAATTGGGATGTAGGTATTATGCAAGTCCAAATGGGAGGCCTTACTGAATCTAACGTTGTGTCTGCCTATAGCTACCCGCATATCATGAGGGACTTGTACAACACGACTGGAGGAGCAAAGGGTGCATTCGTCGTCGCGACAAACGCGTCCTGGGGAATCGATTTGGCGAATCCCGCGAATTACCCGATTTGGTGTGCGTATTATGACGATTTGGGATCTGTCGGAATCTTAAATTGTGGTGCGACGGCAAACGCACCATATAACATTGACACACAAGGTGACATGCCTACCGGGTGTGGCTCAGATTACATGGTTTCTGTCACTGCCACAAACGACAATGACGTTCGCACCTTCTCAGCATATGGAGCGACGACGATTGACTTGGCTGCACCGGGAGAAAATGTATATCTTCCTTCAGGAGGCAGTAACTATTCAAATACTTCAGGCACTTCTTTTGCCAGCCCATGCGTTGCGGGGGCCATCGCTTTAATGTACAGCGCGCCTTGTTCTTCGATTGCTTCAAACTCACTTGCTGATCCACAAGGGACCGCCGATGTAGTGCTAGGTTTTATTTATGATGGAGTCGATCCCATTGATCAACTTCTCACGGAAACGGTCACGGGTGGTCGTCTGAATTTGGCGAACTCACTGGATCTCTTGATGCTCAATTGCGATCCAACACTTGGTTGTACAGACTCACTTGCCTGTAACTTTAGTGAACTCGCTATCACAGATATCGGCAATTGTTTGTTCTTCGATGAATGTTTTGTTTGCGGAGGAGATAACTCTTCCTGCTCGGGGTGTATGGATGAAACCGCTAACAACTACGATTTCGAAGCTACCCTCGAAGACAATTCCTGCTGCTACATCTCACTCACATACATACTTGATGATACAAACGTATTTTGTTTTGAAGATAACGCGTTGATTCAGGTTATTGCGGATGGTGCTGTAGGTGCTGCGGACTCTGTTTGGTTTGCATTGGGGAATTCACCTTTACTACAAAACTATTCAGGTGAATTCAATCAATCTGTGGGGAGTTACAATGTTGTCGCAACTGACCTGGGAGGTTGCATGTCTTCTATCAATATCGTAGTTGAAGGCCCAGATGAAGTTGAAATCACATTGTCTGCAACGGGCGATCTTGGCGATTCTTCAGGAATCGGAACAGCGACTGCTACGGGTGGTTCAGGAGTTTATACCTATGAGTGGGTTGATTCTTCTACCGGAGAAATTGCCGACCCCAATGGACTTGAGGACGGTGTTTACAATGTAACAGTTACTGATTCTAACGGATGTACTGATGCGGGTAATGTGTTCGTGGATGATACTTATGGATTGAATGATTTAGATCCACTGCCTTTTACTTTGGGACCCAATCCTACTTCGCGTTTTGTTAACCTTTACTCCAACTCTATTTTAAATGTAGAGTCTGTAGAAGTTCATGATGGTATGGGGCGCTTGGTGTTTGTGACTGGTGTAGACGCTGGTAATTTTGGAATCGTCCTTGATTTGGGAGATCTCCAGAATGGAATTTACTCAATCTCAATTCGTGGTGATGGCGGAACTTCAGTACGCCAAATTGCTATTCAGAACTAAGTCGTTATTTTCTATTTCAATCCTTGTGACAGATCCCTTTTCTGATGGTTGTGAAATCGAGAATCGTTTTTTTCTCCCTTTCTTCTAGCTATCTGTTCCTCTTCTGGAAGGAGGGAATATTCTATACAGAGTTTAGAACAGCAACCTGAGTGTTCAGTAGCACACTTTTTGCATTGTATAAATAGGAGATTGCAAGTCTTATTCTGGCAGTTAACGTGATCATCTGAGCGTTCACCACACTGGTGACAATTTGAAATCACCTCATCGGAGATCCGTTCTCCCAATCGCTCATCGAAAACGAAATTCTTGCCAATAAATTTATTGTCTAGACCCTCATCTTTTTCAATTTGCCTGGCATAATCTATAATCCCTCCGTGAAGCTGATTCACGTCATTAAATCCATGATGTTTCAGATATGCAGAAGCTTTTTCACAGCGTATCCCGCCTGTGCAGTATAACAGTATTTGATCATCTTCCTTGTCTTTTAAATCAATAAGGACCTCTGGCAGTTCTTCTTTGAAGGTTTCAGATTGAGGACAAATGGCACCTTCAAAATGTCCAATCTCACTCTCATAATGATTGCGCATATCCACAATTGTGGCACCCTTTTCCATGGCTTCATTCCACTGCTTTGCATTGAGATGATTCCCCACATTCGTTATATCGTATTCACCAAAAGCCAAACCATCTGCCACAATCTGTTCTTTGACTTTTATGATCAATTTAAAAAACGATTTCCCATCGTCCTCAACAGCGTTTTTCTGGTGCATCAAGTCAAATTCTTTGTGAGAATGGAGCGTTTTGATAAATTTGGACCACTGCGGTTTAGGTACTGAAATCTGAGCATTGATACCCTCTTGCGCTAAGTAAACTCTCCCAAAAACTCCCAAGTTTGACCATTCACTGTAAAGCAAGTCTCTCATCGAGTTGGGGTCAGATATCTTTACATATCTATAGAATGATGTCGTCTTACGTTCAAAGTCCTCGGCTTCAAGTGCAGCAATAGCTACATCTCTCCCGAGTTTATTCCTCAATTTTTTCTTACCAGCGTTAGGATCCATTCACTCTAAGTTTAGATTAAGCAAAGTTACTTTCTAGACACTGAACTTGACACAAAAAGTAATCAGAATTGATTTTCAGTAACTTATGCTCACAAGTTACAAATAGGGTACAAAACCTTGCATTTTTAATAGATTGTTGAAGTATACCTCTATCTCTATTGTTGGTTGTAAAGGTAGTAAATCAAAGTGAGTGATTCACTCTTATCTATTCAATTTTCAATGTTTAGGATGTGGTTCTCCAGCTCTAAGTTGATGTATGCTAACTAAGTAATTTAGATTATCCGTATCTTGTAAGTCTAAAATGTATATTTAGAAAAATCAATTAATAAAGATCACCTAATAAAGTCCAATGGGGTACTATCAAATTAAGAAAAAACAAATTATAAAAACGGATATAGATACCCTGTGGTCTTTTGTTTCTAGACCTGAAAATCTCAATAAAATAACTCCAAATGACATTGGTTTTCAAATTATAAATCAATCAAGTGAGAAGATGGAAGAAGGTATGATTATCACGTACAAGATCATTCCATTTTTCAATATAAAAACATCATGGATTACAGAAATTAGTCATGTATCGAAAAACAAAAAATTCATAGATCATCAACTTCACGGTCCTTATAAATTTTGGCATCATCAGCACATCTTTAAGGTAATTAATTCTGAATCAACTGAAATGATTGATATCATTACATATATGCCACCCTTTGGAGTTCTTGGTGATTTAGTAAATGCTTTTTTTATAAAGAAAAAGTTAAAAAACATTTTCGATTACAGAGAAGAGATTTTAAATAATTTTTTTCAAGGAAAATAAAGAATATTTGATATATTATTTAGCAATTTGAAGAGCTTCTTTAAATTCATTATCTGTTTCTTGACATAGTCGCTAAAAGCTTTAGAATGCTTAATCATAAGAATCTAAATGTTACGTTCGCTTAATTACGTGGATTAGAGATACCGAGTCTTAAACTTTCTGATATGCCGAAGCGAGCGACACTGTCATCCGAAGCTACATCGGAAAAGAGATCGGGTGTGCTGCTCGTTGCGTCCGGGATTAAAAATTAAGGTCTGTGTTCATCAAGTAATAGTTTCCGATATTTGAGGGGTATGAGAAATTTACTTTTTATTTTATGTTGGTTACTTTCCGATACAGAAATGAGAAAAGATATGTCCCAGGATATCATCTGCGTGGACGGCTCCCGTGATTGAACCTAAATGATGTAATGACTCTCTAACGTCTATGGATACGAGGTCGGAGGGGAGGTCGCTTGATAGCCCGGTTTGAACAGCTAGCAATGACTTCTCCGCTAAAACGAGCGCTTCGAAATGTCTTTCGTTTGTTACCACTAAAGAGGAAGTCGAGGCTTGTAGTCCGTGAGAAGTTGAGAGTACATCTCGAAGTTTTGAAATGCCTTCTCCTTTGGATGCGGAGATTTCTAACGTACTGGATGCGGTATCTACTCTTTCAAACACTTTTTCACTCAAGTCACATTTGTTCCAAACTGCAATTACAACAATCTCCTCAGGAAGATTCAAATCCGCGATGGCTTTAGATGCCGTTTTCGCCGATTCACAAGAGGCGTCAAGCAGGTAAAGAACTGAATGTGCGCTCTCTGCTTTTGTCATGGCGCGTCGGATTCCTTCACTTTCTATTTCGTCCTCGGTATTGCGAAGACCGGCGGTGTCGATGAATCGAAAGAGCGTGCCGTCGATTACGCAGGTGTCTTCGATGATATCTCGGGTGGTTCCGGCAATATCTGAGACGATGGCTTTGTCGTCACCTAAAAGAATGTTGAGCAATGTGGATTTTCCTGCGTTGGGTGCACCGAGAATGGCGACAGGAACGCCAGATTTTATGGCATTGCCTGCACGGAAAGAGGCGGCAAGGGAGGAGACTCGAGAAAGGAGATCGTTTAACAAGTCGTTAAAGCGCGCTCGGTCCGCAAATTCTACGTCTTCTTCAGAGAAATCGAGCTCCAGCTCGAGGAGTCCGGCAAACCCAATTAGAGCTTCGCGCAAAGCGCCGATTTCGCGAGAGAAACCTCCTCGAAGTTGAGAGATAGCAAGTCTGTGGGCACCACGATGTTCGGAGGCGATGAGATCAGCTACGGCCTCAGCTTGGGTGAGGTCGAGACTCCCATTTAAAAAGGCGCGTTGCGTAAACTCTCCCGGTCCCGCAAGACGACATCCCGCAATCACGAGGAGGCGTACGACTTCTGCCTGGATGAACGACGAGCCGTGGATATTTAACTCTACTGTGTCCTCACCCGTGTATGAACCAGGTCCGCATAAAACCAGGGCGAGCCCTTCGTCAATTGTTTCACGCGGCTCGGATTCGGACAGGATGCGACCAAAAACGACCTTTCGATCTAATTCTGAGTTGAGTGTTTTTGAAAACACGGCACTGGAGAACTCTAGAGCTTGAGGTCCAGAAACACGAACTACGGCAATTCCTCCGGCTCCGGGAGCTGTAGAGATAGCGACAATCGTTGAGCCATCTAAGGCCGTGGGCATAGTGTTTTTCACGCGGTAATAATTACTGTGCAAAAGTGGGGTAAAAAAGGGGAGGATAGATGTGGTTTGGTCTAAATTTGAGGCGCATTACACCCGAGTAGAAAAATACATTAAAACATGAGTGTTCTAGTTAACAAAGATTCTAAGATTATCGTTCAAGGATTTACAGGTAGTGAAGGGACTTTTCATGCAGGCCAAATGATTGATTACGGCTCCAATGTCGTAGGCGGAGTAACTCCTGGAAAAGGCGGTCAGACTCATCTTGGAAAGCCAGTTTTTAATACCGTTCAAGACGCTGTTAAAGAAACTGGAGCTGACGTAAGTATTCTTTTCGTCCCCCCAGCTTTCGCAGCTGATGCGATTATGGAGGCAGCTGACGGTGGCATTAAAGTCATCATATGTATTACTGAAGGTATTCCCGTGGCAGATATGGTAGG
>DBBW01000001.1 GCA_002292405.1 Flavobacteriales bacterium UBA974
GTCTAAACCTTTAACTCAGGGCACTTCTTTCATTGGCGAAACTCCTGCACTCTCTGCCAATTCGGATGGTGTTTTTGACAGCACTTTGGATGGTATTTTTGATGTAGCCGCCAACGAGACTCAAAAATCTTCAGTTGCTGAACCCCCCGGAATTGTGGGGAATGAAAGACTCGCCATACATGCATCTTCAGCTTCCACCAAAGACTATTCAACTTCTTATTCTGAAGAAAACACCGAGTTTGACACCGAACTAACTTCGATGTACCTGTTGCGTTTTATGGACGTTAAAAACCCTCCTGAATCACTCCAAAAGCCTTTTGCTGAGCTTGCACAAATGGCTCCATCATATGATGAAAAAAGCAGTGGAAATGAAAGGCCTGACCGTTCTTTTAACCTTCGTATGTTCCAGGGTCCAACATGGAGCAAGTTCAGTTATCTGGAACAAGACGGAATTAACCTGCTCGCCCAAAACGATAACATGAAATCGGATGAATCTTGGAGTGTTGGCGGAATGATTGAATTTGATGCTCTCCAGCAAAATTGGGGTGTCGGAATCGAGTGGAACGAATTCATCCACCAGCTCAATTATCAAGGGACATTCGAACAATTTAACATTATTGACGACGTGTTATTGCAGGTGGAAGTGGATCAAAATTCAGGTGACACGTTGAACTCCGTGATTGGTTCTGCTGAAGTGCTTGTTTTGGTTCAACGGCGTGTAGTCCATCACAATCGATTGCGCACAATCACCATTCCATTGGAATGGCAGAAGCAATGGTCATTCACACCCATCTTACACGGTGGCATCGCTCTTGGCGCTCTCGTTCATTGGAGAGCCTTGATCACTGGTCTAACTTTTACAGAAAATGAAGGAGATTTTGTGAATTACAGCGACTCTGAATTTCCCTCCAACCGAATTTCCGTTGCCCCTATGTTTAGAATGCATTCAACTTACGACATTGCACCGGATTTGAGTATCGAGCTTTCGGCGCGGATCTCGTCCATGAAATATGCAAGTCTTCCGGATCAAAATGGTCAATTTAACGGACGTTTATTGACGGGTAACCTATCCTTTGGCGTGACCCGTGTCATTCGGTATAAGCGCAAGGTTCGGTTGCTCAATTAACATCTGAAAACATGACTCACTGTATTAACTTGCGAGCAACCCCTTCACCCTGTTTTAAAACACATTCAATGAAAAGAAACACTTATTTATTTACATTTTTCTTCAGTTTAACACTAAGTTTTTGTTTAATTTCTTGTTCAAAGCAATGTTCGGAAACCCCATGTAACGAGGGTGTACCCATGTCTTATATTCCAGTTTGCGGTTGTAATGATATTACTTATCCTAATTGGGAAAGTGCCGAATGTCATGGCATCACACATTACCGAACAGGAGAATGTGAGAATTGAGTAGGGGATTTGCTGAGTTTATCAGCATCATCAAGCCCTTTGATAATAGACAGAAAAAGTGTCTGAATTCGGCACAACAATGGGAACAATAAATGTTAGTAACCGTCTGTAATGCCTTTAGATTCCCTTACATTTTATTTGTCAATGATTATTTAACCATTTGTTCATATTGATCTCACATTCTCTCGTGATTTCGTTTTTTATCATTGCAGTATGAAAATAGCTTTAATTGCACATGATGGTAAGAAGGCAGATATGGTTGACTTTGTTCTCAAAAGATTGCTGTTTTTTTCTGGTTTAAAATTAGAATTAGTCGCTACAGGTACAACCGGCTCCATGTTGAAAAAAGCGGGTGTAAAAACGATTAAAACTGTAAATAGCGGACCGCTTGGAGGAGATGCTGAAATTGGAGCGATGGTGTCTCGTGGAGAAATTAATGGAGTGATATTTTTTCGAGACCCTCTAGATAAACATCCACACGATGTTGATATTGCGATGTTAATGAGACTGTGTGATGTTCATAATATACCTCTAGCGACAAATTATAATTCTGCATGTGCAGTAGTGGAATATTTAAATTCTCAGATTAAATAATTAATTTTTTTCGTTAACGAATTCTTCTAAGTACGTTCTTATCAATTCCCTTGTTCTTCGAAATTCCGCCATAATTTCTTCCTCCGTCCCGTTTACTTTTGAAGGATCTGTAAAGTTTATATGATGCCTTAGTGATTGAGATGGAAAAACCGGACAGTTTTCACTGGCTTGGTCACAGACTGTAATCACATGAGAGAAATCAATATCCTTATATTCATCAATATGATTTGACGTTTGTAAGCTAATGTCAATATCAACTTCTGACATTGTTTTAATTGCGCGCTCATTTACACCGTGTGTTTCAATACCTGCACTGAAAACATTTGTTAGCGGCATTAATTTTTTCAGAAATCCTTCAGCAATTTGGCTTCGACATGAGTTTCCTGTACATAAAATAAGGATGTTTTTTTGTGTCAAACCGTTATTGTATGTCTGTTTCATTTTCTAACTGTGTTTATCTGCTAATATAATATTCTAGCACGATCTCACGAATTCTTATTAACAGTACTTTCTTATCTGTTGAGTATTTCGCGTTGAAATTTAACCAACGTTTCCAAATCCTCCTCAAACTTATCAGATTTCCCGCCCTGCCTCTCAACGAAGTGACTATAAGCTCGAGAATTGCGCCCCCACAATTTTGAATTAATGTGAGAGGAGAGCCACCGTTTGTATAGTTTGTAGAACTCAACTTAAAAAGTTTCTAAAAAACACTAAATGTCTTGTGAATCGGATTACTTTTTATAATTTTGCAAGCTCAAAAGTGCTTCAGGACTATAAAAATATAATAAGCCGTTTTTTCATTGCACTTTGGGCCATTTCCCAATTCCTTCAATTTGGTCACGAAGCAACCCACCACATTCAAGATGACCCTCACGAAGGATGCCATCATTCTCATCACAATGAAGTCAAAAAGCTTGATAATTCAATAGGCTTTGTCACTTCTTTTGATGACTGTAAAATTTGTGAGTTCGAATGGTTCAATTCTCATGAAATCAGCGCGCCTATATGCCCCGCTAAACATCAGATAACGCTTGCCCCAATTAAGATAGGAAAGAAATCACAGTCATTGGCTGAGAATTGGATTTCTAGTTCGGTTGTTCCTAGACCTCCTCCAGTGAAGAGTTAACGCTAACGTTACTATTCTTCATTTCCTAATTTTTTTCATGATCTACCCTAAATCAGCTTGGGTCATGGCTGCACTTGTTGTGCTTGTATCAAATACCATACAAGCTCAGTTTTCAGTTAGCGGTCATGTCTATGTTGCTGACTCTGCGTCACCTTTGAGTGATGCCCTTGTCCAGGCATGGCCTTGTGGTGCCATTTTTTCTACGGACTCTTATGGAACATTCAATGCCGAATGTCCCACTGAGCTAGATTCGCTCACGGTTAGTTCTTTTGGGTTTACAACCGTCACAATTGCGTTTGACGGAAAGTCTGTCATTGATATTTCATTGACCGCCTTGCGCGTTGCAATAGATCCAATAAGCATCACAGGCGAATTTGATCAATCCGAGGTTCTCATAGCCCCAACGTCAGATTTGATGCACACCCTAGATCGTACTCCAGGCATAAGGAGTTTAGACCTTGGGGCCGGACTTATCCAGCCTGTTCTGAGAGGTTTAATGGGATCGCGCATTGCAATCTTAGATGGAGGAGTCCCCATCGTTGGGGGCCGATGGGGTCAGGACCACGGGGTTTTAGTCGACCCAGTCCTCTATGATGGCATCGAATGGGTGCCTGGTGGTGGCCATGTGTGGCTTGGTCCCAATGCAGTAGGAGGAGGTGTAAAATTTGCCTCAATTCATTTGCTGGAAACAAAGGGATCGAGAACTCAATATGGAACTAATTATAGGATAGGAGATAACAGATCAAAGGTGTATGTCTTGAGTCGGTGGAGAAACAAAAACATGCAATTTCACGTAGGTTTTTCCGCGTCGGTATTTGGGGATAGAAACGTTCCCCAAAAGACATTTGAGTATATCAGCAGAACCTACGAAATAGCCGAAGGCCGACTTCCAAATACCGGTGGTACCGCTTATCATGGATTGGCGGGGCTGATATACTCGACAGATGAGTTAGGACAAATATCACTCGACATCAGATGGTCAAATATTCAACAAGGTCTTTTTCCAGGAATTGTGGGGATACCCTCTCAAAGCGACCTCATGGGTGATGGCAATATTTATTCTGTAGAACTGCCTAATCAAAGCGCGAGTCGCTGGCTGCTTTCAAGTAAGTGGATGAAACGAGGGGAATTAGAAAGAACGTTTCTTTTTTCGCTTTCTGGAAACGAAAGAATAGAAAATGCCCCACCTCATGCACATGGATATGGACCTAAACCAATGACCGATTTAAGTCTATCTCTTCATGAATATCACTTATTTGCTGAGAGCAAATGGGAGGGAGACCGTGGTGCGTTTGGCTTCCAAGCAGAGCTTCTTCGTGGGACGACTGATGGGTGGGACTTCTTACTCCCCAACCATTACCGAGACCGAGTTTCTGCAATTGCAGATTACAAATTCACTTCGGGGACTTTCGGCGCGCGAGTAGATATGATCAGCACAGGAAATGATAGCTATTCGGAACCCCTTTACGCCATTAATAATGAAGTGATAGGCGAAGACATCAGAGCCACCGCACTTAACAATGTAACGCCAAGTTGGGCACTCAGTTGGTTTCAGCCAATTGATCTAGAAAAGATTAACATGTCTTTTACTGCTTCAACATACACTAGAGTACCCAGCAATTATGCTCTAGCAGCAAATGGAATTCATCATGGAACTTTTCGATTTGAGCAAGGCAATCCAGACCTCAAACCTGAGACTGCATTTGAGGTTCGCGCAGCCTTAAGTACATCATCTGAAAAGTTTAATATTGACATCCGATCATTTGCTTCACTACACAAAGGATTCATTCACATTACGCCTACTGCAAGCTTTGCGCCAATTGCCCATTCAGGACAAATATATTCCTTCCAAGCGACGGATGCATTTAGAACCGGTTTGGAGGTAAAAATGAATCTACAAATCGGTCGGGGTAAGCTTGCGACCACTTCTTCGGTTTTAGGCCAATGGGCCCTAGAAACCGGACTTGGACTGCCTTTTACTTCGCCCGTTGACATCATAAATTCTTACGCCCATCCAATAGACGACAAGCTGTCAATCACTTTGAGTCACAGAGCAATTGCTCCATCGTATTTGGTTGCGAGAAACGAGGACTTCACAAAAGGCGCTTCTCTATTTGGAATGGGATTAACATTTAAGATGAATAAAAGCGCGCTTCGCTTGGAAGCAGACAACCTTTTCAACAAGAATTGGCTTGATCACATAAGCGCCTACCGAACCTTGGGATTAGTAGCTCAAGGCCGGTGGGTGTCATTCTCATGGTCTTACGACCTACAAACATTTAATAAAAACTAAAATGAAAAATTTAACAATTTTATTTGCCATAGCTGCAATGATAACTCTATTCTCATGTGGGACTACAGACACAGCCCCACCGACCATATGTACTGAGAACGTTGAAAATGGCATCAGTACCCTTGACGAAGTCGATGCGGATGCTGGAACAACAGTCACCCTTCTTGAATCTTTTTGTGATGATGAAGGTTTGGGAGAATTAAGATGGGATATTCACTCTGCTGAGGGACATTCTCATGAGGGAGAAGAAGAAGAAGGATTCGTCCTTCACTCAGGAACCGATTGGTCAGTCCTTGAAGTTCAGAACTTATCAGGAACCAATGCTGATGGACAAATTTCTTTTGACATTCCTAATACAGCAAGAGGTGTCTGGGATGTTGTGGTGTCGTTTTCAGATGCTGAAGGAAACGCTGCAGCAGATATGGTGACGCCTTTGCATGTAGAAAATGATTTCATCCCTTTATTCACTTTGACAGACGTCAATGGGGTAGATCCTGCGACATGGACTGAGGAACAAGTTTGGAGCGCGGGTTCAACCGTCACTCTAACAGGAACAGTTGAAGATTCTGACGGGATCGCCGATGCAGAAGTTCTTTTAATAAGAGAGTCTGATGAAACTGAAATCTGGTCAACAGAAATTGCAGTTTCTAATGAGACGTCAATTGATTTTTCCATTGAAATGATGGTCCCTTCAGATGCAACTTCAGGAGAATACCATTTAGAAATGGAGGCAGAAGATGGTGCCGGAAATGCAATGCATACTGGATTCCATTTGGAAGTAGAATAACGGAAATTTGATTAGCTCCCTTAAACCCCCTCAAAGTACATTGAGGGGGTTTTTAAGAGAACCCAATCTCATATCCTCCTCAAACTCGTTCGACCTGACTCCCCTCGGCACCAGCGTAGAGATGAAATCGACTTCACAAACTATTTAAAGTTTTTTTAATACCCTCTCTGAGTGGCGTGATTTTTAATTGTAATTCTTCAACAGCTTTGTTTGGACTCACCTCCCAATGGTACTTGAAACGGTGAACCCATTTTGCTGTAATTGCCGGTTTTTTATTCCTAAGTATCGCGAAAAAAGTATTTAAATGTGCATATAGTAATTGTAGGCCAATGCTAGTTTTTATGAGACGATAATCGAGACCTGATTCCTCTTTCAGTATTTTAAAGAATGAGTTGTAACTGTGGTTTTCCCCACCTAAAATGTAGGTTCCTCCCTTCACCCCATTTTCCATTGCGAGTATGTGACCTTTAACAACATCATCAACGAAAACGTAGTTGCCGATTTTTGAACCATCACCTGGAATTATTCTCCACTTACCTTTTGTGTATTTAGAGATTAATTGAGTTATAGAGGCCGGTTCCCCTATTAACACAGGCCCAAAAACTCTAGTTGGAGAGACAATTACAGCATCTAGACCTTTTTCCAGAACATAGCTCTTGATAAGAGACTCACCCATTGCTTTAGATGACTCGTATTCGACTAGAAAATCAAGATTTCTGCATTTCAACTCGGTAACGATGCCACCATATGATGGGCCGAGAACACCAGCAGTAGAGGTGAATACGATTCTCTTTACTTTATTTTCAAGCGCAGCGTCCATAATGTTCCTCGTTCCATCAACATTTATGGTGTAATATTTTGAACGGTCCTTTTCCCATATAGAAGTGTTCCCCGCCACGTGATAGACTTGGTCACAACCCTTCATTGCTTCTTTGATGTTAGCTAAATCACTGAGATCCCCTTTGAAAAGAACAAGCCCCTCTTTTGGAAGTGCTGCAGCTTTTTCAAGATTTCTAACCAAAGCATGAACCGTATGACCGTTCGAGATTAATTCCTTGATAAGGTGAGCGCCGATATATCCGGTACCTCCTGTAATAAAAACATTCATTTTACAAACTTCATTTCAGGGTTGTGGTATATAGAAGAAAAGCTATTCGTTAAAGCGATTATGATATGGACAAAAACAGCAACCCATAGAGTTCCAGTCATTAATGTCATTAAGCACAGCACGACCCCTAAAAATACCGCACTGATCGTTTCATCTAGGCCTTTTGGAATGTGTGTCGCAGAATACATCGCGGTGTTTATCGCTAAAGCAGGCCAAACTCCAATAGCATCCACCAACGGAAACAACAAGATTCCTCTAAAAAGAACTTCATACCCCAACAGATAGGCTACCCATCCCAAGCAGTTTTTTAACACCAAACTCCAAGTCCAGTTCTTCTCTCTGATTTGAGGGTAATTTACATGGTGAGATGGTTTTTTAGCATTCATAAACACTAGAGGCATTGCTACCGCAGCAAGAATCAAGATCGCCACAAGAGAGGTCGTTGTAGATTCAGGTTTGTATGTGAGCCCATAGTCTGAAAGAGCATATTGTGGCATTAGCTGTAGTGCGATTATTGCGGGTAGAATACCCATGGAGCATAGCCCCCAATACTTCGTAAATAGAATATTTTTCACTGAGCCATCATTGATGTTGTTTGCTTGTGAAACAAACCAAAATGTTGCAAATCCAATAAGACACAGAATCATAGGTAAGGCTATGATCATATCGCCTTCCATCCAACTGATATCAATTCCTGTTGAGTTCATCGTTGTTCTTTTGCTTTTTGTATTGGTTAATTGCGATTAATGCGGAGAACCTATGCGGAAGAGCGGATATCAGTTTTCTAATTAACCTGTTTTTTATACCTGTAGTAATAATTATTTTTCCTTTTATTGTTTTTTCAATAGCTATTCTTGCAACCTGATTAGCGCCCATAACTGTAGCTCTTGCTGCATAAGCTCCTTGTTCTATTTGGTTCGAAACAATTTTGTTTGTGGGAGTAGCTCCTGGTAGGAGTACGCTGACAGAAATACCATGTTCTCGAAGTTCATATGCAAGACTTAAACTAAGATTTATTACATACGTCTTTGTTGCAGCGTATAATGATTTGTACGGTGCAACTAGATTGGAAATAATACTGCTTACGTTTAAAATTCTAGATGGTGAATTTGATTTAAGAAGGGGCAAAAATTTATTCATGACATTGGTAGTAGCCTTGATGTTTAGGTCGATCATTTTATTAATGTACTCTTCCCCCATTTCATCAAATGACATCGTTCCACCAAAGCCAGCGTTATTGATTAAGAAGTTTACATTAAATCCATTATCCTCAACCCACTTAATCAAATCATTAATTTCACTAATTTCCGTAAGGTCACATTCGAAATATTTAGCTTTGATCTTGTACTTCGTTGAGATGGAGATTGATTTAGCCTCTAAGTCTTCCTTTGGCAATGAAATAAGCAATAGATTCATACCCTTTTCAGCACAGACTTTAGCCATTTCCAGACCTATGCCGCTGCTTGCCCCAGTGATCAAAGTATATTTTATCATCTTGCAATATATACATATTTATTCACCTGTTAGACTTTCCCTGTTTGAGGTCTTGAAATTTCCGAACAGACGCAACCCATCTTAAATTTAAGCGTCTTATTTTAGGTGCATGAAACGTCCTTTTCTCATACTTGGTTGTATTTTGACAGTCTTTGCTATGCCCAATGCGCAAGCCCAATGGCTGGAATGGGACATCCAAACTGAAAGCCGGATGGAATTATTTACCGTGGCGACCAGTGACGAAGAAGAAAAGGATTTGTGGCCAGCGGACTTGAACAAAGATGGCTGGATGGACGTGATTGTGGTTCGTAAAGAGCCGTTTTCTGCACCCTCAGAACCACCCAAATCCGACCTACTGCTTATCAATCAGCAAGGCGTGCTCGTAGATATGACGCTAGAGCTAGCACCAGAATTCATTTCCAACCCCAGTTTTGCACGTGATGCCTATATTATTGACGTGGATGGCGACACGTGGGATGATGTGGTCATTGTCAATACCTTCAGTCAACAGCCTATGCTGTTCATGAATTTAGGGGAAGATGGCTCGGGTAATTGGTTGGGACTCGCTGACGAAAGCGCTTCGAGGTTTCCGACATTGATCTCGGATGACCCTCTAATTTGCGCTGTGTGGTCGGGTGATTTGACAGGCAACGGTGCGGAAGATTTGTACTTTGTGAACTACCGAGAGAACAGCGGAGGGGGCACCGCCAAAGACTTCTTGTTGATCAATGATGGAACGGGTCATTTCATAGACGATGGTGAGTCCCGAATGGGCAATCTACGTAACAGCGCCTTTGGGACGGCAGGCCAAATCCACGACATGGACGGAGATGGCGATTTGGACTTAGTTAAAAACACAACATTATACGACGTATCGCCTTGGGATTCACGAGGCGTCATCGTCCTGTTCAATGATGGAACAGGCAACTTTAATTCTTGGGATAACATCGTGCCAAGCGCATCTCCGTACATGTTTGAAATCGCGGATTTCAATGGAGACGGAATGCTCGATTTGTACGTAGTGGATGACAATAGCGACAAATTGTTGACGGCAACATCTCATACTGCTGATGTAAGTTTGGGCTTCAACACCGTCAACCTCGGGTTTAGCTCTACGAATGGATTTGGGGGTAACGTACATGCCGCCGATTTGGACCTGGATGGAGATTATGATGTGGTGGTTTCCGATGTCGATGTGGACATTCCGCCTTGCAACAGCAGCCGTCGCATCGCCATTTATGAAAACGTCAATGGCAACTTTAATGATCCTTACGATAATACCACTTTCGAATGGGTCACCAACAGCTACGACGTGGCGCTTTTAGACATAAACAATGATGGTCTCACAGACATTCTCAGTGGCAAGTGTAACGGATATGATGTTATCATGTCTAACAATTGCTCACTCGTAGCTACATCCGCAGACTACGACTTGGATGGGATTCCAGATGCGTGCGATGTCTGTCCTACCAACCCCAGTCCCGATTGCTCGGAAGTGGTGGACCACCCCGTTATAAGCATAGACAACAGTATGGCGCGGCAATGGAACGAAATGCTCCTTGAGAGCATCAGAGGCGACTTCGCACGCCCTACGGTGCATGCACGTAATCTCTGGCACAGCTCTATGCTGATGTGGGACGCTTGGGCCGTCATGGAACCCTCCGCTTGCCCCGCATTTCTGGGTCAGGAGTACGAAGGATTCCAAGCGCCGTTTGATGGATTCACCCCTTCCACAGATGTAGTTATTGCGCGGGACGAGGCAATCGCGTTTGGGATGTATAGGTTGCTTCAGCACCGATTTGCCAACGTTCCGCAAGTCGATGACCTCATGACGGGCTATGATTTACACATGGCTACGTTGGGCTATGATGTCAATTTCACTAGTACGGACTATAGTTCAGGAGACGGAAGAGCTCTGGGCAATTACTTGGCCTCGCAATTAATTTCGTTTGGTCTTCAAGACGGATCAAACGAACAAAACGACTATTCCAACACGTCCTACACCCCACTTAACCCGCCTCTCATTGTTGATCTGCCAGGAAACGAGACGGTGCAGGATTTAAACCGTTGGCAGCCGCTCACACTCGACATTTTTATAGATCAAAGTGGTAACACCATCCCTGGCGAAACCCCCGATTTTCTCTCTCCAGAATGGGGGCAGGTAACATCGTGGGCCTTAACCGACGCGGACCTTACATCGTACACGCGTAACGGTTTTGAATATAAGGTGTACCACGATCCTGGCGAACCCGCCTTGCATGCTATGAACGGGTTGGGCACATCTGAAATATATGTTGACGGTCACAGCATGGTGGCACTTTGGTCCGGCATGTTGGATCCTACCGATGGGGTAATGTGGGACATCAGCCCTGCTGCAATTGGAAACCGTGGCACCTTCCCCACAACGTTGGAAACGTACGCCACGTTTTACGATGCTACCAATGGCGGTTCCCCTAGCCCAGGTCATAGCATCAACCCATCTACCGGGTCAGCGTATACACCTAATATAGCTCCTCGAGGCGACTATGCACGTGTACTTGCAGAGTTTTGGGCAGACGGACCCGATTCGGAGACGCCTCCAGGACATTGGTTCACCATTTTGAATTACGTCAGCGATCATCCGCAACTCGTTAAGCAATTTCAAGGAGAAGGCGACGTCTTGGACGATCTTGAATGGGATGTCAAAACTTACCTCGCACTGGGTTCCGCAATGCACGACTGCGCTGTCTCGTCTTGGGGGGCTAAGGGTTGGTACGACTCCTCCCGACCCATCACTGCCATCAGAGGAATGTCAGAACTGGGCCAAAGTACCGACCCCACTGCGGACAATTATCACCCCGGTGGACTGCCTTTGATTCCCGGATCTATTGAAACGGTCGAAGCTGGGGACGATTTGGCTGGAATCCTAGGTGAAAATGAGGGAAAAATAAAACTATGGGCTTGGAAGGGTAGTTCGGTTATCAACAACGTCGATACGGAATTTGCTGGCGTTGGGTGGGTGTTGGCAGAAGTGTGGGAACCATACCAACGGCCTTCGTTTGTAAGTCCTCCATTTGCTGGGTACGTTAGCGGTCACAGCACTTACTCGCGTGCCGCAGCAGAAGTTTTGACTGCCTTTACTGGAGACGCTTATTTCCCAGGAGGGCTGGGCACCTTTCTTGCGCCGGCTAACGAATTCTTGGTTTTTGAAGACGGCCCAAGTGTTGACGTGGAATTGCAGTGGGCCACCTACCGCGATGCTTCAGACGAATGTAGCTTAAGTAGAATATATGGTGGCATACACCCATATTTCGACGATGTGCCTGGCCGTCTGATGGGCATTGAAATCGGGCTAGACGCTTATGAACGTACCGTGTCGTTCTTTGGGGACGGGGCTACAGGATTCAGCTGCGATGCCGATTTAGGCACATGTCCCTCTGACCTTGACAACGACGGCTTCATCGTTATAGGGGACGTACTTATCTTATTGAGTGATTTTGGGTGCACGTCTAACTGTGTGGGGGATGTGAACGGAGATGGAGCAGTGACGGTTTCTGATTTACTTGACGGCATCTTGGCGGCCTTTGGCGAGGCTTGCTCTTAAATTATTCTACAGCTCCCGTGGTCGATTTATTTAATTAGTTTGAAAGAGTTTACGTGATGACGACTTCGAACTTGCAAAATCATAGCTTTATAGTTGTTTGGGATATATAGTTCGTTCAGGAACTCGCCCATTTCCAATGCTTGACCACTTAAATCGTATAAGGTGTATGATGCATCTTCGCCTCTTAAAATCCAACCTGATTCATGAGCAGTAATCGTCCATGGGTTCTCCTCATTTTCAACTCCCTCAACTTGGGATGTGCCAGATATTTCCCCTTTCAGGTAGTGCACAACGCCGTTCTCAGCGTTTTGATATACCAGATGAATATATTCGCCATCATAAACAACGGAAGGGTAGCGGTTATGTCCGCTCAAACCTTCTGTCACGCTCATAACAGATATCTCTAAGGCTTGAGGACCGGCATCTGAAATGGCAACCATGACATTGTATCCACCAGAGTTACGTTCCCATGCTGCGACAAGCCAGTCTCCAGAACTAGATATAGAAGGGTGGTTTTCTGATGACGTATTGCCCGGGTCTATTTGGCCTGTTTCAAGAAATGTAAAAGCGCTTAAATTTGTAGAAGACCAGTAAACCCGGCTGCCATTGGGGGCTGCCATATACGCAGAAATAAGTGTGCCGTCTTCCATAACGGTCGATGAAGTCCCTGAGGCAGGACACGCGTTAATGACCCAATCTGTTTCATCAATATCAATAGCGTTGTCCCAATTGACGCCGTCTGACGAGGTTGTAATCCAAAAGTCACGAAGGTTGTCACCATTGGTTCTCACCACATTGTAATACATACCTTCATACCCAAAAGCATTTGAAGGACAGCACTCACAAACGCCAGGAGTAGCTGTCGAGCCGCTTATTGCGGGATCAAAAGCATCAAGATCGGTGTTGAAATGGAGAATCCCTTCTTCAGTAGGGTTTACGCCTAATTTAACTGCCACCCAAGGCAGACCTTCGTCATTGAAAGCGACGTGTGGCATAAAATGATCTTCAGTTGCTGTAGGCGCTATGGCATAGGGCTCACCCCAAGTATAGCCATCGTCTTCTGAGATTACAACATGGCCCCCAGTCGCCCATTCGCCAAAAATTTGGTAACTCACAGCGACACGATTTTCATACACAGCCATACGCGGCCCTTCCGATTCCCCCACCAAATAGATATTCGTTTCAGAGACAATTTGAATAGGGTTTCCAAAGATTCCGTCTTCCATAATTGACAAATAAAGACCTGCATTGTCACCAGTTTTGCCATGCAATACCATAGGGTTTCCAGCTTGATTCAGTGCAATGCGTATACACCTATTTCCGAACTCTTGAGAGGAAACATCAATAGGACTATCCCATGTCATTGTGGGTTGAGCGAAGACACTGCTTAATGAAAAACAAAGCACTACAAAAGTTATAATAGTTTTCATGAAGCACAATTTACTCGTTTTCAGATGTAATTTTACCATATGGACAATTTCATCGGATTTTTTGAGGACTTAGAGTCATGGCACAAGCTCGTTTGGATTGTAGTATGCCTATCAGCAGCTTTAAGCTTTGAATCTTTAAGACCCCTTTTTAAAGGAGGATTTCGAAGTGCGGCACACACGAAGACGAACCTTGTTTTTCTTGCAACACTCATCTTCATCAATGTTGCCGTGGGCGCTCTTACTGTAGGACTTTTTATTTGGATTGAGGAGACAGGGTGGGGGCTTTTAAATATGGTGGAGTGGCCAAGTTGGGTAGAGTTAGTCGTTGCGATTATGGCCTTTGATCTTATTTCTCAATATGTCGCACACCTGACACTTCACAGAGTGAAGTTTCTTTGGAGGATTCATCTCGTGCATCACAGTGACACCAAAGTGGATGCAACGACAGGAACGAGGTTGCATCCTTTGGATTTTCTTTCTAGAGAGAGCTTTGCTGTTCTAGCGGTCTTGATCATGGGAGCCCCGTTGGCATTTTATTTGTTTTACAGAATCCTCACTATAGCCTTCACATATTTTAATCATTCAAATATCCGGCTGCCTTTAGCTGTAGATAAGGCGATAAGTTGGGTGATCATTTCGCCCAACACTCACAAATTTCATCACCACTTCGAGGAGCCGTGGACAGATAGGAATTTTGGGAATATTTTCTCTATTTGGGACCGTATTTTCGGTACGTTTGTATATGGTGATGTAGATAAGATTAAATATGGTTTGGACGTAACGGATGACAGCAAATCTGATGATCTGGCCTATCAAATGATGCTCCCAATTAAAAACAATGGTCGCACAAAAATGAATCATTAAGACATGAAATTACTCGCTACGAAGGTTTGTAAAAAACACGATTTAGGAGTGCATAACAACCTCTTTGGAGGCACGATGCTGAGCTGGGTGGATGAATCTGCTGTCGCTTTTGTGAATGAAGCGTGTCACTGTCCCAACATGGTGACGCTTAAGATGGAGGAAGTTCTTTTCAAATCTCCCGTTAAGGAAAACAATCTCATCAAGATTTACGGAGAGATTGTGAGTATTGGGAACAAGAGTATTACTGTACAGGTAAATGCTAGAAAGTTCAATGTCTATAGTCACGAGGAGGCTGATGTTTGTACTACACGTCTCATATTTGTTAGACTAGACGATGATGGGACTCCAATCCCTATAGCTCAACATGTAAAAGAAAAGAATCCAGATAAGGTTTTATAAGTTTTAGCTGACCTCCTTGGTGGTAATGTAGCTATTTTAGAAGCTTCAATATCTGAACAAGACGAATCCCCTTCCAGACAATTTCGAGGTACGCCCAGGTCACGGGTGGTCAACTACATTAGGTAAGGAAAAACTCACAAATCAGTTTGTAAATTCAGCAGGAACGGGGATAATACAGAATTGATAATTATCCTTTAGAACGCCATCTCCACTTGAAAGCGGAACATGTATTCTTGAGAAGAGTCATCAGTAAACTGGTTAGTTTCATTGATAAGACTAAAGTCAGTTTGAATCTTCAAGCTATGACCTACAATGTATTTAGAAAGACCAAATGTGATCATTTCTTGAATATCTCTGAGGGACTCTTTTTCAGGAGTAATCATTGTGAATCTAACTGCTGGCTCAAGATTGTTTTCCATTAGGTAACCAGCTTGAACTGCTATACCAGTTCCAGTGTAGTAGTTATTAATGATGTCACCATCTTCATTGTAGATTCTGTCACCATCTAGAGTTTTGTTTGCATACTCACTTAATAAAGAGAATCCTTTGTACTTAACAAATACGTCAGCAAGAACAGTGTTAAGGTTGCAAAGTACATCGTTAATAACAAGGTCGTTTTCATCTTCTATATAGCTTCCAAGATTACCTCCTGTACGAGCAGCATTCATATTTAAGTCATATGTTACACCAATAGAAATTTTTGGAGTATCCTCACGTTTTAGATCTGAACTAAAGTAGTCTCCTTTGCCAGAGAACTCCCCAAGAGGAAGAACCTCAAGACGTCCTGTGTACTCGAAACCATTAGCAGGATTAGGATCCTTTTTATTTGTCCTGTTCCTACCCTCACCTTGAGAAATAGCAAGAGCTTGTCTAGTTGCTATTGATCCGATGTTAAACTTGTTGCGGAACTGGATTCCCATATCACGGTCGATGTTGTAACGAGAGTTAACAAGTGAACGATCAACGAATTGAAGTTTTTGAGAAGAGATTACACGTTCGCGGTTACCTGGGAGTTTTGTTTGCCCTATCCACACCTCCATGTTTTTGTAAAAATTCCAACGAACGAATGCATCAAGAATCAGATTTGAAGTGTTGTTAGTGTGAATGTTTTCTCCACCGTGGTCCCTATTAGAAAGACCCAACTCAATTTTGTACTTAACTTTAGGAGAGTAAGCAAAACCTGAAAACTTCAATCTTGAACGACGGATTAACCAGTTTGATGTCATATCATCCATTAGGTTCTCAGAACCTGCAGGAGCTTCAAACATTAAAAGGCTTTGAACTCTTGCATTGAATTTCATAGAAAAGCTAGAGTCGTTAGCAACAACGTATACGCCCTTGCCAAATTTGCTTTCAACTTTCTGTTGCCCTAGCGCAAAAGTTGATAGCAGGAATAATGAAATTACTAGTAGAAATTGTATTTTCTTCATTTTAAATTAAAATCCTATTTTTGAGAAAAACTTAACGATTCCGCTTGAGAATGCCTCAGGAATCTCTGTGACAACAGATGTAAATGTCAGATTATCGTTTACACCTACTGCGATAGCAATAGAAACTGTTAGGCCTATAAGTGCGTATGTAATATCTTTAATCGCAAGTTTGAGACCGCTTGCTACAGTGTGAACGCCCGTCTTCATTAAAGACATTCCAAGCTCACGACCAGCAAGAAGACCGATGAATACCCATGTAGTACTCATTGGTACTTTAGAGTGAAGCTTAAAGTAGAATAAGATGACACAGTAAATAAGGTCAATTAGAGTAGCAAAACGTACATCTGTCACCACAGATTTTTCAGTAACAATCTTTTGGATACGACCACCTTTAGTGTAAAGTAGAATTCCTAATCCAATTGTAACTACAGAAATGAATGCCAAGAACTGAGGGAAACTTAGACTACGAGGAAGATATACTGCAATATTTGCAGCATCTTGTGTAAGCCAAACAGCCCAGAGTGACCCAGATGTGATCCATTGAGCAACAGTCCACCAAGGTTTTGCAGTTCCAACGAAATGTTTCTTAGCAGATTTAGCAACAATCATGAAGAAAATGAGTCCTAGAGCAAATGCTAGGACATAGCCACTCATGCTCTTAGCAAGAACTTTTCCTACTGCATTTGTGCTTGCAGCGAAAGAAGTTAATAGAATGAATGTTGTAGAAACAGGCATTCTAAGTCTCGTGAGTATGAGGAGAAAAATTGGGGCTGCTACTTGTAGGAAGTGGAACTCCGTAGGTGCTACTTCAAAACCTTTAGCTGCTAGCCTGCCGTGCGTTACGTCACCTCCAAGAGTTAACCAACTATAAAGCATTGTCAAACAGAACACCCCCCCGATAAAAATCCATAGCACCCACCATTTTTTGTCTTGGTTTGATGCAATGAATGTTCCAATTGTTTGGATTGAATCGTTAGCTATCGCTGCATATGCTGCAAATAAAAACCCTACCCACATAGCAACTTGCGGATAAGGAGTAGCAAACATCGCTAATAAAAATGCGATAGAAATGAATCCTAAAAATGACTGCTCGCTTTTTGGCAACCAGACAACTTCTGGGTAACCAAAAGATTTAAACCACTTCTTCATCTTATATGAACTGAAAAATTAGACGAGTAGATTAAAGAGCTAGGTAGAATACAGTAACCATAAGAGCTACGTAAACAACTGCTGAAAGGTCGATAGTTTTAAGTGAAGTATCCATAATCTGAGTATTTAAAATAATGTTTAATTGCGTGTACAAATTTCCGCACATTATTTCACGACAATATTAAGCTAATGTTAAGACTAGGTTAAATTATTCTCCTTCAGTTACAACTTTCTACAACGTGAAACTGAAAGTAGTTCCCTGGCCATAGGCAGACCGAACATGAACAATTTAGCCATGGGCCTCAATACTATGCTTTACAATAGCCAAGCTTAAACCTGATCCGCCAACATCCCTTGATCAACTCTTTTCAACTCGATCAAACACTTGTCATTCAAGAGGTTTATTAACACGGATCCCCGAAGAGACTAAGCACGACAAGCACATCCGAAACCGTCACAGAACCGTCCCCATCTACATCTGCTGAACAGCCTGTAGTGCATCCAAAATTACTAAGAATGAGAAGGATGTCTGCAACTGTAATAGCGCCATCACCATTCACATCTCCTTGACATACGCAACTTGCATACTCGCATGATCCGTCATCGATAGTCGCTGTCGCGTCGTAGTTACAAGCCGTTGCATTTGTACATCCAGGAACGTCAGGTTCGCCATTTTCAATGCAGAAGATGTTTTCACCATAACTTGATCCGTCACCGCTGGCTGCTGTATCAAGATCTCCTGAATCAATGACTTCACCAGATACTGTACTTGTGATTGTATAGATTGCTCCATTCCATCCGTCCCCATAACTGTCATTCATTGCGAAAGTATAGCAACCGTTACCCACGCATAGATCTAAACTTCCTGTAGTTCCATCAGCTATAATCTCACCATCATCTTGAACAATCGACCAAGAAATTTCAGTGTCCCATGATCCACCACCAACAGTAACAATTATGCCCGTCCCCCCTATGATACAAGAACCATCATCAATCGTGGCACTTGGGTCATAGTTACAAGCAATGGTATTCGTACAGCCCGAACAAGAGGAGTCGTTTCCACCACACACACCACACGCATCATTTTCTGCACACAATCCATTGTCTTCAATCGCATCTGGGGAATAGTTACATGCAGTTGGATCCGTGCAACCGAGGTCGCTGATATTTCCAGATAAGCTCAATAAAAACAGACCCTCTTCAATGTGTGAAACAGCAATCACTCCAGAAGCGAAGTAAGGGTAGTTTGACCATGTACCATTAAATCCAGCGCCATCGCTTGAAGGGTAAAGATCAAAGAATCCAACTTCAGTCATCAGACCACTTGCGATATTATCAAGGTTCGCGATACGCAATCCAGCTCTGTAATTTGATTGATAGCAAAGATTGTCTTTAATGTATAAATTGTGATCAATCGCGGGTGTGCTAGAGACAAATGTTCCCAAAAGAAAAGGAGCATCTAAATCTTGCACATCCCAAATAAATGTAGTTGTATTTACTCCAGTATTGCTTTCGTCTAATTCGTCACCACTTAGGAAATACTTGTGATCTTCAGTGAGCCAGCCTTGATGGGCGTACTGAGAATTGTAGGTTGTTCTGCTTAATTGAACAGCATCAGTAGGGTCAGTAACATCGATAACAGTAATTGAATTCTCATTACATGCAAAAGCAATTTCATTACCTGCATAAGCTGCGTCTGGGCCAATGTAGTTTACAACTTGTGCATCATGTGTGTAGCCATCACCTGCAAAGTCACCCATAATCACTGGGTTTAAAGGATTTGAGATATCTACAATGTGAAGACCTCCGCTTGAAGTGTTTGTGCCGACACCGTAAGCTCTATCGCTAGCTTCGTTAATGACGATGTTGTGGGCATTTCCCCAGCCGCTATAGTGAGCATCTTCAGTGAATGTAACAGGAGGATTAACGACATTTCTAAGTTTGGTTAAGTCAAAAATCTGCATTCCGTGTCCACTAGCCTCAGAAACGATGTACGCATAATTTCCATCTACCTTAATATCTCTCCATAAAGAATTCGAACCTGATGAAGGTAGGTTTCCTAAATAAAGAGGGTTTACTGGATCAGAAATATCGACAAAAGCTGTTCCAGAGGTCCTGCCGAGTAATACGTATTCAGTACCGTAAACAGGATCGGTCCAACCCCAGATATCATTCATATCACCACCACCGAGAGCAGATCCAGCTGTAAATGATAGAAAATCTACGTTTGAACAAGGGTAGCCAGCCGCCATTCCGTTAACGCAAGGAGTTTGGGCTGAAAAAGAAGAAAATGCGAGAGTAAGAGTCGCGAAAAGGAAAGAAAATTGTTTCATCATAGTCGTTTTAATGACAGATTTAGTCAGATGAAAAACGCTCTAAAATGAAATTCGTTGCATCGCGTAACCTATAACTTTAGCAAGCATCCCCGAAAGCCGCAAGTACTTCAAGAATATCTCCCACGCCGACAATACCATCTTGGTTGATATCGTATTGGCATCCTGTTGCGCAACCGAATTCACTGAGAATGGCTAGAAGATCGCTTACAGTGACGTTTCCATCACCGTCGACATCTTCCGGACAACCAACAACAACGGAAGCTTCGATGTAGATTATTTGGAGCGCAGACGAGGTGTTGCCACAGTCGTCGAACGATGAGAAAGTTCGGTGAATTTCATAAGCTTCAGGGCATGGACCCCCAACGAGAACTACGTCAATTGTAATATTCACCTGTGAGCAGTTATCAAATGCAGTAGCACTAACTAAATCAGTTAATTCGCTATCGCATGTTGTTGTGATATCTGCAGGAACATAGGTAAATATTGGGGGAGTGTTATCAGTAAAAGAAATTGTCTGAGTGAATGTGCTTACGTTTCCACATCCATCCATTGCTGAGTAAGTGCGTGTTATGTTTCCACCTGTACATCCCAATCCAGTATTAATATCATTAAAACTTAAGGTTATAGGTGTACACGGGTCGGATGGACTTGCAGTTATTTCATTAAAAGCGTTGAGATCATCACAAGGGACACTAACAAAACTAGGTGTGCCTGAAAAATTAGGGCCCTGATTGTCGGATGTCCCTGCCTCCCAAAGCCATGCGTTATATACTAGATCTGGGTAGTCTATATATGGATTTCTATTTCCTTGCTGTAAAGCAATCTTATCATTTCGAGATATTTCAGCATCATCAGCGGGATCATCAAGATGCCATTGATATAAAATGTCAGTAGGCCCCATTTCTGTTATAGATCCTGCCGCATCGGGATACATCGTGTAGAAGTAGAAAGCAGCCCGTGCAACGTCACCTTTTCGATCTTCCCTAGGTTCCCAATCACCACCAGAGCTTTCAGACCAAACCTCAGAATTACTCGGCGTACTTCCTTGCGAGGTATATGAATTGTTGATGGTACCATACCACTGAGCTTGACTATCGACGATATCATTATATGGCTTATTACCTCGCGCACTGTTTGCAGAACCGTGACAGGGTTTAAGGATATGAATGTCAGATTTCATAGGTTCTGAGGAACCGAAAAAACTTTGTGGTACCAGATGCTCAGCGTTAATGGGATTGGGGTATGTTACATATCCACCAGCTTGTGTAAACCCTGTGTACACGCACTCTATTTGGCCTCCAGAAATATCAACATATCCATACATTTGTCGCCTAGCCTCATTATATCCTAGGCTGCTGTGATAACCATTATGCCAATTGCTTTGCAACCAGCTTTGGAGCTCAGAAAGGTGAATGTCTGTAGGTGGCGCAGCTTGACTCCAAGTAAAACTACATGGAACAAATAACAGCACAACTAACAGCGCATAGGTGGGTATAAGTTGTCGAATCATAGAATTATTAATATACTAAATAAGAGGGTAATATCATAACGAAAGAGTAACGAAATGGGTTGCTTATAGAATTTTTTTTAAAAACAGATTGTTCCCCACTCCATTAGGAAAATCAATAGATCGTCAGCGCCTATAGTGCCGTCAAGATTTAAATCTCCGGGACAGTTGTTATCGGAAACTTCCGCAAACGAGCATGTTCCGTCATCAATGTTTGCAGTTGAATCAAAATTTAATGCTTCGTTATACGTACAACCCATTTCAGCTTCAGTTTCGCACATCAAAACATCTGAAGTAGCATAAGGGTTGAATTCATAAAATTCGGGATTTATACAACCAAGACAACTGTCCAGGCTGTTAAAACACACAATGTCTAGAGACAAGGGGCTACTTATAAAAATAGATCTTTCGTTTATCTCGGGTATTGAACTATCATCCATATATCGGTAAAGGAATTCACCTTCAGGTGCTTGAATTTCAAACTTATAAACTCCAAAGCTTACGTGCTCACCAGGTATTGCACCTAATTCTGTTACAAGGGAAGCTGCTCCACCATTTAGGAACATATCGACCCTAAACACGATGAGGAATAAACATGATCCATCATCAACGGTGGCTGATGGATTGAAGTTGGAAGCTTGAGAATTGGTGCATCCAGGGATGAAAATAAAATCAGATCCATCACAGTTTTGGTCAATTCCGTCGTTAGGTATTTCTGGGGCACCTAGATAAATAGAAGCGTCTGTATCGTCGCAATCCCCTTCAGAATCAAGCATACCATCACCATCTTCATCTACCCCAAAATAACACGAACCATCATCGACCAATACACCCATGTCGTAATTCAGTGCGTTTATGTCACCACATCCTTCAATTTCTGATAAAGGGATTTTCCGAGCTCGATAGACTGTGAAATATGCTCCAAGTTGAATTTCCCAAACAATTTCTCCCTGATTATTTACTTCAGTAACCAATGTACCTACATCTTGTCCAGCATGTGCATTTCCCCATGCTATTAGTGTATTTCCATTTTCTAGTCGTTCAACACTGCCTTGTGCAGGTGCGTATATTTCGTCAGGGTGTGAGTAAGACCACCCCCTTGTAGCTGTCATTGCTACAGTATCGACCTCATATTCTACTACTCTCGAATAACCCGGTTGATTTCCATTGGAGGTACTGTTATCGAATAGAAGTATGCGGTTACCACCAATATCATTGACGTCGTGCTGATTTAAAAAACCTCCCCATTCGGGATCATCTATCTGGAAATCATTTCCAGAACCACCTAATTTCCAATCGACTGACCAATCTATGGGGTTTAACCGAGCTATAGTGCTAATGTTTCGGAAGCTCATTAATAGCCCTCCCTGAGAGTCAATATCGAATGCGTTCCAATGCAGATAATCTACCAGTTGATAACTGAGATTATTAGCTAGGTTAACTGGGATATGGTCTAGCCCATGCCATTCGCGTAAAATATTCTCTTCCACATCCATATGTATTAACCAAGGCTGTATTACTTCCGCATCTTCAACCCCTCCAAAGCTGCTTAAATCCATGATTACGAGCTCACTTACAACAAACATATATGACCCATCTTCAAACCTGTGAACATCGTGATAGTCAGTTTCTGGGATGATACTAAGCCCTAGTGTATCAGTAGGCGTTAGGTTTTGGTCTACGGTTACCCATTTGCGAATCGAATAATTGTAAAAAACAAACTCATCATCTCCCCATGGTTCGAAAATAAACCCTCGTGCAGGTGTGTGTGCACTAAAAACCAACTCCCCTTCTTCATCGACTGCGCAGAGATATATTTGATTTGAATTTTGAATTGGCGCCATCACAACTGCCCCAGGAACTGCCCCATCAGTCGTTGTGAGTATGGTGTAAGGTGGGGTTTGTGCTAGGATAGAAGAAAGTGGAAAAGTGATGGCACAAAGGCATGTCGCAATGATAAACCAAACGTGATTTAGTTTACGTTTATCGAAGAAAGTGCATGGTATTGTGAACACAAACATAGATTATGTATAAAAATAGATTAAGTATAAAAGTACGGGTTTATTCGTCCGCCAAGCCACTTACCCACACACCAATGTCTTGCGTAACCTCTCCTGCGGATGTTTTTGTCAAATGGTTTCCATCGGTATAGCTATACTCATTATCAAGAGTAGAGAAATCGAGGTAACCTTTAGATTTTAAAAGCGCCTTTGAGATCTTTTCCTTAAAATCAGGCATGTATTGCTGCTCGATAGATAGCATCTTCTTATGAACAGGCAATCGGACGACATACACATCCCCGTGGTTCGAAAGAAACTCTATAATCGTGTCTAGATATTCTATTCGGCTTTCAGAACCAGTTCTATTGTTGGATTTATTTCTATACATTCCAAATCTCTCCGCCTCTTTTCGTTTAACAAAGCCACTATCTAAAGAAGTATAAACATCAAGCCACCCGTCATCGTCTAGCACACTGAAAGAACCGGTCATGGATGAGTTGAGTTGACCACTATTGTATTTGAGAATGGGCTTTTCAATACGGTTTAATAATATTCGGCCCCAGCCGTGAGGGAATTGCTTAAACAAATATTTAAAGTTGGGTTTAGAAGTAAAATCAGACATGCCAAACAAAACGCTAAGGCTATCAGGAGTTTTGTTTGCATCAGAGATCTTCTCGCTTATACTCCAAGGGTCTACAGTGATGATAAAACATCCATCTTGAGAATCAAGGTCGATTTTCTGTTTAATGGCATTGAAGTAAACCAGCCCGAAAGGAGAACTCTTCAGTGTAAACGAAAAATTGAAAAACGAAAAATTGCTATTTTCGATAGAAGATGATAAAACAGAAGGGATTATGCCTTGTTTTGCCCTTGAAGTCCCAAGGATTAATGAGCTTTGTTTGGGACTAGAAAACTTTAAATAATAATCATCAGTCGTGCCATCGGCAAGAAATGCAAGCCCAATATGGAGGAGCATAACGATGCTTAAAAAAAGGAGTATATGTTTAATAAAGATTTTCAAATCAGAATTGAAAATAAATAAATTCAGATCCCCCAAACTGGCCAAACGTGATGATAACACCAACTACGATTGTGTAGATAACCCATCTCGAAGGCCTACTAAGATTTTCTATACTCAACCCAAACTTTTTATCTCGTTGTACCCACTCTACAGCGATAAATAAACAGATCAGAATAGTTGTGTAAAGCATAAATGCCTTAGGTGTAATAAAAGACGGCATGCTAAAGAAGGAAGAAGAAAACATTAGATTTAAATAATGTACTGCTTCAGTGAGTGTATCTGCCCTGAAAAACACCCAAGCTATAACTGTGAGGAAAAAGGTAAAACCTATGCTCAAGAATTCTTTATATGTGGGGAATAAAGACCCTTCGGCCACCGTGTTTAAATGGTTGCGGTTTTTTTTCGTAAGCATTAATGGAAGAAAGTACAGTGCGTTAAGTCCTCCCCAAACAATAAAATTCCAGCTCGCCCCATGCCACAAACCACTCACGATAAAAATAACAAAGACGTTTCGTATTTTATTCCATGCACCTCCTTTAGATCCTCCGAGTGGGATGTATAAATAATCTCTAAACCAAGTAGATAATGAGATGTGCCATCTCCTCCAGAACTCTCCTATATTTCTTGAAAAATACGGGGTAGCAAAATTTTGTTTAAGATTTATATTAAACAGTCGGGAGGTTCCTATCGCTATGTCAGAATATCCGGAAAAGTCACAGTAAATCTGAAAGGCAAAGAAGACAGCCCCCATAAATAGCGTACTTCCACTTAGTGGGTCTGGGTTGTCAAAGATTGCGTTTACAAAAACAGCGCAATTGTCTGCAATAACGACTTTCTTGAAAAGTCCCCATAGAATTTGACGCATGCCATCAGCTGCCTGATCGTAATTAAACTTTCGGGCTTTTAAAAACTGAGGCAGCAAATTGGTAGCTCTCTCGATAGGACCTGCGACTAGCTGAGGGAAGAAGCAAACAAAGGCAGAGAAAGCGATGAAATAATCTGTGTGTTTTAATTTTCTTCGGTATACATCGATGGAATAACTCAGTGTTTGGAATGTATAAAAACTAATCCCCACAGGTAGGATGATATTTAATGATCCTGCAGAAATTTCAACACCGAACAAAGAAAAAGCATCTATGAAATTACTGACGAAAAAATCGAAATATTTAAAAACCCCTAAAAATCCTAGATTAACAGTAAAACTAGTGTACAAAAGCAGCTTTCTGTTGAGTTCCAGCTTGGCTTCTTCAAGAGACTTTCCTATGAAAAAATCGAGAACTGTGCTAAAGACAATCAGCCCTAAAAACCTCCAATCCCACCAACCATAAAACACATAGCTTGCAGCTACAATAAGCAGGTTTTGGTACCTCAAGCTATTCTTAAAAACAAACCAATAAAGAACAAAAACAACAGGCAAGAAGAGGGCGAAATCTATCGAATTAAAAAGCATCTACAATATTTTAGAAGACTTTGCTGGAACTCTTTGCGAAACGATTAAAAACACTTCCATTTAGATAAATATGAATTCTTCATTAAATGTATTGCAAAATAAATGTATAAGTATGCGACGTAGGACTTTACTCATTAATTACGGTTTTAAATCCAGCGTTCTCTATGCGTTGAAATTTGTTGATTTTATTTTCCATCGTTTTTTTATCTTATACTGATTCTGTTCCTAAAGCAGCAGCAAATGCGAATTTGAGTGGAGCAGGGACTCCCCAATTACATGGTTTGCCATGATCGATTTCTGCGCAATTTCTTATACGGTTTCATCATATACAATCGGAGTCTCCGAAAAGACAATGGAACGAATATAAATCACGTTACTCAGTTAGGGATTAGCCCTTTTTTATAAGTTTCGATGGCTCTTTTCCTAGCCAACTTGTGATCTACCATTGGAGAAGGATACTCAAATGTATCTAATTCGGGAATCCATTTTTTTAGATAGAGCCTTTCAGAATCAAATTTTCTAACTTGTTCAGTTGGGTTAAATATCCTGAAATATGGCGCCGAATCACACCCTGTTCCAGCCGCCCATTGCCAATTGCCATTGTTTGATGAGAGTTCAAAATCTAAAAGTTTCTTTGCAAAGTATGCCTCACCCCACCTCCAATCAATTAGCAAGTGCTTGCATAAAAATCCCGCAGCGACCATTCGCACCCTATTGTGCATATATCCAGTCGCATTTAATTCTCGCATTCCGGCATCAACAATGGGATATCCGGTCTCCCCAACTTTCCATTTTTCAAATTCTTGTAGGTTGTTTCTCCACTGTATAGAATCGTATTTTTTCTTAAAATTCGACCCCACTACATTTGGAAAATGATAGATTATTTGCATAAAGAATTCTCGCCAGATTAACTCACTAACAAAAACCTGATTGTTGATCGTTTTGAGTAGAACCTCACGCACACTGACAGTTCCAAATCGAAGATGAGGAGATAAATAGCTTGTTTTATTTGCTGCAGGAAAATTTCGGTCCTCTTCGTAATTCTCCAGTTGGTCTAAATTATAGTTTAGAACCTCTACAGACGATCGTGTAAACCCAAACGCTGAAATTTCTGGAAAGGGTAGGTTTATTTCTAAGAAGCTTGTGTTTAAAATAGAGGTATAGTTCTTTAGTGATTCGCCCTTAAGCATTCCCATCCATTTGTTTTTATACGGAGTAAAAACAGTGTATGGAGTTTTATCTCCCTTCAAGATATCCTCTTTTGCGAAGATTACCTGATCCTTAAACAGGTTAAATACCACTCCCTTTTCATTAAGTTGCTGCTTAATTTCTTGATCTCGTTGAATGGCGTATGGTTCGTAATCTTCGTTAGCGTATACAGAATGGATGTTGTATTTGTCAATAAGAAGACTCCAGACAGTCTTGGGATCCCCTTTGGAACACAAGAGAGAACTTGACAAACCCCTCAGTTTAATTGATAATTTACTGAGTTGGTCGTAGATAAATGTAATTCGAGAATCGTCTGGATCTAGTTCATCAGTAATCTCATCATCAAAAATGAAAATTGGCAATACTGGGAATGAGCTACTAAGAGCCTCAAACAACCCACGGTTATCCTCAAGTCTCAAATCCCTTCGGAACCAAAAAACTGAAATTTTTGCTTTTTTCATTTATCTAATTAATAGAAAATCAGGAGTTAAGAATCATTTTTTCTTCCTCTTCTTTTTCATATTCTGAATTTTATCTCCACGCCTGACTGGTTTTTTGTATCTCTCTTTTACAGTTTTATTATAGCTTTTTTTCTCGACTTTTTCTTTGCTATTCTTTACCGATTTCTCCTGAAAAGAACCCCCAACCCTCACTTCAGAAGCTGACTTTTCATTGTACAGCTCATCAGGGTCTACTGGTTTCTTCTTTTCCTCAGGTGTGAGTTGAGAAGCCACCACCACGCCCTCTGGAAATTCATTCAGTGGAATGGTGTAATTCATCAAGCTTTCAATAGAATCTTTTAGTGCAATCTCTTTCTCATTGTAAAAGAGGATGGACTTACCCTGTTGTTCAGCTCTACCGGTTCGCCCAATTCGGTGGATATAATTTTCGGGGTAGAAAGGAGTGTCAAAACTGATTACGGTACTGACTTTTTCTAAATCAAGACCACGTGAAATGACATCGGTTGCGATCAGAATTCTACTCGTTCCGTCTTCAAATTTTTCTATGGATTTAGTACGATAATTTTGTTCTTTCCTAGAGTGAATTACTGAAAGTTCAGATTGAAAGTTTAATAGTTCAAAGAGCCTGTCCGCATTTACTTTGGTAGCCACAAAAATCAATACTTTGCTGTATTCTTCTTTGTCTTCTAACAGATGGTTTAATAAGTTGATCTTCGTATAAAAATTAGGAACAGCATACGACTCCTGAGTAATCGTCTCTAAAGGTGTGCCGCTAATAGAAATCGTTTTCTTGACGGGGTTCACCAGAAAATCATCGATCAATTCATCTACATAGGTTGTCATTGTAGCAGAAAAAAGGATGTTTTGACGTTTTGTTGGCAGGTTTTCGAAGATGTTTTTCAATTGTGTTTTATAGCCAAAATCAAGCATAATATCCACTTCGTCAATTACCAGCTTTTTGATTGATTTCAGTCGCAATACATGAGACAGGACGAGGTCATACAATCGCCGGGGTGTACCTACAATGATATCTTGCCCTTCGGCAATGGCCCTCTTTTGGGGGTTGATGTTGTTAGATCCGCCATAAACCCCCAGGGCTCTTACATGAATGTAGGGCGTGAGTTTTTCTATTTCTTTTACAATTTGAATCACGAGTTCTCTGGTAGGAGCAAGAATTAAGACCCTGGGATTAAGTTGGTCTGAATACTTCAAATCCTGTAGGATTGGGAGTAAATAGGCGATTGTTTTTCCGGTCCCGGTTTGTGCAATTCCCACAAAATCGATTCCGCTAAGAATAGTTGAATAGGACTCTTGCTGAATGGGGGTAGGCTTTTCAAATCTTAAATCAGAAATTGCATTTTTTAATGGTTTCTTAATTTTAAGATCTTCGAATGTATTCATTGTACAAAGTAATAAATCTATAAAACAAGAAACCCACATTTGTGAGTTTCTTTTTCGTGGGCCATACTGGATTCGAACCAGTGACTTCTACCATGTCGAGGTAGCACTCTAACCAGCTGAGTTAATGGCCCTTGCTCATAATACGGGGCTTTTTAGATAATTGTTCGTCACAAAGTTCGTCAGTAACATGAACAATAAAGCTCCAAGAGTGGTGAAAGATAGCAAGAATAGATTCTATGTTATATACTATTTAAACGGAATAAGAAATAGAGTGTCAAGCGGGTCCTCACTAGGAATAGATATCCACCCCAACAAAGTTCATACTTCTGAAGGATTACATTTAGCATTGAAGTTAGCCCTCTCTATTCATGAGAAAATTGAAGCTAGAGAATTAACATCAGAAAATAGTAGCAGTACCCAACTCCAATTTGCTGTTACTGTATTTAATCTTCCAGAGCATTATAAACTATCGTATAAAAAGGCCTTCAGCATCACAAAGCGGAGGTTTTTACTGTTTATTAATTCCACTAACCAAAGTAAGTTTAAGCTTTCAAATTATACGCATTCTGAAGCTTCTAGTTTTCTTCACTCTAAGTTGATCACTCCTTCAAGCTTTAATACAGAAAGAAAACATATGAGCTCAATGTTCTCCCAATTTACCAGAATGTACGGCTGCACAAATCCTTTTGAAAAAATCAGAAAAATGAAAGAGAAGCCGTCTCTTCATAAATCTTTTAAGGATGTCAACACCTTGCTCGAAGACATCAAGCTGTTTAATGAGAATCTGTTCCTCTGTTGCCTTCTAACATATGGTTGCTTATTAAGACCACATCAAGAGATAAGAAGCCTTACATGGGGAGATATAAGCGATGATATGAGCTTTATTTCACTTTCAGGTCATAGGAATAAGAGCGGTAGAAATCGAATCGTGCCCTTACCAGAATTCATCTCTAAACACATGCAAAGAGGCCTGCATACGGACAACATCTTCACGGGCTCAGACAAGCCTTTTAACGGTGGTTACTTCAAGACGCTATGGAGCCGTTATAAAGCTCAATCTAA
>DBBW01000009.1:0-5911 GCA_002292405.1 Flavobacteriales bacterium UBA974
TGGTGGGAATGCTAATAGCATTACTATGGGCTGTTTAAATGACCTGAACAGTGGGACGACAATCAAGTAAGCAAATAGTAGAGCTAAGCCAAGTCCCAATCCTAAATTCGCAAAAGAACTACGCATGACGCTCACCTCACCATCAAGATCGAGTGAGTATCCACGAGGAAGATTGGCCTTTATATCAGCAATACGATCTTCGATATCAGCAGAAGTCCTCCCCACATCACGCCCTTCTACATTGGCATAAACATTAAAAACACGAGAAAGGTTGTGATGGTTAATCTCCACAGCAGTATTTCTATTTCTTACAATAGAAAAATTTCTAAACGGAATAGGCTTTTCCTTTGTTTTACTAGCGACTAGGACACTACCCAGAACATCCTCACCATCTATCTCATACTCAGGATAAGTAACACCCACATAGTAGTGATTTCCATTTCCTTCATCTATCCAAAAAGACTTATCAAATGTCGCCGTTGAACTAAAGGCGGCTACCATATTCTTAATAGCATCAACGGGATCCACGCCCATTCTCGCCGCTCTCTCTCTGTCGATATCAACCTCCTTCGTGGGTTGGTCTAAACGCTGAAGCACTCTTGCATCCACGATTCCATCAACCTGCCTTATCTCATTCCTCACCTGCTCCGCTATATCTCGTAAAACTTCGAGTTTATTTCCTTTTATCCTTACATTTATGGGCGCAGGTTTACCTTCATTTAAAGCTGCCGTCATAAGTCCACCCGTATAAAAACTGAACTCCACCCCAGGAAACACCTTCGTGAAGCCATTTCTTAGACGCGAAGCATATTTATCCGTAGAAACCTCTGCATTTTCTATAAGTTGAACGCCTATAAATGCATCTTGCGTTCCCGAATTTGGTGTATATGCAGCGGGTAAATCATAGAAAACCCCAATGTTCGAAATCACTAAATTCAGATCACTTCCAAGCTCACTCCTCACTATTTCTTCCATACTCTCAATCTTCGCCTCAGAAGCTTTCAACGTCGTGCCTGATGGCATCCTCACCTGAATTTCTAACTGTCCAACATCTTCATTCGGGAAAAGTTCATACCCCGTCTCTCCCACTCCGATAACGGCTAATGCTGTCATGGCAACCATTAATGCCCCTATAAACATAGGGCGTTTCACCATCTTCGATAGCGAACTTTCATATCTCAACTCTAACTGATCTAGTGCGCCATTGAATCCAGATTTCTCTTTTGCATCAGACTTCATCCTCACAATTCGGCCTCTCATAAAAATCCCAGCTGCAAGAGGCACCACTGCTATAGATAACACATAAGATGATAACATACACGCTGTCACTGTCAAGGCCAAAGGGCCAAATAAGTCACTCGCTATGCCTTCAAAGAATAAAATCGGCACAAAAACAGCAACTATCGCTAATGTCGAAGCAAGTACAGGTCCAGCCATTGTAGATGCAGTCTCTTTAGCGGCTTCCATAGACTCTGTTCCTTTAGACATTCGCCTCTCAATACCCTCAAGTATTACAATGGCATTGTCTACTAAAAGTCCTAAAGCAAGCGCTATCCCACCTAAAGTAATCGAGTTGAGGCTTTGTCCCAATCCATGCAAGGCGACAAGGGCTGCAAGAACACTAAGAGGAATAGCAAATACAGCAATAGATGCAAAACGAAAATTACCTAAGAAAACCAAAAGGACCAAAGCCACTAAAATCAGTCCTCCTAAGCCCGCGAATAGCAATCCAGAAATGGATCGTCTTACGTAGGAACTTTGATCGAAAATTACATTGAGGTTTACATCGTCTGGAAGTCTCTCTTTCAATTTAGGCAGAGCCGCTTGTACAGCTTCTACTGCTTCAATCGTGTTACTGCCTGAGCGTTTGAAAATAGGAAGATACACCTGATTTTTCCCATCTACCCTTACTATGTTTGTTTGGATTGCCGCTGCGTCAGCAGCAAAACCTATATCCTTAACCTGAATCACTCTGCCATCCACCATCGCCACAACGATGTCATTAAAATCCTCGACATTTTTAATCATTCCCTGGGCGTCGATACTGTAGTTGATGTCACCTATCTCAGCTATCCCGGAAGGGATCATCGTTGTGTTGTGCTTAATCGCGTCATTTACTTCAGTAGAAGTGAGATTGTAAGCTTCGAGCATAACAGGGTCCACGTAAATATGAATCCTTCGCTTAGACCCTCCGTATGCAGCTGGAGCAATGATGCCTTTTACGCCAGACAACATTTGTCTTAAAGCGTAGTAAGCCACATCGTAGAGCTCTTTCCCCGATTTAGCATCGCTGGAAGCAGTAAGTAGCATTAGAGGAGTTGACGCAGTGGGGTCAAAAGGTTGGACCATCGGAGGCAGAGTTCCAGGTGGTTGGTAATACATATCGCTCATTGCATAGGCTGATGTATTGGCCATCGCCTCCGCTGGATCTATATCCGAACGGTAGTGATTCGTCACGATGCTTACTCCCATCAAAGACTTTGACTCCTGTTTAAGGATTCCATTCGATTGGCCAGTCCAACGCTCCATTCTGCTCGTTATATCCTTCTCCACTACTTCAGTTGGCATTCCAGGATATAACGTGAGAATCTGCATCGCAGACTTTCGGAATGCCGGCAATATATCAACCTGCATCTTAGGAACTACCACAGCTCCGATTGTAATCACAGCTATCAGTGCTACAGCTACAAAAAACGGATTCTTAAATGGTCCTTTAATCATGAGTGTGAAAGTAGTACATATGTAAGAACATCTGCGATGTTCTTATTGACATAAATACAAAATTTTTCAAATTATAATTGCTCTAAAAAGAAAAATTTAAAGTATAAGTCTGAGATGTAAGATAAAAAAAGCCCACTCTGTTGAAGTTGACTTTCATAAATTAATTTAGAACCTTCTTACTCTTCCTTGGCTCCACTCTTCGCTTTTCGGTAAACGCATGAATTAAAAATCTTCCTTCTAGCGAACCTTAGCTGTTTATCTGAGTTTAACAACTTTGTGTAAAGCTGCTTATTTACGCCAAAGAACTCATAAGTATTTCCATCAGTAAAAGTCATCTCAAGCCTCAGACCTTTGTGCTGCAGATCATCTATCATTGATTCTGTAGTCGTTGTTTTAAACTCCTCTAAATTCGCTTCTTTCGTAGCGGGAGCAATACTCACAAGGAATTGATAGCCATCTATAACTCGGCGACTCATCTCCTCAGCTTCGAGCGCTTTATTTCCTCCATCAGGGAATTTATCAGGGTGCCATTCCTTCACTAATTGACGGTACTTTTTCTTAAGCATAGCAAGTTCTATTGCACCATCTACTTCGAACAATTTCTTATACTCGTTAATTCTCTTCATGATGCTATTTTACTTTCACTGTGCCTATTGCGGGCGCAAAAGTAATGCATCTTAAGTCAATCAATAACCGCTACTGACAAGATAGATCTAAATTTATTTGCCTTTGGATTTTTTCAATTCATCTACAGCTATCAAACTACTTTGAATTTGCATTTGAAGATCACCAACATTGTCTGGTGAATAAGGCATAAAAATAGTGCTCGTATTGTTTTCTGAGAGTTTTGAAACAGTTTCATAGTGCTGTGTCATAAAAAGCATATTCATCACATCTTGACTTGTCACATGATCTTCCATAGCAAGCTTCACCTCTTCTACTGATTCCTTTAATCCATTAGCGATAGCAATCCTTTGCTTTGCGATCCCCTCTCCTGCTAGCCTCTTACTTTCAGAATCAGCCTCCGCAGCCGCTACAACTCTAATTTTAGCTGCTGCAGCTTCCTCTCGTGCAGCTTCCTTCATACGCTTTGCAGCGTTAATCTCATTCATCGACTGCTTCACTTTTGCATCTGGATCTATATCTGTTACAAGCGCTTTTATAAAGTCAAACCCAAATTGTTTCATTGTGTCGGATAGTTCATTCTTAATTGCTATTGCAATTTTTTCTTTCTGAGCAAATACATCATCCAATTCCATCAGCGGAACTTCAGATCTGATTGAATCAAAAACATATGATTGAATCTGTTGCTCAGGATTATTCAACTCATAAAAAGAATCTCTAATTCCATCTATTGAATCAATCACATAAAACTGAACTGAAACAACGATTTTTACAAAAACATCGTCCTTGGTTTTTGTTTCAACTTCAACTGGCAATTCACGAACTCTAAGATTTATTTTCCCAGAAATACTGTCTATAAGCGGTATTTTTATGTGTAGTCCAGCCTTAGAGACTTTATTAAATTTACCTAAACGTTCTATAATTACTGCGTTTTTTTGCTTCACCATATACAAAGCCCCTTTTAAAATAAGAGCTGATATAAAAATGTAAAAAATGGTTACGAAACTCTCTTCCATAATAGATGAATTATTGATTAAAATCAAATGTACAACAACAGTATATTGATGTACTGACTAAAAAATGCTAAAAGCAAAAACCCCAAGAATTTGATACTTCTCGAGGTTCTCTATTCCCACAGCCATATGGGCTTATCGCAAAAGTAAGGTTGATGCATTCAATTACAGTAACTCAAGCAATGTAATCTCTGGCGGCATCCCCACTCTTCCTCGGAAGGCAAGCACTCCAAATCCCCGATTTACATGAAGAAACTGATTGCCTTCCTTGTATAGGCCGCCCCATCTTTTGTAAAGCAATGATGCTGGCGAATAGTTAATCCCAAGAAAATCGATTTTAATGCCCATTTGCATCCCATGGGTGTGCCCGCTCATGGTTAGATCTACTGGGGCTTTGCCGCCCATGACTAACTCTTCGAAATGTGTGGGATCGTGCGACATTAGTATGGTTATGAGCGAGTCTGAATCGCTATTCGCAAGGGCTTTCTCAATGTCACCTCGTTGTCCGAAAGATCGCTTACTCCAATTTTCTACTCCTGCTAGCACAAGACGGTCTTTAGCGCGCTTGAGATGCACGTGCTCGTCCAGCAACAAATGAAATCCCATCTCTGAGTGAATTTCGTGGAGGCGTTTTATACTGGCCTCACTCTCTCCTGGGGCGAAATCGCCATATTCAGCGTAATCGTGATTTCCCATAATGGAATACTTCCCCATGGTAGCTTCAAGCTTAGAGAATGCGTCTATCCATGACTCTGCTTCGGACGCTTTACTATTTACCAAATCTCCTGTGAATAGTATCAGATCAGGTTTAAGATCGTTCACGGTTTGGAGAGCATCGTGAACAGCCTGAGGACTTCCAACAAATGAACCGAGGTGAGCATCTGAAATTTGAACGATACGAAGACCTTTAAAACTTTTCGGTAGACCATCAATTAACACCTTAACATTCTCAACCTGAAAGTTGAACTTACCCTTCGTAACACCGTAAAAAAAAGCACCAAAGGTAGCGCTTGCAAGGCCAGCTCCTATGTAATTCAAAAATGTTGAACGAGGGATTTTACCTTCACCCTGAGTCATTTTTTTCACAGCGAACTGAGTTAAGTAACGAAGGTCATCCGCTACTTGAAAAATCGCCATCATCATCTTGGGAATAAGGTTTACAAAAAAAGCTATCGTGAATACCGCAACAATATTAGGCATGCGAATCGACCACGATTCAAAATTTATTAAACTGATGGTAACGAAACCCCATAGGGATGCTGTAATTATTAGCCAAAGTTTACCAAATATCGGCCACCATTTTTTCGAATCCCACCTCCTCTTTACAAGTCTATATGCCATCCATTCAATTACAGATACAACTAGTAGCATAACTAGAATGGGTATTACTAAAGAGGATGGTTTCATTTTGCAAACCTAAGCTCAACGCCTAGATTCAATTCCATAATTTTCATAAAAATAGACAACGTGCTTTAATATAAGTTTATCTACAAAACACCCTCACTCAACTCAATCGGAAATGAATACTGTGATTATCTCTACAGATCGTCGCA
>DBBW01000009.1:6030-7005 GCA_002292405.1 Flavobacteriales bacterium UBA974
ACACCTAATACATCTAGTAAATTTCCGTCGCAATCACAATCGCCTTCTGTAATACCTGAACCGCCACAAACTCCGAATTAATCATTCACATCGCAAGAACCGTCATCAGTGTTAGCTGAAGCTTGATAGTTGCAAGCCTCTGGGTCCATGCAACCTTCAACATCATTACCTACAATGAAGCTAGAAGTAGCATACACAGCATCTTCATCAACTCTCAATGGGAACACTTGGTAGTTTATAGTACCACTAATAGAACCGGCAGTTATTACTTGAAAAATAAGGACACGCATGTACGAATTTGGAAGACCATTCTCTGCTGTGTCAAGCGCATACTAAGCAGAACCTATTGCTATAGTTGATGATAAAGAAGTTGTTCCATCAGTCATGAAATTAAGGGAAATCTGCTCTGAGGTGTCTTCTACAAGAGAAGGATCTGCAGCACCGGCAATACCAGAAGTAGATGCTGGGCCAGTAAGACCTATGGTAGCATAGGTGTCATCAGCAATTTCTGGGAATAAAGGCAAAATGCTGGATTAATTCCGGAAGCACTCCAACTAGAATTCACAGGTTTGTTAAAAGCTCCATCTAGGGTATTGATGATAAGATTTGAATCGTTGTTGCTAAATACCGCACTTATGCTATCTGTTGGGTTAAGCATATCCACATAAAAGCGATACGTTGCTCCTGGCGCAACAGTTGGAGTAGATGCCTCAATGGTTAAAGTGTAAGAGTCCTGAGCATGTATTGTATAACTCAAAAAAAAGGAAAACCAAAGTAGTTAATTGTGTAAAGAATCTCATGTGGCAGACAATAAAATTTATTCAATTAGCTGTATACAAATATTTAAAGGATTAAATAACATTAAATTGACATAATAAAGTTCTCTAAAATGATCTTTATATAAAACAGCTAATTGTCCTAAAGTTATTTAAGTGATATAACTAATAGTAAATCAGCTATGTATTTATAAATATC
>DBBW01000009.1:7085-29532 GCA_002292405.1 Flavobacteriales bacterium UBA974
AAAATTACCAACAAGTAAAGATTTTTTCATCATTCAGAGCAATACTTATTTCAGGTATTTATCTGTCAGTTTTTGGACAAATCGATGCTCAAATCATAACAGACCGACCAGACCAAACAGAAAGTTCATATTCAGTAGGAAATGGGAATTTACAACTTGAGACAGGCGTGCTGATTAGCTTTGATGGCGAAACACAAAATTCTAACAGACAAATATTAGCCCCTACAAATTTATTTAGATATGGGGTGAGCAAAATCTTGGAGATCAGGGTGTTAAATCAGTACGAAACAATCGATAACGAAAGTTTATCGACTACTGGAATTAGCGATCTTGAAGTCGGAACAAAAATTCAACTGTTTAATCCTGACGATAAAAATACCGCTATTGCTTTTCTTTCTCATTTAATTATTCCATCAGGATCAAAAGAATTGTCCAATGATCAATTTGGTACTATAAATAAATTATCCATTTCCCACGTTATAAATGACAATGTAGAAATAGGATATAATGTAGGATATAATTACTACGGACTGGATCAAGGTGATTTAACTTATTCTGTAGCTTTTGGAATTAGCGTAAATGATCAAGTGGGCATATACATTGAGCCTTATGGTGAAATCGTTAATTTTGAAAATCCTGTGAGTAATTTTGATGCCGGCCTAACCTTTTTAGCAAATGAGAATTTTCAATATGATTTTTCATTTGGAACTGGAATCAATAACACGATGAATTATATGTCTATTGGATTTAGTTGTCTCGTAAACAAATGATATTCAAAACTATTATAATATTAAATAGATGAATGCTGTTGTCCTCATAACTGGCGCAAACGGGATGTTAGCGAGATCTTTAGCTAAATCGCTGGGCAGCAACTACACGGTCAGGTTTTTAACGAGGAAGGTTACGCGACAAAATGAATTTAAATGGGATATAAAACTGAAATATATTGACCCAGAAGCTTTAAAAGATGTGAATCACATCATTCATTTGGCTGGATCATCAGTAGCAGAGAAAAGGTGGACGTTAAAAAGAAAACGTGACATCTACAGCAGCCGTGTTGACAGTGCTCAATTAATTTTAAATGAATTACAGAAAAACAATCAAAAAATAGATTCATTTGTCTCAGCATCTGCTATTGGATATTATGGGTCTAAGACAACGAATGATATTTTAACTGAGGAAAGTAAAAATGGGGAGGACTATTTAGGGAAAGTTTGTAAAGACTGGGAGAGCGTTGCACATACCTTCAAAGAAAAGAATGTAGCACACAATACATCCATATTAAGATTGGGCATCGTTTTAAAAAACAATTCCGGTGCATTAAAAAAAATGACACCATCTGTTCGGTGGGGCTTAGGAGCTAGCATAGGGACAGGCAAACAGTGGATTCCCTGGATACATATTCATGATCTATGCGAAATCATGATGTTCCTACTAGAGAATGAAATCGATGGAACATTCAACGCTGTTGCCCCTGATCACGTAACCAATCATACATTCACCCAAGCACTCGCAACAGCTTTAAAAAGAAAAATTATTCTACCCAACATTCCTCCTCTGTTCTTTAAACTTTTATTTGGCGAAATGGCGGTTGTATTACTTACTGGCAGTCGTGCTTCATCGGAGAAAATAGTGGGTTGTGGGTATGATTTCAAATATGCAAATCTTCAAGCTGCATTGGGTAATATTTTCGCGCCTAAAAACTAGATTGAACTTAATATATAAATGAACTTAAAATCGTTAATCACAGGAGTTATACTTCTTAGTCCGTTTTGTTATATCTCAGCACAAACCAGTACGATAAAAGGGAGGGTATTTAACAGCATCAATAACGAAGCGGTGCCCTTTGCAAATATTTACATCGACAGCACATCTGTCGGAACGACTTCAGATATTGAAGGTAATTACCGGATCACAGATCTTAAACCAGGAACTTACAGTTTAACATGTTCCTTCATAGGCTTCAAGACACAAATCAGCTCTGAAGTCAATGTGTCATCCGCTCGAATTACAACTCTAGATTTTGCTTTGGTCGAAGAAAGTACGAGCCTAAATCAAGTCGTGATTACAGCTTCGCCTTTCAATAAAAGAGAAGAAAGCCCAGTCAGCCTTAGGACCATTAGCTCATCCGAAATCTACCGCAATCCCGGTGGGAACAGAGATATTTCTAATGTGATACAAATACTCCCTGGTGTAGCTTCTTCTTCGTCTTTCAGAAATGACATTATCGTCCGTGGTGGAGCTCCAAATGAAAATCGATTTTATTTAGATGGTATTGAAGTGCCAAACATCAACCACTTTGCCACACAAGGCTCTTCTGGTGGTCCAGTGGGTATGATCAACGTAAATTTTATTCGAGAAGTAGACTTTTATGCTGGGGCTTTCCCCGCAAATCGAGGCAATGCACTCAGTTCCATCTTGGAATTTAGGCAGATAGAGGGAAATGATGAAAGTCTGAAAGGCACATTTATGCTTGGCTCTAGTGATGTGGGAATGACATTAGATGGTCCAATGGGTAAAAAATCTACGTTTATTTTATCCGCCAGACGTTCTTATTTACAGTTTTTATTTAAATCCCTGGGACTTCCTTTCCTGCCCACGTATAACGACTTTCAGTACAAACAAACCATCAAGGTCGATAAGAAAAATCGGATCACTCTAATCGGGCTTGGGGCCATCGACGATTTTCAATTGAACACCTCTGCGAATGATGATATTGTAGACGAGGACGCAATCCGCAGGAACAACTATATCCTTGGGAATTTACCCGTGAACACACAATGGAATTATACTGTTGGCGCAAACTGGAAACATTTCTCTTCCAACAGCTTTCAAAACCTTGTTGTCAGTAGAAATCATTTAAACAACAGTGCTGTAAAGTACCAGGGAAATATTGAACAAGAAGAGTTTCTTATACTCGATTACAACTCACAAGAGATTGAAAACAAGGTAAGGTTAGAAAATACCGTACGTAAAAATGGTTGGAAATTAAACATGGGAGTCGGATACGAAAATGCGACATATACGAATTCAACGTTCAACAAAATTGTCGTTGACGGGGAGGTTGTAAATATCGATTTCGATTCAAGCTTACCTCTAAACAAGTTCGCTGTTTTTTCTCAGGTCAGCAAAGAACTCGTGAAAAACAAGCTTTTGGTTTCGTTAGGGTTACGCATGGATTGTAACGATTATTCAGAAGAGATGAACAATCCATTAGACCAGCTTTCTCCCCGACTATCTGCTTCATATTCAATGACTGAAAAATTGAAAGCTAATTTTAATGTTGGACGTTATTTTCAATTGCCCCCATATACGATAATGGGTTATAGAGACAGCAACGATTTGCTCGCTAACAAAGAAAACAACATCACCTACATCCAGGCTGATCATTATATCGCGGGATTAGAATATAACCCCAGCTTATTGTCTAAAGTAACGTTAGAAGGATTCTATAAAACCTACGAAAATTACCCCTTTTTAATCAGAGACAGTCTTTCTCTTGCAAATTTGGGGGGTGATTTTGGGGTAATCGGAAATGAGCCCGTTAATTCCACTTCTTTTGGCAGAACGTATGGTGTAGAGCTCCTTGTTCAGCAGAAGCTCCTTGCCTCTATTTACGGCATACTCTCCTATACATTTGTGAGGGGTGAGTTCTCAGACAAAAACGATGAATTAATAGCTTCTTCTTGGGACAACAGGCATATCCTCAATATTACAGCAGGGAAAAAGTTTAAGAATGATTGGGAGGTGGGAATGAAATTCAGGTATGTGGGAGGTGCTCCATACACATCTTATGATGTGGATCGATCTGCATCGATAGATGTGTGGGATGTCGTACAACAGGGAGTTTTCGATTGGGATCAATTAAATGCATTAAGAAACCCGGCTTCCCATGGTTTAGATATTCGTGTAGATAAAAAGTGGTTCTTTAATGAGTGGGCTATTAATGCATACATCGACGTACAAAACATCTACAATTTTCAGACTGTAGGCCAACCCTATCTTGATGTAGATCGTGATGATTCTGGAAATCCCATTGTAGATCCTAACAACCCTCTCTCATACCAAATATCGGAAATCGAGAATGTGAGTGGCACAGTTTTGCCATCAATAGGACTTATGATAGACTTTTAAGAGATTTACTGCGTAAAGTGAGGCTCTATCTTAAAATAACTTTTTGTCTCTGAATGGAGTTGCCTTCGAGATCTGTGGGGTGAGAGATAATTGTGTATAGACCAGATGAGGGAAGAGAGAAAAATTTGGTTTGTCCTGCAAAAAGAGGTGAATAAGCAATGAGTTTACCACCACCATCAAATATTTGACAAGAACTGTTTTCTAACCCGTGCAATTCAATCTGCTTGCTTGTTGGATGTACAATGTGATTGAATAATTGGCCATTTTCAGGGATCAAATCATTTGTTGAAATTGTCGTCCCACAAAAAGTACTTAAAAAAGACCAGATTACAGCCGAAGAGTGTATGTCCATATTCCCCCACGACCCAAACCAATCGTGACCTCCTCCGTTCACTCTATAAACCCACGCTTGATATCCGTAATCTCCATCAGTGTGCTTAATAAGATCAACTGTACTCCCATCAGTTGGATCTACGTCAGGTAAAGTCTCAGTGGTTGTTTCAGTGCAGTTGTTTTCATTTGCCCATGCGGCGACTACATCTTCAACACCATCGGCTCCAGACCATGGATATTCCTCGAATTCTCCTGTGGCATAATAGCTAACGACGTTATCGCTCGTTCCATGGAGATGAACTACAGGCACAAGGTTGGGAGTGCAATGCTCAAAATCATATCCACTCATCGTCCCTCCTACTGAACCTATGCCGCGAAAAACATCGGGCTTTTCGCAAGCTAAAGTATAGCTCATATATCCACCATTAGAATACCCATAGCTATACGTACAATCGCTACTGAAGCCATGCTCAGCTTGCAAATATCCTGCCAACTCAGTGAGGAATAAGACATCATTCACGTTGGAGATACCTGTGAGATTTGCGTTCCAATGGTTTATTCCATCAAAATCAGGCAAACCCTGTGGATAGCATACTGCAAATCCTTCAGAATCGGCGATTTCATTCATTCCAGAAATCATCATCATCCCCATATTGTCACCATAATATCCATGAAGGACAAAAATTAGTGGGGCATCAGCTTCAAGTCCATCTGGCGTGTAAAGGAAGTAAGACCTTTCATCATCTTCAGAAGTGAGAAAAATTTCTGGGACGAAGCATGTTCCATCATCTACCGTTGCTCCTACTGTGTAGTTTTCAGCATTGGGATCAGTACATCCAGGGAAATCCCAAACACAAGCATCTGTATCAATCTCTACCTCGAATGTCGCATATCCAAGAGCCCCATCATCTAAAACAACAGAGATGTCTGTCTCTGGAAGTCCGATATTTAGACTTCCTCCATTCCACCCATCTCCCCATGAATCAAACATCACTACAGCATAACATCCTGGCAATAGACATAAAGTATCTATCGTACTGTTATAGTCCATCATTCCCTGAAATGAAGCCACTAAATTATTGGAATTTGGCTCAGGACCGTAGAGCTCCCAGGCCATTTCATCTCCCCAATCACCAGTGTTGGAAGTGGTCTCGGTTAAGATATCCTCACATTGAGCTTGAGAATCAAACACAAAAGAGAGATTACACAACACAAACAATGTGATCGTGCTAAAAAAGGGAAAATGTGATTTCATTTGAAATAAGATAAAAATGGATTACTCCAAAAATAGCAAAGCTTTAAAAAGCCTTGGCCATTTTTTTAAATTCTTTTTCATACAGGCTAAATCTTATCGCCCTCTCTGCATCCAGCATGCCAACACAATCAACAATAAAATCTCTTTTCACTGTAATCTTCGCCATATCTAATTCTGCGATTTGCTTGACGATGGATATAATCTGCTTATCCGATTTCATAAAACCAAACAGCAACGATTTTTTCAGGCTACGTTGATTGGCTTTAATCTCAGCCTGCGATTTTTCCATCTGTTCATATCTAGCCCAAAACACCTCTTGCTCTTTCTCCGTTAACGACAGGAAGGAATTTAAATAATTGTAATGTGCCAATTCAACACCTCCATCAAAATTGATAGCGTCAAGTTCTCCTTGTGAAAAAAGTGTACTAACAAACAAAAAAGACATAACAGCTAATGGAATTCTCATCGTTTTGGGATTTTGTGTTACAATATTAAAGCTACTCGGTCTCGAGTTGGAAATAATTAATTTCTTCATCCGTCATATAATGAATGTTATTCGATGATGCGGATTCCTTAGTAAACCAATAAAATTCTTCTCCCAAATCTGCATCTTCAAACATTTCTCCATAAAAATCTAGATACATTTCGTGCTCTTCATGACCTATGGGGAAGTCATCCGCATCTTGTGACCCCATACTCCAAAAGTGCACTCCGATTTTTGCTCCTGGAGCAGTTTGCCTGTTATAACCCGCAATAAATAAATCCACTGCGCCCGACTCTATGACAGACTGATTCGTCAAAATAGTAGAAATCTCGTGAGATCTTAAATTCCTAGCAGCAATATAAAGTTTTTCATCATTCCTTGATCCAGGACAATAGTCACTAAATGTTATGGATTGTATACTTGGATAATCACACATCATTCGTTCGAACTGTTTGTCAATACGTGATCCCATATCCCCCTCGAAATACACGGTGGTATCGCTCATGATATAGAAGGGTCCGTACCTGGCTTCGAATCCTTTCTTACATCCAAATGAACCAAACATAAATACCGCAAACGTCAAAAAACAAAACAAAGAATTAATTGAATATCTCATGGTCTTACATTTAAAAATTTTCTAATTGTTGGGGAGGAAGTGAACCACAATAAAAAACCGCTTAACACAGTAATTAATCCCAAAAGAGAAAAGGCTCTTAAAATGATGGTGTTAAAATTGTCTCTGCTTTGATAGTCCATGGTATGGGTCATCCATAAAAAATCGAACCACCGCCAATCTCGATGTCTTACAGTTTGGAACCTCCCATCTTTAATAGAAACGTAGGCTTTAAGTGCTTCGTCTGACTGATACGATATGACATAAGCGGGTAACAATTTCTCTCTATACTCGTGGTGCTTGCCCGTTTCATTAATTTGCTCAATGTTTTCTACCACCAAACCACTTTTCATATTTAATGTTGCGATATACAAAGCCTCTTCCTGGGTGATCTTCTTTTTTACACTTCCATCCAGGGCATTGTAAAGTTGTTCTTTGTTAATCCAATAATATGGAGAATCCCCAATATCTCTTAAGGCAATCGTATTTATTCCACCTGAAACATTCAGCTGTGAGGGGCTTATCAGATTGGCAAATGCTTTGGGTTGATATTCCGTGTTTTTAAAATGGTCTCCGTGAATCTTATCAATATCTGTCCAACTAAAGTATATTCCACTAGTTGTCCAAAGCAAAAACTGAATCCCTAAAAACAAACCCAAATAACGGTGTGCTTTTCTAATTTTGTATGCCGTTTGTTTGGTTACCATAATTGATTTTAATCCTGGATGCAGCGTGCGGATAGACCCAAGGATTTAGGCAAAGATGAACGATAAACCCAGCCGCTTGAATAGCTTAAACTGCGATACCATACATCTGAATTGTTTTCCGATGAAGTCCACCAATAACCACTTGTAAGCAATTGATTCCAAGGCCAGCTCACAAAATTTAAAAATCCACCTGGAAGACATGTTAATCCGCTGGTGTTAGAACCGGCCCCAATAGACCCCCAAACAGTTGTTGACTTCATTTGATATCCTTGATCAGTACCTCTACAACAACCTGCGTAAGCTGCGTCAGACTCACTCATACCAAGGAATATTTCTAGTGTTTGCAATTCTTCGTCTGAAGGAATATGCCAACCTGAAGGACAAATCTCCGATGTCATAACAGCAGTCCAATTGTATAGAACTCCATATGTCTCATAGTTGGATGTTGCCACAGCTGCTTCAACATCCGTTCCTTCGTAATTGAAAACGTAATAGTAGGGTTCAGTGGTAGATTCATCAGTCGGAATGAAAACTTCTGGGAGATAACGACAGTTTTCAGCAAACCAGCACTGATCTCCAACCTGAACAGTTTGATAAGCGTATTCTTGATGTGCTATGGTCTCTCCACAACTAAATTCAGGGATTAAAGGCCATTCAACGCCATAGTAGGTTAAAAATACAATGATATCGGCAGCTCCTATCGCTCCATCATTGTTAAAATCCGGACCTTGACAATCGTCTTGAGCTGCTAATCCCAGCTTAAAGACACATAACAAAGAAGTAAGTAAATATCTCATAGCCTTGTATTTGCGAGATGTAAGATACAAATATTAGGGTGTAGAACAATTGTTTAGACTTTGAATCAAGAAAAAGAGGGCTTTACTAATTAAAGTAAAACCCTCTTCTCCTAAATATAAACTGTTTCAAATATATACAATTAATCTCATATAAGATGAAAATAAAAGTTAGGGTGTGGTTTATTCAGCCCAGCGCCACATCTGTTAAAATCTTCTGACAGGTCTTACCCAGTAAGATTCAAAAAAAGCAAATCCACATACATTATCATTAATCATAAATAAGCTGAGTGCACCAGCATAGTTTTCCATCAAAGAGGATGACCAATAACCTGTTTGGAATTGTTGCTCATAATCTGAGGCTAAAGAGTCAGTAGGCTCTGTTACGAAACTTCCTTCAGGGAACAAAACATCTGACTTCTAATCAGTTCCAATTCATCAGAAGATGGCAAAAACCAATCATTTAAACCACCAATTATTAATTCTTCGCATGCTTTAGCTGCAGGATAAAAAATTTCTAAAGAATCAGCCACAAATTTAATTCTTTGGGTATTTGATAAACCGGCTTTACACGGTTTGGCTAGTTTTAAGAAATTACATTTGTCGCTTGAACCCTTGACACCTTCTCCCCTTTTCAAAGAGTGTTTATCTAGAGAAGTAAAACGGGATATAATATGTAGAATCCTGATCGCTTTCTAAGCTCATAATAAATTCACCATCAGTTAAACTTATATCATCCATTTTATCTTTCAGGTTCTTTTCGACCCTTAGGACATGTCGACCATTGGGAAATTGTTCAAGAGGTATGAGCATAAAGAAAGATTTAATGTCCAAGACGATATGTGCATAATCATAAAAGATAAAATCACTTTCAATTGACTCACTATCAATAAAAATAGAATAAGCATTGTTAATACAATGAAGTATTCTTTCCTGCTTCTCAATCCTCTGCACTGCTGATGTATCTGCCAACAACAAGGTATCTGAAAGTTCCGGACAAAAATTTTCTATCGGTATATTCATATAAGAGTCATAAGGGATATGTAATCTCAAATGATTCTCAGATATCACATCAGATTGAATAAAAGGATAACCTGGATATAGGTCTTCATCATAATATTCTCTTTGCTTAAATTTATCTTCATAGTTTCTAGAATTCATAATCACCTCAGAAGATTGAACATCGGGGAAATAAATTTGTTCCTCAAATTCAATAGATTGGTAGGCTGATAAAATAAAAATACAACACACCATGAACAAGAAAATAACTCTCCGCTTTACATTGCTTATAAATGCATAATAAAGTGTGTCATAGATAAATATAAAGGTGATATACTTATAAAATTTGTCAATTATATTAAATAGATAGCCAAATGGCTTCCATTTAATTTTTTTAAGAATTCCAAAAAGAAAATAATCAATAAAATAAAGTAATCCGAAAAGAAGGAAAGGCAAGGTTATCAAAGAAACAAAGTCTGCGCCACCTTGAAAAAAGCTTTTTATGCGATCTAAACAAACAGTTAACACAATTACTTCAATAAAAAAAAGGCACAGGCTAACTATTGAGAATGATATTAAAAAACTAAATGAAAATATAGAACTACAGATATTATCAATCTTAAGTATAAAATCATTGAAATTATATTTAGCAATTTGCTTGTTAAATATTGTATTAAAATTTAATTTCTTAAGATTAATACCATCGGGATATACTGAAGATAATCCAAGTACACCAACCCAAAAACCTCTTAAACCAAGATATAAAGAGAAACTGACAATTAAAATATTAACGATCGTGCTAATAATAAGTAAAGTCATAAATATAACAAACCATACCAAGAAATCCTGCACTCCTCGTCCCACCAATCCCGCTTCCATCTTAGAAAGTTCTAGACTTAATGAATCAGGGATATTAAATAGCATAACAAGGACAAAACCAACAATTAAGATCTCAACTTCCCAGCTGTTAAGTCTTAGTTTTTCAAACCATTGCATTTCTTCCTTTTCTTCCATCATAGATATATTATCTCATAAAACAAACAAGTTAAAGGTAAATATAACTAACACAATAACTTGATAATTTGAGAAGTGTGTTTCTATCATTCGTCAAAGCCAGTTAATACCTTCTTTTCCTTCATTTTGTTACTGTATTTTTGTTGCAGGTAAAAACTATGGAATACAATCACAAAACAGAAAGTCTTCTGTTGGAAAACATACTAAGATTAAAAAACTACTCTCCTTCACCTATACTATTTGCCTAATTACAAGTGTCTGGAGCCAAGCCTCTTTAATTCCAAACACGATTCATTTTGATTTAGGCAAATGGATACCTCACCACGAATGGACGATCTCTACTATAGACGGACCTAGCTGGGGGATTAGATCTTCTTGGATGAAAGAGTATCATGACGGGTGGGGAGTAGATCATGGAGGTATTCAGCACGGCCTTGAATTGGGATACTGGCACACAGGCTCTACTGAACACAAGGGTCAGGGCTTGATCGCTTGGAACCTGAGGACAGGCTTAAAGAATAGACTACATTGGGAATTCCGTATAGGCTTAGCATACAGTCCTGCCTCATACGAACCTGATATACGACCTGAATTGATGGCATTGGGAAGTCGTCTTAACGGGTTGTTAGAAATAGGTACAAGTATTCATCTCAGCCCAAACTTATACCTCAGGGCTGGAATACAACATACCAGTAACGGAGCGATAAAAAGACCCAATCCTGGCATCAACTCTTTGCATACTGGCATTACTTGGCAGGGAGATGTCGGTGCTGACAAAAGAACCCCTATACCACTTAGCCCTAAAGAACCTAGTGTACAACTGGGAATAATTCAAGGAGCCCGCGATGCCGGATCTTTTGGTGGTACTATCTATGGCGTTACTGAAGTACATGTTCAGTATAACCATCCTCTGGGTTCTCGTTTCGCTCTCTCAGGAAATTCGTCTTTACTTCACCATGGGGCATTGCGCTCGGATGAGGGATCGGGTGAACCCGTGCTAGGACAAGCTGAAGAACTTCATGAACGTCTTCAAGCCGCTGCTGCCTTGGGCGGTGCCATACAATGGGGATCTGTTAATCTCGACCTGATGGCTGGGTATGTCTATTTACGACCCACACCTGGATTCTATCGAACCCATCTCCGATCTCAATTGAATATTAGGGTATCATCGAAACTAAAGATCATATTGTTGCTAAGATCTACTCGCTTTCGAGCCGACTTTACAGCTGTGGGAATAAGCATCGATTTGAGATAACAAACCCTCGAGTCTCAGCAGTGACATATCCTAGAGGAAAAGAAATCATATTGCTTTCTTCACGAATGGAGCGGTTATTCCATTTTAAATGCTGTAATAATATTGATTGCATCTTGAGTAGCCGCAGATGAGACTTTTTTTCAATTAACTTTATATCATAATTTGAAAAATGTAGGGGGAATTAATTAAATCTTAAAATAAATGATGTTTAATTAGATAAATCTATGTTTGTTTTTTATTTTTGAATAACTTATTCGATAAATAGCTATACAAAATGAAGAATATATTAATTATTGGAGGCTCCTCTGGTGTGGGAGAATCGCTGGTAAAAAGATTAAAGGCAAACAATAATCTTATTTCAACATATCATAAAAACCCACAAGAAAATTCAGAGAATGTAAATTTTCATGAATACGATGTCATTAGTGGTTCTCCTTCCAACCTACAAATTCCAGAAGCCTTAGACAGTATTATTTATTGTCCTGGGACAATTAATCTAAAACCATTTAACAGATATACAGAGGATGAACTAATCGATGACTTTAAAATCAACGTTCTTGGTTTTTTGAAAATATTATCTGCCTTCAAAAGGCATTTGTTAAATACAGACAATCCATCAATCGTCTTATTTTCATCTGTTGCAGCACAAAAAGGTATTGCATATCATACACAAGTAGCATGCTCGAAAGGAGCGATTGAGTCTTTGACCAAAACTCTAGCGGCTGAGTTTGCCCCAAAAATCAGAGTAAATGCAATCGCCCCTTCCCTACTTGATACTCCATTGGCAGATAAATTTTTAAACTCAGAACTCAAAATTAAAAACAATATAGAAAGGCACCCACTCAAAAAAATTGGTGAAGCAAATGACATCTCCAGCATGGTGGAGTTTTTAATAAGCGATAACGCAAAGTGGATTACAGGCCAAGTTATAAATATTGATGGAGGACTTTCAACACTCTAAAGCTGAATGAAATATATCTATACTTTTATTTGGAATTACAAAGCTCAAATCGCAAGCCTAAGTTTTTTAGCGGTTATTATTTGTTCATATAAACTCTTAGATTTCAAAATATTCTTTGAATCGGAAAGAATTATTGAAGAATTGACGTCACAAGATTTAGATCAATCGGGATTCAAGAAGAATATAGATGACGAAAACATTATTCTTGTTGCGATAAAACAGAAAACTGGTTTTGATTTTGAGTCTGCGTTGGAATTAAAACAGAGGATTACTTCAATTCAAGAACTGAATGAAATAAAACGCGTCTTTAGTGTTTTAAATGAGAAGTATATTCCTCCATCGAGTTTAATTCCCATTCCAAGAAACAAGCTATCTCTTACGTCGCAATCGAGTTTTGAAAGCACATTCGACCACAAAAGCAGTTTCATCAGTAACGATCAAAGGGCGACGTTTCTAATCATAGAGACAAACAAAGAATCAACCCAAGATCCAGTCATTTTACTTCAAACTATAAAAAACACATTAGGTGATAATTATATAGATATTACGTTTGCAGGAAGAATCCCAAGTGAAATTTATTTCCAAGATAAAGTATCAAAAGAATTTGTGTTTCTTGCACTTTTAAGCTGCTTACTTTGTTTGGGAATTATCTATGTATACACACAAAACTTGGCAATACTGTTTATGTCTTTTGTGTGCGTAGTTCTAACAATTTTAGTGAGCACTTCACTCTCATTATTTTTATTTGGCGGAGTGGAGTTATTTATGATCATCTCCCCAGCAATATTCTTCATTGTTACTGTTTCTGACATTATGCATTTAGTCAACAATCAGGACTATAGTCTTCGAAACAAAAAAGACATCTTCTTAAAAAAATTAGACACAATCGGAATACCTGTTTTGATCACCTCATTAACAACTATGATTAGCTTTTTCTCATTTGTTCTTATTGATATAAAACCACTTAGCCATTTTGGATTCATCACAGGTTTAGGCGTCTTTATCGCTCTGTTTTTCTCTGTATTGTCTTATGCTTTTATCGTTGAGTTCAACCACAACACATCTATTCCGATGTCATTTGCCAAAACCTGGACGAATGCAATCACAAAATTTTTACATGACAACAAATATTCTGTATCCATTATCGTCACTATTTGCTTAATCTTTAGCTGTTATAAGGTTAGCGATATTAAAATAGACAACTACCTGTTAGATGAATTAAACCCATCCTCTGAATTTTATCAATCCAGCAAATTTATTGATGAAAACTTTGGAGGTATCAAGCCACTTACAATTGTAGTTGACTCTTCTAGAGCAAATAATTTTGAAAAAGCCCAATTTGCTAAATTACTAGATGATCTAAGCTTTAACATTGATTTCAGTAACGAAACGAACCAAAATAAAAAAATATATAATTATCTCTTTAAAGACACCACCAAATCTTTAAAGTACAATTGTAGGGTTCAAGACATTGGCTCCCACGAATCGAATAAACTCTACGATAAAGTCATAAGTTTTGATGAAAACATAGACTTTGCTGGTATTGGACATCTGTTTGATTCTAGCAGTGATATGTTAACGGTAAAACTAATCATTGGACTTTTGATCGCCATCTTTACTGTTGGAGTGTTTTTGTGCTTGGCCTTTGGGCTGAACATTCAACTTTTTTTCATAGGAATTATCCCCAATGTATTGCCTTTGATTCTAACATTAGGAATCGTTCAAACCTGTTTTCCGTTTTATTTGTGTTTATCAAATGCTTTTATCTTTACTGTTGCATTTGGCCTAATTATCGATGACTCAATACACATCATAAACGCCTATATGCACTATAATAAATTAGGTCATAAGCAAGAGAAATTACTTACTCTGATTAATCGTAAAACAGCGAATACGATATTAAAGACCACTTCGATTGTAATCATATGCCTCCTTCCTCTTCTACTTTCAGAATTTAAATCAGTATCACAGCTGGCAATACTGACGATTATATCATCAATATTTGCTATAATCTTTGATATTGGAATTCTCCCTACTATACTCTCCAAACTGATAAAATCAAAAGGATAAAATTTTTATCTGTTTTATAACTTTATCGCTACGACATATCCTGTAAACCGATCTTTAAATAGTGATGACTATTCGCAAATGTTACCAAAAACACTAAGGATTAATAATATATCTGCAACAGTTACGTACCCATCCTGATTGATATCATGGGCGCAAGATGATGAACAACCAAATTCACTTAATACAAGTAATAAATCCTGTACACTTACAACACCATCAGAGTTTAAATCTTCACTACACAATGTGTCACAGACTCCATCTCCATTAATATCATTGAGACATTCACAATAACAGTCTTCGTAAGTCACACAATTGACTTCATCTACATCAATGAAAGTAACAGTATAGGTGAGTGGATCCATGATCTCACATCCACAGTCAACAACGACATAGTCCATCGTTTCGCATGCGTCACAAATACCATCTTCATCTAAATCTCCAGCGGTACAATTGCCATCACAGTCATACCCGAAATCAGCGTATGTACAGCTCCCGTCATCAGTGATTGCATTAGGGTCATAGTTGCAGGCAACAGAATCTGTACATCCAGTGAATACTACAGAGCTGTCGGTAATCTTATAAATATTTCCATTGTAAAGCCCAGCATAGTATAACTCTCCATTGTTATCTTCTCCAAATGTGGCGACGTATGGAGTATTGATCGACGTTAGCGTTACACTTTGTGTATAAGAATCAAACAGCCAAAATTCTGCAGTGCAAAAATCAGCGAAAATATACTTCCCTACTAAATTTGGATACTGACTCCCCCTATAGATATATCCACCTGTTACAGAACACCCACCGCTGTTGTGACTATATTCATGTATAGGGAAAGTATATGACGAAGAACCTCCACAACCGGAACTGTTATATGAGTTCGTTCCTTCATAACATCTCCATCCATAATTCTCACCTCCATTTCCAGCAAGTTCAAAATCAATCTCTTCCATCGAGGTTTGTCCAACATCTCCTATCCACATATTACCGGAATCTCTATCAAATGAAAATCTCCAAGGATTACGCAACCCAAGTGACCAAATCTCTGGAGCATAGCTATTGTTATTCATAAATGGATTGTCTGCAGGGATAAAATACGGTGATGAATTACTGATGCCGTTTACGTCAATACGTAACATTTTGCCGAGAAGACTTTGAGTATTTTGCGAATTAGCATATGGGTCTCCTCCAGAACCACCATCACCCGTACCGATATATAAATATCCATCTACTGGGCTGAAGGCAATATCTCCTCCATTGTGGTTAGAGAAAGGTTGTGCGATGACTAGGATGATTAATTCACTATTTATACTTACTGTACCGTTACTCGCTTCTGTAAATCTAGAAATAGTAGTAGCACCACTGTTGTTTGTATAATTTACAAAAAAGTAACCATTTACTGCAAAGTCAGGGTGAAATGCCAGGCCTAGTAAACCTTGTTCATTACCCGAACTACCCACCAATTGGGTCATGTTTAATAATGTACTTGTACTTCCATTGTCAATGACCTTTATGATTCCGGGTTGCTCAACAACAAAGATTCTATCATCCCCTGCGTGTTCAATAGCAACTGGTTCATTAAATCCTGAAGCAAATAGTTCTGGAACAAGAGTTTGTGCGCTTAAACCTATCGAGTTTAATAGGGCAAATATGATAAAAATAAATCTATTCATGTCAGAGTCTTATTAGATTCTAATGTACTCCAAAATCAAGGGATATCTATGATTTAACTGAAAGATGTTCTTTAAAAGCTATTTCCTGAGGCAATTGACGCTAGAAATTATTCAGCAACTATTCATGAAAGAATTGACATAGATTAAAAGCCTTTACACCGTCATTTATATGCTTTTGAATCTTTTGCTCTCTCTCTGAGATTAAAAATAAAACACCTCCACCTAGAGCAGAATGCAGAACTCCTTTTGTGTTTAAGTTCAACACAATTAATCCATATGTAACTTCTACAATACTGACCTGTGATAAGATGAAATTCCAAGTTCTCATTCTTTTCGCTTTTGTAAAATGTCGTCTTGCGTCATCACAGTTTAGGTCTGTCAGTTTTAACGCTTTGCCAGGTCTAATCTTAACTCCCTGGTAAACAACTTTATGCTTTCCTTCTTCATACATTAAATCTTGTGAAAAGACTGAATCTGTGAGAGGAAGTAGAAATATAAAGATGAGAAAATAATATTTAGTCATACCCTTAATTTATAACTTCTAAAGTACTTCAAAGTGCTGAAATATCCATGCTCAAGACTCGGTTGCTCTTATTCACTGTGCCTAACCTTGATCTAATATTTTATTTTAAGTGAGTGTAGCCTCACCAAGAATGGACATCGATGAAAATGGATGATAGATTCTCATGTGATATACTTGTCCCTTCAGTTTTCATCCTGGACGCAACGAGCAGAAAAGCCATAGATGTGTGGGAGGTTGTTGCGAAAGATTTCGTTGGAATCGCTTGACAGAAAACGCCTCATAGAGATGGAACCTGAATTTGAAGAAGACCACCAATGTCCATAGTCACCACTGCTGAAGAAACCGCCGGAGTCATAGTAACCTCCTGGCAATCCTGTAAAACCACTTAAATTAGATCCGTTTCCGTTATTAGATCAACCTGAAGCAGATTTCATCTGATAACCTTCATCTGTTCCTCTCCAGCCTGTACTCGCAGCCTCAGACTCACTCATGCCTAAGGAAATCTCCAGCGCTTGCCATTCAACATCAGTTGGAACGTGCCATCCTGAAGGACAAATACCCTCAGTTATTACTGCAGACCAGTTGTAAAGTACTCCATAGGTTTCATAGTTTGGTGTTGCCACAGCTGCTTCTACATCCGTCCCTTCGTAATCATAAACGTAATAGTAGGGTTCAGTGGCAGATTCATCAGTAGGATTGGAAACATAAGGCAGATAACGACAGTTTTCAGCAAACCAACACTGATCTCCAATTTGTACCGTTTGATAAGCGTAATCTTGATGTACTAAAGTCTCCCCGCAACTAATATCAGGAGCCAAAGGCCATTCATCTCCATAATAGGTTAAAAACACAATGATATCGGCAGCGCCTATCGTTCCATCATTGTTGAAATCAGGTCCCTGACAATCATCTTGAGCAGTCAGAGACAGCGAAAAAAAACATAACAAAAAAATAAATAAAAACCTCATAGTTGGAGTTTTAAGGCTTACAAGATACGGCTATTCAGATTTCTAACCTTATCTGTCAGATTGACAATCACTCTACCAGCACACGCACGGCTTTTGATTTGCCAATGCACAACTGCGTCGCTTTGATTTTAAATTTTAATCACGGACGCATCAAGCAAATTTGCATGAGAGCAATGGCACAATCGATCGTAAATTTTCTTATAAAATATACGTTAACTCACTGTCGAGAAAGCATGTTAAAAATATTAAAATCAAGATATATTTTTATTTTTAGAGAAAAAATACCGTTTTATAAACCGCACTTTTGTATAACTTATTTATATATTTATTATGCACAATAGAAAAAAATTTGTGTATGTTTGTAACGAATTAAATAAATCAAACTAATTATGTTATTAAATATTATAGAACCAATTGCTCCTGACAATTATGTTGCCTTTACCTTTTTCACTGGCTATATAGCTATGTTAGCAGCCTCAGTATTCTTCTTTGTAGAAAGAGGTAGTGTAAGCCCTAAATGGAAAATGTCCTTATTGGTATCCGCACTCATAACCGGTATCGCAGCTGTTCATTACTACTATATGAGAGACTATAACCTAGCAACAGGTGATTCCCCTACTTTTTTTAGATATGTTGATTGGATACTCACAGTACCCTTGATGTGTGTTGAGTTTTATCTGTTGACAAAACTAGCGGGGGCAAAAAAATCTCTGTTGTGGAAATTGATTTTAGCATCAACTTGGATGTTAATTTGTGGATATATAGGAGAAGCTTTTAATCCTGGAGGAGCATCTGCTACTACTCATTCAGTGACTTGGGGTATGTTGTCCACTCTTGGATATTTATATATTTTATACAATGTTTGGCTAGGTGAGGTTGCTCAATTGGCAGCAAAAAGTAATTCTGACACGATCAAAAAAGGTGTTAGATACTTAGGATGGTTTGTATTGGTTGGCTGGTCAATTTATCCTATTGGATATATGTGCATGGACGGCGGATGGCTAAGTAGCTTCATGTCTCCTGAAAGTGTTGATGTTTGGTACAACATTGCAGATGCGATTAATAAGATCGGATTTGGTTTGGTTGTTTATTCTATCGCTATTTCTGAAACAAAGAAAGAATTGGCTTAGAATAAAAAAAAAGCCGGAGCTGAATTAAAAATAGGATAGCTTAAATCGCTATTCTATTTTTTTTCATAGCTTTTTTAGGATTGTTCCTAAACTATTTAAATAAAATTCATGAAAAACTTTTTACAAATTTATTACCCCATACTCATCGCATTTGTTGCAATGATGTATTCGATTGTTTTAGGTCTAACTGGTGATTTTGATTCTGCACAATATTCTGCACATTGGCCAGGTACTATATTATTATTTGCAATTGCTTTAAGACAACGAAGAAGTGATTATAACAACAAAAGAACATAATCATGCTTTCTACTTCAATGTTTGTTATAGGGTTTATTATATTCTCACTTTACTTGTTAGGTCTTCTTTATATGATCAATTGGGGTCATAAATCGCAAGAAGCAACTGAGCAAAAAGACCCTAATATTACCAATAATAAAAAATCAGATTCAGGAACTTAACCATAAAACAAGCCGTTTTTATTTTGCTTTGTGAGTTAAAGAAATTCATCATGAACATATATTTCCTCTAAGTCTTTCAGGCAAAGAATTGAGAATCACCTGACCATGATATGAGAGTACTCTAAGAAATACCTCTATCATGTATGGTTGGACTTGAGACGTTCAAGAAGTACTAGAGGAGAACAGTAAGGGCTTCAAGTAGATAGCAGCTTAATTATTACTCAATTATTACTTGACTCCTCAAGACATGTTCATCAGTTACAAGTTCAATCGAATATATGCCATTAGCAAAGGCAGAAACATCAATCATTTGAGTTGATGGTGACTGCTTCTCAAAGATAAGTTTGCTTGATGAGTCATAAAGTTTAATCGTTGTGTTAACCCCATTCAAATCACCATAATCTACTGTTAAGTTATTTGATGCTGGGTTAGGGTAAATGAGAACTGATAAAGCCTCTAAGTCATTTATGGAAGATGGTAAGATGTTACTAATCATTACACTCTCACTTGTTGTGCTATTACAGTTTAATACTCCATAAACACCTAAATCAAAGACATAAGTAATATATAGCGTTACCGAATAGCTTCCATTTTCCGAATAGGTATGTGAAGGGTGATTTAAATTAGATGTTGAACCGTCACCAAAATCCCAATTACTTGATGTTATATAAGTGCTCGTATTTGTGAAGTTTGCTAGACCGCTATCGGAATTTAGCCCCCCAGTATTATACGAAAATGCTGCAGGATAATAACACTCTTGTGAATGAGCCTCCGAAAAAGCAAATAAGATAAAAAAAATGATGATGGAAACGTAATATTTCATGTATGTTTTTGTTTCGTTATAACAAGCAAAATTATGCATAACAATCTGATTTATCGAGATTTGAGTGAGATCTGTATGATACATTAATTATACAGATTGAGGATATACTTTTACAAAACCTATACAACTATGTGAAATTAGAATTGTATAACACTGTATTACGCTAGAATAAAATCATTCTGTCATAGCCGAGTTAACTTAAAGCTGTATGATACAAAAACGGAGGGGTTAATCATAGAAGTATGTCATGATGATGGCATGTGGTAAAGTAATCACTGAGATACTAATGATTGAAAAAAGAAACAAGGATATAGGCACTACCTGCATTTGGATACATAGATAGATAACAAGCAGAAATAAAAGTGATATAAATGTATGTGGAAGAAGTAAAATAATAAATTTTTTCAGATTTAATTCCGACCTTATCTCTTTTAGGTAATTGTATTCTTGCGCAAGCACTTTAATTGAATGTAGGAAAATGAAATACAGAGTAAAGCTTATAATAATAGGAAATAAATAAAAAGTCAGGTGTATTAGAAACAGTTGAAACAACTCCGTTAGGAGGTCTTGAATTTCATGTTTACTTCTATAAGCTTGAACACACAAGTATGACACTAAGATCAAGTTGCTTCCATAAAATACATATTCAATAAAGTGATGGTTAAAAACAGGGATAAACTTAACAGTGTCATTAAATTCTTGGCACAAGAGTAAAAGTTCATTTTGATTATAATACACTAAAGTTGAAAGCATGGAAACACCCCAAAATGTATACAATGATTTTTTAAATCGAGTTTTGAGCTTGTAATCGGAAAGTTGGGATTCACCAAAGTGAAATGCTGAAATTAGCAGAAAAAACAGTAGAGAAAAAACAGGGAAATAGTACCAAAAACAACAGTATAGAGAAATAGTTAAGAGATACAAGGAGTAAAAAGTCAGTTGAGGCAACTTATGCTTAGAGAGAAAAAGCACGTTATCTATTGCTCCATGAGGTATACCAAAAAGAGATAGAAACACTATCGAAGCCTTTAATTGATGTGTTATAGCTATCTCACCATATATCGTGAATATCCCAAATAAAAGATATACGGCAACTAAATATGTAAAGGAATATCTATTCAAACAATAGGACAGGATTTGCACCTGTCCTATTTTCAATCTCTAAGTCCACAGAACCAATCTGTCCATCATGATTAAAATCAGGTCCTGTACACTCATCTTGAGCTGTGCTAGACAGAGAAAAGACACATAGTGTGAGTGTAAAGAGGTTTTTCATTTTATTTATTGTCTCGATTTATCAGATTAATGCATCTGTATATCTATTTTTTTAGATACACTTTCATCAACAATTATGACATTCGTGGAAGCAGAATCTCTCTCAATAGTCGTTATTTCTATTGTATCATTATTTTTGATGACCGAATGATTTGGTTTTCTCTCTGTACAGCTAACCATCATCAAACACAATATAACAGCAACTAAATATCTCATAGTCTATAATTTAGACGTACAAGATACAGCTATTCAAATTTATAGCCTCGGCATATCCGAAAGTTTAAGACGAAGTAGTTCTAGGCACTAAGTAACAGCTAGACGAGAAAAGCTTACTCAAGTACTACTTGACTTCTTAAGACTTTATCAGACGTAGACAATTCTAGAGTATATAATCCTTTAGCAAAAACTGATACATCAATCTTTAGAGTAGAAGAGGACTGCTTCTCAAAGACTAGCTTACTAGAAGAATCATAAAGCTTAATCGTTGTATTAACCCCATTAAAATCACCCAAATCAACTGTTAGAATAAAAGAGACAGGGTTTGGATACATCTGCCAAGATGGACTTCTTAGATATGTTAGCGGTATTTGGAGACACAGACACGGACTCCGATGGTGTTTGGGATGCTTGGATGCCTGCGTGGATTTAGCCGCTTGTAACTACGCTNNNTGTTTTAGGCGTCTGTGGAGGCGGATGTCAGGGAGATGGAGACGATGATGGCATCTGTGATGATATAGACGATTGTATCGGGGTTATAGATGAATGTGGGGTATGCAATGGACCAGGTGCTACGGAAGTTATAGATAACATTACTATTCTGTACGACTCGGTTTATCTACCTCAATTAGAAGAGTGGTATGTTTATGAGTTTGGTGCTGACACCACGTTCTCTTTCACTTGTGAACCTGTTTTTAACTCTTGCGGAGACGACATCGGACACGAAGGCTACGACTACAGTACAGTCTTAATCGGTGAGCAGTG
>DBBW01000009.1:29644-32331 GCA_002292405.1 Flavobacteriales bacterium UBA974
TGATGACAGTGGGTATTTGTCCAAGTGGATGGCATATTCCTTCAGATGGAGAGTTTACCGAGCTCACAGACTTCTTAGGTTGAGAGAGTGTAGCAGGGGGGAAGATGAAAGAAGCTGGTTATGACCATTGGAACTCGCCAAATACAGGAGCGACTAATTCAAGTGGGTTTACTGGCTTGCCTGGAGGCTATCGTGACACTGGAGGTTTCTCTTGGAATGGGGGTATCGGCTATTGGTGGTCGTCCTCAGAGTATGGGTACACACACTCTATTAGGCTATTACTTCACTACGAACTTGAAGTTTTTCATCAAACTCACTACAATCATTTCAACGGGTTTTCTGCTCGCTGCGTCCGGGATTAAAACTTAAGGTTTGTGTTCAATCACTTTTGAACCTCTCTCCCGCCTAAACCGACGTCCTTTCTTGGTGAGGGTAAAGTCATTTATAAACAAAATGTAAGCACAAGGATAGGCACAGAGAAAATAATAAGCCTACACTATCACTATAAGTAAAGTAACGTTAAGCGCTGTTATTTAAGTATTTAAAACAACAAAGCCCTGGATTTCTCCAAGGCTCTTTGCGGTCTGGACGAGACTCGAACTAAAACTCTGTAAAACCAATCTAAAGTCGCGCTGTGACTGAGCTATAGCAGTATTCTACGTCCTAACTAGATAAATCGAAAACCATCAAATAGTAACGTGTTTAAAAGAAATTGGTCTCATTTTTGGTCTCACTATTTTAGCGACTTAAATTTGAGAAAACACCACTTATGAGAGTACGATTACAGACTGTCCATCCTAACAAAATGTTCAGTCAATTGAGATTCAGAACTACGATTCAAAAACAACGTATATCAATTGCTCTGGATGTGAGCGTCCCCAACTGTATTTGGTCTAAGACAGAGCAGAAGCTCAGATATAGAAAGCAAGATCTTAAAAGAGCTAAAGTGGACTTCTCTGCCTATGACTGTGATCTCATCAACTCTAGGATTTCATATCTCTTAAACGAAGTACAAAAACACCAAGTACAGTCCATTACAGATACAGGTGTTATAGACATAGACGACTTCATCAAAAGAGTAAAAGCTCTGAGGTCCGACAATCACTATATCACCCAAGAACAAATTGATGAAAAGCAGAACATAACTCTAGTACAATACCTCACTGAATACTCTGCTTCTTCAGGATCTAGATTCAATCCCTACACCTTAAATAAAACCCCAGTAACAAAGTCCACGCTTAAGCAATACGAGCAAATAAGAGCTTGTTTAATCAACTTCATGTACTACACTGGAGAGAGCTTAGAGCTATCGTGTATCAATCTTAAATGGCACAAGGAGTTTCTTACCTACTGCAGTGAAGTAGAGAAGTACGGCCCATCGAACATAGGTAAGTTCATTAAGATTATTAAAGTACTTCTAAAAGAAGCTGAAAGAGATGGATACAATGTCTGTCATGATTACTTAAAGAAAGACTTCTTCAAGCCTTCTTCATCGAATGATACAGATGTCCCGTACTTAACTATAGACGAGTTAAAAGACATTCAAAACCTCAATTTAGAGCACTCTCACAGGCTTCAAAAAGCGAGAGACCTACTAGTCATCGGATGTTTCCTAGGCCAAAGGATAAGCGATCTAAAACGCTTAGAATACAGTGATATTGAAACAAATGAAGATGGTAAAAAGAGGCTACATATCGTACAAAAGAAAACAGGCAAGAAAGTCATTATACCTATCCCCCCTCCTGTTCAAATAATCTTAGACGATTGGGGTTACTTCCCAAATCAAGTAAGCGAACAAAAGTTCAATGACTATATCAAAGAAGTGTGTAAAATAGCTGGAATTAACACTCCAATTAAGGGTCATAAAACAGCTGTAATTACAATTACCAGGAAAGATGAATCTGGAGCTAGTTATGAGCTTAAAACTCCTCGTAAAGCGCCTGGATTGTATCCTAAATACGAACTCATCACATCGCACACTTGCAGACGTTCATTTGCTTCCAATTGGTATGGGAAACTACCCAACTCAGCGATTATGGCTGCTACTGGTCACAGCAAAGAAGAAGACTTCTTGAGGTATATAAAAGTCACCCCCTCTGATCACGCAGATGTGATGGAAAAAGAGTTTGAAAAGCTGATGGGTTATTGAGTTTTAATCCCGGACGCAACGAACTGAGTAGCCGAGGCTCCGATTGTTGCCGTAGCGGCCGACAAAGTCGTAGTCGTTGGGCAGTTCACGTGTCCAAGAGTAGGAACCAGACTCTGAAGCAGACCACCAGTAGCCGTAGTATCCATTGAAGTGGAAACCACCGGAGTAGAGGTAGCCGCCTGGTAAACCAGTAAATCCGCTTGAATTAGAGCCGTTACCGCCGCCATTCCACCCAGAAGTTGATTTCATATAATCACCCACTGGAGAGCCTCTCCAACCCGCGCTCGCAGCATCAGCTTCACTCATACCTAATGAAATCTCCATGGTTTGCCATTCTCCATCTGATGGAATATGCCACCCACTTGGACAAATGCCTTCTGTCATCACCGCAGGCCAGTTGTATAGAACGCCATAAGTCGCGTAGTTAGAAGTTGACATTGCTGATGCCACATCTGTTCCTTCGTAGCCATAGACATAGTAGTAAGGGTCGGTCGTGTTTCCTTCATTTGAAGGTGAAACCTCTGGCAAGTAACGACAG
>DBBW01000009.1:32393-32625 GCA_002292405.1 Flavobacteriales bacterium UBA974
GTCGCCACAATCGCCAAAGTAAGGCGCACAGGTGTAGTTAAAGACTGTATCTGCTCCTATTTCAAATACCCACCATTCATCTATTTGCTCTGCGTATAATGAGTCATACAGAATAGTAATACTCTCTATAACAACCTCCGTTGGGCCAGGGCCATTACACACCCCACACTCGTCCAAAACACCCACGCAGTCGTCCTCTGAATCACAAATACCATCATCGTCTCCATCTCCC
>DBBW01000009.1:32678-32890 GCA_002292405.1 Flavobacteriales bacterium UBA974
GGGTCGTTAGCGTAGTTACAAGCAGCTAAATCAACGCAGTAATCCAAGCTGTCCCAAACGCCATCGGAGTCCGTGTCTGTGTCTCCAAACACCGCTAACATCTCTAAGAAATCACCTATACTAACGTTACCATCTCCATTGCCATCATACGGATTGGGACAAGCCTCCTGAGCTGTGAGAGACAGCGCAAAGACACACAACAAAGAAGTAAG
>DBBW01000019.1 GCA_002292405.1 Flavobacteriales bacterium UBA974
CTCAATATGAGCCATTCTATCTCTGCGAACTTTTGCTAAGGTAACCTCGACGCCACATTTTTCACAAACGATACCACGATGTTTCATACGCTTATACTTACCGCAGAGACATTCGTAATCTTTTACTGGACCAAATATCTTAGCACAAAATAAACCTTCACGTTCTGGTTTAAATGTACGGTAATTAATTGTTTCCGGTTTCTTAACTTCACCGTAAGACCATGATCGAATCATATCTGGTGACGCTAAACCGATACGAATTGCATCAAATTCGCCTATTTGATCTTGTGATTTCAGCAGATTTAGTAAGTCTTTCAACGCTTTTCTCCATAATGGATGCTATATTTTAATAGCGGGCAAATATAACGCCCCCCAACTTAATTTTTAATATGTTTCAATAAGACTATTTTTCTTGCTCCAACTCAATATTTATACCAAGAGATCGCACTTCTTTAACCAAAACATTAAATGATTCTGGCATTCCTGGCTCCATGCGGTGATCTCCATCCACGATATTTTTATACATCTTAGTTCGACCGCTAACATCATCAGATTTTACTGTAAGCATTTCTTGTAGAGTATAAGAAGCACCATAAGCTTCCAATGCCCAGACTTCCATTTCTCCAAATCTTTGTCCACCAAACTGGGCTTTTCCTCCAAGCGGCTGTTGGGTTACAAGACTGTAGGATCCTGTTGATCTAGCATGCATTTTATCATCGACCAAATGATTCAATTTCAACATATACATATATCCTACTGTTACAGGGCGCTCGAACTTGTCCCCTGTCCTACCGTCATATAGCTCCATTTGCCCACTTTCTGGTAAATCAGCTAGCTTCAATAATTGTTTTATTTCATATTCGCTTGCGCCATCAAATACGGGGGTTGCTATAGGCACTCCATCTCGAAGATTATGGGTTAGTTCATCAAATTCTGATATTGATAACTTCTCGAGATCGACTTTTTGGGTTCCAATACCTACATCATAAACATCCTGTAAAAATTTGCGTATTTCAGCACTTTTAGCTTGTTCTTGGATCATCTTATCAATTTTTTCTCCAAGTGTTTTTGCTGCAAGACCCATATGTGTCTCAAGCACCTGCCCTACATTCATCCGCGATGGAACACCTAGAGGATTAAGAACAATATCTACTGGCACACCATGTTCATCATGCGGCATATCCTCGACTGGCATTATTACTGAAATGACCCCCTTGTTGCCGTGACGCCCAGCCATTTTATCTCCTGGCTGAACCCGTCGCTTAACTGCGAGGTAAACTTTAACTGTTTTTAAAACTCCAGGTGCGAGATCATCACCACTCTGAAGCTTATTCTTCTTGTCATCGAACCGTTCATCAAGAATAGTTCGGCGCGCATCAAGCAGCTCTTCTGCACGCTCTATTTGCTCATTTAATTTCTCATCCACCATGCGAATACTAAACCAATCTGAACTATTAAAGTTGGCTGCCTGTTCGGATGTGAGCTTATCTCCTTTCTTTAAACTTGGTGCTTTGAGTATTTCTTTGTCAGATAATGCAGCAGTTAGCCGTTCAAAGGTTGCATTTTCCATAATGCGAAATTCATCATCTAAATCTAGTCTAAATTGAGTAAGTGCTGCCTCTTCAATCTCAACAGATCTTTGATCCTTTTCTAGCCCCTCTCGAGTAAACACCTGAACATCTATAACAGTCCCTTTGGTTCCAGATGGGACTCTTAATGACGTATCTTTTACGTCAGATGCTTTTTCGCCGAAGATCGCTCGAAGAAGTTTTTCTTCGGGGGTCAGTTGTGTTTCCCCTTTTGGTGTAACCTTGCCTACTAAAATGTCTCCAGCAGCAACTTCTGCGCCAATAAAGACAATGCCAGATTCGTCAAGGCGAGAAAGAGCGGCCTCACCAACATTAGGTATATCAGCGGTTATCTCTTCTGATCCTAGTTTTGTATCACGGGCTGTTGCGGTGAGTTCTTGAATATGGATTGTTGTAAAACGGTCTTCTTGAACAACTCTCTCGGAAATCATTATCGAATCTTCGAAGTTATATCCATTCCATGGCATAAAAGCGATGCGCATATTTTGACCTAAAGCGAGCTCGCCCATATCGACAGAAGGTCCATCTGCTAGAATATCTCCTCGAGATACAGAATCTCCCAAAGAAACTATAGGACACTGATTGATGCATGTATTTTGATTTGATCTGGTATATTTTGTTAGATTGTAAATATCAACACCAGCATCACCAGTTTCAACTTCATCACTATTTACTCTTACAACAATTCTACTGGCATCTACACTCTCTATTTCACCACCTCTTTTTGCAACAACGCAAACTCCTGAATCCGAAGCAACAAATCTTTCGAAGCCTGTTCCAACTAGTGGTTTTTCTGCTTTCAGCGTAGGAACTGCTTGACGCTGCATGTTTGACCCCATTAATGCTCTATTTGCGTCATCATGCTCCAAAAACGGGATTAGTGCCGCAGCAACCGAAACAACTTGTTGCGGGGAGACATCCATATAATGGATTTCATTAGGGGCCTTTAGGCTAAATTCTCCCTGATAACGAACGCTGACCAGCTCTTCAGATAGAAAACCCTTTTTATCAACTGATGCAGATGCTTGTGCAATAATAAAATCTGCCTCATTTATAGCAGACATATACTCTATATTATCTGTTACCTTCCCGTCGATAATCTTCCTATACGGTGTTTCTAAAAACCCATAATCATTTGTTCTTGCATATGCGGCTAAAGAATTGATAAGTCCTATATTGGGACCCTCTGGTGTCTCAATAGGACAAACTCTTCCGTAGTGGGTAGGGTGAACATCACGTACTTCAAAACCAGCACGTTCTCGAGTTAATCCTCCTGGCCCTAGAGCTGAAATTCTACGTTTATGGGTAACCTCTGAAAGTGGGTTATTTTGATCCATAAATTGTGAAAGTTGACTAGATCCAAAAAACTCCTTCATAGCCGCAGCAACAGGTTTAGCATTTACTAAATCTTGGGGCATTAAACCATCTGCTTCAGCAACTGATAAGCGTTCTTTAACAGCTCGTTCAACTCGAACCAGTCCTATACGAAATTGATTCTCAGCCATTTCACCTACAGATCTGATTCTTCGATTTCCTAGGTGATCAATATCATCAACAATCCCTTTACCATCACGAATGCCAATCAGCACTTTCATTACGCCAACGATGTCATTTTTACTTAGTATACCTGAACCAGTATCCTCTTCACGGCCAAGTCGACGATTGAACTTCATTCGCCCAACAGCCGATAAATCATATCTGTCTAAACTAAAAAACAAATTGTTAAACAAATTTTCTGCTGATTCTTTTGTTGGTGGTTCGCCTGGTCGCATCATGCGATAGATTTCAACTAAAGCCTCCATTTGTGTATGGGTACTGTCTGATCTTAATGTATCCGAAATGAATGGCCCTCTATCAAGATCATTGGTATAGATAGATTCGACTGAAGATAATCCTGCTTTACGGATTTCACTTAAAATTTCTTCATCAATTTCTGTATTACACTTGAATAAAATTTCACCTGTATCTGGATTCACCACATCTTTTGCGAGTGGACGTCCGTGTAAATAGTCAGCTGGAATGACAAGTTTGGTAATTTTTTGTTTTTCCAATTCTTTAACATGTCTTGCTGTTATTCGACGACCGTCTGCAACGATTACTTTTCCTTTTTTATCTAGAATGTCAAAGGTAGCGATATCGCCTCTCAGTCTAGAGGGCTCTAAATCAAGGGTGTAAGTTCCATCCTTTCGTAGGTTAAAAGTGTTTGTTTCAAAAAATTCCGCCAACATTTCTTCAGCACTAAAACCAAGAGCGCGAAGCAGCATTGTCGCTGGTAACTTTCGTCGACGATCAATACGAACGAAGACTAAATCTTTTGGATCAAATTCAAAGTCTAACCATGAACCACGATATGGAATTACTCGGGCAGAATATAATAATTTACCCGAGGAGTGGGTTTTTCCTTTGTCATGATCAAAAAATACACCTGGAGAACGGTGAAGTTGAGATACAACTACTCTTTCAGTACCATTTATTATGAAAGTACCATTGTTAGTCATTAAAGGGATTTCTCCCATATAGACCTCTTGGTCCTTAATTTCTTTGATTGTTTTGTAAGAGGAATCTTTGTCATAAATCATCAAGCGAACCCTCACACGGAGGGAACAACCGTAGGTTACACTTCTAAGCTTACATTCCTCTTCATCAAATACTGGTTTTCCAAGATTGTAATCTACATACTCGAGCCCTGCATTCCCTGAATAACTGACAATTGGAAATACGGACTTAAAGGCTGCATGCAAACCAGCCTCTATTCTATCCTCATTTGGGATATCTATTTGAGTGAAATTTCGATAAGAATCCATCTGTATTGCAAGCAAATAAGGTAAATCCATAACTTGTGGAAGCTTGCCAAAGTCATTACGGATGCGTTTTTTCTCAGTATACGAGTAAGCCATTATGTTCCCCATCTTGATTTTAAGTTTAAACTTCATGGGTTATGAAAATTTAATACCATAAATCTTTTACAAAAAAGGATATTCATTGACACTAACTGTCTAAAGGGCAGAAAGTGCTGGAAGGCTGAGGATGTTTGCTCAGCCTAAGTCTGATTAATTATCAGACATGGGCACTATGAACTTATTTAAGCTCACTAGTAGCACCGGCTTCTTCCAGCTGTTTTTTAGCCTCTTCCGCTTCAGATGTTGGAGCCCCTTCTTTAATAACTGAGGGGGCGCTATCTACAAGA
>DBBW01000017.1:0-74741 GCA_002292405.1 Flavobacteriales bacterium UBA974
CAGGATCAAACTCTCCATTGTAAGTTATAATCCATAATTGACTCTCAAAATAAAAATTAACGTTGGAACATCTTCTCCGAAAAGAAGATGTTAAAACTATCAGTAAGATAAATCTTACTCATAGACCTATCTCAATAAAGAGATAGGATTTGGGCTGCTGCATCAAGTCAAAGAACTTTATATTATATCAGCACCGAAGTGCGTCACTAATTGCTCATTTCAAAGCGGACGGCAAAGGTAATACAGGATTTTAATTCTGCAACTTTAAAGCGATTTTTATTTCAACTTTATTAAGCCTTCCGATTGTCAAAAAACTAGCCTTCCTTCGAAAGCGGGTGCAAATGTACAACAGCTTTTTCCCTAAGCAAAGGGATTGCTATTATTTTTTAGGAGTTTCTTCAAGTAGGCGCTGTAAGTCATAGTATAGTTGAGATACCTCTTTTTCTGATGTACCATCGTAGAATCCCCGGAGGCGTCCATCAGAATCTATAAGGATTACGTTTTCAGTATGTACAAAGTCTTGATAACCACCATCTCCCTCATCCAGGCAAGCAAAATAACTTTTACGAGCTAAATTATAAATCTGAGCTTTGTCTCCAGTTAGAAACCACCACTTAGAGGGATCGGCATCAAAGCTTTTGGCATAATCAAGGAGAACTGAAGCACTATCCGCTTGAGGTGTGACGGAGTGACTTAGTATATGTACACCGGTAGGTAATTTATCGTGTATGAGAGATAAATTAGAGGTGAGGATAGGGCATATCGTTCTGCAGCGAGTAAAAAAGAAGTCGACAATTAGGGTTTGGCCTGAAAGATCGAAAAGGGAAACCGTATCGCCCAGCTGATTAATTAAAGTGAAATCTAAGATTCGATGATCCTTTTCATGGAGCAAAGTGTGGTCTACTAGTGCTGGATTAATCTGATAAGGTTGATAAATGGGCAATCGATCAGGTTGTTTCAAGTGAAAGAAATAGGTATATAGTATGGCGACTATTGCTATTAAAGTAAAAATCGCGAAGTTATATTTAGTGCCCATGAATTATTTTTCAGAGTTATAAGTCTCGATGCCAGCAACGAAGGTGCGTAAAATCTTGGTGTCTAGAATTGATTCAGGTGGAGACGTCAGAAGATTCCTGTCTAATATTACTAAGTCAGCCCACTTACCTACTTCAAGTGATCCTAAAGATTCATCTTGAAAATTAGCTATTGCAGCCCAAAGAGTCATTCCGTTTAATGCAGACTGGCGTGAGAGAGATTGATCTGTGTGGTAACCATCTTTTGGAAATCCATGTGAGTCTTTTCGTATCGTAGCGGCATAGAAGGTCTTAATAGGGTCAATATCTTCTACTGGCATGTCTGTACCTAAAGGTAGGAGACCCAATACCTGTTCGAGATCATTGTAAGCATAGGCGTGTCGGATTCTATTGCGGCCTAGGCGTTCGCCAGCCCAGTACATATCAGAAGTAGCATGGGTTGGTTGGACTGAAGGTATGATACTTGCTGATGAGAATAAAGGAAGATCTTCAGGTGTAACTACCTGAGCGTGCTCAATTCTCCATCGTTTATCGTTGTGACCACCAAGGATATCGTTGTAAATATTTAAAACATTTCGAACCGCCGAATCGCCTATACAGTGCGTGGCTACCTGGAATCCCAACTCATCAGCTCTTGTGAGATCGTTGTAAAAAACATCTGGATCTTGAAATATAAACCCCTTGTGATCGGGTCGATCTGTGTAGGGCTCGAGCAGTGCAGCACCACGAGAACCAAGAGAGCCGTCCATGTAGAATTTAAGGGAACGTGCTATTAGTCTATCGGTCACGAAGGGGCCAATGGCGAATGTGGAATCTAAATTGGGGTGGGTTCCGCTAGCCATTGCTACTACGCGAATAGAAAGGGTGCCTGATTTATGCAGGGAGTCTATAAGCTGAATGTCGGAAACATCAAGACCTGCATCGACGATTGAGGTGAGACCGCGAGCGAAAAGATGCTTTTCAGCTTCTATGAGTGCTGAAATTTTTAACTTGGTGTCTAGAGGCGGAATTATGGCTATAAGAGAATCTGCTGCGCCGTCAATTAAAACACCTGTCGGGGTGCCGTCATTAAAGGTTAGCATCTCCCCTCCTTTTATTTGGCGAGTCTTTGAAAGGCCTGCCAATTTAAGGGCAGCTGAATTGGCCAGTAAGGCATGACCGTCAATACGTCGGATGGCGACCGGCCTTGATGGGAATAGCTCGTCTAGAAGGGTGAGAGTGGGGAAAGTGGCGGTGGACCAGTCTGTTTGGTCCCAACCTCTACCAGTAATCCAACCTGAGGGGTGATCCTCAGCAAATAACTCAACACGGTTGAGGACATCCTTATAAGAAGTGGTTCCTACAAGATCAACTGTGAGCAAGCTTAAAGCGTAACCGGTGAAGTGGGCGTGTGCGTCTATAAAGCCTGGGTATATGACCGCTTGTTTAAGGTCAATCTTATGATTTGATTTAAATGAATTCAGAATTGCTCTCTCAGGGCCGGTTGCGATTATTACACCATCTAATATCGCGATGGCTAACGGTGTTACTTGTTGATCTGATCCATCACATGTAAGTGCTACAGCATTATGCAATATTAAATCTGCCTTTTGAGATTTAAAGTTGCAAGAAAAAAGAATAAGAGCAACAATGGTATAAAATAGTGGATGTAGTTTATTTTGAAAAAAAATCATTTTTATTAAAGGATGAAGACCTCGATCGTTGTCTTGCAAATATGACAAACTATTCACTAAATTCGTAAACATTTTAAAACCAAAAATATGCTATATACAGTACGCCATTTTCTTACTGCTGCAGGAGTTCTTGTAACTACTTTTATGTCTGCACAGACAGTAACTCACACAATTGCCGAGGTTCAAGGAGAGCTTTTCTCATCTCCATTGATTGAACAAGTAGTTACTGTCCAAGGAGTTATCACATCTGCAAGTGATTACAGCTATTTCATACAAGATGGATCCGGACCTTGGAATGGAGTCTACGTATACGATAACACAAATCTACCTGCTGTAGGAGATAACGTAATACTACAAGGACAAGTGATTGAATATTACGACCTCACTGAGATTACGAATATTACTTATTTTGAAACTGTAAGCTCAGGAAATGATCTACCGGCGGCAGTTGACCTCACGACTGGATTTATTGGAACATCAGGAGAACCTTACGAAGGATGTCTAGTAAAGATAACAAATGCAGCTTGTACGAATACAGACCTGGGATTCGGTGATGCATATTTTGATGACGGATCTGGAGATTGTATGATTGACGATATGCTTTACACTCCCGAACCAGCTTGGGTACTCGGTGAATACTACTCTGTTACTGGTGTTCTTACATATACATATGAAGAGTATAAGATAGAACCAAGCAGTGCTGCCGATGTAAGTATTGGGATGGCGTTAGGGTCAATAGAAGTTTCCGTTATTCATATTTATCCAAACCCAACCGTTGATGTTTTAAACTTCAGGTTGAACTCAAATGCAAAGGCCTACGTATATGATACGAATGGTCGTCTTGTGCTCACACAAGATGTTGCATCTGGAGAAGTAAACATAGATGTAAGTGGATTACGCCATGGTACATACAGAATTGATTGTGTTTCTCAAACCTCAATAATGAGGGCCAATTTCGTGAAGCAGTAACTCTTACCCCTTATCGTTATCCGCGTAGCGAGAGCCCGCGTATAACTCATATCCTAGCCACCGACATTCTAAAGGGCCATTGTGCACTTTGTGTCGGTGGTTACTTTTTAAGCCTATATGCTTAATTGCCTCAGGATTGGAAGAAATAATCCAAGCCTTAAATCCTGGCCAATGAAACTTGAGTCGATCGCCCATAGCGCCGTACATCTCATCGATATCTTCAGGCTCCATACGTTCTCCATAAGGAGGATTGAGAACTACCATCCCTCCCTCAGTTGTATTGGGTTCTGATTTAAAGAAGTCAACAAGAGATACTGTTACATCGTGAGAAGTAAGATCAAGTTGAGATAGAGCATATTTAGTTTGGGACATCGCATCCGGATTGATATCCGAAGCATAAATATTTGTGGGAATAGGCTCATTAAATTCCATGGCTTCGTCACGAATAGTCATCCAAGCAGTTCGATTGAAGTTTTTCCACTCCATAAATGCGAAGTGAGAACGATTCGCTTGAACAGGGAGGCCTGAAGCCCAAAGTGCAGCTTCACATGTGAAGGTTCCTGATCCACACATAGGGTCATAAAGGGTAATTCCAGGTTCCCATCCGCTAAGAGCTAAAAGACCTGCGGCCAGGACTTCGTTTAAAGGTGCAATCGCCTTACGTGATCTATATCCTCTTCTAGATAGTGGCTCTCCACAAGCATCAAGAGAAATAGTGACGTCTTGTTTACTAATATGAAGGTGAATTCTAGCATCTGGATTGTCTCTATCGACTGATGGCCTCTCTCCAGTCTTAGCTCTGAATCTATCCACTATTGCATCCTTGAGACGTAAAGTGGCGAACTGATCGTGCTTAAAATAATCTGAATAAATGGTCGAGTCTATTGTGAATGAACCATCTTGATTCATGATATCTTCCCAAGATTTTCTAGCAGCAAGTTTGTAAAGCTCATCTGTATGATTTGCTTGAAACTGATATAAAACACGAAGGACTTTTAAAGTAAAGCGAGCATGCATGCAATGACGGTACATCACCTCAGCAGTTGCAGTAAATCCAACCCCTCTCCTACCTAATTTAATTTCAGTTGCCCCGTGCACTTTTAACTCATTTGCAACAAGCTGTTCTAAACCAGAAAGAGTTTTTGCATGGTATTTAGCTGTGGGTACGTTGGGAGTATTCATTTTATATGACTTCTTAAATCTAACTTTATAAATGGGATTATCCTCCCTTCAGTTTCACTAAATATCCGTCTTTTTCTAATCTTGAAACAACTTTATCTCTTTGATCTCCTTGGATTAGAACGCACCCCTCTTTAACTGTTCCTCCAACCCCGCACATTACTTTAAGATCTTTACCTAGTTGTAGCAATTCAGAAGCAGGACCGTTGAATCCTTCAACAACAGTCACAGGCTTACCCGCTCTTTGTTTGCGATCAAGACTAACGTAAAGTTTACAATCAGCAGGCGTCCAAGAAGAATCATCTTCCTCTTGGTTTTCATCATCAAAGCTCATGCTAGAATTCGTACTAAATACCAATCCATCGTTATTGCGTCGTCGTTTTGCCATCTTGTTTGCAAATATTGCGCAAGGTACGAGGTAGATTTGCTGCATGGCACATTTCGAGGACCCAACAAATGAATATTCGACAGTTCATTCTTCTTCTGAGGGAGAGGTGTTATCTAGATTGAGAAGGGCTACATGGCTTTCAACAACAAAACCTCAGATGTTAAGTGATCCTATTCAGGGTAGGTTTTTAGCGATAATAAGTAAAATGATCAAGCCTGTGAGGATTTTAGAGTTGGGTACGTTTACCGGATATTCTACGATATGTCTGTCTGAAGGTCTTGAGAAAGAAGGCGTTATTGATACTGTAGAGATTAATGATGAGCTCCAAGAGATTCATGAAAAGTACTTTAAAGAAGCGGGGATTAGAGAAGTCGTGAAAAGGCATTACGGACACGCCCTTGAAATTATGAAGCGTGGAGAGATTGAGGGTCCTTATGATTTGGTTTGGATTGATGCAGATAAGGAACACCAAATAGAATATGTAGAGTTTGCTATTTCTAAGCTGAAAACTGGTGGATGGCTCCTGATCGATAATGTCATTTGGGGCGGGTCTGTGTTCGATAAGCAGAAATTGAATAAAGCTGATTCTGGAGCGTCAAGAATACACAGACTTAATCAGTATATCGTTGAATGCAAAAAGGTGGAGAATGTACTTATCCCGGTTTGGGATGGATTACAGGTATTAAGGAAAATCTAAGCTACAACGGCAGCTACCGCATCAGCAGCCTCTTGAAGTAGGATAACCGAAGTCACTTCGAGGCCAGACTCATCCATCAGTTTCTTCGCCTCCATAGCATTGGTTCCTTGGAGACGTACAATGATAGGAACGTCTATGTTTTCCATGTTCTTGTATGCATCGACAACTCCTTGAGCAACGCGATCGCAACGAACGATGCCACCGAAGATGTTAACTAGGATCGCTTTAACCGCTTTGTCTTGTAGAATTATTCTGAAAGCTTGCTCAACACGTGTAGCATCTGCAGTTCCTCCAACGTCTAAGAAGTTAGCAGGCTCTCCTCCGCTAAGCTTGATGATATCCATGGTAGCCATAGCGAGTCCAGCACCGTTCACCATACATCCTACGTTTCCATTGAGTTTTACATAGTTAAGACCGATTTTATCAGCTTCTAATTCTGTTGGATCTTCCTCTGATATATCACGCATAGCAGCGTAGTCCGGATGGCGGTAAAGGGCATTATCGTCAAGACTAACTTTAGAATCGACAGCAATGATTTTATTGTCTGATGTCTTTAGGACAGGGTTGATCTCAAACATTGAAGCATCACACCCTACGTATGCGTCGTACAACTTGAAAATGAACTTAGACATTTGCTTGTACGCCATTCCGCTTAAGCCTAAGTTGAAAGCTATACGACGAGCTTGGAAGCCCTGAAGGCCTACTCCTGGATCTATCGTCTCTGTGTATATAAGGTGTGGTGTCTTTTCCGCAACAGCCTCAATATCCATTCCACCTTCAGGAGAATACATGATCATGTTTTTTTCTGAAGATCTATCAAGGAGAACTGATACATAAAACTCCTCTGTCTCGGATTCTCCTGGATAGTATACATCTTGAGCAACAAGGACTTTATGTACCATCTTACCTTCAGCTGAAGTCTGTGCAGTAACGAGGTGACCTCCAAGGATACCTGAAGCGATATCTTTTACTTTGTCTATGCCTTTCGCGAGGACTACTCCATGCGATCCAGTCTCAGTGACTGTTCCTTTCCCACGACCACCTGCATGGATTTGGGCTTTAAGGACAAACCACTCAGTGCCCGTCTTCTCAGCTAACTTTAAAGCAGCTGCGTGAGCCGCTTCAGCTGAATCAGCAACTAACCCTTCTTGAATGGCAACTCCAAAACTATTGAGTATTGTTTTTCCCTGATATTCGTGCAGATTCATATTCTAGCTTATAAGAGATGATTTTTCAGACGCAAAGTTAGTCAATTTTCGAAGGTTGAGTGCTAGATTGCACACGTGATTAAAGTAAATAAAATTCAGAAGTCATTTGGGGACCTCGAAGTACTAAAGGGCATTACAATAAATGTGGCTAAAGGCGAAGTGGTGAGCATCGTAGGAGCATCGGGAGCCGGTAAAACAACTTTACTACAAATCCTAGGTACGCTTGATTCTCCATCTTATGGAGAGCTTGTTATTTCAGGCCAAACAGTCTCTAATTTATCTAGAACTGGGCTGGCAAACTTTAGAAATAAACATATAGGATTTGTTTTTCAATTCCATCGATTACTACCTGAATTTACAGCATTAGAAAACGTAATGATGCCAGCATGGATTGCTGGTGTTAAAGATGCTGAAGCGAAAAAACGTGGAATGGAATTACTCTCTGAGTTAGGACTTGCTGACAGAGAGATGCATTTACCTTCAGAGTTATCAGGAGGTGAACAGCAACGGGTAGCTGTGGCGAGAGCTCTTATGAATAAACCTGATGTGTTACTTGCAGATGAGCCTTCTGGAAATTTAGATTCTGAAAATGCCGGAGTGCTTCACGATTTGTTTTTTGAACTTAGAGATAAGCTTGGACTTACCGTAATTATAGTCACCCACAACGAGAATCTTGCCGCAAGAGCAGACAGAACATTAAGGATGGCTGATGGGGTCATTGTTTCGTAAATTAGAGATTAGTTGCTCAAATGTTCTTAATTTTAGACGCAAACTATTTTTACTGTACTCATTCTACAATACTAAAATCAAATGCAAAAGATTAAATCTATCGAGCAATATAAATCTCAGTATGAAAAAAGTATTGAGAATCCAGAATCATTTTGGGCTGAAAAAGCTGAAAATTTTAATTGGATAAAAAAATGGGATAGGGTCCTAGAATGGGAGTTTAATACCCCTAAAATTGAATGGTTCATTGGGGGGCAACTCAACATTACTGAGAATTGCTTAGACCGGCATCTTGAATCTAAAGGAAATCAAACAGCAATCCTCTGGGAGCCCAATGACCCGACAGAACAAGCTATAGAAATAACATACAATGAATTGCACAACCGAGTATGCTCATTCGCAAACGTATTAAAACGAAATGGTGCGAAAAAAGGAGATAGAATATGCTTATATATGCCTATGACTCCTGAGCTTGCAATTGCAACATTAGCTTGTGCAAGAATTGGTGCAATACACTCAGTTGTATTTGCCGGCTTTTCTGCTAGATCATTAGAAGACAGAATAAAAGATGCTACATGTAACATTATTGTTACTGCAGATGGTGGTTATCGAGGAGCTAAAACTATAGAATTAAAACAAATCGTAAATAAGGCGCTTGAAACATGTCCGAGTATAAAAAAGTCTATTGTTCTTATGAGAACAGGGGGGGAAGTGAATATGAAACCAGGGCGTGATGTTTGGCTTCATGAAGAACTTAATCAAGTAGATAACATCTGCCCAGCTGAGAAAATGAATAGCGAAGATGAGCTCTTTGTACTTTACACATCTGGATCGACAGGCAAGCCTAAGGGAGTTGTACATACATGTGGGGGGTATATGGTATATGCTGAATACAGTTTCAGAAATGTATTTCAATATCAGGAGGGAGATGTATACTGGTGTACTGCAGATATAGGTTGGATAACTGGACATACCTACATAGTGTATGGTCCACTATTAGCAGGAGCTACAACAGTAATGTTCGAGGGGGTGCCGACATATCCAGATGCAGGAAGGTTCTGGAAAATTTGTGATAAACACAATGTAAATTTATTTTACACTGCCCCGACTGCAATTAGAGCACTTCAGGCTCGTGGCAATCAATTTGTAAATCCTTACAGTCTTCGTTCACTTAGAGTATTAGGGTCTGTGGGGGAGCCCATCAACGAAGAAGCATGGCATTGGTATAACGATAAAATAGGAAAAGGTAATTGCCCTATAGTCGATACATGGTGGCAAACAGAAACTGGCGGAATAATGATCTCTCCTCTTGCAGGTATTACCCCGCTTAAACCAAGTTACGCAACTCTGCCTCTGCCAGGAATTCAGCCCTGCCTTGTTGACTCTGACGGAAATGAGATTGAAGGAAATGATGTTCAGGGAAACTTATGTATCAAATTCCCTTGGCCGAGTATGATTAGAACTACCTATGGAGACCACGATAGATGTCAACAAGTGTATTTTTCAACATACAAGGGAAAATATTTTACTGGTGACGGATGTCGGCGCGATGAAGATGGATATTATCGTATTACTGGAAGGGTTGACGACGTAATAAATGTGAGTGGACATAGGTTTGGAACTGCAGAAATAGAAGCTGCCATAGACGAACACGAAAACGTGGTCGAAACTGCCGTGGTTGGATTCCCACACGATATTAAAGGTCAAGGCATATACGCTTATGCTATATGTCACTCACAACCTACAGACATGGATGCGTTTATTACGGAGGTACATAAAACTGTTATAGAATTTATCGGTCCCATTGCTAAACCTGATAAAATATTAATAGTTAGTGGTCTTCCTAAAACTCGTTCAGGTAAAATAATGAGAAGAATACTGAGGAAAATAGCAGAAGGAGACGTTAGTAATCTAGGTGACACTTCAACTCTCCTCGATCCTAGTGTGGTGGAGGAAATTAAAACCAGTGCTGGACTAGCTTAAACAGCTTCTTTTAGGTTAAATCCTGATTGTTATAAATCGCGGTCTTAGCAATCTTATCGTGCAGTGCTTGACACTGATCGGTAAGAGCTAAAAAGCACCCAAAAAACATAACAACCCCTATCAAGGATCCAATAGGTTCAAGGAAAACTAGCCCTGTCAATAATGCTAGTATAGAAAAAACGCTCGAAGCATTTTTGATTGCCCAACGTTTTAAGTAAAGACTTAAATCTCCGGCACTTCCATCTTCATTACCCACTTTATATCCAAGCACCATTTTCCCAGGACTTGCACCCGTAAAGGCTTCAATAAGAGAATACAAAAAATACCCAATCACATAACCGCTTATCAAACCAACTATCGCACCAATTCCAGCCCCAAGACCTGCTGCCTCTAGTGCACTTTCTATTTCTGCTATTTCTTCAACAGCTAATCCTATTGCACTTCCTGCGCCAAGCCCAAATACTCCAAAAATAGCTGCCAGAACTCCGGCAAAAATACCGGCAAAAATCCAATCAATAACTGCAGCTCCAAGACGTGGTAAAAATCCAATACGTTTCATGTTAATTTATTAATATGGTTGTTGAATAAAGTAATGCTTCTGTCTTCGAATAGAGAGATAAAAGATACATTCCCGAAACTAAATCTACATCAAGTAATACACTATGTGAGGCAGGATTTATTTCATCAGAAAACACCTCCCTTCCTGAAGTCTCAGTAATTACAAAGATTTTTGCATTTAATGATAAGGAGTTTAGATCAATTGCAATTTGGTTATTAGATGGATTTGGATAAACGGTAGGTGGGACTTTAAGTGACGTTTCAGAAACAGAAACAATAGGGCAGTAAATTCCGTTGGGAGCAAGTTGCGGCAATTTATAAGCAGGGTTATTTACTATACTATGCATCAGTGCATCAGTGTTTTCAAAAAGTTCAGGAGAGCAGGGCTCCCACTCCTCTTCAATTGCAGCACATATTTCTGGAGTATTTAGCACTCCCATATCTGTTGCAATGCACCAGTATAAATATTCAATAGCCATACACTCGTAATCACATGTAACATCTGTGTAGTGAAACCAAGCTTCTTCTGGGTATGAACCAGGAACTCCAAGAAATTGACCGCCGCGTGCGAGATCCATCGCTTGACAAAGCAAGGATCCGCCGGGGGGGGCTAGAGCGAAAGTAGATGGATAAAGTTCAACATGACCACATACATTTATGGTGTGTAAAATTTCTTCTAAACAGGCATCTTCAAACCAATCAACTGGAGCCCATGGAGATATTTCTTGAGAGTATAAGACTGCTGAAACGCAAAATGAATCATCCCAATTATCCATCATAGCATTTTCAGCGGAGGATCCCTCATTAGAAAATAATGGCATGACAGCGTTAATGGTAATTAACTGCTCAGCTAAATCTATATCATCTACTACCCCATTTTCATCATTATCTAAAAGTTCAGCACCGATAGAAGCTGCGTGAAGAAGTTGAGAATCGCTTACTCCAGGTTCTGCATAAAACTTAATCGTTCCTAAAACATTTATATATCTATCGAATTCAGAAAAAGCGGGATTCTCAGCATCTGGATTAGAAAGAATGTCTAGACAAGATGCTGTTTGAGCTAAAGAAGCAAAAGCTGTTAAAAGAAAAAGAAAGATGAATGCTTGTTGCTTTTTAAACATGCTGTAATGTACACAAAAAGTCCATGAAAATCAAGAATGTCAAGTGATATGAAATTTTCTGATTTGATTTTAAAATACTACATAAATTTATATCTGTGAACAAAGCCGTAACAATCATCTACTTTCTAACCGAAATGTGCTTATGATAAATTTAATCTTAACAGTGTTATTTATAATTACACTCAAATTTATTATGCATGCACAGGAAGTTTGTTGTAACTTTCCCTTAAATAATGCCTACACAAGAGACTATAGATTTTAATTTGAGGTGGAGTTGGGCTAAGCTCGCCCGTCTTTATTCTGCTGAAGCGGAAAGAAGAGGGATCACTTTGTCTGTAGGTTATGCACTTTTAAGTATTGAACGTGAAGGAACACCAAGCACTAAGCTAGGACCAAGGATGGGAATGGAACCTACATCACTATCTCGCACACTTAAAGGAATGGAAAAGAAGGGGCTTATAGAACGTCACCCTGATCCCAATGATGGAAGATCTGTAAGAGTATTCCTGACTCCACTTGGAGTTGACTCTCGCCGCCAAGCAAGAGATCTTGTCGTGGGAATTAACAAACGCCTAGCCGCAATGCTTGGCTCAAAAACATTAAAAGAACTAAACGAAGGTCTTCAGCGATTAAACTCTATTCTCGAAGACCCAGAACATCTAATGCCATTAAAAAATGAGCACACCTATTAAATCACATCAAATTCGTCGGGTTGCAGTCCTGGGATCTGGAGTTATGGGGTCGGCTATTGCCTGCCACTTAGCACAAACAGGGTCAGAGGTTCTACTCCTCGACCTGCCGTCAAAAGATGGTCCAAAAAATAGCCCTGCAGAAGGAGCTTTGAAGGCTTCTCTGAAATCAAAACCTGCTCCCCTCTATTCAAAGAGATTTGTGAAGCGTATTGAATGTGGAAATTTTGACGATGACCTTAGTCGAATTGCAGAATGTGATTGGATTATAGAAGTTATTGTAGAAAGGTTAGATATTAAACAACAGCTTTTTGAGCGTGTAGAAAAATATCGCAAGCCAGGAACTCTTATTACTTCAAACACGAGTGGTATTCCTATTTCTCAATTAAGTGAAGGGCGTTCTGAAGATTTCCAAAAGAATTTTTGTGGAACACACTTCTTTAATCCTCCTCGTTATTTACAACTCCTAGAAATAATTCCTGGACCTAAAACAGATCTGAGGGTTATAGATTTCTTTATGGGATATGGAGAGTCCGTACTCGGTAAACAGAGCGTTCTATGTAAGGACACTCCAGCGTTTATTGCAAACAGGGTCGGAGTGTTTGCAATCCAAGCTCTTTTCCACACAGTAGAAGATATGGGGCTTTCAATTGAGAAAGTTGATAAACTAACCGGCCCAGCTATGGGGAGACCTAAGAGTGCGACATTTAGAACTTGTGACGTCGTTGGATTAGATACTCTAGTACACGTCGCTAATGGAGTAGCATCTAATTGCCCCAATGACGAAAGATCTGATTCCTTTAAAATTCCTAGATATGTTCAGCACTTGGTAGATAATAACTGGTTAGGAAGCAAATCCGGTCAGGGATTCTATAAGAAGACTAAAGACGCGAAAGGAAAGCGAAACATTCAAGTCCTCGACCTTAAAACTCTTGAGTATAGAGATCAAGAGAAAATAAAGTACGCAACGCTCGAGGCAGCAAAACAGGTTGACGATCTTAAGCCTAGAACGAAGCTGCTTTTCAATGGTCAAGACGAAGCTGGGGACTTCTATCGCAAAATCTTTACCGATGTGTTCTCGTATGTGAGTTATCGCATCCATGAGATTAGTAATGAAATATACAGAATCGACGATGCGCTTAGAGCTGGATTCGGTTGGGAGTTAGGTGCTTTCGAGAGCTGGGATGCGATTGGAATTAAGGAGGCTAGTGAAATTGCAAAAGAGCGTGGGCATAAAGTTGCGGATTGGGTTGGCGAAATGCTAGAAGCTGGTCATGACTCCTTTTACAGAGTCGCTAATGGTACAAGAGAGTGCTATGATCCTGTGAGTAAAACATATAAAGTGATACCAGGCCAAGATGGCAGGGTGAATCTAGAATATTTGGGTGACGATAAGGTAGTTTGGTCTAATAGCGGAACAACCATCAAGGACATAGGGGACGGAATTCTAAATATCGAATTTCACACCAAGATGAACTCAATCGGTGGGGAAGTGCTGCAGGGTCTCAACAAGGTCATAGACTTAGCGGAAGAGGGTTACAAAGGAGTGGTGATTAGCAACAATGGGGGTAATTTTAGTGCAGGTGCTAACGTAGGGATGATCTTCATGCTGGCTGTGGAACAAGAATGGGAGGAGCTCGATGCGGCAGTCAAGTACTTCCAAGATACGATGATGAGGATGCGTTACTCGGGTATTCCAGTAGTAGCAGCGCCTCACAATATGGCCCTTGGCGGAGGTTGTGAACTTTGCTTGCACGCCGATAAAGTGATTGCACATGCTGAAACATACATGGGTCTTGTAGAGTTTGGAATAGGAGTAATCCCAGCAGGTGGAGGGACAAAGGAATTCGTATTAAGACTATCGGACTCATTGAAGGACGGAGATATTAGAATTAATGCTCTGAGAGATAGCTTCCTTACCATAGGGCAAGCTAAAGTTGCAACTTCAGCATACGAGGCATTTGAACTTGGATATCTTGTTGAAGGTGTTGATGAGGTATGTGTAAACCGACGTGATCAACTTGCAATGGCTAAAGCATCAGCAATTCAGCTAGCAGATTCTGGCTACACAAAACCTATTGAACGTAAGGACATTACTGTCCTCGGTTCTGAAGGAATGGGGATTGTATATGCAGGGGCAAACTCGATGGCAGCCGGGAAGTATATCTCAGAGCACGATAAGCTTATTAGCGAAAAACTCGGAAGAGTAATGTGTGGTGGAGATCTTACCGCTAAGCAGGAAGTGAGTGAACAGTATTTATTAGGTCTAGAAAGAAGGGCATTTGTGGAGCTTTGTACAGAGAGGAAAACGCTCGAGCGGATGCAGTCTCTTATTCAGAAAGGTAAAATCTTAAGAAATTAAACGATTATGGACGCATATATAATTGGAGGATACCGCTCTGCGGTAGGTAGATCAGGAAAAGGCGTTTTTCGCTTTATGAGACCTGACGATTTAGGTGAGCAAGTAATTCGCCACCTCATGAATGATTTTCCACAGCTCGACAAAGAGAGAATTGACGATGTCATTGTCGGAAATGCAACCCCAGAAGCTGAGCAAGGACTCAACATTGGAAGAATGGTTTCATTAATGGGATTAGATACTGAGAAAGTTCCAGGAATGACAATCAACCGGTATTGTGCTTCTGGATTAGAATCAATCGCTATTGCTTCTGCGAAAATTCATACCGGAATGGCTGATTGTATTCTTGCAGGAGGAATTGAAACGATGTCCCCAATTCCTTTCGGGGGTTGGAGATTGGTTCCTAACTCTAAAGTTGCAAGAGACAACCCAGAGTGGTATTGGGGAATGGGGCTTACAGCTGAAGCCGTTGCAAATGAGTACAACATCAGTCGTGCAGATCAAGACACATTCGCTGTGGAAAGTCATATGCGCGCTGCAGCAGCGATTGACACCGGTAGGTTTGCTACTGGAATTGCACCTATTACAGTGGAAGAAACATATCTAGATAAAGACGAGCATCCAGCTACTCGAAGTACAGTTGTTGATACCGACGAGGGAGTTAGAAGAGCAACAACATCAGAAGCATTGGCAAAACTAAGAGCAGTATTCGCTCAAGGTGGGTCAGTGACGGCTGGGAACAGCTCTCAAACATCTGACGGAGCTGCATTTGTATTAGTAGTCAGTGAGAAGATGCTTAAAGAACTCAATGTAGAACCTTTTGCAAGACTTAAGGCTTATCACGTAAGTGGCCTAGAGCCGAGAATTATGGGAATGGGACCTATTCATGCTGTACCTAAAGTATTAGAGCGAGCTGGACTTAAGCCTGAAGACATTGACTTATATGAACTTAATGAGGCTTTCGCTTCGCAAAGTGTAGCTGTTACTCGTGTACTGGGACTAGACCCTGCGATGGTCAACGTAAATGGGGGGGCGATAGCACTGGGACATCCACTAGGTTGCACTGGTTCAAAACTAACAATACAGCTCTTAGATGAATTGAAACTTAGAGAGGGAAAGCATGGAATTGTTACTATGTGTGTAGGAACCGGGCAGGGAGCTGCGGGGGTATTTGAATATTTAAAATAAATTATTATGAGCGACGAAACAAAAAATATTGAAAGACCAATCACAGGTGGTGAGTTTATTATTCGCGATGTGAGTTGTGATGATATTTTTACACCTGAAGAGTGGACCGAAGAGCATCTGATGATGAAACAAACGACAGAAGATTTCATTAAAGCAAGAGTAACACCCAACCTCGACGCTATCGATGCCCAAGAGGAAGGACTTATGTCTCAACTACTTGAAGAAGCAGGAGAGCTGGGTCTATTATCAAGTTCAATTCCAGAATCACTAGGTGGGATGGGTATGGACTTCAAGACATCTATGATTATCACAGAAGGAACTGGTGGTGGACACTCTTTTGCTGTGAGTTATAGTGCACACACAGGTATTGCAACGCTTCCTATTCTATACTACGGAAACGACAAACAGAAAAACAAGTACATACCTGGTCTTGCATCAGGAAAAATAAAAGGAGCATATTGTCTTACTGAGCCTAGCTCAGGATCTGATGCAAATAGTGCAAAATCACATGCAGTATTAACCGATGACGGAATGCATTACAACCTGAACGGTCAAAAAATGTGGATCACCAATGCTGGATTCGCAGATATATTTATTGTGTTTGCAAAAATTGATGACGACGAGAACTTAAGTGCATTCATTCTTGAAAAAGAATACGACGGAATCACAATGAACCCTGAAGAGAAAAAGATGGGGATTAAGGGATCTAGTACACGTCAGGTTTTCTTTAACGACGTTAAAGTTCCCGTTGATAATCTTCTTTACGAGAGAGGTAAAGGATTTAAAATCGCTGTAAACATATTAAATATCGGACGTATTAAACTTGGCGGAGTTGTGATTGGATCGTGTAAAAAAGGTATCGCAATATCTTCAATGTACGCTAACGAAAGAGAACAATTCGGTCATTCTATTTCTAAGTATGGTGCGATTCGTCATAAAATAGGCGAGATGGCTATCGCAACTTTCGCTTCTGAGGCAGCTGTATATAGAGCTACACAGAATATCGATGATGCTATATCAGCATTAGAAGCTGAAGGCATAGACCACGGGGAGGCTACCTTGAAAGGGATTGCTTCTTTCGCACCTGAGTGTGCTATGATGAAGGTGGTTTGTTCTGAAGTTACTGACTACGTTGTCGATGAGGCAGTCCAAATTCATGGTGGTATGGGGTACAGTATGGAAACACAAGTCGAGAGAGCTTACCGCGATGCGAGAATAAACCGAATTTTCGAAGGTACAAATGAGATTAACCGCATGCTCACTGTAGATATGATTCTCAAGAAGGCGATGAAAGGAGAAATGGATCTTATGGGACCAGCTATGGAAGTGGCGAACGAGTTGACAGGAATTCCGGATTTCTCTCCTCCATCTTCTGATGTATACGAACGTCACCTTGCGTACATAAAAAACTTCAAAAAGGCGGTATTAATGGTGGCTGGTTCTGCAGCTCAGAAACTGATGATGACCCTTGCTAAAGAGCAGGAAATATTGATGAGCATAGCAGACATGATGAACTGGACGTATTGTGCTGAATCTACTGTTCTTAGAGTCCAAAAGATACACAATGCAAAAGGAGAAGAAGCCGCTGAACTCGCTCTTGACGCTATGCAGACCTATGTCTATACTGCAGCAGATAAGATTAACGTTGCAGGAAAAGATGCTCTGGTAGGATTTGCTGAAGGTGACGAACTGAAGATGATGATGATAGGGATGAAGCGTTTCACAAAAGTAGAGCCATTCAATTGTAAAGAAGCAAGACGAAGAGTTGCTTTAGCTTGCTTAGAGAAAAACGACTATTGCTTCTAGTATTTCTTACTCTTGAGTAAAACCTAATTTATTATCAATATAGTCCTATTTTTACACCATGGCAAAGAAGCAAAATATTATCACAAAAAAGTCAGAGAAGTTCCTCGAGAAGTATTTAAATAACCCTTCACCAACTGGATTTGAGGCTGAAGGACAAAAAATATGGTTAAATTATCTCAAGCCTTACATCGATGAGCATTTTGTAGACAGTTACGGCTCAGTGGTTGGAGTCATTAACCCCAAGGCAAAATACAAGGTTGTCATCGAAGCTCATGCAGATGAGATAAGTTGGTTCGTACACTACATCAATCCTCAAGGGTTTATTTATCTGAAAAGAAATGGAGGGAGCGACCATCAGATTGCTCCTTCAAAAAGAGTGGTGATTCATACAGACAAGGGACTTGTTACAGGACTCTTTGGTTGGCCTGCTATTCACACAAGGACGCCATCCAAAGAAGAGACTCCGAAAGTAAAGAATCTATTTCTAGACGTAGGCGCAAAGGACGCGAAAGAAGTTGAGAAAATGGGGATTCACGTTGGTTGCGTAGTTACTTATCCTGACGAATTTATGATCTTAAATAAAAAGTGGTATGTCGGTCGGGCACTCGATAATCGTGCGGGGGGATTTATGATTGCTGAGGTTGCGAGGATGCTGAAAGAAAATAAGCTAAAGTTGCCATTTGGTCTATATATTACAAATTCTGTTCAGGAGGAGATAGGTCTTAGGGGAGCCCAAATGATTGCTGAACGCATCAAGCCAGATGTTGCTATTGTGACAGATGTATGCCACTGTACTCATACTCCAATGCTGAATAAAATTGAGCAGGGTGATACATCAGCGGGCAAAGGGCCAGCTGTGACATATGGGCCAGCTGTACAGAATAATCTTCTAAAGCGTATCATTGACACGGCGAAAGAAAATAAAATTAACTTTCAGAGAATGGCCGCATCAAGAACAACAGGGACGGACACTGATGCATTTGCATATTCTAATTGTGGAGTTCCTAGTGCTTTGATTTCATTACCTCTACGCTATATGCATACAACAGTTGAGATGGTGCATAAAGATGATGTTGAAAGTTGTATCAAACTCATTTACGAGACACTTCTCAAAATCAAGTCTGGCGAGGATTTTAAATACTTGTAAACGTGACGTTTAACGAAGGTTCTCAAAGCATTTTTGGAACCTCTAACATTTTTATTAGTTCGTCAATTCTATTAGAATAAGCCTTACGTGGTTCTTCTGATAGCTCATCGCAAGATGCTAAATCTTTAGATAAAACGGCTAACTTTTCTTGGGAAAAATATAGTTTTATACTATAATCTGTAGCTTTAGATTCAGATTCTATTCTTGTTTTATAAAGGTAACTAGCGTCCTCGACCAGCTTGCGAAGTTCTGCTTCATTCCAAGGCTTACTGATGTACTTATAAATTCGACCCTAGTGTGTCATTTATCGTCTGTATAGAGCCGTCAAGTTTTAGTTCTGAAAATCTCTTTACACCCTCAACAGTTGATGGATCAATTATTTCAGCTTTCCAACTAAAAGTATCTGCATATAAATCACTATAAGACATAGTGCAAAATCGGAAATAGTTCTCCTTTTTTTACATAACATTCATTGAGTTCTCAACAACTAAATAATGACAGTTTATTCGCTATAATAAACCCTCAAATGGCCTTTTGCAAGCTCATTTGCCCAATTTCTTAGAGCTACAAATCCAGATTCTGTTTCTGTTGAAATTGATTGTTTTTTCATCCTTAACAACAACCACCCATAAAGCCCAATTAGCAACTGCTCTACAGGGTGACCTACATCTTCTTTTTGCTTAGCTACTAAATCATGAAGCATAGTTTCTGCTGCTTTAAAAGCTTCCTTATACCTCAAGTCATCTAATGGCCCTAGTAGCATTTCATGTAAATGAGCTAACTCAACCACAGGTTCATTGACAGTAGAAACATGACCCGACTCTTCTTTCCCTTGCTCTCTCATTTCCTTCGCTATACTGACTATCCAATCTTTTTCTTTATCAGGGTTAGTGTCTTCTCGGTGAGCCGTTTCGTCAGCCCAATGTTCGAGAATTCCAGGAGTGAAATTTGAAGCTCTAATTAAATCTTCTATTTGCCATAAAAACAAAATATATTCAACAATATGTTCTTTTTTCTTTTTTTCAGAAAGTGTCATGTTCAAATCTAATCATTGGTTTTTATTAAGAGCAATAAGCACCTCCTGAGTGACATCAATCGCTTCAGTACCAAACAACACTCCTTCACCACTTAATCCCCAATTAAAAACAATGTCTATGCCATGATCTTCTGAAAACACTCTTAAAGTTTCAGAAAGGTGAGCAGCAATTGTTGCTTGCATTGTTGATTCTTTAGACAAAAAAATCTGCTCAGCATCATATTGAAATTTCTGTAACAATTGTTCAATCTCATTAACTCTATTACTTGCAATTTTAATCTCACTAGCAGTAGCATTACCTGAATTTGCATAACTTATTAACTCTTGCGCCTCTTCTTGTAGTGGCTCAGAATCTTGCTTTAGTATTGAATCTAATTCATACATATTCTCTCTTAAAGTAGCTTCTAAAGATGCAATTAAATCCATACCCTGTCTTAGTGTATCTCCATGTACGTAGGCAATGACAGCTCCTGTATGATTTGAAATTAGTGGTGTTTTAGGAGCAAATTGTATATATGTTAAAGCTATAAGCCAAACTCCAACAATACCTACAACTAAATTACTATTCATGATTGTTATTTATTTAGATCGCGAAGATATACTTAGTGGTAATGTTAATTCATCATCCCAAGCTCTTTTAAGTTGAGGTATTTTAGGAGAAGAAGAACTTGCCACAGCACTCATAAGACTATGAATGATAGGTCTCTTGTGTACCTTCAAATGACAAATAAGTCGTTTGGGAACAGCACCTAATGACGATTTGATATCAAGAGCTGTTCTTCCTAAAGATATTTTCTTCACACCTCGAGCAATACCTTGCTTAATAAACTCTATCAACATCCGCTGATAAATCGAGTGCGTTTTATTCTCTTTTAGGTTAAATCCCACAAAAAATGCTTCGACAGAGTAATCTGTAACAATTCCACATTGAAATCCTACGAGTTCATTGTCAAAATAATAACCGATTACAGGAAAATCATCTTTCCAATATTTTTTGAGAAAAACAAGGTCCTCTTTGTGTAACATTCCAAGCTTAAACCCCGCTCGTCCATATACCATAGAGTACAAAGCGATAAGTTGATCCGCATTTTCTACAACTTCAGCAAAACTTAATTCTCGCAAAACTAAAGAAGAAGAATCTTTATCAATTCGTCTTAGTTTAGCTCTAGATTTTTTCCTAAGTCTTGAGCTATAATCATCCAAAGTCTTCCACTCAGGACTTAAATCAATCTCCATTACAGGGTCAAACTCAATATCAATCCACTTCTTATTCCAAAAAGATTTTCCTGAAATACGTTTGCTCCATGGCACATTTGAATAGTGGTCTTTTACCATAAAAGTACTTGGTATAGAGTTCCCTCCTTCCTTACCTACTTTAAAGTCAAGAGCTTTTGAAATAAGAGCTTGCTTCTCTAATTCCGAAACATTTTTATCATATCTGTAAGCGTGATCTCCGCTTGAGAGAACAGACCCCATCACTCTAATATTTAACCTAAATACGCCTTCATTTCTATAGAGAAACGTTTGGGCCAATTTAAAAAACGGCTTGTCAGCTTTAAGGAATTGACCTCTTGATTGACTCGCTGCAACAGTATCTTCAACAATTGCAATTCCCTTCACATCTTCATTTTCATGAAACCAACAAACAGCGATTAAAGATCTGTTTTCTACACATAATGCTGCTTTAACCGATCTAGAATCAAGAAAAGCACTTGGAGTGTTTATCTTAAGAAACTCATCCCATTTGTGCCACACCTCATCGCCCCAATCCTCTACTTTTGACGCTCTAATCATTTCTTAATTGCGTAAAACATTGTTCCAAGTAAAAATAACAAGAGAAATAAACTACCGAATCCATTCACTAAACCTGCTAATTTTCTTCCTGGCAATTCAAATTTTAATTCAACCGTATGCTCCCCCCTTGGGAGTTCTATTGCTCGTAAAATATAATTTGCTCTGAAAAGTGGAGTCTCCACACCGTCAATATATGCAGTCCATCCCTCACCATACCAAACTTCACTTAACACCAGTATACCAGATTCATCGGATTGGGTTTTATAAACTGAACCTTCTGGGTGGTATTTCAACAATATAACATCTGAACTTCCTAGTGTATCAGACGATTCATAAGATATTATAGATTCAAACTCTCTATGAATAATTGCTGTTGATGCAAGATCTACATTACGAATACTCTCAATTTCAGATTCTGGAGTATCTACCCATGAAATCTTATTTGTCACCCAAGCAGGTCCAAGTGCGCCGGGAAGAAGCAACGGAGATTCTGCTCCTGGAAGCACTATATACTTTGTATTAAGCATGGTCAACGCCCTAAGACTCGACATTGCTACACCCACTCCTGAAGTGCTAGCAATAGAAGCAAATTCACTTCTTTCTGGAACAAGTACCCTGTCTATAAAATCTTGATATCTACGGAGTTTAGCGCCATGATATCCGCCTACAGATTTGTGGAAATATGAGGTACGCGCATCATTAAATGGGTTACCCCAATCGAGGACTCTATAATGTGTTAAAGAGTTTAGCGCATTAAAAGAAGCCGCTAAGCTAGCTTTGACATGACGCCTTGAAAGTTTATGTCCGAGTTTATCCTCTGCAATAGCAACGTGCTTTGCTTCCAATTCGGAAAAACCTTGTAGATCTTTAGATTCTATTTCAAGAATTGAAAGGTCCGCTTTATTTGGCTCAAATGGATAAAGGGCTTCGAATGAATCAACCCATTTTATATTATATCTCTTATCTACTAAAGCCAACTCAGAAATCATGATAACTGCGAGTATTGAGATTATTATTCTCTTGTCTAAAATACCCTTTAGTATCATGAAAATTGCAGCTGCCGAAACAGATATTAAACTAAGAGAGCGCAGAACATCAGATTGAAATATGTCAATGCGCAATTGTGTAACACTCTGTTTACCGAGTTGAATTAAAGCTTGGTCTGGTCTTATACTTGAAGTGAAATCAAAAAAGGTTGTCGGAGATATATAGAACATAAATAGACCAGCCGAAATTCCTAAAAGAGAAAATACCCATGGCTTCCATTTGCCATTTGAAGCATCTTCCCAGATTTCTTTTAAGGCCAAAGCTCCTCCAGCTGCAACAGCTACCTGGAGGATTACAAGCATCATTTTAGTATCACGAAATTTATTAAAAAGCGGCACATGATTGATAAAGAAGTCTGACAAGGCTGAAGCTTCTCGCCAAGATAGAATGATAGCAAGAATAGAAATGAGCATAAGCGGAAATCTTAGTGGGTCACGACCCACAAAGAAAAACGCAAGCATTAAAGCAAAAGCAATTGCACCAAAGTAAAAAGCTCCCCCGCTAAATCTCTGCTCTCCCCAATACAATTGATCACCTCCTCCTTTAATATCCGGGATCATCATAGACAACCACTCACCACGAGACATACTGTATTCAAGAATATAATCTTCTGACAATCCAGACTCCAGTTCGTCTTGAACGCCTGAATAATTCGTTAAGACAGTTTCTCCTCGTGTTGTATGATGAGCGTAGTTCTGAGTTAGTGCGAGTTCCGCAGATTGCGGAAAAATTGCAAAAAATCCACCAACTATAAGAATGAAAGATGTTTTAAGGGCTTGTTTTATCTCACTCTTGTAAGACAACAATATAAATTCAGAGACACCTACAAAAGCGATTAGAAATAGTAGGTAATAAGTCATCTGCAGGTGGTTTGCAAATAAGTGAATTGCAAGGAATAATGCGAAAACTCCTGCACCTAAAGCAAGTCTACCTCTAAACGCAGCAACTACACCACCTAAAACTCCTGGCATGACAGAAATCGCCCTAACCTTAGTGGCGTGACCTGCTGATAGATAAAGGATGTTTACAGAAGCTAGACCATAGGTTGCTCCTACAATAAACGCAATCCAAGGAGGGGCTTTAAGACAAAGAGCAAGCACATAGGCTGCGAGCATCGCCATAAATAAAGTCATAATCTCAGGCGACATAAATAGCTTTAGGAAAAGCCAAATAAGTTTCGGTAGTGAGGTTAATCCACTACCCGTAATTTGGGTTGTGGGCATTCCAGAAAACATGCTGTCTGTCCAAGACGGGAGTTCGTTAGATTCAGAAATCTCACTAAAACTGTTTGCCTCGTGAGACATACCTTTAAAGTTAACCGTGTCTCCCTGAAGCATTCTTTCCCCTTTTAATAATGCAGGAGAATAAAAGGCAGCAGAGATGCAAAAAAGAAGGAAAACCGCTATTGCATGTGGAATAATTTTGTGCATGGGAGCAAGATAACAAGTAGGATATAAGTATTATTCTTCTACCTCCTCAAACTCAACATAATCACCTATTATATCGTCATTTGGCTTTTTAGTGCTTGCTTGACTACTATGATTTGGTGTTTTCTGTTGACTTTCTCTGCGATTTGATCTCCATCCTTTTCTGCCAAACAACCTATCCAGCCAACGCCATACAACCCAAAACACAACAATATACAATAGACTCTTTAACATCAGAACTGGTTGTTATTACTTGCTCAAATATAAGTTGCGCTCAGAGTAAATCATCCTAAAAAAAGGATCGCGTAAGTCTTTTATAAAACGAATGCCCTCACCAGTAGATTTCATTTCAGGCCCTAACTCCTTATTTACATCAGGGAATTTTTCATAACTAAAAACAGGTATTTTAACTGCATACCCTTCAAGTTTAGGCGAATGTGGCAAATCTTTAAGCTTAGCTTCTCCAAGCATAACCTTTGTAGCTTGGTTTACATACGGAACTCCATATGCTTTCGATATAAATGGTACTGTTCGTGAAGCGCGGGGATTTGCTTCAATAATGTAAACCTCATCGTCTTTAACTGCAAACTGCACGTTAATCAACCCCCTAGTCTTAAGGGCAACAGCAATTCTCTTTGTATAATCTTTGATTTTTTGTATTACCAAATCACCTAAATTAAATGGAGGAAGAAGTGCATAACTGTCACCCGAGTGAATACCTGCTGGTTCTATGTGTTGCATAATACCGATAATCCTCACCTGATCACCATCGCAAATCGCATCTGCCTCACACTCCATAGCACCTTCAAGGAAGTGATCTACAAGGATCTGATTTTCAGGCATGTGCTTAAGAATATCAATGACGTGATTTTCTAGATCCTCTTCATTAATTACGATTTTCATCTTTTGCCCTCCTAAAACATATGATGGGCGTACAAGAAGTGGAAAACCAAGCTCACGACAAAGATCGACAGCTTGGTCAGCGTTTTCAACGACACCAAATTTAGGGTACGGGATACCCTCTTTTTGCAGGAGTGATGAAAAGCTACCTCTATCCTCAGCGAGATCGAGAGCTTTATATGATGTGCCTAGAACAGGTATGTTGTATCGGTCTAACTTTTCAGCGAGCTTTAGTGCTGTTTGGCCTCCTAACTGAACGATTACACCAATGGGGTTTTCGTGTAAAATAATATCATAAATATGCTCCCAAAAAACTGGCTCAAAATAAAGCTTGTCAGCAGTGTCAAAATCAGTTGATACAGTTTCAGGATTGCAATTGATCATTATTGTTTCATAACCACATTCTTTTGAGGCAAGAACCCCATGTACGCAGCAGTAATCAAACTCAATTCCTTGGCCTATTCTATTTGGACCGCTTCCGAGAACAATGACTTTTTTCTTATCAGAACTGATGCTCTCGTTTTCTGACTCTTCAAATGTTGAGTAGTAGTAAGGGGTAACAGCAGGGAATTCAGCTGCGCATGTATCTACTAATTTATAAACTCGATTTATATTTTCTTTTTTGCGCTTCTCATGAACTTCGCTTTCAAGACATTTCAAGAGATGAGCAATTTGTCTATCAGCATATCCTTTGCGTTTTGCTTCCATGAGTAGTGCTTTAGGCAAAGCCTCTATAGAATACTGCTCAATATCATTTTCGAGCATTAGCAAAGCCTCAATTTGCCTAAGGAACCAAGGGTCAATTTTTGTTGATTGGTGAATTTTGTGGAATGGGACACCTAGCTTAAAGGCATCATAAATATGAAAAAGCCTGTTGTAAGATGGGTGATTCAAACTCTCCATAATAGCGTCATGGTCTCGTAATTCTCTTCCATCAGCACCTAAGCCATTTCTTTTTAGTTCCAGCGATTGACATGCCTTTTGAAGAGCTTCTTGAAATGAACGGCCTATCGCCATAACCTCACCTACTGATTTCATTTGAAGTCCAAGCTGCCTGTCTGTACCTGGAAATTTATCGAAATTCCAACGAGGTATTTTCACGACAACGTAATCTAAAGTCGGCTCGAACATCGCCGAGGTAGAACCAGTAATGGTGTTCCTCAACTCATCTAAGTGGTATCCAATAGCAAGTTTTGCTGCGAGTTTTGCAATGGGATAACCGGTTGCTTTCGAGGCTAAAGCTGAAGATCTCGAAACCCGAGGGTTAATTTCAATTGCAATAATATCTTCCTTTTCATCGGCTGAAACTGCAAATTGGACATTGCAACCACCAGAGAAATCACCGATACTACGCATCATAAGGATGGCCATATCTCGCATTCTTTGGTATGTCGAATCAGAAAGAGTCATGGCGGGAGCAACAGTTATTGAATCACCTGTATGAATACCCATAGGATCCATGTTTTCGATAGAACAAACTATAGTTACGTTATCGTTAGAATCACGCAAGAGTTCTAATTCATACTCCTTCCAACCTAGTAAAGCTTTATCAATCATCACCTCGTGAATAGGTGATTTATGTAGCCCTGAAGTGAGCTTGTCCTCGAAATTTTCTTTAGTATGAACGACTGCAGCCCCAGCTCCGCCTAATGTAAAACTAGCTCTGATACATAGTGGATAACCAAACTGTTGAGCTATTTCCTTTCCCTCAAGAAAACTTTTCGCAGTTGCTTGAGGCGCCATAGGAACGTCGATCTTTTCCATTAGCAATCTAAACTTCTCACGGTTCTCCGTAATTTCTATAGCATCGATATCAACACCAATGATCTTTACTCCGAACTCTTCCCAAATGCCAATTTCATCGCATTTGATAGCAAGATTGAGAGCTGTTTGGCCTCCCATAGTTGGTAGAACAGAGTCAATGTTGTGCTTCTTCAGAATCTTAACAATAGATTCAGGCTCTAGAGGTTCGAGGTAAACGGTATCCGCTATGACGGGGTCAGTCATGATGGTGGCAGGGTTGTTATTAATGAGAGTCACTTCAATCCCTTCCTCTCTTAAAGATCTAGCAGCTTGGGAACCACTGTAATCAAATTCACAAGCTTGGCCAATCACTATAGGGCCGCTGCCTATAATGAGTACCGAATTTATGCTGGAATCTTTAGGCATTTTTTTTTTATCCGGTCACTTTCTAATAAATTTCTTTGTTAGAAAACGACCAGTTAAGTATGACTTTTATAAGTGTAAATTTACGTTATCATTTAGTGACTTCAATCAAACTATTTATATAAATGACCTCACTTTTTCCACAGTTTAAAACTTTGCATAATGATACCACCTGAAATAAGTGAACAACCTATAGCATGGGAATACAGGGGGTGGCGATTTGGGGGGTGGCTAAGAGGAGGTAAAACTTTCAAATCTACACAAGAAGTCGTTGTTGCATTCCATGGATTTGATAGGAATGCAAGGGAAATGTTCAACTTTAGTCCATTGTTTGAGGATGACTCAGTGATGCTTTCCATCAGCTTACTTCATCATGATAAGAGTACTCCATTACCACCGCTCCCTTTAGACGAAGCTCTCGAGCCTTCAATCCTAATTGATGGTATTGAGAACTTCATTTCTATGAATTTTTCAACAATAAAGAAGGTGAAACTTGTTCTTTTAGGTTATTCAATGGGAAGTCGAGTGGCGCTTACCTTATTCGAGAAGTTTCCCTATAAATTATCTAAGGTTATAGTCTTAGCTCCAGATGGTTTAAAAATGGGCGGGCTATATCGATTTGTGGTAAATACCAGATTAGGCAAATACTTCTGGCGTTTAATAGATAAAAAACCCAAAACAAACCGGTGGTTTATTAATGCCATGAGATCTGTGAGACTCATCTCCAAGCATAAGCATCAATTCGGGCGCTATCACACTGACTCAGTTCAAATTAGGAGAAGAGTTGCATTTGGATGGGCTGGACATAAATTATTTTGGCCTGAAAAAGAAGGATTAGTAAAGGCTATTAATGAAAATATAACACATGAAAAAAAGATATATTTTATTTTTGGAAAGCGCGATAAAATCATACCTTACACCTGGTCAAAATCACTGAGAGATGCACTCTCAAAATCCACGACAGGAGTGCACTTTCTTAAAGTATCTAGTGGACACGTAATGAGATATGCATCTATCGTACAAGAGATTAAACGGGCTATAAAAGACGCGAAATGAATAATAATTGGCTTGAGAACCTTAAAATTAGCAAACGCCAAAACGAAAAAAGGTTTGCCGTATTGCTCGATCCGGATAAAATACCTACGGGAGAAGAGCTATATAAATGGCTTAATGAAATTGAACAATCTAGAGCAACTGATATACTCATTGGTGGCAGCCACCTTTCAAAAGGGAACACCGAAGAACTCGTGAAGAATGCTAAAAAACAAACAAGTTTACCAGTTGTTTTATTCCCCGGTTCTCCTGAGCAAGTTACTGAACATGCCGACGTCCTTTTATTTCTTAGTCTTGTAAGCGGCAGAAATGCAGATCTTTTGATTGGACGACACGTAGAAGCTGCTCCTCTAATAATGGTAATGGATATTGAAACTATTGCCACAGCATATTTATTAGTTGGCGACGGCCCACTTACTACTGCCGCCTACATAACCCAAACCTTACCCATACCTTCTGCAAAACCAGAATTAGCAGTTGCAACTGCTTCAGCTGCAGTATTACTTGGTATGCAAGCCATTTATCTTGATGCGGGAAGTGGAGCTGCGAATAGCATTCCAACGGAAGTTGTTTCAGCAGTAAGTAACGCGGTAGATGTGCCTATCATTGTAGGTGGTGGAATTCAGGATTTCGAAGGCATGGAAAGAGTTTGGGCAGCAGGAGCGGATCTTGTAGTTCTTGGTACTGTATTGGAAAAGGTGAGGGATTTTAGTCAGCTAACACCCTCTTAACGTCACCATTTTCGTAGTGAAAAATATAAGTTACACCCAACTCTGGGCAGTTAATCCTCCTGCCCGATAGGTCATAAACACAAATCAACTCTCCGAGGTTATTTGTGCTATCTATTAACCTTAATTCATTAACTACGGTATTGATTCCTCCTATAGGTTGTTGCTGAGTAACACAGTGAACCATCCCACCCACGTACAACATATTCCGACAATCTATACCCACAACATTTCTATTGGGATATAAATCACTAATAATAGCATTTGCTACTTCGTCATTGGGGTCGTTATAGTTGGGTACTAAAACAACGGTATTTGCAATATAATAATTTGTGTAGCTAGAGCGATAACCAACCGATTCCCCCCACGTTGTAACGACATCATTAACAGTTAGCGGTAAATGAACGATTTCAAATGGCACACCATTAGTGTTTAATGCATTATTTATTATCTCTCTATCAGAAAATGAAACCCCCCAATAAGCCTGATCGGTGTGATTAAGTGTCACTAGAGTATTGTTACCGTGAAACCTAGCAAAACCATCAATATGCTGATCGGTTATATCATCTAAGCCACCAAATTGTCCGTCTAACCAAACGAAATTTGTTACACCTAAATACTCCTGTAGGTAATCTTCAATTTGGGCTTCCGTTAAATCAGGGTTTCTGTCTGGGCCAGTTATTGAAGTTCTTGTAGCCATCAGTGTTCCATATCCATCAATTTCAAAAGCCCCTCCCTCAAGTACCATTGCGTTAAGATCTATAATCGGTATATTGAGAGAGTCTGCCACGGCAACAGGTATGTTATCGCAAAGCTCAAAAGGAGCATTACCTCCCCAACCATTAAAACCCCAATCTAAAATAGTTAAATTTACTTCAGAGTCGTAAACGAAAATGGGACCATTGTCTCTCACCCAAAAGTCATCATTTTCAGCAATCACAAAATCTACTGAAGACATATCTATAAAAGATTCCTCTAATAGATTTACAATGTGATCTCTATGCACATTATCATACGCTATAATGTGAACTCTCTCGCCATCAACCAAGGCTTCTGTCATTTGAATCCAGGCAGGCTCGAAATCAGCAGCACCGTAACCATAACTATGATTATGCGGCCATTGAAGCCATGTCCCTTCATGTGGAAGCTCCTCAACAGGCATGGTATATTGAGCTGAAACATAACTCTCACTAACCGTTAAGATCGCAACCAACAAAATAAATGGTACACTCAGTTTCATAGATGCAAATTAGTCAATCTTACTTAAAAACTATATACGATATTTATAAACCCATGACGTCCAGCCTGCGGAAAAACATAATTCTCTGTCACCATTCCATCTAAACCTCCATCTAGGTAGCTATATGTCCAACCATTTGCACTATACAATTCATTAAAAATGTTATTTGCAAATACTGAAACACTCAGCCCACTCTCAGACTCAGGAGACCATCTAACAACGAAATCATTAACTAGATATGATGGTAATGACCTTTCGTCATTTGAAGTGTTATCTAGGTATTGTTTCCCTACAAATTTAGCGGCATGCTCAAAATTTATTGAGTTTTTATCATTAGACCAAACCTTAATTCCAATCATACTTGCCGCAACTACTGAAGGCGAAAATGCAATGTCTGTATTAAGGTGAGTTATAGGAATTATAGTAGGAATCATGGAAACATAATCGTATAGAATTTCATCAAACTCTTCAATTTTATTCTTAGATAATGTCAAATTACCATCCCATCTAATGCGAGAAGAAATTTCAACTCCACCTTGTAATTCCACACCCTGCCTAAAACTATTAGGTACATTTATTCTAACCACATTTCCAACATCATTGAGCGCTCCTGTAGCTACTAATTGGTCTTGATAACCCATGTGATATAATCCGATTTCAGCAGCCCATTTATTCCCATAGGTCTTAAATCCAGTTTCGATGTTCAATAATCTCTCAGGCTTAATTAAAGCAGAACCCCAGCCAGGATGATCTAAATAATCACTTCTAGCTGGCTCTCTATTTGCGATAGCAACTGAAGCAAACGCTCTTAAGTTTTCCGACGGCCTGAAATCTAACCCAAGCTTAGGGTTAAAAAACAACATCTTATGATCAAACATGAAATCCTGCAAATCAGAGTCTACTCCATTAGAAGTGTAAAGTACAGAGCGGATTTGTGCTTCCCCTTGAACTTGAATTAATCTAGGTATTAAATCAAAACTAATTCTTGAGTATGCACTCATGTCATGTTTATTACCCACATTATCGTAGTACTTAGTACCTGGCATCACATCGAATGCATGTTGCATCCAAATTATCTCACCGAAATGATCACCAGAATAAGTAGAGTAAGCAAATCCAGCATCTAACTTTGCTTCTTTGATAGGTACGCTTAAATTGATAATGCTTCCTAAAAGAGTATTATCAAGCCATCTTCTACGAATGACATTCGTTGATTCTGGGGAAGTCGAGTCAGGAAACATTGGAGCTTCTAAACCATACGACTGAAAGGAATCTCCAGAACGAAACTGTTCATAAAACCCAGCACCTGAAGTAGAGTAAAGAGTCATGGCTATATCGGCTATTCCGACTCGTTGATCAAAATGAAGTTGTAAATGATTTTGGGCATAATCGTCTACTTCATTTTCATAGTTATAATAATTATGAGTCCTTCTATTTTCGATCAAATCAGTTACTCTTTCAGAATCCGAGCCGTATCCATATTCTGATGAGCCTGCAGCCCAATCGAGTATTTCTTGGTCAGTAACATTTTCGTCTGTTGCTAATTTTGGTACACCATTCCAAGCCTGATAAGTCCTCTCACTTCCTAACATAGTTGTAAGCGACATCCTACCGCTTGCCCATCTTTTTGCAACTGAAGTGTAAAGTGAGTTAAGCTCACTTGAAGCTCTATCAATATAACCATCTGATGAGACATGAGAAGCTCTTCCATCAAATGAAAAACCATTACCTATCATTCCCGTATTCCAACTTACAGACTCTCTTGATGAATTAAAACTACCCATTCCTAACACAGCCCTTACTCCAGGCTTGACTATCGCACCTAATGTGTTTACAGCCACTGAAGCACCGAATGCGCCAGCTCCTATAGTGCTTGTACCAACTCCTCTTTGGATTTGAAGACCGGAAACACTCGCACCTAAATCTGGTAAATTAACCCAGTAAACCCCCTGAGACTCAGCATCGTTTAATGGAACACCATTAATAGTAACGTTAACTCTACTAGCGTCGGTTCCTCGAATTCTCATTCCTGTGTATCCTATACCATTTCCAGCATCAGAAGTAACAACAACAGAAGGAGCAAACCTTAAAAGGAAAGGTAAATCTTGAGCCGCATCTCGTTTGTTTAAATCCTCAGCATCAAAATCTGAGTGGGTAAATGGTGCTCTTTCATCTGAAGTCACGGCAGTAATTGCGGCGGGATGGATTAGGTTAATTGAATCAATTTGGGCTTGAAAGAAAGCCGACGAAAATAGAAAAATAAATAAAATGGATATACGCATAGCATAGTTTTTAAATTAAAAATATGACGCAGGCGTATTCTTATATGACATCTTCCACCCCGGTATTACCCGGTCAGGTTCAAAGGGTATAAATCTCAGCCAAAAGGCACCCCTGCATCGTGACAAAGTTACTCTATGGCGACTATATTGTGGGCATGATGTCAGATGAATTTATAAATAAAACTCTAACCCTTTCCATTAGAGCGGCAGGAGCGGCTGTAAAATCATTAATTGTAGCTCTAGATTCTTCAGATGACGAACTACATATAACATCAAAAGAGGATGGTTCCCTTGTGTCTAATGCTGATTATGCTTCAGATAAAATAATAACTAAAATCCTCTCTCCTCTTGGAATTCCTATCCTTAGTGAATAAGCAATTATTCCTTCTTTTGAAGACAGGAAAGATTGGCCATAATATTTCTTAATTGATCCTTTAGATGGTTCAGAATCGTTTCTCAAAAATAGATCTGGATTTACTGTGAATATTGAACTTTGTGACTCAACAGGCCCCATCATAGGTGTCGTTGCTGCCCCTTTATCCAACTTGATCTATGCTGGAGCGATGGGGAAAGATTTTTCTATTTACCAATTAAATGGAACTTCTATTAAAACAATACATTCTAATACTATCAAAAAACCATATAGATTAGTTACCTCTTGTGATGAGCAGGGTGAGTTAGAGGATTTACTCCCTCCAGGAATTCACACAACAGATGTTATTGCTAGTCCGGTTAGCGGAGCTCTTAAATTCTGTAAAATAGCGCTAGGAGAAGCTAAAATTCACTCTAGAACTGGAACTTACATGGAATGGGACTGCGCAGCCGGAGATGCCATTCTAAGATCGATAGGATTAGAGGTTTACAATAGACATACACACAGACGTTTAAGATACAACTCTAGAGATTTAAAGGTACACGGACTATATACTTCTAAAGTTCTATAAAAGCAATATCCTTTATCTATAAGGCCCCTCTTCAAAAGTGTTGTACATATCGCAATAATTTGAGTACCGCTCCTTAGACACCTTACCTTCCTCAACCTGCTTTTTAACTGCACAGCCGGGCTCATCCAGATGAACACAATTGTTAAACTTACAATCGTGTAAAAGTGTGAAAAACTCCGGGAAATGATGGCTCAGCGTACTCTTTCCTAATGTTACTAAACCAAACCCTTTTATACCTGGTGTATCAATAATAAATCCACCTCCTGGAACTGAAAACATTTCGGCAAAAGTAGTTGTATGCCTTCCTTTTGAATGAGATTCCGACACATCAGCGGTTTTTAGCTCTAAACCCGGAATAAGCAGATTGATGATCGTGCTTTTACCGACACCACTATGTCCAGATAGTAAATTTATACCTGAATTTAATTCCTCTCTAAAGTCTTTTATTCCTAAACCAGACTCTGCTGAAACCCTCATTGTTTCATAACCAGCTCTCGTATATATACCCTCCAACTCCTCTTGCCTTAACATTGCCTCTTTATCTGAACTTAATAAATCAAATTTGTTAAACACAATCGTAGTCGGAATTCCGTATGCTTCTGCTGTGACTAAGAATCTATCAATAAAACCGGAACTAGTCCTTGGTTTAGCAATGGTTACAATAAGATATGCTCTATCTAAATTTGAAGCGACAATATGAGTCTCCTTAGAAAGGTTTACGGATTTTCGAACAATGTAATTCCTTCGATCTTCTATACTATCTATACTACCAGTTCCGTCTTTAGACTTAATAAATTGTACAGCATCACCCACTGCGATAGGGTTCGTAGATCGTAAACCCTTAAGCCTCATCTTTCCCTTAATTCTACATCGAATATTCTTTCCTGAAGAGTCTTGTACATCATACCAAGATCCGGTAGATCTAAAGACTATTCCTCTTTCAGTATTCGTTTCAGTACTCAAGAAGTAAGATCTTTAAAAGCCGCTTCAAGCCCACCATATCGACTTGTAAAAATATCCGTGGCCTCATCCGCTACTACCTCTCCATTCTTAATAAGCACAACACGATCACACATAGCCTCCACTTCTTGCATAACATGTGTGGATAGAAGTACCGTTCTTTCACGACCTATGTTTTTTATTAATGCCCTTACTTCAACAAGTTGATTGGGGTCCAAACCCGAAGTCGGCTCATCAAGTATCAATACTTCCGGCTCATGTATAATGGCAGCTGCAAGACCCACTCTTTGGCGATAACCCTTAGATAATTGACCTATTTTCTTACTAAATTCAGGCTCTAATGCCACAAGAGACATAACTTCTTCAACCCTTTTAGCGACGTTATTTACTTTATACATCCCACCTACAAAACTTAAATATTCACGTATGAACATTTCTTCGGGCAAGGAATTATGCTCTGGTAAATAACCTATTCGCTTTTTTGTTTCAAGAGGATCTGAATCAACATTAAAACCACAAACTTCAACATAACCTGAAGTTGTAGGTAAGTACCCAGATATTAATCGCATCAATGTTGATTTACCTGCGCCGTTTGGTCCTAATAAACCTAAAATCTGACCCGAAGGGATTTTCAAACTAACATCATTAAGAGCAGCTTGTCCATTAAAAACTTTCGTGGTGTGTTTTACGTTAATCGACATCAATCTGAAAGTGCATTTATTCTACATCATTCCTCCCATACCACCCGGCATCGCAGAAGGAGTAGCCGTCGAAGCTTCTTCCTCAAAGTCAGATATAACGCATTCCGTTGTAAGCATCATACCCGAGATAGAAATAGCATTTTCTAATGCAACACGAGCAACCTTAGTTGGATCAATTACTCCCGCCTTGTAAAGATCTTCATAGACCTCGGTCCTTGCATTGTATCCAAAATCAGCTTTCCCATCACGAACTGCATTCACAACGACAGCTCCTTCTCCACCAGCATTGGCCACAATTTGACGTAAAGGCTCTTCAATAGCTCTTATTACAATATTAATCCCAGTGGTCTCATCGTTATTCACACCCTCTAATTTTGATATCTTAGAAGCAGCTCTGATGTAAGCCGTTCCTCCGCCTGGAATAATACCCTCTTCAATAGCCGCACGAGTTGCATGTAAAGCGTCATCAACCCTATCCTTTTTTTCCTTCATCTCCACCTCAGTAGCTGCCCCAACATAAAGAACAGCTACACCCCCAGCTAATTTAGCAAGGCGTTCTTGTAGTTTTTCCTTATCGTAATCTGACGTTGTAGTCTCTATTTGAGCTTTTATTTGACCTATGCGAGCTTTAATACTAGATTTAACACCAGCACCATTAACAAGGGTGGTATTGTCCTTGTCAATGGTTATTTTTTCCGCTGTTCCAAGATCATCTACTGAAGTGTTTTCAAGCTTCAAGCCAGTCTCTTCTGAAATCACCTGTCCACCTGTAAGTATTGCAATATCTTGAAGAATTGCTTTTCTTCTATCACCAAACCCAGGTGCTTTTACAGCAGCAATTTTTAGAGAACCTCTGATTTTATTTACAACTAAAGCCGCTAAAGCCTCACCATCTACATCTTCAGCAATGATCAAAAGTGGGCGGCCTGACTTTGCCGTTTCTTCTAAAACAGGAAGAAGGTCCTTCATATTCGATATTTTCTTATCGTGAATAAGAATAAATGGGCTCTCCAACTCAACCTCCATTTTCTCAGGGTTCGTTACAAAGTAAGGACTTAGATATCCTCTATCAAATTGCATTCCTTCAACCGTTGTAACAGTTGTCTCCATACCCTTAGCCTCCTCCACGGTAATCACTCCTTCATTTCCAACAGTCTTCATCGCCTGTGCTATTAAAGCACCTATAGTGGTATCGTTGTTTGCTGAAATCGTAGCTACCTGCTCAATCTTAGAGTTGTCATTACCCACCTCTTGACTCATCTTTTGTAGATGCTTAACAATTGCGATAGATGCTTTGTCCATTCCGCGCTTAAGATCCATTGGATTAGCTCCAGAAGACACATTCCTCATACCTTCAGAAATAAGGGCCTGAGCGAGTACTGTAGCGGTCGTAGTTCCATCTCCAGCAACATCAGCGGTCTTAGATGCTACCTCCTTGACCATTTGAGCTCCCATGTTTTCAATGTGGTCTTTAAGCTCTATTTCTTTTGCTACAGATACACCATCTTTGGTTACCATTGGCGCTCCAAATTTTTTATCAATTACCACATTTCGCCCTTTAGGTCCCAGTGTTACTTTTACTGCGTTTGCAAGCGCATCTACACCATCTTTTAAACTCTTACGAGCCTCTATATCGAATTTAATGTTTTTTGCCATTTTATAAAATTTTAAACGGTCTGTGTTTTTAAACTATTGCAAGAATATCTGACTCACGCATAATCATGTAATCCTTTCCCTCAACTTGAAGATCCGTGCCTGAATACTTTCCATATAAGACTGCATCTCCAACTTTAACTGTTGTAGGTTCATCTGGCTTCCCTGGACCAACAGCAACGACCACACCTCTTTGAGGTTTTTCCTGGGCTGTATCTGGGATAATAATTCCACTTGCTGTTGTTTCTTCAGCTGGAGCTGGCTCGATAAGAACCCTATCTGCTAATGGGTGAATGTTTACTGACATCTGATAAATAAAATAATAAAGATTAACTGGAGCGCCTCAAATAGCTACCAAGCAAAATGCGAGCACTAAATTACAATCGAATGAGTGAACAATCTAATACTTTAGAATATAAATACTTCTGGAATATACTTACTCAGAAGGAGTGTCAGTTGGAGACTCTGTTTCAACGGGAGCAGCAACTTCAACGGGAGCAGGTGTTGAAGTTGTACTTGGCATAAAGCTCTCGTCAATACCGACATTTGCATCAGTGTTTCCATTGTAGATACCAGCAGCCATGCAAGTCACAAATAGTGCAACCACAAGGTACCAAGTGCTCTTCTCAAGGAAGTCTGTTGTACGTTGCACACCGCCCATGGCGGCACCACCTGTAAATCCAGATGCGAGCCCACCACCCTTAGGGTTTTGGACTAAAATAACTGCTCCTATAAGGAAGCAGATAATCAAAATAATAACTGTGAGGAAAGTTCCCATGATAGTCTTCTTAGTTTTTGCTTAGCTTTTTCAGCTGGAATGCAAAATAAACACTTTTTTCAGGATATTTCAAAGCTAACATCTTAAAAGCTTTCCTTGCACGCCCAATTTGGCCCTGAGAAGCATATAATTTTGCCATAGTTTCAGTGACTAAACTCGGGTCGTATTGTAGTCCTTTACTAGCCCATTCTTCAACCGGTGTATCAATATCACGAACAGGTCCAATAGACGGATTGTTCTTATTCAAAAAGGAATCAATTATAGCCGATGCTCCTTGTTCTACTTGAGATATATGATTTCCATAATCTCCAAATGATGTTTCTGTCGCCCTTATCTTCAACCACTTTCCGAACATAGAATTTGCTTCACCAGCCCCTTTTATCTCATTCAATTCACGATGTAAAAGAGTGCCTTTTTCCAGCTCACTTTCACTCCTTTTCAATTGAGAAAAATAATTTGATTTTTTTCCTAGATCACTCCCTGTAAGAGGCTCTTTTTCGTCCCAACTCTCCATTTCGACGCTCAAGGAAGTGGCAATTGCCTCGACTACAGCTTCTCTTTCACTTGAAATATGTTCTGATTCATCATCTAATTTTCTCTCATCTATATGCCAAACCAATTCCAGCAACTCATCCTCTGACACCTCATCTTCGGTTTCTATCACTTTATGTATTTCTCTAGCTTCACGCCTCAGATCTTCACCAAACATTAATTCAAAAAGCGCCTTCCTCGAGTTGCAATGAGCGGCGGCGGCGAGAAGGTCTTTTTTTTGGTCTAAATGGCCAGCATCCTTAGAAGCCTTAGCAAGTAACATGCGGAAAGGCCCACTATATGGATGATTTTCAACCAATTCAATTAAATCATCACGCAAATCTGTAAGATTGGTTTCTTTGTGAGTGAGTATTGAATTTAATCGCTGAATATTCATTTTCTTACCAATTTCCAAGGCTTGCATTAAAAATATCCAATGATAACAACTCACCTATCTCATTTGCAATCACATCTTCTATAGAAAAAATATCTGAACTGCTTGGCACATCTACAAAACGACTGAACTTTCTCTGAAAACTTAGAGATCCATTTAAGCTGTTGGTATAAATAACATCAACTGTAATTGTTACTCTATTTGCACTTGCAGTCTCATCTCCTTGTACATTAATCGGCTGAACTAACCAATCAACCACTCTTCCAGAAAATTTCAACTCTGAATCAACACTAACTAATTTCAAAGTTGACTGCCTTTGTACTCTATCCACTAGTGACTCAGAAATACTAAGTGCAGAAGTAGCAGAAACCAACGGGTGAGTTGCTTCAAAAATTGATACACTAAAGGTTTTAGCTCCAGAAGTTGCAGCTCCATATGGAGAATATACACCACAGCTACTAATAGAAGCAATAGCTAGCAAGACACAAATAAATAATATAAACTTAATCAATTTCATTTAAGCGAATATTCTTTTATTTTCCTGTATAAAGTCCTCTCTGAAATCCCCAATTCTTCCGCCGCATCCTTACGCCTGTTATTGTACTTTTCTAAAGCCATTTTTATCAGCTCCTTCTCAGAATCAATCAAGGATAAGCTTGGCTCAATATCCTGTAAATCATTAACTTTAATAGAGTTGTCAGGGGTATCACCTCCAGAAAACACGATTGGAAAATTACTTGCTTTATGCTGAGAGCTACTGTGCTCATCAAACATTCTTTTTACACGAATTTCATCATCAACACTTAATGAACCGCCATTTTTTATTAAGCCTAACACTAGTTCCTTCAAATTATTCAAGTCATCCTTCATCTCAAAAAGGACCTTATAAAGAATTTCTCTCTCATTCCTTCCAGAATCACTCTCCTCAAAGCCGTTAGTCCCAGAAGTGACACGAACTGGCAACCTGGACCTACTCGTCTCTGGTAAATATCCCAGCAAGGTATCAGAGTTAATAAGCCTCTCTGTTTCTAAAACTGACATTTGCTCAGTAATATGCTTTAGTTGCCTAATATTTCCTGGCCATGGGTAATGTTCAATGATTTCTATTGCATCCGAAGACAGAGATAGGGGGGGCATCCTGTGCAACTCACTAAAATCAGTTGTAAACTTTCTAAAAAGAAGATGAATATCTGTTGACCTATATCTCAGAGGAGGTATATGTATTGGGACTTGATTCAAACGATAGTATAAATCCTCTCTAAATTTTCCCTTTTGAAATGCATCTTCAAAATTCACATTCGTTGCTGCAACAACCCTCACATCTGTCTTTTCTGTATTTGAAGATCCAACCTTCATAAACTCTCCCGTTTCTAAGATACGTAATAGTCTGACTTGGGTGGTTAGTGGCAACTCAGCTACTTCATCTAAAAAAATAGTACCGCCATTCGCTTCTTCAAAATAACCTCTACGAGATTCTGTAGCACCTGTAAAAGCTCCTTTTACATGGCCAAACAGCTCTGAATTAATCGTCCCTTCGGGAATAGCACCACAATTAACTGCAACATATTTTCCGTGTTTACGCTTACTGTATTGATGAACTATCCTGGGCATTATCTCCTTTCCTGTTCCACTTTCTCCTAGAATAAGCACCGATAAATCTGTTGGAGCAACTTGGGCCGCAATATGTAATGCTCTATCAAGAGCTTCATTCATTCCTATGACACCAAACCTTTGTTTTATTGACCCTACGTTCATTTCACTAATTATAAATTAAGCATCCGCTTTATCAGTTGTAACCTCTCCTTTAAGCGTTGCGCTTGTACAGTCTATAGCTCTAACATTTACATAATCGCATACACTTAAGTCTCCTTTATCAAAAATAACAACAATATTGTGAGTAGTCCTGCCATAAAATTTCTCCGTACTTTTCTTACTAACTCCTTCAACTAAAACTCTGTATACTTTACCAACCATTGCTTGAATAAGTACAGATGCATAAGATCTTTGATGCTTAATGATTTCTGTTAATCGAGCACTTTTCACCTCTTCTGGGACATCATCCTCAAACTTTCTTTCAGCAAGTGTTCTCGGCCTCTCACTGTATTTAAAATTATAAGCCATAATAAAACCCACCTCCTTTAAAATAGACATTGTTTCAAGATGTTCTTGTTCTGTCTCTCCACAAAAGCCTGTAATAATATCTGTCGATAAAGCGCAACCAGGAAGGATTCTTTTAATTGCGGCAATTCTATCTAAATACCACTCTCTTGTATAACCTCTATTCATCCTTTTAAGCATAGAGCTTGCTCCAGATTGGATTGGAAGGTGAATGTATTTACAAAGGTTTTCGTGCCTTGCAATTACATGTAAAACATCGTCAATCATATCCTTGGGATGACTTGTTGAAAATCTGACCCTTAAATCCGGGTTCACTTTCGCAACCATGTCTAACAATTCAGCAAATCTCACAATTGGCTGCTCAGAATCTTTTATGACTCCTTTAATATCGAGGTTCCACTTGTAAGAATCTACGTTTTGACCTAAAAGAGTGACTTCACGGTAACCTTGATTAAATAAATCCTGAGCTTCAGCCACAATACTCTTAGGTTCCCTACTACGCTCTCGTCCACGCGTGAAAGGCACTACGCAAAACGAACACATATTATCACAACCTCTCATAATACTAATGAATGCAGTCACTCCAGATTTATCTAACCTTACAGGACTTACATCAGCATAGGTCTCTTCTCTTGAAAGAAGAACATTCACTGCCTTTTGACCTCCATTCACCTGCTTCACAAGAGACGGAAGATCTCTGTAAGCATCAGGTCCAACAACCAAATCAACAAGTTTTTCCTGCTCTAACAAACTCTCCTTTAATCGTTCTGCCATGCAGCCCAACATACCAACCACGAGTCGCCTGTTTTTAAGCTTGTACCTCTTAAATTCCTTAAGTCTATTTCGAACTCTCTCTTCAGCCTTTTCACGGATAGAACAAGTATTTACTAAGATTAAATCCGCTTCTGTCTCATCCATAGTTGTTACATAACCGACGCCACTCATAATTGACGCTATAATCTCAGAATCGCTAAAATTCATCGCACAACCATAACTCTCCAAGAACATCTTTAAACCATTAGAGGGTGCAAAAGGCTGTTCAATATGAATTGCCTCACCTTGTCTTGACTCATCAACATGTATATCTCCTTCTCTCATTTTCCAATTTTGTGCAAATGTAGTTCGTTATGGAGAGCGTGACAAATTGTCACCCCTAAAGGGGTAAACTCATTAAGTGAAAAGTTATTGATAATAAAAAATGAAATAGCCGAAAGTTTTATTTTATTTGTACTCCAAAAATAAATCTTATGCCTAAAAACCTTGTCATAGTCGAGTCACCTGCAAAGGCAAAAACAATAGAAGGCTACCTCGGAAAAGACTTCGTCGTAAAATCAAGTTTTGGGCACATACGTGACCTAGCAAAGGGTGATAAAGCTATAGATAAAGAAAATAACTTCACACCTAAGTATGAAGTCAGTGAAGATAAAAAGAAGATTATCACAGACCTGAAGAAATCTATGAAGGGAACTGAGATGGTTTGGTTAGCAACTGATGAGGATCGCGAAGGAGAAGCCATTTCATGGCATTTAGTAGAGGCATTAAATCTGAAACCTAAGAATACAAAGCGAATCGTTTTTCATGAAATAACCAAAGCCGCAATATTAAAAGCTATTGAGAACCCTAGAGAAGTTGACGAAAATTTAGTTAATGCTCAACAAGCGAGAAGAGTACTTGATAGAATTGTGGGGTTTGACCTCAGTCCTGTTTTATGGAAAAAAGTTAAACCGGGCCTTAGCGCTGGGAGAGTTCAGAGTATAGGGGTTAAGATCATTGTAAATAGAGAGCGTGAAATTGAAGCTCATATACCATCTTCTAAATTTAGAATTTTAGGAGAGTTCACCACCGAAGCAGGGAAAAATCTCAAAGCTGAATGTAAAACTCGTTATAAAACAGAAGATGAGGTAGATGCTTTTTTAAAAGAATGTGCTTTAAGCACACATTCAATTAAGTCCTTAGAGACCAAGCCCGCAAAAAAGAAACCAACAGCCCCATTTACAACATCAACACTACAGCAAGAAGCATTCAGAAAACTTGGTTTTTCTGTTTCTCGCACGATGGGAGTGGCTCAAAAATTATATGAGGCTGGACGCATTACATATATGCGAACAGACTCTGTAAATCTAAGTGACCAAGCTCTCGATGGTGCTGCAGGCGCGATAAGATCTGCCTATGGTAATGCGTTTTGTGAAAGAAGAACTTTTACAAACAAATCTAAAGGTGCTCAAGAAGCACACGAAGCAATAAGACCTACAGACTTTGCTGTTAGCAAGCACGTTGGAAAAGCTGAAGAAGAAAAACTGTATGTGCTAATTTGGAAGAGAGCTATTGCATCGCAAATGTCAGATGCTAGACTTGAAAAAACTACAGTAACAATAGATGTTAGCAAGAATTCTGAGGTTTTCGTTGCTCGTGGAGAAGTGATCACTTTTGAAGGATTTCTCAAGGTTTATTTAGAAGGTACTGATGATGAAAATGATGAAGATGCAAAAGGGCTTCTTCCCCCACTGATAAATGGCGAGTCAATGTCAAGAATCAACATCATAGCTACACAGAAGTTTGCGCATCATCCGCCAAGATACACTGAGGCTAGCTTGGTAAAAAGACTTGAGGAATTAGGTGTTGGCAGACCTTCAACATACGCCTCAACAATTAGCGTTATCCAACGTCGGGGTTATGTCGAGATGCCTGACCGAGAAGGGACTCCCAGAAACTATCGGATTCTTAAACTTGATGGCGCTGAGATAACTTCTATTACAGAAACAGAAAACACTGGTGCAGAAAGGAACAAGCTTGCACCGACTGATATTGGTATTGTCGTAAATGACTTTCTTTTCAAACATTTCAGCTCGATCGTTGACTATAATTTCACCGCTGATGTGGAAGCGCAATTTGATGTCATTGCTGAAGGTCGTAAGGATTGGCAGCAAATGATAGGAGAGTTCTACAAGCCCTTTAAAACATTAGTGGATGACGCTTTAGAGAGCGAAAGAGAATCAGGCGAACGTATTCTTGGAACGGACCCTACTACAGGAAAACAAGTCTTAGTTAGAATCGGACGTTTTGGGCCTATGGTACAACTTGGTTTGCCTGATGATGAAGATAAGAAATTTTCATCTCTTCGCCCTACCCAAACTCTCAGATCCATTACACTTGACGAAGCATTAATGCTGTTCAAACTCCCTCGTAAACTTGGTGAGTATGAAGGTAAAGTTGTCTCAACTTCTATAGGAAGATTTGGGCCATATGTAGTTCACAATAGTAAATTCGTTTCGATTAAAAAAGACACAGATGACGATCCATATACCATTGAATTAACAAGGGCGATAAAGCTTATAGAAGAAAAAAAGGCCGCTGACGCTGCCGCTTTATTAAAAGTTTTTGAAGAAGATGAGACCGTTAGAATTATTAATGGTCGCTGGGGACCTTTCATAAAAGCCGGTAAGAAAAACATAAAAATACCTAAAGATGAGGATTACAAAGGTATTGATTGGACTCGTGCTCAGGAACTTATAGTCGAGCACGATAAACGTCCTAAAAAGAAAAAGAGAGCTCAAAAAGGTACGAAGTAACAATTCAGTGTGAACTGATAGTACGATAGTGTCATTTTTGCATTCATATGTTTGCTTAAACTTGTGATAAATTGTACGAATGTGTTTTTTGACACTGATTTTTAAGAATGAGCGAAAGTATATTTGATCTATTACAGCCAGTTGACCAACCCGTGTTTAGCAATGCGGAAGGGTCAGCAAGAATAGCTGATAGAATCGAAATTCATCGCTTTGATCACAAACCATCTATTGAAGGTTGCAGAGTAGCTATTTTCGGAGTGAATGACGGGAGAAACAGCGGTGACAATGAAGGTTGTTCAGCTGCGCCAGATTCAATAAGAAATTGGTTTTACAGGCTAACACCACCAACTCGTTGGGCTCCTACTGTTGATTTAGGTGACATTAGAGGTGGCTTAGAGAGTTTAGATACAGAAAAGGCTGTAAGCGATCTGATCTCAGAGTTAATCCAAATGGGGGTTATCCCGATTGTTTTAGGTGGCGGACAAGACTTAACATACTCAATTTATTCAGCCCTAGAGTCTGTTGGAAGACCTATGAATGTTGTCACTATAGATTCTAGATTAGATTTTGGTGGAGACCCTGGATTACATACGTCTAGAAACTTCATGAATAGAATTGTTTTACATGAACCTAACTTTCTATTTGACTATGTAAATATTGGTCATCAAGGATATTTGACTGACCCTGACACATTAGAATTGCTTGAAAAACTGCAATTTGAATCAATCAGACTTGGTAGAGCACACAACAATCCTAAACTTATTGAGCCCACTTTGAGAGATGCCGATTTAGTATCCTTCGATCTGTCTTCTGTCAGGGCTTCTGACCATCCTGCCTCCACACATGCTGGACCGAATGGATTCTCATCTTCTCAATTTTGCCAATTGGCTCGATACGCTGGACTAAGTGATAGAATGATTGCACTTGGTATTTTTGAGCACAACCCGGATCTAGATGATAGAGGAAGAGGTGCTCATCTTGCAGCGCAAGTTTTATGGCATATGATTGATGGTATATTTAGCCAAACAGGTGATTACCCTAAATGTAATGCTGAAGAATACACTAAATATTTGGTTGATTTACAGGCACAAAACCATGAAGTAACGTTCTACAAATCATCAAGAAGCGACAGATGGTGGATGGATGTACCTATTCCAACTTCTAAGAAAAATAACAAAGATCACCACCATCTTGTGCCATGTTCATATGAAGATTATGAAGTGGCTTCTGAAGGTGAATTACCCGACAGATGGTGGAGAACGTATCAAAAACTAGCGTGATGATATCAGATAAATTCCGTACCTTTCCACACTCAGTGAAAGCTGAAACCTGTGAAAACCTTGAAAACCAACGAGTTAACATGATTCGTACCTATATATCTACACTTCTTTTAGTCGTGTTTGCATCTTCTATGAGTGCACAACAAGACCCACAGTTCACCCAATGGTACATGGACCATGTAGTGTCTAACATTGCAGCGGCTGGACATTCTGATTTAACTAACATCAATGGTTTCTATAGAAATCAATGGAATGGACTAGATAAATCACCAGTAACATCACTATTGAATGTTGATGGAAAAATTGGATTTATTCCAGGTTCCTTTGGAATTCAGTTTTATCAAGATGAACTTGGACAAGAGAATAATACTATGATGAAACTTGGATATGCGTACACCTTATCTCCATTTTCAAGTGGTACAGTTATGAGTTTAGGTATGTCTGTAAGCTATTTCAGCAAATCCTTTGGAACAGAGTGGATCGCTACAGACGGTTGGGAAAATGATCCTGCTATCCCTCAAGATGATAAGACATCGTCTGCTGTTGATTTAGATTTAGGGATCTATATTTCCAAGCCTAAGACTTTTTACGCCGGTCTATCTATGACTCACCTTGCAGAAACTGAGTTCTCCGAAATGAGTATTAAACCTGTAAGACATTTATATGCAATGGGTGGTTATAACTATCCTCTCGATGGAGATGCATTGGTACTACGAACGAACATTCTTGCTAAAACTGATCTAAATGCATCGGCAATTGACATGGGTGCAAACGTTTTATACAATGAAATGATATGGGCGGGGGTTTCCTGGAGACCTGGAGATGCTATTGCTCCAATTGTTGGATTCCAATATTCAATGATCAATAAAGATGCTACTAATCATAAGGAACAACTATTTAGACTTGGTTATTCATTTGACATGACTACATCAGAATTACAGTCGTATTCATCTGGATCTCATGAAGTATTCCTCTCTTACAGCTTTAAGTTTGAGTCGACACCCATTTTGAACAGGTACGCAAATCCTCGGGTTTTATAATAAAAGAAACCTTATAGGCGTTTTATACGTATCTTAATTATTACAAACTACTATAATTTACTCTATGAATAAGTTTCATCTGATACTCATAATTCCAGTTCTGCTTTCTGGATGCTATATGGGACCACAAGGCGAACTTGTAGGGGTTAACCCTCGAGACTACTGGGATCAAGCTAACCCATACGGTATGAATTATATCCACTTCGGATCCTTCACAATGGGACCAAGTGATCAAGATGTACCATACGCCCTTAACACACGTGCAAAAACAGTTACTATACCATCCTTTTACATGGATGTTCATGAAATATCGAACAATGAGTATCGTCAATTTGTTAATTATGTAAGAGACTCACTATTCTTAAACACATTAGCTGAGAATGATGACGAACGTTATTTCTACTCGGAAAATGAAGCTGGTATTGAGCTTGATCGATTTATTGACAAAGGTTATGTCTTAAATTGGGAAGAGCCTATTGATTGGACAGATGAAGATATATTTGAGGTTCTTTACGATGAGTATTACCTTCAAGGTTCTGATAGATTTTACAACAGAAAAGAAATCGATACTCGAAAACTTAACTACAGATATTACTGGTTTAACATCGCTAAAGCCGCAAACAAAGATGCAAGAGATGAAGAGTATGGAGAGGTTAATGAATTAAATCAACTTCATTCTGTTCAACGGTATTCTGATAGATCACAATTTGTTGTTGAGGAAACTATTAATGTTTACCCTGACACTTTAGTTTGGATTCATGATTACACATATTCGTATAATGAACCTTTAGCAGAAAACTACTTTTGGCATCCAGCATATGATGATTACCCAGTGGTAGGGGTAACTTGGGGTCAAGCAGTAGCTTTCAACGCTTGGAGAACTCAAATCATGAATGAGTGGAGGCAGCAAGAAGGTCAAACCTATATTCAAAAATTTCGCCTTCCATCTGAAGCAGAGTGGGAATATGCAGCACGTGGAGGTCGTAACCTTGCACCATACCCATGGGGTGGACCATACATTCGTAACGAACAAGGATGTGTTTTAGCTAATTTTAAACCTATGCGAGGTGACTATGTAGAGGATGCTAATGCCTATACAGCTCCTGTTGAGTCATACAGCCCCAATGATTATGGACTCTACAATATGTCTGGAAACGTTGCTGAGTGGACTAACACTGCTTTTGATGAAACTGTGTATGATTTCGCATTCGACCTAGCTCCTGATTATGTTTACCATGCTAAGATCGACGACTCTGCTGCCCTTCATAGAAAAGTAACTCGTGGTGGCTCATGGAAAGATATTGGATATTATTGCCAAACTGGAACCCGATCGTTTGAATACAGTGATACCGCTAAAGCATTTATTGGATTCCGATCAGTAATGTCTTACCTCGGACGAGGTAAATCTGGTCCTAAAGAAGAGTGGAACTAATCCGCATAAAAAAAAATACCTGAAACCATAGTTTAATGAGCAATTATTAAACTAACAAAACAAAGAAAATGAAACCCGGAACAAAAAAATTTAGCCCAGGATCAAAGAACTTTAAACAATTTATGGCTAGGCTCTATGGATGGGGAGCGGCAGTAGTAATTCTTGGAGCTTTATTTAAAATAAACCACTATCCGTTTGCAAATGAAATGCTCGTTGTAGGTCTTGGAACTGAGGCATTGATATTCTTCTTTTCTGCGTTTGAGCCTATCCCGCATTCCGAACCAGATTGGACTTTGGTATACCCACAACTTGCAACAGGTGATGAATCAAAAACAGCTGTTGCTGAATTAGACTCTCTACTTACTGATGCTAATATTGACTCTAAACTTCTAAAGAATTTAGGGGATGGTATGAAAAACCTTGGTGATCAAGCAAGTAAAATGAGTAATATGGCTGACGCCGCAGGAGCTACTCAAGAATTTAGCGATTCACTTGTAAAAGCCTCAAATAGGGTTGATGAAATGGCAAATACCTATGAAGGGGTTTCTAATTCATTAACCGGACTAGTAGGATCAAAAGAAGCTGGAAATTCTGCTGGAGACAATTTAGAGCGCATGAATTCAAATCTTGATTCATTGAATGCTATGTATGAGATGCAATTACAGCAGTTAGAGGCGAATAAAGAACTTTATTCTGGAATGGGAGAGTTAGTTAAAACTCTTAATGATAGTGTAGAAGATACAAAAGCATATAAAGAGCATATTGCTGCTCTTGCTGAAAATCTTGCATCATTAAATACTGTTTATGGCAATATGCTCAATGCGATGGGCAATAAACGTAGCTAAGCCATGGCAGGAGCTAAAGAGACCCCAAGACAGAAAATGATAGGGATGATGTACCTTGTCCTTACTGCACTACTTGCGTTAAATATTTCAAAGGAAGTACTTAATGGTTTTGTGAAAGTTGAAAATAGTCTTCGAACAACTCAAGAAACACTATCTTCTAAAATTCATGACACCTACACTACGTTAGAATTAAAATACAATAGTAATCAGGAAAAGGTTGGTCCGTTTTACGATGAAGCACAAGTAATCGTAGAAAAATCAAATACACTTATTAAGTATATTACTAAATTAAAAGCACATTGCTTGGCAACATCAGAAGGTGATTTCGAGGAACAAGTTGCACTTAATTTTGAAAAATATTTTGGAACCGATGAATTTGGAAATGACACCGTTCTTAATCTAAAGTTTATCAGTAAAAAAGATGAGTTTCAGGCATTGACAACTTATATGGTTGGAGGAAAATCTCACTCACCAAAAGTTGGTGAGTGGACAGCTAATGGATTGAAACTTTCTCTTGAGGCTTATGGTGAATACCTCAAAAATTTAAATGTCACCGATATTGATGGAGTGGATCGAACTATATCTCAAAATTTTCTTAAATCATTAAATGAAAAGTTTTCCTTCAGTAAAGAAATGGAAGATGGAAAGGAGATCCTCTGGGAATCTGCTAATTTTTATGATGTACCGTTAGCCGCCGTGATTCCACTAATGTCAAAGATGATTATCGATGTTCAGGATGCTGAAGAAGATGCACTTGCATGGTTATTAGGTGCAATTGAATCTAAAAGTTTAAAATTCTCTGAGGTAATGCCTCTGACGATACCGCAATCAAACTATATTCTTAGAGGCGATACTGTTAGGGCAAATATTTTTCTTGCTGCATTTGATAGAACTAAAAAGCCAGAGGTGTACGTAGACCCAAATAATTGGGATGGTAAAGATTCTACTGAGTTAGATTATGTTGGTTTAGGGATTGAACCATTAGATGTCAATGAGCAAGGTCAAGGCCTTTTAGCTATGGCATCAAAAGGAATGACACTCGGACAATATCAATATAAAGGAGTAATTAGGTATCAGGGTGCAGAAGGAGATATGCAATCTCAACCATTCTTTACGCCTACATTTACTATTGCAGAGGCGGCTCTTGTAGTTTCTCCAACGAAAATGAATGTATTCTATCGAGGAGTACCAAATCCTGTAGAAGTCAGTGTTCCAGGAGTACCTAGCAATAAGCTAAAAGTTGCTATATCAAGCGGACATAAGATTAATCGACAATCGGATGGCACATACATAGTAGAACCAGCTAATTCGTCTTCCAATAAAGTAGCTACTATTTCTGTTAGAGGTGAAATGCCTGATGGGTCTATTAGTAATCTTGGTAATGCTGAATTTCGAGTTAAGCGTATACCTGACCCTGTACCATTTTGGGCTGGTAAAAAACCTTCCGACAGAACGATTACAAAGAATGAAGTCCTCTCATTTGCTCCACTTGCAGCAAAGATGGATAATTTTGATTTTGATGTTAAAGTACGAGTTAAGAGCTTCACAATACGCTTAAGTAAGGATGGTACATTCAAAGAACTCAACTCTCCGAATAATAGAATCACTTCGGACATGAAGGCTCTATTAAACCGTGTGAAAAGAGGTAATACAATTTACTTTGAAGATATCATCGTAGGTATGCCTGACGGAACTGAACGTATGGTTTCATCTTTAAAACTTAAAATAACCAGCTAAATCTTTTAATAATGAGTAATTTATTCAAGTACACATTACTAGCTATCATTTTTATTACCCTATCAATTGAGGGTAATGCTCAAGTACAAAACGTCCTTGACGGTGCGTATGTTAAGGAAACTAATCTGACGAAGAGGGTGATTCCCTACCCATATTTGCGTGAAGCAGACGTGATGTACTTCCGCCGCATTTGGCAAGAAATGGACTTGAAACAAAAGATTAATCATCCATACTACTACCCAGTTGACCCTATTGAAGACAGAAGTAATTTATTTGATGTAATTCGAGATGGCTTACTTATTGAAGGCTCATTAGTAGCTTATAGTACCGGACCTGTTGGTGATGAGGATGAGTTTACTATTCCATTATCTCCTGACAGTATTCGTAAAATTCTAAACCCTATTGAACGAATAGATGAATGGGATGAGTTTGGTGAAAAGATCGGATTTAAGGAAATTATAACTCCGATTGAATCAGATAAAATTACTCGATACCGATTGAAAGAAGATTGGATTTGGGACAGGCAACGCAGCGAACGATATATTAGAATTATCGGTATAGCCCCTATGATTGAGGATTATGATAGGGATGGTGACAGCATGGGGTACGCTCCATTGTTTTGGTTATACTACCCAGAATGTAGGTATGTATTTGCTAATGCAGATGTCTTTAACCTATTCAATGATGCTCAGCGGAGAACCTATGAGGATTTATTCCAAAAGCGTTATTTCTCAAGCTATATCGTAAAACACTCAAATGTTTATGATAGAAGTATTGGCGAATTTGCTCGTGGAATGGATGCTTTAGCTGAGTCTGAAAGAATAAAGGAAGAATTGTTCAATTTAGAACATGATCTTTGGCATTACTAAAAAGTGATTTTTAAGTTTTATTAAAGCGGGAGGCCTTGAAAGCTTCCCGCTTTTGATTTAAGACCTTTGTAAGCGCATGCTAACAGTAACACAACTTGGAGTACACTTCGGTGAAAGAACTTTATTTGAAGATCTTAATCTATTTATTGGTAAAAGAGAGCGTATTGGATTAGTTGGACGTAATGGTGCTGGAAAGTCCACACTTATGCACATACTTGCAGGAATTAACGCTCCTACGGAAGGTACGGTTAGTTATCCAAACGATTATAAGATCGGATACTTGCCACAAGAGATGGATCATAACGAATCATCAACAGTTTTTGATGAATCTGCCAGTGCTTTTGCCGAAATAAAAAAACTTGAAGAACGTATTGTAGAAATTACTGATGAAATTTCAACAAGGTTAGATTATGAAACCATTGAGTATTCTCGTTTGATTGACGAATTAACCGAAGCTAATCAAAGGCTTGATATTATAGGGGCAGGTAATCTTGAGGAAAAAATTCAAAGAATACTTCAGGGTCTAGGATTTAAAGCCGAAGACATGGAGAGAAAAATGAGTGAGTTTAGTGGTGGATGGAAAATGAGAGTTGAACTAGCTAAGCTTCTTCTTACAAACCCTAATCTCTTACTTTTAGATGAGCCGACTAACCACCTCGATATAGAGAGTATTGAATGGCTTGAAGGTTTTTTAAAGAACTATGCCGGTGCCATTCTACTTATTTCTCACGACAGGATGTTTCTCGACACTTTAACAGAACGAACAATCGAAATCAGTCCTTTTAGGTTATACGACTTTAAGGCTCCATATACTAAATATCAAGTTTGGCGAGAGGAGGAGCGAGATCGACAACTACAAGCCCAGAAGAATCAGAAGAAATATATTGAAGAGACTCAGGTGTTGATTAATAAGTTTAGAGCGAAGAAAAACAAAGCTGCATTTGCACAATCTTTAATAAAAAAACTAGATAAGCTTGAGATCGTTGACGTTGATGCTGGGGATAATGCCAAAATAAAATTTCGATTCCCTCCTGCGCCTCGAACTGGCAAGGTAATCTTTGATGCAAAAGGATTAAGTAAGTCGTTTAACAAATTGAATGTATTCAAGGGTTTAGAATTTATGATGGCACGCAAGGATAAGGTTGCTTTTGTAGGTAAGAATGGAGCTGGAAAAACGACGTTAACCAGGATTCTTTTGAACTTAGAATCACATGAGGGAGAATTAATCAAAGGCCACAATGTAGATGTCGGATATTATGCTCAAAATCAGGCTGAGGAACTAGAAGGTAAAATAACTGTTTTAGAAACACTTGAAGCAGAGGTAACAGTTGAGAGTAAGGTTAACCTAAGGTCTATGTTAGGATCCTTCCTTTTTTCTGGAGAAGATGTAGATAAAAAAGTAAGCGTGTTAAGTGGTGGGGAAAAAGCTCGGCTTGCACTGTGCAAGCTATTGTTGCATCCCTACAACGTTCTTATACTTGATGAGCCTACTAACCACTTAGATTTAAAATCTAAATCAGTATTAAAAGATGCCCTCGTAAATTTTGACGGATCATTGATTGTGGTATCCCATGACAGAGATTTCCTTTCAGGACTAACTGAGTTTGTTTATGAAGTAACTCCAAATGGTTTAAGGCAATATATTGGAGATATTAAAATATTTTTACATGCTAAGCATGCGGAGAGTATTGGAGCCTACGAAGCTTCCAAAACCGGCGAAAGGGTTATTGGGAAAGGGGGGAATAGTAGATTAGAAAAAAACGCTACAAAGTCTGATTCCAATATTAAGATTGATTATAAAAAGAAAAAAGAACTTGAAAAGTCAATTAAGAAAGTAGATAAAAAGATAAATAGACTAGAAAAGTTAGTTTCCGAAGCTGAGAAAGAATTGGAAACAAAAAATAAGATGATTTCCGAAGTAGATTCTACGGACATGAAGCTTATGACTAACTTGTCATATGAGTATGAGGAAATTCAAAACAGGCATGACAGACTTCTAACTGACTGGGAGAATGCGCTAATTGAAAAAGAGGAATTAGAGGGTCAATTATAGAAATTATATTATTTGGCTATACCTTCTAAATATATTTTCCACTTTTCTACAATCTCCTTCATATCGTTTGGTATTTCAGACTCAAATGAAACGAATTTTTTCGTTTTAGGGTGTGTAAAACCAAGTGTTTTCGCGTGCAAAGCTTGACGACTAAGTATGCTGAAACAATTTCTTAAAAATGAATTGTACTTCCCTCCTGGAGATCCCTTTACAGCAACATTGCCTCCATATCTAGGATCACCAAATAATGGATGACCTATGTATTGCATATGAACACGAATTTGATGCGTACGACCAGTCTCAAGTTTACATTCAATTAAAGTAACTGGTCCTAATCGCTCTATAACTCTGTAATGAGTTACTGCATGCTTTCCTTCTTCACCATCGGGAAAAACTGCTTGAACAGTTCTATTGCTTCTTGAACGTCCTACATGACCTTCAACTGTGCCATCTTCAGAAACATCACCCCAAACTAACGCGTGATATCGTCTCTCAACCGTTCGTTCAAAAAACTGTTCGCTTAACTCCGTAAGAGATCTCTCAGTTTTACCCAAAACCATTAACCCTGTAGTATCCTTATCTAACCTGTGGACTAATCCTGGACGAGGAGTAGGAGAACCCTCAACAGAGGGGATGTTCTGAAGATGATGTAAAATTCCATTTACAAGAGTCCCTGTGTGATTACCGTGACCTGGATGGACAACTAAATCTGATTTCTTATTTAGAACTATGACAGTGTCATCTTCATAAATAATATTTAAATCCATTTCCTCTGCAACAAGTTCAAATTCATAAACAGGCTGTGGAAGCTCTACCGTAATCACTTGATTTGGTCGAACTTTAAAGTTCGATTTAACCGAATTTCCATCCACCCTGATATAACCTGAATTTGCAGCCATTTGAAGCTTGTTACGAGAAATATTCGCAATTCTGGTCATTAGGAATTTATCAACTCGGAGTGGTTGTTGTCCTGGATCAGCTTCAATTCTATGGTGCTCAAAGAGCTCCTCAGGTTCATCTAAAACATCCTCTATGCTTACTTTATCACTCATTAATTAGGTAAAATTACTAAGCGTTTACATGATTTTGAAACACTTCTCGAACTACTCATATTAACAAAATACACACCTGGTGATAAATCCGAAGTATCAAAAGTTACAACGCAAGCTCTATCAACATCACCATCTAAAACAATATTTCCATTTAATGAAAATACAGACCATATAAGAGCTTCATTCGCCTTAAAGGAGACATTTGAAGATGTAGGATTGGGATAAAGGTTAGAAGAAATCTCATTAAGAGAGTATTCAATCACTCCTTCAGGTATTTCGGGTGCATCTTTTCCAGCTCGTAGAACTGGATGTATCATAACAGATCCTTGAATTTCTGAGGCAAGCCAATTCGCTGCTGCACCTAATTTGTAATGAAGATTACCTGCATTTGAATTGGTGTTTTTATCAAGTCCTATGTTAAGATGCTCTACATTTTGTTGAATAAAACCAACATGAATAATCCCACTAACCGGTATAGGATTATCACAAGAGTAATAAGCAAACTTATCATGGCCATCAGTGAAATAAAGAGGTGAATTAAATTGATACATTGTATCTATTTGTTCACCCGGAATACCCGCATCATCTGCCCAAACTTTAATTACAAATGTTTCCAATCCTGCATTGTCATAAAATGGAGTAAAGTGAATCTTTATACCATCTAATGTGTCAGCTATAGCAAGTGGATAGCGTACAGCTAATTGTCCACCCATAGATTCAAGTGAGTAAGCCTTTTCAGCAGAACCATCATCGTAAGCGTAGTAGTTATCGAAAACTTGTTCAAATCCAATGCTGTCATTATCAAATACTGCAGTTTGGTTGGAATAGTAACCGACCTCCTCTTCCCACAAAGACACATTAAAAGTAGCTGTAGTATCGGATATAAGCGGGTCGTAAAGTACCGAAGCTGCTACTCCATTATTGTCTAGTAAATTAGCTAAGTACTCTGTTGAAAATGGCCCTATCGGAACACTAACATTTTGAATAAACTCATTATTATACAATGTGGGCGCATCCTCACCTATCTGAATTTTAATCCCTGTATTTTCCTGATTATTTGCAGTAGCCCCAAAGTTGGTATGGGCAACGTGCAAACTGTCTCTCATTTGGAATTCTGGATTGTCCATGTAATGAGTCCAAGGCATAGCGGAGAAATTCCTCAGCAAAGTATATGGAGGATATAAGAATGCTAATTCTTCTTGTGGATTTCCTATTGATCCATTTTCAGCCACAAAAACGTAATCTATATGCCATAAATCAGCATTTCCCTCTAAAGTTCCATAATTACGAAACCTAAATTGGAATGAATTATGAAGGTAAATTCCATCATAAATAGGGATAACAACTTGTATGAATTTGTCAGTAGTTATCGTGTCATTAGACCAAACACGTGTCCAAATATCGCCTTCAAATCCGATTGACTTAAACTCAACAACAAGACTATCCTCACCTAAATCAGGTGCATTTCCTATACCACCTCCCTCAAACCAAAACGATAAGTTAACATTATTATCAGCTGTCATACCCCCTAATAAAATCTTTCTTGAAGTAAGAGTATCAGCCCAACCATGTGGATCACTGCTATTAAACATATATGGATATCCACCATCATCTAAACCATCAAGGGTAGCAACACCAATGGTAGGAGGGTTAATTGCAAATGTAGAAGTGCGTCTCACAGGGCTTGAATCCCATCTAACTAACTCGGGCCTATGGATACCTGATTCCTCAAAAGAGCTTGGCCAAGCAAAATCATCTAAGAAAGGAAGCCCCATAGGCGCGCTACCCCCTCCCCTTGAGTTTATGTCCGTAGTAATTCTATAGTCATGATCTATTTTAATAAACTGCAAATCTTTTTCTAATTCTTGAGATAAAATACATGTATTAGAAAGAGCGAAAATCAGGGAAATTATAAAATAATTTACGGGAAATTTGATGGTCATCATTTGCATTATTTTCAGTTTTTTAGAATTACGTCAATAGACGTACCAGCTTTAACCCTTCCTCCAGATGAAGATGGAAACTGGCGAAAAACTCGTGCATTTGTTGTATCACTAGATGTTATAACCGAATCTGTATACTCAACATAACCTAATGAAAGAGATGACTCTGTCAATTTAGACGATGTTTCAGATAACGATAACCCTAATAAATAAGGTATTCTTACTTTTACAAGGGAAGACTTACCGATAACTAAAACAATCTTAGACCCCCTAGCTCTTCTATCATCTGAAGATAAAGGAAATCCCTTGGATTCAACTCTTACAACTTTTCCTTCGAGTATAATGTTAGGTTCCTCACTAACTTGAACAATAAAACCTTTACGTTCTAAAATTATTTTTGCTAAAATTGCGTCTTGGCCTTCATACACAGAAATGGCTTCGGAAGGAGGAGTTATTCTGAATGTTGTTAGGTAAACAGGTCTTCCACTTTTGACTACACTTCCTTCTTTAGGCGTTTGCTCAAGTATTGAGCCTGGTAATGCTGAAACACTATAAACAGAATCGAGATGAATTCCTTCCAGTTCCAATTCAGATAGTATAGCAATGGCAGAGTCGAGTGACAAATTAAGGATATTGGGAACATATCGCTCCGACCATGGCCTACTATTTATTTGTAAAGAGAGCATGCTAACACTAATAAGAACTACCCATGCTCCACCTATACTCAGGATAGTGAGTATAAAAGTTTTGCTAAATAAGAAGTTCCTTAAGTTCATGCTTAGATAATAAAAAGACCTATAAATCTAAAGCTTCTTCAAAGCCATTATCATAGTATGCACGTAACTCAGAACAGAATCCAACATGTTCTTCATCTACAACAATTTTACCTTTTGTTACATGTCCAAGAAGAACCGCTCCGACTTTATTAGCATCGCAAACGTCAAAAAAGTCATCTTGATCCTCTTCAGATAAAGTGACGATAATTCTACCTTGTGCTTCACCGAAGAGGAATCCGTCGATGCGTAGCTCATCATCAGAAACGATATCAAAACCAAGCATATTTGGCATTGACATTTCTAAAAGAGTAGTGAAAAGTCCTCCATCACTAATATCGTGAGCTGCGGTAACAAGATTTTTTGAAATGAGTTCTCTGATACATACGTGAAGAGCTTCTTCTTGTGTTAAGTTGAATTTAGGGGCAGGCGACTGCTTAACACCTACAATATTTGCTAGATACTCCGATGAATTAATACAATCAGACATTTCTCCTAAATGGAAAATAAGTTCCCCCTTTTCCTTAAAATCTAAGGACATATGCTTATCTCTATCTTCAATAACCCCAACCATTCCAATAGTAGGAGTTGGAAAAACTGATGTTGAAGTACCATCCTCGTTTGCAGTTTGGTTATAAAAACTAACATTACCACCTGTTACCGGAGTTTTAAATTTCTCACAAGCACGACTCATACCCTTTATTGCTCCCACAAACTGCCAGTAAACCTCTGTGTTATATGGATTACCAAAATTTAAACAGTTGGTAATCGCTGAAGGAGTTGCTCCAGTACAACTAATGTTTCGTGCGGCTTCCGAAACTGCAATAGCAGTGCCTACTTCTGGATCAGCTTGAACATAACGAGAGTTACAGTCAACAGTCAAAGCAAGACCCTTTTTCGAGCCTCGTACAGACACTACACCAGCGTCAGAAGGTCTATTTGTAGTCCTGTTTAAAGTCCCAACCATACTGTCGTACTGTTCCCAAACCCATTTCTTAGAAGCTATATTAGGAAGACATATAATGTCCGTAGCAATTTCAAGTGCTTTCTTAAGTGAAGGAATTTCAACTGATTCAGGGTTGAAAGCTTGAGATTCCGCAAACCAAGATGGCTCAGAATACTCACGCTCATAAACTGGAGCTCCTCCACCTAAAACAAGTGTAGAAGCTGGAACTTGAGCTACGATCTCATTATCTACAAAGAAATTGATCGTGTCGCCTTCGGTCACCTGACCTATTGGGACTGCATGAAGATCCCACTTCTTGAAGATATCCTCTACTACTTTTTCTTTCCCTGGTGCTACGACAACTAACATTCGCTCTTGAGATTCTGATAGTAGAATTTCAAATGGTTGCATATCCGCTTGACGAAGAGGAACCTTATCTAAGTATATATCCATTCCCACATTTCCTGCAGCACTCATCTCAGAAGTAGAACAAGTTATACCAGCAGCACCCATATCCTGCATTCCTATTATTGCATCAGTTTTTGCAAGTTCCAGTGACGCTTCCATAAGAAGTTTCTCTTGGAACGGATCTCCAACTTGTACTGATGGTAAATCATCTGCCGACTCTATCGTGATGTCTTTTGAAGCGAAAGAAGCCCCTTGTATCCCATCTTTACCAGTATCAGAACCCACAATGTAAACAGCATTACCTGGACCATTTGCTGTAGCAGAAATAATTTCTTTTGCGTCTAAAAGCCCCACCGACATAGCATTAATGAGTGGGTTAACTTGATAACAAGGGTCAAAGAAGACCTCTCCTCCGACGACAGGTATTCCAAAACTATTTCCGTAATCTCCGATACCTTTAACAACGCCCTCCAGAAGCCACTTAGTACGTGGATGCTCCGGATCACCAAAACGAAGACTATTTAATTGAGCAATAGGCCTAGCTCCCATTGTGAAAATATCACGATTAATCCCTCCAACACCAGTTGCAGCTCCTTGATATGGTTCAATAGCTGAGGGGTGATTGTGACTTTCTATCTTGAAAGCACACCCAATTCCATCACCTAAGTCAATAATTCCTGCATTTTCCTCACCAGCCTTAACGAGCATTTGATCTCCATCTTTAGGAAGTGTTTTAAGCCACTTAATAGAGTTTTTATATGAGCAATGCTCACTCCACATAACTGAATAGATACACATTTCCGTAAAATTTGGTACTCTTCCAAGGATTTTCTCGATGGATTTAAACTCGTCAGGAGTTAGGCCCATATCCTGAGCTTGTATCAGTGTAGAAGGGGCAGTTGAGGCGGTTATAGTAGGCATAGAATGGGAGTAAAATGCGGTTCAATTGAATGTGTAAAGGTAGCAACGCATCGGTAATTTATACACTTGAAATTAGACAATCATAGGGTAACTTTCGCACATGAAAGCAGTTATTCAAAGGGTAAGTCAGTCTAGCGTGAAAGTTCATGGGGAAACCTTAGGTCAAACGTCGCTAGGGCTATTGATTTTACTAGGCATAGAAGAGATTGACAATAGAACTGATGTCGAATGGCTCGCAAAAAAAGTGATAGGTTTACGAATCTTTTCTGACGAACATGGAAAAATGAATCTTAATATCGAAGCCGCAGGGGGTGAATTGTTAGTAATATCTCAATTTACCTTGCACGCATCCACTAAAAAAGGCACGCGCCCATCTTTCATCAAAGCGGCTCGCCCTGAACAAGCTATCCCACTTTACGAGGCCTTCATTGAGGAGTGCGAAAAATTGATTGGAAAAAGAGTTGAGAAAGGAAAGTTCGGTGCAGACATGCAGGTAGAATTAATCAATGACGGCCCAGTGACAATAACGATAGACTCTCAAAACAAAGAATAAATTATCGTGGTATAGTACAAACAGGGATGGGGAGCATTTTATGCTGATTTGCTTTATTTAATCTCGTGTATATTTCATACACATCAAGAGCTCGACCGGAGAGAGTTGACGGGTCGCCTTGATCTTCAGAGAATTTCATGGCAATTTCGAGTTCGGGATAGGAAGCTCCTATTTGGTCTTCATCAGTGCGATCATCGCCCCAAAGACCATCTGTAGGGGCAGCTTCTAAAATACTCCTTGGCACACCTATCGCTTCACCCACTTTGTAAACTTCGCTTTTCACAAGATCGGCAATGGGGCTAATATCTACACCTCCATCACCATATTTTGTGAAGAATCCCACTCCATAATCTTCGATTTTATTTCCCGTCCCAACTACAAGAGCCCGCCTCTGTGCAGCGAGAGTATACAGTGTAGTCATCCTCAATCTAGCCCGAGTATTTGCGAAAGTGAGCCCCCCCGAAACATCTTCGATTTCGGGCAACGCCGATTTCGTCACCTCATAAACTTCAGTCAGGGGCACAGTAATCATTTCGAAGTTGTTAAAACGACTCTCGAGTAATTTACAAAGCTCCCGAGATCGCTCCACCTCTGACGACGCCTGGTGAATTGGCATATCTACAACATACACGGGACGACCAGTCATAAGACAAAGCGTTGCAGTTACCGCAGAATCAATGCCGCCACTAACACCCACCACAAATGAATCAATGTTTGCGGTGTCGGCGTAATCGTTCATCCATGAAGAGATAAACCCAGCGATCTTCGCTCCATTAAATTCTGAGGATAGAGTCGACATTGTCTAAAACAAAATACCGACTGACAATTCGAAAAATCTGTCATGACCTTTCATATCAGCAGTCCTTAGAGTGCCATTTCCGTCTACTTCTGGATTACCGCTGTTAAATTTAATTATAGTCACATTATTATAAATATTGCTGAACGCTGCGTTGTAATTCAGCCCAACGGTTAGAGATGTTGACCCTGTTAAACTTTTCTCTATTCCACCACCTACAATCATAGCAGCCCTAAAGAATTTTATATCTTCAGTTATATCCACTCCATCTTGAATGTCATGATTATTTGACGTAACACTAACCCAATTGTCTACATTATCATTAAAATCCCAACTTAGATGTCTATCCTGTGACGCTAAAGCTGTCACATTCATACCTAAGCCCAAACCAAATTTAGAGAAAATCTTCATGTAGCCTATTTCCTTCGTACGCATTTTAAATGTGAAAGGTAATTCTACATACTGCAGATTATATGTTCTATCTACATCATCAATACCGCCAGGTGACTCGACTTGATACGTAAGATCCGATCCAGTATTAAAAATGTGCACGCCTAAGCCTAAAGCATAATTTTCAGAAAACATAAGATCTGCAATGAATTCATATCCGAAATTTAATTTTGCGCCACCTGGTATGTGATCATAATCAGTCGAAACCATCCAGGCTGCATTCGGCGTAACAGCCAGTCCCATTCTTAAATCTTGGGCTGATGTTGTATTTGAAAAGAGTAAGGCTGAACATGCAATAAAACCGAGTAATATTGCGGTTGATAGAGAAGAAGTTTGACTGTTGCGCATAAGTGTGCTCATCTTTGCAGTTGTGAAAGTAAAATTAAACGAAAATACTATGAGTTCAAGCGAAAGTCGTACCACTTTTTTGATACGTTCAATGTGGACAAGAAACAAAGTTTCATCTCTGCTAGGTTTAATACTGATATCCTTTATTACATTATCGTCTTGCACGGAAGATAAATGGACAGTCGATGTGAGTGAGATAACACTACCTACTGATTTTTCTGTTAGAAACTTTAATTGGGAAATTCAACATCTCTCTGAAAACGACTCTAGTTCTCTTATTCAATTGAGACATAATTACAAATTATTTTTGACAGATTATTGTGAGGATATTTTAAAAATAGGGAGTTCTCAATCAATCGAAACAATTGACAAACTGAATGAGTTTGTGGCACACCCTGACACAAGAGAAACGCTTTTAGCAATTGACTCAACATCTGGTGATCCTGAATTTCTGAGAGGCGTTTCTTTAGATCTTGAAAACGGGTTTAAGAGACTTCATGTATTTATGCCCAATGTAAAAATTCCTGAAGTTATCTGGATGAATAGCGGATTCAATTTTGCTGTATACCCGCGAGATGAATTTGTAGCAGTGGGGTTAGAGTGGTTTTTAGGTCCTGAACATCCCATACTAAAGCTTTTGCCTCCAGATAGATTTCCTAAATACCAACAACTTAGAATGCACCCAGACTTAATGGCAGCAGATGCAATGAAAGGATGGATGCTTGTTCACTTTATCAATCGAGGGTATACTGGAGAAAAATGTGTCGATGACATTCTTTATTGGGGGAAAGTGTTGTGGCTGTTAGGTAAATGCATGCCTGAACAATTTGAACATGTGCTTATGGATTGGACTCCAGAGGATTTAGAATGGGCTAAGGCAAATGAAAGAGCTATTTGGTTAGAACTTCAACCTGCGAATGTGCTATTCGAAACAAATCGCACTGTATTCCACCGATGGTTAACAGATGGTCCATTTACCAAGTTTGGCTCCATCCCTCAAGAAAGCCCTGACCGATTAGGCGTATGGATGGGGCTTAGAATTGTTAAGAATTTTATGGATCAAAATCCTGAAACTTCAGCAGAGCAGCTATTTTCAGAGACTGATTATATTCCATTCCTTAAATCTTACCGACCTGAGCGATAAGTAACAGATAAATGCTAATTTTGCATTATGTCAGAAAACATCATTACAATCAAGGTTAGTACAGATGAAAATCATGTGCCAACTGATATAATTTGGTCAGCCGAAGGAGGAGATATTAAGAGCAGGCAAGCAAAAGCAATGTCGTTATCGATGTGGGACGAGAAAGACAGAACATCTATGAATATGGACCTCTGGACGAAGGATATGAGCGTCGATGAGATGAAACGATTCATTTGCGACAGCATGATGACTCTTGCAAAGACTTTAGAAACTGCCACCTCAGACAAAGGCCATGCGGAAGCAATTAGAGGCTTTACTAGTGAACTTGCTAAAAGAATTGGAATTATCGAAGCGAATGACGAAGAGGTTGAGGGAAATCAGACAAAATCAGAATAAAACGTTCGTTGACTCGATAAAGTTTAACAGCTCATCTCTCCCATCTCCTTTTACTGCGCTTGTAATAAAAATAGGCGGCATCTTGTGCCACTGCTTAAGCATAATAGTCTCATACTTAGATTGAAATCCTGAACGTTCAGCCTTATTAAGCTTATCAACTTTTGTAAATACTAGTACGAAAGGTAGCCCCACCTCTCCCATATAAGCCATAAATTCAAGATCTACTTTTTGGGGGGCTAATCTCGAGTCAACTAGCATCATCGTGCACATTAAATTACTTCGTCCTTCTAAAAACTGCTTTGACGTCCTCTCCCATTTCACCCTCTCAGATTTTTTAATTTTTGCATACCCAAACCCTGGTAAATCCGTTAGATACCAAGACGTTTCCCCAGCCTTTTCTGCTATTTCATCACCGTTAATAGCAAAGTGATTTATGAGCTGCGTCTTTCCAGGTGTACTGGAAATTTTAGCTATGCTAGTCCTATCAACTACCATGTTAATAAGGGATGATTTGCCCACATTAGACCTTCCAATAAATGCGTATTCAGGCCTATCCATACTTGGACATTCTCTAGGGTGAGCGCTACTTTTTACAAAATCAACAGATCTGATTACCATGAACTATAGTTTATTAGCTATTCCTCTCTGAGAGTACCACTTATCTAGAATTACATTAAATTCGTCAGGATGCTCCATCATAGGAGCATGTCCACATTTATCTATCCAGAATAGATCTGCATCAGGAAAACCTTTTAAAAAAGCTTCGGCAACTTCAGGTGGGGTTACAATGTCATTTTTTCCCCAAATAAGGCAAACCGGTAGATTCATGGCCGGTAAATCATTCTCCATGTTGTGTCTAATCGCGGATTTTGCAATGGAAAGGATTCTTAAAACTTTATTCCTGTCGTTCACTGCTTCAAAACACTCATCAACCAATTCGTCGGTCGCGCGGCTTGGGTCAAAAAATGTAAGCGCGACTTTATTCCTAATGTACTCTTTGTCTTCCCTTCTAGGAAAACTGTTTCCAAAAGCATTCTCATAAAGACCACTGCTTGCTGTCAACGTTAAAGACGCAACACGCTCTAAATGGTTTTTTGTAAAAATTAGTCCTACATGACCTCCTAAACTATTTCCAACAAGATGCACTTTATCTAACTGAAGAGCATCAACAAACCCTTTAACATGCTCTGCTATATATTTCGCACTTGTTTTCCGGAGGGGTAATTCATAGATGGGTAAGACAGGTGTTAGCACTCTAAATCGTTCACTAAAGTACTTACGCGCATCCTGAAAGTTACTTAGAGCACCGAAAAGGCCATGTAAAAAAACCAAAGGCTCTCCGCTTCCCTCTTCTACATATCTAAATTCGCCTAGCTCAATGATTGTAGCGTCCATATTTATATTTATTTAAAAGACGAAACTACGCACCTATCGGCTCTATTTCACAACTCATTGTACCTAAACATTAACTTAAGGTTGTACACATTGATTGTTAATATCCTGTTAAAACAGAAAATCAACAAGATTTACTAAATCGCTACAACCCAAGCAAAACGGCCTTTCCCAACGTTTCATTGTTTATCACTTTTCAACAACGTGGTAGAAAGTGTCGATTAATGGTAAAAAGTGGTAAATCTGTCTTAGTTTTGGGAATTCCAATAACAATGGAAGTTATGCTGAACCTATTAGGAGAACATACATGTAGAATTGACACGAAGGGACGACTAATGTTCCCTGCCCGACTGCGAAGACAATTGGAAAAAGTCCTACATCATGGCCTGGTAATCAATCGTGATATTTTTGAGAAATGTCTTGTATTATATCCTAAGCCAGAGTGGGATAATGTGAACGGGGAAATGACTCAACTCAGCAGATACAACAGGAAGCACCAACTGTTTCAAAGAAAATTCTTGAAGGGAGCCACCATTGTTGATTTAGATGCATCTGGAAGATTAAACATTCCAGGAATCCTCTTAGATTATGCTGGCATTGATCTGCAAAAGAGCAACGAAATCATTGTTTCGGGGTTGGGGGAGAAGGTCGAGATCTGGACAGTTGATGCTTATGAAAAACAGGTCTTGGGAGAAGACACCGATTTCGATTTTGGAAACCTGGCTGAAGATGTGAGACGAGATATTGAAAAAGGCAGCGCCACTTAAAACATGGAACAATCCTACCACGTACCCGTCCTTCTAGATTCCTCAATTGAGCATCTCAATCTCGGCGACGGTAGCGGTACGTGGATGGACGCTACGTTTGGAGGAGGGGGACATAGCCGAACCATATTAAAAAACCTAAATTCAGAAGGCATACTAGTTAGTTTTGATCAAGATCCAGATGCAGTTAAAAATACGATTAACGATGATAGATTTACCCTTGTTGAAGCTAATTTCAGATACGCAAAACAATTTCTCAGCCTTAACGGTGTAAAGAAAACGAAAGGCATATTAGCTGATTTAGGGGTGTCATCTCACCAGTTTGATACGGCAGATAGAGGTTTTTCCTTAAGAATGGATGGCCCTCTTGATATGAGGATGAACCACGAATCAGGAATCTCAGCGGCAGATTACTTATCTGACTGTACATGGGAAGAGTTAATGGTCGTTCTAAGAATGTATGGAGAGGTAAAGAGACCGGACAGAGTTGCGAGAGCAATAGTCTCTGCAAGAGACAATAGACCTATTACCACTACAGGAGATCTCGTAAACATCTTAAGCAAGATGGCTCCTGGCGGGCGTGAAAATAAATTCTACGCACAAATTTTTCAAGCATTAAGAATAGAAATCAACGACGAGCTTTCTGCTCTACGTGATCTGTTGGAACAGGCAACAGATTTATTAGAACAGGGCGGGAGGCTCGTTGTGATTTCATATCACAGTTTAGAAGATAGACTTGTCAAACATTTTATGAGGTCTGGTAATTTCGAGGGTGAAATAGATCAAGACATAAAAGGAAGGGTGCTCGCACCATTTAAGCCTGTAGTTAGAAAGGCTATTTGTGCATCAGCTGAGGAGGTTTTATTAAACCCACGAGCAAGAAGCGCTCGTTTGAGAGTTGCTGAACGGACTGAATTTTTATTAAAGTCATGCTGAGAATCTTTAAAAAAAAATCATCGTCTAAAGGATCCTCAGATAGCGGTAATAGACTTTTAACCCCAGAACAAAAAACATCTCGCAAAGAGGCCGTTGATTTAGCGATAGTTGTAGCACAGGCAGCCAAGGAAGAGGCCGCAGAAAAAGCAAGGCGGGCAAGAGATAAATCTGGGAGGAAACCAATTGATAAAATAAAAAAACCAGCTAAAAAAAATGGAACTGGTAAGATTATTAAAGATATAATTAGTGGTAAATTTTTAACAAGTGAAGGTATAACCTCTCATATACCTTATCTCTTATTTCTTGCCTCATTGTTTTTAGCTTACATAAGCCTTGGATACAAGTTTGAAAATATTGAACGCGATAAAATGCGAACTGAAAGGAATCTTGAGGAGGTTGTTTCAGAGTATAAAACGCTTAGATCTGAGTTAGAATCAAGACTACAACAAAGTAGAGTTGAGTCTGCAACTTCTGTATTAGGTCTTCAACAGTCTATTTCACCGCCAACACTTCTTAAGCAAGATGCAAAATGAGAAGTGCAAGTAACAACACTTCAGAAACAAAGATTAAAACCGGGAGGTTTTGGGTTCTATTTGTAAGTCTGTGCTTTGTAGGAATTGCTATCCTTTGGAGGATATTTTCTATACAGACTATCGAACATGAGCATTGGACGGAAAGAGGTGCTGAATTTAAACATAGCATAAGGAATATTGCTCCTGCCAGAGGCCAAATTCAGGCAAGGGATGGGAGCTTATTAGCGACATCTGTGCCTGTTTACGATCTTAGATGGGACAGCAAGTGCGAAGCGATAGAATGGAGTATTTACAATGAAAAATTTGATTCTTTGTGTTCTCGTTTTGCCGATATACTAGGAGGAGATGCAAGAGATTTTTCAAAGCACTTTGAAACCGCAAAATCCAAAGGGAGTAGAGCTGCTTTATTTGCAAAAAACATCCCGTTTACGAAATATAAATCCTTAAAATCTCTCCCATTTATCAGAGAGGGAAGGTATAAAAGTGGATTTGTTTTTGAGAGAAAAGAGGTGAGGAAAAAACCGTTTGGGCAACTGGCAAAAAGAACAATAGGGATAGACAGAGAGAATAGTCGAGTGGGCATTGAACTTGCTTGGAATAAGGAGCTTGGAGGTGTTGAGGGTAAGCAAATGCAGAAGCGAATTAGTGGCGGTGCTTGGCTGCCCGTTACAGATGAATTTATTATCGAACCTCAAGAAGGACTTGATGTGGTAACCACAATAGATATGCATCTTCAAGATGTTGCATCTTCAGCATTAAGGAATCAGCTTTTTAAGCACGATGCTGAGTGGGGGGTAGTCGTTCTTATGGAGGTAAAAACAGGATATGTTAGAGCGATCTCAAATCTAAAAAGGCTTGAAGATTCTACTGGTCTGCCTTACTACAATGAAAGTTACAATCACGCATTAGGTACTGCAGTAGAACCTGGATCGACTTTTAAACTAGCCTCGCTTATGGCATGCTTAGAATCAGGGAAAATGAGCCTAGAAGATATTGTAGATACTGAAAATGGTGAGTATTATTTCCATGATAGGAGAATGCGTGATTCGAATTGGAAGGAAGGAGGTCATGGTAAAATTTCGTTGCGTGAGTGCTTCGAAATGTCCTCAAATATTGGCTCTGCTCTATCAGTAAAACAATGCTTCAGTCTAGAGCCTCAGGAATTTTTAGATAAATTAAAACTCATGGGAATTACTGAGCCTTTAGGTGTAAATCTCGTTGGAGAAGGAATCCCTAAAGTTTACTCAACAGTAGGAGAAGGGGATTGGTCTGGTATTTCCTTAACCCAAATGGCTATAGGGTATGAGGTTACGCAAACACCACTACAAACCTTAGCTCTTTATGGCGCAATTGCAAACAATGGCAAGATGATGCGCCCAACATTTGTTACTGAAACTCAGCGAAAAGGGATTACAGTAGAAAATTTCGAGCCTGTCGTTGTAAAAAATAGAATTTGCTCTTCGAGCACGCTACGCGAGTGCAAAATAATGCTTGAAAGCGCATGCTTACCCGGTGGTAAGGGAACGGCCTCTAACTTATTCGTTAATAAACCCTATACAGTTGCAGGGAAAACAGGAACGTCAAAAATTGCCGAAAATGGTGGATATGCTAGTGGTAGATATAGGGCTTCATTCACAGGCTACTTCCCTGCTGACAATCCGGAATTTGTTTGTATCGTAGTCATAGCAGATACAAAAAGTGGGTCATACTACGGAAGCACTATAGCGGCTCCGGTTTTCATGAATCTAGCCGATTTAATTTATGCAACAGATCCATCATTCCACACCGTAAGCGATGAACCATTACTCGCTTTAACGGAAAGACATCTTCCAACTTCAAAGAACGGAGCACGTGAAGAATTAGTGGGGCTATACAAGATTCTAGGCGTGCCTTTTATCCAAACAAATGAAGAAGGAGATTGGGTTAGGGTCACTACAGAATCCAACAATGTAAAACTTACAACACGAATATTTGAAGATAAAGCCGTTCCGGACGTACGAGGGATGGGTCTAAGAGACGCATTGTATTTACTAGAAAATGCTGGAGTTAAGGTGAGATATGAAGGGAATGGCACCGTTAGAAAACAATCAATCCCTGCGGGCACTCCACTGACACCTAAATCAACTATTACAATTGAATTGTCGTGAAAATACTGAAAGATTTACTATACGACACAAGAATTTCCGAGATACACGGAACTACGCACACTGCCGTTGAGGGCATTGGTATAGACTCCCGTGAAGTAAAACCTATGGGGCTTTTTATTGCAATTAAAGGCACTCAGGTTGATGGGCATGATTATATCAAGCAGGCAATTACAAATGGTGCCACAACGATTATATGTGAATATATATCCGAAGATTTAATTCGACCTGAACCTGTCACTTTCGTAGTGGTAAAAAACAGTTCAACAGCTTTAGGAAAAATCGCTGCTGCATACTACGACCACCCATCTAATGAAATTAAAATAATTGCTGTTACTGGAACAAACGGCAAAACCACAACTGTAACATTACTCCACAATCTGTTCAGAATGCTTGATCGTAAGGCTGGACTAATAGGCACAGTTGAGAATAGAATTATCGACAAAGTAGTTGAAGCCACTCATACTACTCCGGATGCTCTGAGTTTGCAGAAGCTGTTTAGGGAAATGGTCAGTTTAGGTTGCAAATTTTGTTTTATCGAAGCAAGTTCTCACGCAATAGATCAAAATAGATTGTCAGGAACTAAAATTTCCGGCGCAGTTTTTACAAACATCACACATGATCACTTAGACTATCACAAAACAATAGACAACTATATAGTCGCTAAGAAAAAGTTATTCGATATGCTGTCCGTGAATGCGTTTGCATTAGTTAATTCCGATGATAATCATCACCAAGATATTACCACAGACTGTAAAGCAAATATTTCAACTTACGGTTTTGCATCGATAGCTGACATAAAAGGAAGAATCGTTGAAAATCAACTTCACGGACTTCACGTAAATATTGATGGACAAGACCTCTACTCTAGGTTAGTGGGAGAGTTTAACGCTTCTAACCTATTAGCAGTTTATGCAGTGGCTCAGCTTTTGGGATTTGACAAACTTGACACGTTAACACAGATGTCACTATTAAAGCCTCCTGCCGGAAGGTTTGAGTTTGTAGAAAGTCCCGATGGAATTACCGCAATTGTAGACTACGCACATACTCCTGACGCTTTAGAAAACATATTAAAAACTGTTTTTACTTTCAAAAAAGGGCAGGAAAGGGTCATTACAGTTGTCGGGTGTGGTGGAGATAGGGATGTAACAAAAAGGCCAGTTATGGCACGTGTTGCAGCAACAGGTTCTGATAGGGTGTTCCTAACATCTGACAATCCTCGAACAGAAGATCCAGTAGCCATACTCGAGGATATGAAAGCCGGATTAGATTCTATTGAAATGCGTAAATGCATCACTATTACAGATCGAAAAGAAGCTATACGAGCTGCTTCGCTCTTTGCTGAGCCTGGAGATATTGTCATTGTAGCAGGTAAAGGTCATGAGACCTATCAAGAAATTAATGGAGTACAACACTATTTCGACGACAGAGTCGTATTGCACGAAGCTTTCATAATAGCATAATATGTTATATCATTTATTCACATATTTAGATACAGCGTACGATTTACCAGGAGCTGGACTTTTCAAATTCGTCACTTTCAGGTCGGCTACGAGCTTAATCACCTCATTATTCATAGGTATATCATTCGGAAAAACGATTATTGAGTGGTTGCAAGTGAGGCAGGTTGGTGAAATCGTTCGGGATTTAGGTCTTCAAGGCCAAATAGAAAAACGCGGCACCCCTACCATGGGCGGAATCATCATCCTAACCGCAATACTAGTACCGACTTTGCTTTTTGCGGATCTCACCAATGTGTACACGCACATGATGATTATTACAACTATTTGGCTTGGAACTATCGGATTCATTGATGATTATATAAAAGTACACAAAAAAAATAAAGATGGTTTAGCGGGGAAGTTTAAGATTGTTGGACAAATAGGAGTGGGTATCATTATAGGAGCCATCATGATGTGGCACCCCGACGTACTGATAAAAGAATTAGGGACAGACGGATTGTGGAGTGAAATCCGCTCTACTACAACTACAATTCCTTTTGTAAAGGGAAATAGTTTGGATTATGTATGGTTTATGAGTTGGGTATTTGAGGATGCCACAACTTGGGTTTGGATTGTATTCATACCTATCACAATACTTATCGTTACAGCAGTATCAAATGGAGCCAATTTAACTGACGGGCTTGATGGCTTAGCAACAGGTTCAAGTGCAATAATAGGAATAACATTAGCTGTACTGGCTTATGTCAGCTCTAACACTGTGATCGCTGAGTATTTAAACATAATGTACATCCCCGGATCTGAGGAGCTGGTTGTCTTTAGCGCTGCATTTGTAGGTGCGTGCGTTGCATTCTTGTGGTATAACGCTTTTCCAGCTCAAGTTTTCATGGGAGATACTGGATCACTCGCTCTAGGTGGAATTATAGCAGTCTTTGCTATTGCGATACGAAAAGAACTTTTGATTCCAGTATTATGTGGGGTTTTCTTGATTGAGAATCTCAGTGTCATCATGCAAGTTGGATGGTTTAAATATTCAAAAATTAATTATGGGGAAGGTCGGCGAATCTTTTTAATGGCCCCCCTTCACCATCACTATCAAAAGAAAAATATTCACGAATCTAAGATCACAGCCCGTTTCTGGATTGTGGGGATTCTGCTTGCTGTAATAACGATAGTCACACTGAAAATTAGATAACTAAAATATAAATGTCTGAGAACATACTCATATTAGGTGCCGGTGAAAGTGGTGTAGGAGCAGCAAAGCTAGCTCTTACATTAGGCTTAACGCCTTTTGTGAGTGATTCCGGAGCGGGTAAAAAATCTCTGTTAGGTGAGTTGAAAAGTTTGGGGATTAAGTATGAGATAGAAGGCCACAATCCAGATAAGTGGGTTTCTTCATCAACGGTAATTAAAAGCCCTGGGATACCAGACACAGCATCAATTTTAACTCTTTTAAGAAATCATGGGTCAGAAATAATCAGTGAAATAGAGTTTGCGAGTCGCTATTCAAAAGGGAAAGTTGTTGCTATTACAGGGGCAAACGGAAAAACTACTACTACTGCATTAATTCATAGGATGCTTACTGATGCGGGAGTGAATGCAGCTTGTGTAGGAAATATCGGCACGAGTTGGGCTAGAGATATCGCAGAACGAAAAACACCCGCAGAAATAACTGTTGTTGAAACTAGTAGTTTCCAGCTAGATGGGGTCACAACTTTTCGACCTGATATAGCTGTATTACTAAATATCACGCCGGATCATTTAGACAGGTATGACAATCGTATAGAAAACTACTCCGCTTCAAAATGGCGCATCACAACAAACCAAACTTCTAGTGACTACCTGGTATATAACTCCGACGACATAGAAATAGCTAAACATATGAAGGCAAGAAACACTAAGGCTAGATTGGTAGCAGTGAGCATAGAAAAGCAGTTTGAATCTACTGGGTTTAATGCATGCTTGGGGCTTAAAAAAAAAGAATTTACAATACACACACCACATAAAAAATCATTTTCAATGACCATACAAGAACTCGCCCTTAAAGGCAAACACAATCTCTTTAACTCAATGGCTGCAGGAGTTACAGGGAGAATTTTAGAACTACGTAATGAAGGGATTCGCGAAAGTCTTACTCATTTTGAAGGAATAGAACACCGATTAGAATTCGTTGCTGAAATTAATGAGATTAAATTCATAAACGATAGTAAAGCAACAAACGTAAATAGTGTTTGGTATGCTTTAGAGTGTATGGAAACACCTGTAATTTGGGTTGCTGGAGGAGTAGACAAGGGAAATGACTACCGTGATTTACTGCCCTTAGTTGATAAAAAGGTTAAGCACTTAATCTGCTTGGGAAAGGACAACAAGAAACTAATTGAAACATTTTCAAATTTAGTAGAAAGCATTCATGTAGCTGAAACGGCTAGCGAAGCTGTCCAAATCGCCTATGATCTCGGAACTCCTAACGATACTGTACTCCTTTCACCTGCTTGTGCAAGCTTTGATATTTTTGGGAGCTATGAGGAGAGAGGGTTTAAATTTAAGCAAGCCGTAAAGGGACTCTAAATGTCCGAGTGGGCACAAATAGTTCGGGGACGACTCGAAGGTGATAAAGTCATTTGGATGATTGCGCTAATTCTCAGCGTTGTATCACTCCTTTCAGTCTATAGCGCCATTTCGTCTCTTGCCTATAAAGCGAATGGGAATTTCCTATACTTTTTTCTAAAGCAAGGATTTTTTCTCCTTTTAGGACTAGCAGTTATGTATGTTGTCCATAAAATACACTATAAATACTTTGCACGTTTAGCTAATTTTATTTTAGCGGCAGCAATATTTACTCTAATATTAACACTAATATTCGGAGCTGATATTAACGAAGCAAAACGATGGTTGAAAGTTCCATTTACAAACCTTACACTTCAAACATCAGATTTCGCAAAGGTTGCTCTTGTACTTTGGATAGCAAAAGAATTGCATTTTCGCAAAGATCGATTAGATGATTTTAAAGGAGAGGTCACTCCAATATTAATCAGAATAGGACTAGTGTGTGGTCTTATTCTACCAGCCGATTTTTCAACAGCAGCACTCTTAGGTCTTGTTGCATTGAGTATGTTATTTATAGGAGGAGTTCCTTTTAAGGGGGTAATAAAAATTTTAGGGCTCATCATTATTTCTGGCATCTCTATATATGGTGTAAGTAAAATAGCTCCAGATTTAGTACCCCGTAGTAGAACCTGGGTGAATAGAGTTGAACAATTTGTAGGGTTTAGTCATGGTGAAATTGACGTCATAAATAGCTCTGGAGGTTCTGCTGAATACCAAATAGATCTCGCCCAAATTGCGATAAATCATGGAGGAATTTTTCCATCCGGTCCAGGATCCGGAACCTCAAGAAATTTCTTACCTCACCCCTACTCAGATATGATTTACGCCTTTATTATAGAAGAGTGGGGAGCGTTAATTGGAGGTTTTGGACTATTGCTTTTATATTACATATTGTTTTACAGAACAATACAAGCCGCAAGGAAATGTGATAGGCCGTTTGGGAGTTATCTCGCGATGGGCCTTGGACTATTGATTACTCTTCAAGCTTTGATAAATATGGGTGTATCTGTAAGGCTTCTACCTACAACTGGACAACCACTGCCATTAGTGAGTTTCGGAGGAACGTCTCTTTTATTTACATGCCTATCAATCGGGTTAATTCTTTCCGTGAGCAGGGCTCCAATGTTGGAGGCTAAATGATAAGTCGAGTCTTGATATCAGGAGGAGGCTCTGGAGGACACATTCAACCAGCTTTAGCAATAGCAGATGAAATTGTACGCCGTTACCCTAAAGTACAAATCAGGTTTGTCGGGGCGAAAGGAAGGATGGAAATGGAGAAGGTGCCTAACGCTGGTTATGAGATAGATGGATTGTGGATTAGCGGATTACAGCGTAGTCTTATTAATTTAAAAAATATAAGCTTTCCCTTTAAGCTTATACATAGTCTCATAAAAGCTGGTGCATTACTAAATAGATACAACCCTGAAGTTGTAATAGGTGTGGGCGGATACGCTAGTGGGCCATTACTTTATAGAGCATCCAAAAAGAGAATACCCACACTGATTCAAGAGCAAAATTCTTTTCCTGGAATCACAAATAGAATATTAGCAAATAGAGTAAATAAGGTTTGTGCTGGATTTCCCGGTTTAGATAAATGGTTCCCTAAAGACAGAATCGTAGAAACGGGAAACCCCCTCAGGGAAGGTGTCTTAAAACTAGCTGACTCTAAATCAAGCCCATCAAAATCAATAGCCACATCACATTTTAAAATAGATTTATCTAAACCAGTTGTCTTTATTATGGGCGGAAGTCTGGGTGCATTGTCTATGAATATGGCCGTTAGGAATCTATTGGAAAGCTCAAATAATGTGTTAACGTATTCCATTATTTGGCAATGTGGCGTACGATTTTTTGATGAAAATCATCAATGGCT
>DBBW01000017.1:74770-121947 GCA_002292405.1 Flavobacteriales bacterium UBA974
GCTGGAGCCATGTCTATTTCAGAACTTGCCTTGGTTGCAAAACCAACGCTACTCATACCCTCTCCTAACGTTGCTGAAGATCACCAAACAAAAAATGCCAAATCTCTTGTAGATCGTGGTGCCGCAATACTAATTCAAGATTGTGACGTAGTTAATCGTTTAAAAGACCACATTGAGGAATTACTCAAAGATGAAACTACGAGGAAAAAAATGGAGATAAACTTAAAAAACGCTGCTCGCCCTAATGCATCTTATCAAATCGTTGATGAAGTTGAAAAGCTTCTCAGATAAAAATGAGTGAAAAAGTTGCATATTTCATAGGTATTGGTGGAGCCGGTATGAGCTCTATTGCAAGGTATTTAAACAAAACGGGATGGCATGTGTCGGGATATGATAAAACAGAAACCCCGTTAACTGATCAACTCAAACAAGAGGGGATCAACATCAATTTCAATAGATGTGATTCTTCCATTCCTGAAGAAATTAAAAAAGTTGATTTATTACTTGTTACCACACCGGCAATTTCTTCAGATCACCCACACCTTATTGCTCTCAAAAAACTAGGTCACAAAGCAATAAAAAGGGCTGAGCTGTTAGGGGAGATTACCAAATCTAAAGCTACACTCGGAATTTCTGGTACTCACGGTAAAACTTCTACCACTGCACTATTAGCTCATATAATTGACGGAACTCCTCAAAGGTGTAATGCATTTATAGGTGGAGTATCTGTTGAAACAGATAGCAATCTATACTATTCACCCAATGCAACATGGAATATCGTTGAAGCTGATGAATTTGATCGAAGCTTCCACCATCTTCATCCCACTCACGCTGCTATTAGTTCAATCGATCCAGATCATTTAGATGTTTATGGAAGTGAATCTAATTTTATCAAAGCATTCAAAATTTTTGCATCTCAGGTAAAGGAAAAGGTTGTTATACACAGCTCAATAGCCGGTACTTTTGATCATCTACAAAATATAGAGACATACGGGCTAGAGGATTGTTCATTAACTCATTACGCTACTGATTTATCCCAAACAAGTTCAGGCTCTTCATTTACGCTGAGTTTAGGAAATGGCAAACTCGTGATTCCTCAGGTTCGAGTCAACTTAATGGGTAAACACAATCTTGAAAATACCGTTGCGGCAGCAGCCTTGGCATATTTAGCAGGTACTAAAAAGGAAATTATTAGCTCTAGAATAAATTCTTTTAAGGGAATTTACAGACGCTTTCAAATTCATCTAAATTCAGAGTTTAAAGTTTTCATTGACGATTATGCCCATCACCCTACCGAGTTGAAAAAGACTATTAAAGCGGTAAGGACACATTTTCCTGGCAAACACCTAACAGTAATTTTCCAACCGCATCTTTACTCAAGAACATTAGATCAAATGGACGGGTTTGTTCATGAATTGAGAAAAACTGATAGACTAATTCTACTTCCAATTTATGCTGCAAGAGAAAATCCTATACCCGGTTTCAATACACAATCGTTATTTGAAAAGATCTCGCACCCCCATGGAAAAACCTCAACAAAAAATTCCATCTTAGATAACTTAAAGGCACACCCCGTGGAAATCCTTTTGACTGTTGGAGCTGGAGACATTAGTCTGATCGTTCCTAAGCTAAAAAAATGGATGACCATGCAAGCCTAAGATTATCATGAAGTCAAGCACAGCAACAATCCTCAGCATATTAGTCCTAATAGGATGTAACATTACTCTGCTAGGATTTACTTATGCTGACAAAGTTGAAAAACGTATCACATCTATCAATATCTCAATAATTGATGACGTTGATAGTAAGTTTTTAACTGTTCCCCGCGTCCGAACTCATCTCGATTCTTACGGTAAAATTATCGGAGAGCTTGAAAAAGATCTCCAATTAGAGGCTATGCACTCTCACTTGACAAATATCCCAAGTGTTTTAAATGTAAAGATTTTCTCAAATTTAAATGGTGAATTAATCATCGAGCTAACTCAGCGTAAAGCTCAAGCAAGAGTTAATATCGATATATCCTCAGATTATTACATTGATGAATTAGGTGAATCTATGCCTCTAGACCCAAATTATTCTGCAAGAGTTCCAATTATTCACGCAAAAAACATTGAAGAAGTTAGTCAGGCAATTTCTTTTATCAAGGAAATCGAGAATGATGAATTTTGGACTTCTCTGATAGATCAAATTATAGTACACCCTCTCGGAGAACTAGAAATAATACCCAGGATTGGTGCAAGAGTGTTTCTTGGTTCATCACCAGAGCCTGAGGAGTTAAGAAGAAATTTATTGACTTTTTATAGGGCCCAAATAAAAACAGGGAATCTTAAGGACTACTCACGTATTGACTTAAGTTATAAAAATCAAGTTATCGCTAAAAGACACGTTTATTAATACACTACCATGGAAAACGAATTACAATCAACAGATCCGGAGATTATAGTAGGGCTTGATATTGGAACAACTAAAATAGCTTGCTTCGTAGGTCAGAAAAACGAACATGGTAAAATCGAAATCCTCGGTTACGGTAAAAGTAACTCAGTTGGCGTCTCTCGAGGAGTTGTTTCAAATATCGAAAGAACCGTTAGTTCTATAAAGCAAGCTGTACAAGCTGCAGAAGAAGATTCTGGCGTCGGGATTAAAATTGTGAACGTAGGTATCGCTGGTCAACATATCAAAAGCCTTCAGCACAGAGGTATGATTACTCGTGAAAATATAGATGACGAAATAAGTCGCAAAGACATAAATGATCTTATCGATGATATGAGTCGGTTAGTAATGCAACCCGGAGCACAAATACTTCACGTTTTACCACAAGAGTACACAGTAGATAGTGAGCCGGGAATCAAAGACCCTGTGGGAATGGCTGGAGTTCGGTTAGAAGCAAACTTTCACATCATTACCGGAGATATAGCTGCCGCAAGAAATATATACCGATGTATTACTAAAGCAGGTTTAGATATCGACCAACTTGTCCTAGAGCCTTTAGCATCTTCTTCTTCTGTGCTCACAGAAGAAGAAAAAGAGGCGGGAATTGCACTTGTTGATATAGGGGGTGGAACAACAGACATTGCAATTTTCCAAGATGGCATCATCCGACATACTGCCGTTATACCATTCGGTGGAAAGGTGATAAGTAGTGATATAAGCCAAGGGTGCAACATTATGGAAAAGCAGGCAGAGAAATTAAAATGTAAGTTTGGTTCTGCCTTAGCAAATGAAATGAAGGACAACGAAATCGTTTGTATTCCAGGACTTTCTGGCAGAAAACCCAAGGAAATATCTCTTCATAATTTAGCAAACATCATAGAAGCTCGAATGGAAGAAATTATCGAGCATGTTGATTATGAAATTAAAGCCTCAGGATTCCGTGATCAATTAATTGGTGGCATCGTCGTTACAGGCGGTGGTTCTCAACTGAGACACATTACACAACTATTTCAATATCATACAGGGCTAGATTGTAGAGTAGGTTACCCAAATGAGCATCTACACGAACCGCCACAAGATACTAATATCCCTTCATTCTCAACTGGAGTAGGACTTGTAATTAAAGGTTATGAGGAATCTGGAGAGAATAATCAGGAAATAAAAAAGCCAGATATAAAAAGAAATAGATCAGGATTCATGGATGAATTTATGAAAACCATTAAAGACTGGTTCGAAAAAGAAGAAGACTCACAATAGCCCAACCGAAAAAAATATTTAAATGGAATTTGCACTACCTAAATCATCGAACAATCCAATCAAAGTAATTGGAGTTGGAGGAGGCGGCTCGAACGCTGTCAATACAATGTTCAAACAAGGAATCAAAGGAGTGGACTTTATTGTCTGCAACACTGACGCACAAGCACTAGATGTCAGCTCAGTACCTTTGAAAGTTCAACTTGGAGCGACTTTAACTGAAGGCCAAGGTGCTGGATCTATTCCGGAAGTAGGGAAAAACGCAGCTATTGAAAACCTAGATGACTTAATAACTCTTTTAGGCTCAGACACGAAAATGGTTTTCGTTACTGCAGGAATGGGTGGCGGAACAGGAACAGGAGCAGGACCTGTAATTGCTAAGGCTTGTAGAGAGCTGGGAATACTAACTGTGGGAATAGTAACCGTACCATTCAAGTTTGAAGGTAAAAAACGATCTAATCAAGCTGATAGTGGCCTAAAGAATATGAGGGAAGCAGTCGACACACTTCTTGTAATACGCAACGATAAACTTCGTGAATTATACGGCAACCAAACATTAAGGGCAGCATTTAAAAATGCAGACGAAGTACTAAGCATAGCTGCTAAAGGTATTGCTGAGGTAATTACTCGGACAGGAGAAATAAACGTAGATATGAATGACGTTAATACTGTAATGCGTCAAAGTGGAAACGCTATTATGGGATCGGGAATGGCATCCGGAGAAGGCAGGGCTAAGAATGCTGTTACTATAGCTCTTGAGAGTCCACTATTAAATGACAATGACATCATCGGAGCTAAGCATGTTCTTCTAAACATTACTATGGGTCATGAAGAAATTCTCATGGATGAAATTATGGAGATTACTGATTATATTCAAGAAGCTGCAGGCCAAAATGCGGAAGTAATTTGGGGTTACGCTATGGATGAAGATCTCGAAGAAGATTTATGCATCACAGTGATAGCAACCGGTTTCGAAGCGCATGAAGTAAAGACAGGAGCTGCACCAGTTGAAAAAGAAAAAATTACTTACAATTTAGGTGATGAACCCAACGAAGTTACAGAACCTATCAATCGTGCAGTAGATTCTACTCCAGAAAAAACAAATGAAGAACACAGTGAGTCTTCTATGGTAAATCAATCTGAATTGTTTAGTGATACAACTGCAGAAATAAATACTGAAAGCGATAATGTAGAAGAAAAAGGAGAAATAATAGAAGTTGAAGGGGAAGTTGAGGAGAAACCCAATATAGATTCTCAAGATATCGAAACACCTTCTGAGGAATCAGACAAGAAAGATGAATTTATCATTCATAACCTTGATGATGCTCCACTTGATAAAACTCCATCGGACACTTTTAGAAAGCCATTGGTAGATCAAAAAAGTAAAGAAGCTTATGCTGCACGCCAAAAGCAAACTAAAAAAATTCTAAGCGATATGAAAATTAAACTTAGACTTCCGGGAAGAATTGCAGATTTAGAAAACGAGCCAGCTTACAAACGCAGAAATGTGATACTAGATGAAATCCAACATTCTTCTGAATCTACAGCTAGCCGTTTTTCTGTTAATGAAGAAGTTGATGAAAATGGTGAACGTAGAATAGAACTCCGTGATGACAATCCATTTCTTCACGATAATGTAGATTAATGACAGGATTACATTCACAAATAACGAACGGCATCAAGGATGCTATGCGAGCAAAAGACAAAGTTAAACTTGCTACTTTAAGAGATGTTAAGTCAAAGTTTATGCTTGAACAAAGTAAAACTGGGGCAACTGAGGATCTAAGTGACAGTGAGGCAATTAAGATTTTGAGCAAATTGTATAAGCAGAGGCTTGAAACCGCTGAAGTATATAAATCTCAATCGAGAGAAAACCTTGCTGAAGATGAGCTTGCACAAGCGAAGGTCCTAAGCGAATATTTACCAAGCGCATTAAACGATTCAGAGATTGAATCAAAAGTTATAGAAATTATTTCTGAACTTGACGCTTCTGGAATGGCAGATATGGGCAGAGTAATGGGCATTGCTTCGGTAGCAATGGCTGGTCGTGCAGACGGTAAAGTCATTTCCGGCTTCGTACGCAGCAATCTACTCAAGTAATATCCTGAGCTCTATACCCGCTAACGTGGAAGATAGATATCCTCTTGAAACTATTCTATAATCATTTTCAAATAGAACGACTTGTTCTACCCAAATTGATTTTCCTACGCCTTGCGACCAATAAAGTCCTATATACCATCCCGGTTTATCTCTCTCAGGTTCCTTGTAGAGTCCTATTTCCGCAATCATAGGTAGCGAAGCCCATCTAACTCTTCCAAGGTACGCTTCAAAATTATCAGTATTTACATAAGAGTCTGATGGCTTTATATCTATTCCCAATCCTGCTGTTGCAGATACGAAATACCCTAAACCCAGAGGTACTCTTGTTTCCGCAAAAAACGGGATTCTATACCCCACAGTTTTAAGTTGTGGTATTGTATCAAAATCATTGATGGCTAAAGTGTCATTTGAGTAATGAAATTCAATTGAGTAATTCCTACTTATCCATTGAATACCTGTACCAAAACTCCAATTTTTTTTTAATCTATACTGAAGTCTCATTCCGAACTCTTGACCTATTTTAGGAGACCACACAGAGGTCAGACCCAAATCTTCAAATACTTCATCCTCTACTCCCACCATAGAAAATGGTGTATTCATTCTCGCTAAAACTGAGAGTTCCCAAACAGATTTTTTCGGGAAGGTTTGTGCGTTCATTTTTGTAGAAAGAGCACCAAGTATTGCTAAAAGCAGAAAGACTCCTGTTATAACAAGCAATAACCAACGAAAATATGTATTCGAAATAAAAGGTGATCTAACATCAGCGTATAAAAGGTGATTTTGTTTTAGCGCTTCTTGAAAATGAGTCCTTGGCACGCCAAATAAATATTTAGCACCATACTCGAGTTTATCATCCTCATGAAACTCAAAAGGGATGGACTGATTTTCCAGTGAATCTTTGAAAATAACACTGTGATTCTCTTCACGGAAAGAAAATACATAGTATCTATTATCTGCAGGGTGAATAAAATAATTAGTTAACCTCATATAATTGCTAAGTTAACCCCACATTTGTAGTATGCATACAATTCTTATCACAGGTGCTGGAACTGGAATCGGAGCAGCTACCGCACGCAAACTCTCAGGCTTACACAACTCTCGACTGATACTCGTGGGCAGGCGCATCTCCCCTTTAGAAAAACTCCTTAAAACTCTAGATAATAAGGAAAGACATAGAATTTATTCTATCAATATTTCAGACCCTAACTCAGTAAAACAATTGCTTTCAGACCCCTCTACTGGATTAAAGGAGCACCCTTTAGTTAATGTATTCGCAAATGCAGGAATAGGAGGACCAAATGATTTCTCTCACAATGAAAACGATAGATGGAGTGAAATTATCAATACAAACCTATCCGGAACTTACAATACATGTATGGCAAGCATACCTTGGTTGCAAAAAGCAACTTCTGCAGGTATATCAAATAAGAACATCGTTATTACATCGAGCTGTCTTGCAAGATTTGGTGTGCCACATCAATCGGCATACGTTGCATCTAAAACCGGACTTCTCGGACTTGTTAGAAGTCTAGCTACAGAATACGCTCGAGACGGAATTCTAATCAATGCTATTAATCCAGGTTGGGTAGATACTGATATGGCAAGATCGAGCATTCAAGCTATGGCAGATGGTGCTGGAGTAGAATATAACGTCATGCTTCAAAACCAAAAAGATCTTGTCCCTACAGGCAAGTTCAGCTCCCCTGAAGAGATCGCAGAACTCGTAGCATTCCTCTTCTCCGGAGCACAACGTTCCATTACAGGACAGGCTATCGACATTAATGGTGGATCGTGGATGGGATAATTATATAAATAAAAAAACAGTCAAGTAAATAAAAAAGCCCCGCTTTCGCGGGGCTTTCTTTATATATAGTTTTTCTATTCTTAGCAAATAGTACCGAACGCTCCTAAGAAGACAAGAAGGTCACCAGTAGTAATCGATCCATCACCGTTCAAGTCCGCAGGACAAGGGTTAGCAATATCGAATGTACAAGAACCATCATCACTTATAGCAGCACCGTCATAGTTACTAGCATCTGGGTAAGTACAACCATCACAACCAGAGAATACACACTGTTCAACATCAGAGATGTTTGCAGCAGCATCGTAGTTACACGCGCAAGAGATATCACAACCAACAACACATTGATCAGCAGATCCTACGTTGAAAGTAACTTCCTCTGGAGCACCTCCACTTACTAAACCTCCAAACGCACCTACGATATTCCAAGTGATCTCTGAATCCCATGTTCCACCACCAACAGATATCGTGTAACATCCATCAGCTAGACAGTAAGAATCAGTTGCAGAACTACCATTTTCGATAGTACCTGACCCGATAACTACTCCGTCAATAGTAGATAGAGTGTAAATAGCTCCATTCCATCCGTCACCGAATGTATCAAACATCTCTACATCTAAACAGTTGCTGTAACAGCAAGAACCATCATCAATACTTGCAGAAGCATCGTAGCTACATGAAGCAGCATCCATACATCCAGCACAAGTTTCGTACTCACAAGATCCGTCCTCATCAGTTGCAAGAACGTCGTAGTTACAAGCACCTGCATCAGTACATCCACAAACAGCACCTCCTACAGAGATAGTCTGAGAATCTGGAGCACCACCAGCAACAAGAACAGTACCGTCTTCCGTATCCATAGACCAAGACACTTCAGAAGCCCAATCACCACTAGATACAGAGATGATGTAACACCCAGGCTCTAGACAAAGCATATCGAATCCATTTTCAGGTCCAGCGAAGTTATCGTTGTCTACAAAGTACTGAGCATCATCAAGAGTACCTTCAAATAGTAGGTTACCAGCAAGATCAGAGATTGTGTAACCTGCGTCATTCCATCCATCACCGAAAGCATCAACCATATTCAATTGAACAGGTGTACCTGTTTCAGTAGCACAAACACATGACCAGAAGTCACAAGTATCAGTACTCACGTTGGCTGATGGATCGAAGTTACAAGCAGCAGAGTTCATACATCCCTCAACTACTGCAGCACAATCAAATACCAAGTCGAATGCACCAGCACTTCCTTCAGAACCTACGAGAACGTAGTAAAGTGTACCTACAGTAGAAACAAACTCGAAATTAACATCGTTATCATCAAATAAAGTACATGTACCAGTTCCATCGCTGCTAACAGCAGAAGCGAAACAAGTAAAGTCTCCAGGCTGGTAAACAGGCTCCATAGAGTATGCAGAAACAGATAAAGTTGCTGTTTCAGCTGGATCACCATATTCAGCAGTAAAGAAGCCAACAACTTCACCAAGACCATTTGTAAATGTAGCGTTTCCGCCATTCCATCCGTCTCCGTAAGAATCAGCCATAGTTAAAGTGTAATCACCTTCAGGTAGACAAACGCTACCTGTCAAAGGAGCTCCTCCATATGCAACCTCTGCACCAGCTGCATCAGCAAGAGACCAAGAGATTTCTGCATCCCATGATCCACCACCAACACTGTAGTTTACAGTAACTAAACCTTCTCCACATGCGTCAGCAGGAGGAACATCAATTCCACCACCTCCACAAGCAACATCTGCTGTGTAAATGTTAATCTTAGAATCGATATCAGATCCACAAGTGCTTAAGTTATGAAGCTGTCCGTCACCCACGAATGAGTACCAAACACCTGCTCCAGGAGCAGTTTCACATCCAGCAACTCCAATTGGAGAACCTAGTATAGTTGCACCACCTGTTGAACCAACAGTTACTGAGTTACAAGCTAAAGCTACAGCATTATCGCAAATATCGTTCGCTGGAACAACACCTGTAAAGTCACAAGTACCATCGTCAGTTGTAGCAGAAGCATCATAGTTAGTCGCAGTAGCATCTGTACATCCGAAGCTTACACCATTGGTTGTGAACTCAAAGTCACCACAAGTATTTAAATCTGTAGTAAAGATTACAGCGTAGTAATTTGTATTAGGCTCTAAGTCTATAAATGACTCAACAGAACCAGCACATGTTCCAGTAAATGTGCAACCAGCAACAGGAACTAAAGATTCACAATCACCTGAACCCATAAATCCTAATCCAAGTATATCATTTGTGAGGTTTGTAGCATTGAAATCAAAAGTATCGAAGTCCTCTGAGTTAAAAGTAAACCACACACCATATGCAGTTGAAAATCCAGCCCATGGAACATCTACAGCCTCTTGAGAAGAACAACAAGTTGATCCAGTGTATGTCTCTCCAGTAACTAGAGCAGTAGCATCATTACAATCATCGTTAGATGGTACACCACCATCACAGTCAGCACAAGTAACAGTCACAACAAAGTCGTTTCCGCCTGTAAACGTAGAGAACTCAGAAACATAGATGAAGTAATCTACACCTGTGTTAACATTGAATGTAGCACTAGACAGAAAACCAATACCACATCCATCATCGTTAGAAGACATTGCATTTAACGAACCATCAACATCTTGTGTGTAAACGTGAAGTTTAGTATCCGTTGAGTAATCTGTATCTGCTTCGTTAGAAGGAGTATCGCAAGTACTTACAGTAACTTGTTGATCAGCAGCTGCATTGAAAACGTACCATACACCTGTAGTAGATACTGCATTACCCGCAAACTCAGAATCAATTAATCCTTGATCATCAGTTGAGTACAATAGTGTTCCATTAACAAACGCTTCACATGCCAATGCCTCAGCATTTGCAAGTTGATCGTTTGCAGGTGGCTCCAGACATGAACCATCATCATCAGTAGCACTGATGTTGTAATTCAGAGCAGAAGAGCTAGTACATCCAGAAAATCCACACGTACCAGTTAAAGTAAAGTCAAGTGGATAAGTAGAATCGCCTCCAGTAGAACCGTAGCTAGTACCGAACTGATCCGACATAGAAACACTTACTTCAGAAGGAGCAGAACCAGCACTTACTTGAACATTATAGCAACCAGGTGCTAAACAAACTAAATCAGAACCTTGAGAAAGACCATCTCCTGTAAATGCAGAGTCAAGAGAACCTTGTAGCATTAAAGCACCGGAAACTTGATCATAAACATAGTACTCCGCTCCGTTCCAACCATCTCCGAATGAATCAGACATGTTTAGAGTAAGAACGAAAGTCCCTGGGTCACAGTAAACACAAAGTCCACTATCAATCGTAGAGTTAGGATCGAAGTTAGCAGCAGATGAGTCCATACATCCTACACAACCGTAGTCACATGAACCATCATCAAATGCAGCATTTTCATCATAGTTACAAGCTCCAGCATCAACACAACCGAATGTACATGCTCCTTCGTTTAAATCAAGGTAATCAGCTCCTACAGAACCACCGTCTGTAGTAGTTGCTGAACTAATATCACCAGAGAAAACATTTACTCCATCATATCCATCAAAAGAATATGTTGCAGAATTCCAACCATCTCCAAATGAATCCGTCATAAAAAAGACATAACATCCAGCTTCAAGACATAGCGACTCAGAAGAAGGGGCTCCTCCAGAAGAAACTTCAACACCATCTAAAGATAAAGTCCAGCCAATTTCACTATCCCATGTTCCACCACCTACAGTAAGTGTACCCGCAAATGCACCTTCACAGTAAGCACAGCAATCCTCACACATGACCGTATAGATCGCATCGTAGTTTGTCGCAGTAGCATCCATACATCCGATACATGAGTAATCACATGAAGCATCATCTAAAGTAGCATCTGCATCGTAGTTACATGCTCCCATGTCAGTACAACCAGCACATGAAACGTAATCACAAGATCCATCATTTACGTTAGCAGCCGGGTTGTAGTTACAAGAATTCTCATCATTACATCCAGCAACAATACATGCAGGATCAGAAGAGAAGAACACCTCAGTAGAAGCACCAGACCCTGTAGCAACTAAAGCACCGTTAACAACTACATCCCAAGAAGTCTCACTAGCATATTGATCTAGTGTTAAAGTTCCTGAATAACATCCAGGAGCTAAACAGAAATCCAAAGGCAAAGAAGCACCATTTTCAAATAAATAGAATGCGCCAAAAATGGTAAGTCCACCTTCTGCACCAGCCCAAGTCATTCCATCTCCGAATGAATCGTATAGAGTGATTGTAACTAAATCATCGAAACAACATGTACCATCATCTACAGTTGCCGCAGCGTTGTAGTTAGATGCCGTAGCATCTGTACATCCAGGAACGTCAGCAGATACAGTAAATGTTATTGAACCACCAGTAACATCTGATCCATCAGTTGAGTCTGGTAGATCAAAGAAACCGATTACACTGCCTCCAATAGAAAAGGTTGCGGTAGCATTATTCCATCCATCTCCAAATGAATCCGATCCAATGAATGTGTAATCACCAGCGGGTAAGCACCATTGACCACTAACAGGTGCTCCTCCATCAAACACCGATGTGCCGTCAGCGTCATTAAGAGTCCAAGAAATTTCAGAGGGATAAGATCCTCCAGTTATAGCATAATCTACAGCTATTTCGCCTTCCGCACATTGCGACCAGGCTCCAGTTGAAAAAAGAAGAGCAAACGCTGCAAAAGCGGTCGTTAACTTCGTGTAATTGTTAAACATATGAACAGGTTTAAAGATTAAATCAAAAAAAATATTTACAAATTATTAACTCATAATAGCTAAACTGACAAAAAAAGTAGTTACAGTCAACTTTTCAGAGCGCATCCGTGACTTTAAATTTACATAAAAAGACATTTCAACGCGTTAAAATTAGGTGATTCACACTAAGAAACCAAAAAAATGCAAAAAAATTCGTTTGTAAAATATTGAGATACGTAGAATTAAAACTGCAATTGGACGATTAAATGTGTCATAATAAGCGTGAATACCAACTATGTGAAAAAGGTTGAATTATCGATTCTCTGGCTTCTCTGACAAATAAAACTGTAGTATTTAAAGTTTGAACGCTCTCTGTTAAGCTTCCGTCATTTATGAGTGAGATAAAATGATCTAACGTATTGACTAACCAATCTGAAGTGAAATCATTATTTTCAGTACTTCTATATAAAACTTGATGACGATTAAACCAATCTATTCCTGATTCAACTCCTTCGGATTTAATAAAGTTTGTCAAGGAATCAACTGAACACCCTGAAGCGCTAGAGCTTCTTTCATCTACAGCAATAAATAGAACTCGATTTGCGATTAAAATAAGGTCTGTATCAAGTTGAGATCCATGGGATGACCATGTTGATAGAAACTCCTCCAATCTCGACATAAAGCTTTTAGATGATGTTTCATCAAGAGTGATATCTGATGTGAAAACCAATAGTTTTGACGATTCAGGCATATTGGGGAAAACAGAGAAGTTCATATGACAAAATTAAGATATCCTATAAGGTATAAAGAATCCGTTGCTAATAATAATTTCAATGAAGCTTATAGTGGGCTTTAGGTGTTGTAATTTTATGGCATGAAGAAAATTCTACTTTTTATTCTAGTTGCATATGCATTTTATTCAAATACTGAGATGTATGCTCAGCCTAATTTAACGCATGTGAATAACGTGAATGCTGCGGGAAATGCTACATTGTACTGGGATGTGTTTTCTTCTGTTGGAGGTGAAGAGTTTATTCGGAATGAAATTCAGGTTTATGATATTCCTGGCGTGCTTCTTAGTCCGTCTCCACATTTAGTGGGTCCAAATACAGAAACGGGTGTGTTGCCTACTGGATGGGTAATGCCATCTTTTTTATACAACGCAAATGCTGAAGCTCATTGCTATACTGCAGTCCAGGTTACGTCGATGGATGGGGGGACTACTGATGATATTTCCCCAGCCTCACCTACATTATGTAGCATTCATGTGGAAGCAAGTATTGGGACGGGAGCCGATGAAGTTGATCTTGTTTGGAATAGTCCTTATGCGATTTCTGGTGAGAGTGCTGGAGGAGAATTTTTTTTAGAAAGACTGAATGAATTTACGGGTATTTGGGATACTATAGCTATAATTCCAGACTCACAAAACGGTGGATCATTTACAGACAACCCCGGACCCTGCGTGTCAGTAAACATATATAGGGTAAGACAAACCGCATCGAATGGTATCGATGTACATGAGAGCAACTCAACGGATTTAGTTGTGGGTAGTGTGAATGGGGAGTTGCCAGTCACAACCCATATCGACGTCGACCCCGCTACTGGCTTAGCTGAGGTCTTCTTTGATTACACAGTTACACCAGAAACTCTTGGGTATATTATTTACAAATGCTCTGGTGCTGGGTCAGCTGAGGTATTACAAATCGACAACCCTAACGCCACTTCGGCCTTAATTCCTACTTCACTTGCTTCATCGCAACCTGAGAGTTACAGGGTTTCTGCTTTTGAATGTATTAATGATGATGGGACTCCTAATCCCAATGCGGCAGGAGCTTGTACAGCTTCAATATTTACTATTGCAACTCAGCTGCCTTGTTCTTATAGCGCTCAAATAAGCTGGAGTACTCCATTTGGGATTGAGGGGGGAGTGGACCACTATTCCATTCAGGTCAGTATTTATGATGAAGCATTGTCTAATTACGGACCGTGGATAACTCTTGACGATGTCGGAGCTAGTGTCAACGATTACCTCCACGTAGGCGATAACACTGAAAGCACAAATAAGTATAGAGTCTTAGCTGAATCAACATCTGGAAATATAGCTCGTTCAAGTGAATTTTTACTTAGCTTTTTATATCCCGAATCGGCTAACGCCCCTGTCTTAAAAAGAGCATCAGTTTTATCTGACGGTAGTGTGGAGATTTATATTGAAACCGACCCTACAGCTGTTGAGGCAAGTTTATATCAACTTGAAAGATTAGTTGAAGAGGACGGTGTCTGGCTACCTATTTTTGAACCCGTTCCAAGTTCACTTGGGTTTCCAGTCACTTTCGTAGACTCAAATGTTAATACAGATTCTAAGAGTTACACTTATAGGTGCTCTGCATACAATGTTTGTGAAGCTGCAACTTCCACCTCTAATATCGCAACAACTATACTGCTGAAAGGTTGGCAGAGTATCAGTGAAGATGATTTTGAGAATAGTTTAATTTGGTCTGAGTACTTTGAGTTTCCAGAGGGTGTTAACTCTTACGAATTGTTAAGATCTCCATCACGACTATCCGCAAACAGTCCGCTTACAACTTTTTCACACGAAGAATTTCACGCTGAAGACTACGTGGGAGATCTCACCCATCTACCTGGCGATTTTTGCTACACCATTATCGCAATCGATAATGATATGACAAACGGACTGAACGGAGCGAGCTCAAATAGGGTTTGTTTAACTGAAGATCCACTGTTGTGGATACCCAATGCATTTACTCCGAACGGAGACCTTATTAATGATTGGTTTCCTTGGAATCCTGGTGAATCAACGCTGGGATTTATTTCTGCAGCTTCTGCTGTAAATGAGAGCTTTTACAAACTTACTGTTATGTCAAGATGGGGAGAAGTTATTTTTGAGTCAGAAAATCCTGATGAATGTTGGGATGGTATCAATGACAATGAAATGGTCCCAGATGGTGTGTATACAGTTATTGCTGAAGTTTTAGACGGATCAGGCAAATGGCACATGATCTCTAAAAATGTGCAAGTTATTAGGCCTTAAATAAGTACCTTTGCTCGTATCGTTATCCGAAGTGTTGGACAGCGAATAAAACGGTTCAATTATCTAAGCATGCCTATTAAAGAGTCAAAGTTTTTTGGTGAAGGACTAACATACGACGATGTACTGCTTGTACCTGCTTACTCAGAAGTACTGCCTCGCGATGCGCAACTAAAAACTAAATTTACAAGGAAAATAGAGCTGAAAGTACCCATTATTTCCGCGGCAATGGATACCGTAACTGAAAGCGCGATGGCTATAGCTATAGCAAGAGAAGGAGGAATAGGTGTAATTCATAAAAACATGAGTATCGATCAGCAGGCAGCTGAAGTTTTGAAGGTTAAGCGCTCTGAGAACGGTATGATTCAAGACCCCATAACACTCAACCGTGATGCAACTGTTCAAGATGCTATAAAAATAATGCGAGAGAGAGGAATTGGTGGAATTCCTATTGTAGATTCTTCAAATATTCTTCAAGGAATTGTCACAAATCGAGATTTGAGATTTGAAAAAAGTTCTACCAAACCTATTTCAGAAGTAATGACAAGTGAGAATTTAGTTGTTACTTCTAACGGATCTAATTTTGACAATGCCGCAGATATTCTTCGCGAGCATAAAATTGAAAAACTTCCAGTTGTTAATCATGACAACAAACTAATCGGATTAATTACATACCGAGATATTATCAAACTTAGTGAGTTCCCCAATTCTTGTAAGGATGAATTCGGAAGGTTACGTGTTGCCGCAGCAGTAGGTGTTACTTCAGACACTGTCGAGAGGGTTTCCGCTCTTGTTGAAGCTGATGTAGACGCTATAATAATCGATACAGCTCACGGCCACAGCAAAGGAGTAATCGACGTTGTCAGAGAGGTAAAGAAGAAATTCTCCAACCTAGAGATCGTTTGTGGGAACATTGCAACAGGAGTTGCAGCTCTTGCTTTAGTAGAGGCTGGAGTTGATGCTGTAAAAGTGGGTGTTGGGCCTGGATCTATTTGCACAACAAGAATTATTGCAGGTGTAGGTGTCCCGCAACTTTCTGCTATTATGAATGTTTCAGTTGCATTAGAAGGTACTGGAGTTCCTATAATTGCTGATGGTGGTGTACGATATACTGGTGATATCGTCAAAGCTTTAGCAGGTGGTGGAGACAGCGTAATGGTTGGATCAATGCTTGCTGGTACCGGCGAAAGCCCTGGTGCTACTTTTATGTATGAAGGACGTAGGTTCAAAGGATACAGAGGCATGGGGTCCATTGAAGCTATGGAAAAAGGATCGAAAGATAGATATTTCCAAGATGCTGAAGATGATGTGAGAAAGCTTGTGCCAGAAGGGATTAGCGGTAGAGTTCCATATAAAGGATCTGTTCAGGATGTGATGTACCAAATTGTTGGCGGATTGAGAGCTGGGATGGGGTATTGTGGCTCGAAGGATGTGCCTACTTTAAAGTCCGACGCTCAATTCATGCGTATAACAAGCGCAAGTATGAAGGAAAGTCACCCTCATGATGTTATGATTTCAAGAGAGGCTCCTAATTATAGTATTAGATAAAAAAGACATGATGAATAAAATTATTACCCTTTGCGGGGTAGCGTTTTTAGGCTTAAATATTAGTATTTCAGCCCAAACTAAAGAAGAAAACACTTCGGACGATTCAGTTATCCTCACTGTAGGAGCAGAGGTTGTGAGCCTTGGCGACTTTAAATACATTTACAGTAAAAACAACCGAGATAGCATCATAACTTCTAAGGCATTAGATGAATACATGGAGCTTTTTATCAAGTTTAAGCTCAAGGTAATGGAGGCTGAAGCTCTCGGAATGGACACCATAGCTGAGTTTACAAAAGAGTTAGCTGGTTACCGTAAACAACTAACAAGACCATATCTGGTAGACATGGAACTTCTAGATGAATTGGTCCTTGAAGCTCATAATAGAAAACAAGAGGAAATTCACGCTCGACACATCCTTGTCAGTGTCAATCCCGAGGCATCCCCTTCAGACACACTGCGTGCTTGGAATAGAATCTCAAAGCTAAGAAATAGAGTAAATGCAGGTGAAGACTTTACAACCGTAGCGAAAAGTAAGGGAGGTAGTGATGATCCATCTGTAGTTGATAATGGTGGTGACTTAGGTTGGTTTACTGCATTCCAAATGGTTTATGCATTTGAGGACGCCGCTTACAACACTTCTGTGGGGGAACTTAGTGAGATCGTACGCACAAGGTTTGGCTACCATTTCCTAGAAGTTGATGGTAGAAGAGCCGCACGGGGCGAGATTCAAGTTGCTCATATTATGGTGAGGGTAGATGATGCATCTAAAAAAACCATGGTGCAAAGCGCGAAATCTACGATTGACGCAGTCGCTTCATTTCTTAAGAATGGGGAGACATTCGAGTCGCTGGCTCTGAAGTATAGTGATGACCCTACTACGGCGAGTAAGGGAGGTGTTCTACCTTGGTTCGGAACAGGTAAAATGGTTGAAGAGTTTGAAAACGCTTCTTTTAACCTTGAAAATAATGGCGACGTAAGTGAGCCTTTTCTATCGAATTACGGTTGGCACATAGTGAAGAGAATAGGATTTAAACCACTTGAGACATTTGATGATGTTGAGCGCCAACTTAGAAAAAAAGTGAGTCGAGATTCAAGAGCTGATATTACGCGTTCATCATTCTTAAATAAACTTAAAAAGGAATACGACTTCAAATTAGACAAAAAACGTGTCTCACATTTAGCATCTATTGTAACAGGGATTGACAGCGTATTCTATAAAGGTCATCCTATTGAAAACGTTAAAAAATCTGAACTTAATCGAGTTTTATTTTCAATTCAAGAAAACGTAACCACAGTATCTGATTTTATTCTTTACACAAACACACAAAAGCCACAAGGACTTATGCGCTCTGCCCGAGCCATACTAGACGGAATGATTGATTCAATGATAGAAGAGGAATTACTTGCTTTTGAAGATTCAAGGTTGGAAGAGAAACACAACGAATTCAGAATGTTAATTGAGGAGTATCACGATGGTATTCTTTTGTTTGAATTAACCGATGAAATGGTTTGGTCTAAAGCTGTTAAAGACACAACTGGATTAGAGAAATACCACGAAGTGAATAACGGCCTATTTATGTGGCAAGAACGCTTAGAATTAGCTATTTACACCTGTGAAGATGAGGGGGTTGCTAAAACTGTGAAGAAAGCTGTAAAGAAAGGGAATGATATTGTGGCATTAAGGCGTGAACTAATCGCTGAAAGGCCTTTGGCTCTCAAAATGGAAGACGGACTATTTTCTATGGGAGATAACAACTGGGCTGACTCTGTATTTACTGCAATTTCAAATAAAACTTTAAGTCTTGATTCTAAATCTCCAAGATTTATGACTTTAAAAATTGGTGATAACGGGGTCATATTAATTGATGTTATAGCCGTAATTAAGCCTATGCATAAAACACTTGATGAGGCCCGTGGTCAAGTAATAGCAAGTTATCAAGATTTCTTAGAGAATGAGTGGATCGATCGCTTAAGAATGAAATATCCCGTTTCTATTAAGAAGGATGTCTTATACGAGTTAATCGATTAACATGCTGAAAAGTGAGAGTATTATTGTATTAATTGCACTAGTCTCTCTTCATGCTTGTGTTCTTTTTAGTGATGATACAATCGAGAATAAAGTTGTTGTTTCTGCTTTCGGAAAAAACCTACTATTAGATAGTCTTTGCTCCAGAATCCCTGACGAATTGTCGTTTGAGGACAGCACACTTCTAAGCGAACGTATTATTGAAGGGTGGGTTAGAGAGAATGTATTACTTGCTCAAGCGGAGAAGAATATCAACGAATTTTCCTCAGCTTTTGAATCTTCAATCAAGTCTTATAGAAATGCCTTACTTGTAACTCAATTCGAAAGGGAATTTATCGCATCTAGAGTAGATACTAAGGTTCAAGATGAAGAAATTGAGAAGTTTCACTCTGATTACCCTGAACTTTTTCAACTTAAGGAGCATGTTTTAAGAGCTGTGTTTTTTGAAATAAATACGGAAGAGGATATGTTGGACTCGGCCAGAATTTGGCTGACAACAGCTGACTCAAGTAGCGTGCCTAAATTAGAACAATGGTCTATAGAGCACGGAGCTCACTTCGCCTTAGATGTAGATTATTGGTGGTTATTAAGCGATTTATTACAAACCGTTCCCATGCAAGTTTACCGCATTGAAGACCAGTTGCGAGACAGAAGATTAATTGAATTTACCGATGGCGATTCTAGATATTTATTGCGCATTCTAGAGCATCGATTAAAGGACCTCCCCTCCCCTATTTCAATTGCACGAAAAAGAATTGTCGATTTAATCATTCAGGAAAGAAGGCGTTGTATTTTAGAAAACTTAAGGGATGATCTGGTAAGTGATGCTTGGGCAAATGGAGAAATTATTCGAGATAGTATCCTTAATTAATCTTAGCAGTTTACCTTAGCAGTCATGCTACGAATCACACTTTTATTTGCTTTTTTTCTAACATCTTCAGTTGTGACTTTTGCTCAACCTGGAAATTCGACAAACTTGAGTGAGAAGTATCAATTAATAGATGGGATTATTGCTGTTGTGGGTGATGAAATTATCCTCAATAGCTCAATTGAAGATCGAGCACTGCAAGAGAGGCTTCAAGGAAAAAAGTCAGGTCAAAATGATCGTTGTAAGTTTATAGAAGAGCTCCTTTTTGAAAAACTTTTACTTCACAATGCAAAAATTGACAGTTTAGAGGTAACAGACGGTCAAATCATGGATGAAATTGACCGCCGACTTGCATATTACGTTCAGATGCTTGGCTCGGTAGAGGCGTTTGAAGCTGAATATGGGAAAACTGTCTCTGAGTGGAAGGCGGATTTCACTGAGCCGATTAAGGATCAGCTTTTAGCCCAAAGCATGCAGCAGTCAATCTCCCAAGAAATTCGTGCCACCCCAGCAGAAGTTATGGAGTATTTTGAAAACACCCCTTTAGATTCACTGCCTCTTATTCCTGAAGAAATCAGTTACAGTGAAATCGTACTTCAACCTGAAATTTCTGAAGTTCAAAAACAAGCGGTCAGAACAACACTGGATTCAATAAGAAACTTAGTGGCTTCTGGTAAGCTTTCTATGACTTTAGCTGCAACAAGATATTCTGAAGATCCAGGGTCTAAATACAAGGGTGGATGTTATGAGAACATTCGACGTGGAGCTTTCGTCGCAGAATTTGAGGCTGCTGTATTCGACACACCTCTCAATGGATATTCTAATGTTTTCGAAACCGATTTTGGATATCATTTCTTGAGAGTTACAGATACAAGAGGTGAATTGTTTAGCGCATGTCATGTACTTATGAAACCTAAAGTAGATCTCTTCGCCTTGGAAAATTTAAAGTCTACAATAGACTCGCTACACGTAGCACTTGAAACTGGGGGTATCTCCTTCGACACTGCTGTTTTATCGAATTCGACAAGAACTGAATCAAAAAATTCAAAAGGCCAAGTAGTCAACTCTCGAGATGGGGGTATTATGTTTGGCGTCGACGAGTTAGACCCAAATATTTACTTCCTTTTAGAACCTTTAGTAGAAGGGGAAGTGAGCATACCCGTACAATTACTTGATGAAGATGACAATGGGTACTGGACCATCCTCAAGCTAGATGGAAGAAGAGTAGCCCACAGAGCAAACCCTAAAGATGACTACGCACTTTTTCAATCTCAAGTAGAAAACAATATGAGATCTAAAGAGATGAATGATTGGATACAACAACATATTTCGGATACTTACATTCGAATCATCCCCTCATACGAAGGTTGCCTCTATAATATGGATTGGGTAAAGTAGGTTTTAATATTATGTCTGAATTAAATAACATGAACGATAAAGAAGCTCTAGATAATCTTAGGGAAAAGCACACGAAACTAATTCATGAGGTTTCAAAGGTTATTATAGGCCAAAATCAAGTGATTCGCGAGGTCACAATGGCAGTGCTCGCTGGTGGACATTGCCTGCTTGTTGGAGTTCCTGGGCTTGCAAAAACTCTACTTGTAAATACTGTATCACAAGCTTTAGGACTTTCTTTTAACAGAATACAATTCACTCCAGACCTTATGCCATCTGACATTACAGGTTCTGAAATCTTGAATGATGCAAGGAAGTTTGAGTTCATTAAGGGTCCATTATTCGCGAACATCGTTTTAGCTGATGAGATTAACCGAACTCCTCCTAAAACTCAAGCGGCACTACTTGAAGCTATGCAGGAAAAATCCGTTACAGTAAATGGAAAGAGTTCTGAATTACCTTCTCCTTTTTTCGTTTTAGCTACTCAGAACCCAATAGAACAAGAGGGGACCTATCCCCTTCCTGAAGCTCAATTAGATAGATTTATGTTCAACACTTGGGTTGATTACCCGACATTTGAAGAAGAGTTAAATGTAGTAAAACAAACTACAGGAAATGTTAGTGAAACTATTTCGCCTATCATGTCTGGTGAAGAGATCTTAAGCTATCAAAAACTCATACGCAGCATGCCCGTTGCTGAAAACGTTTTAAACTACGCTGTAAATCTTGCATGTAAAACACGACCTGGAAGAGATAAAGCTACAAAAGACGTGAACAAATATCTGAGTTGGGGAGCTGGTCCACGTGCCTCTCAATTTCTAATTGTCGGAGCTAAAGTTCATGCTGCTCTAGAAGGTAAATACAGTCCAGACATTGAAGATGTCAAAGCTGTTGCCTTGCCTATATTAAGACATAGAATAGTTACCAATTATAAGGCCGAGGCAGATGGAATTACGGTTAGTCAACTGATATCAGATTTGACATAACAGGTTCATGAAGCTGTTAATCATAATAGGAACGCGACCTAATTTTATAAAAGTTACTCGTTTTAAAGAAGTGGCAAATACGATTGACGATTTCAACGTTGAAATCGTTCATACTGGCCAACATTACGACAGTAAAATGTCTGGTGTATTCTTCGATCAATTTAAACTCAAACCGGATTATTTTCTTTCTCTTAGAGGTGAAGATGCAGCAAGCCATTTTGGGAATATGATTGTCGATTTAGGACAGTTAATTTCGGAACTTAAGCCCGATATAGTGTTAGTTCCAGGTGATGTGAATTCTTCTTTAGCGGGTGCTTTAGCAGCACATCGATGTGGTGTTTCAATCGCCCATCTTGAGTCTGGGCTTCGCAGTAGAGATAGAGAGATGCCTGAAGAAGTAAATAGAATTCTTATAGACCAAATCTCAGATTTTCACTTTGTAACCGAGATTTCTGGAATGAATAATCTATTCGAGGAAGGATTGATTTCTTCTACAGATGACCCTAAAATTTTGGTGGGTAACACCATGATAGACACCTTAGTTAAACACAGCTCGGAGATAGAGTTAAGTAGCATTTTATCCGATTTAGAAATTAGCGGTAAAGAATACTGCTTATGTACGATGCATAGGCCATCAAATGTAGATAATATTGAGGGCGTAAATTTTATTTTAAGCATGCTTGAAGAGCTTGTGAAAAAATGTATTGTTGTTTTCCCTATTCATCCAAGATCGCGTTTAAATATTGAGTCGATTGGACTTTGGGATAAACTAACAGAAATAGAGGGGGTAGTGATTACTGAACCTTTAGGATACTTTGATTTTCAAAAACTCATTAAAAACTCAGAGTACGTAATCACCGATTCAGGAGGCATTCAGGAAGAAACAACTTTTTGTAATATCCCGTGTATTACAATACGTGAAAACACTGAAAGACCTATCACAATAGACAAAGGCACCAATCACTTAGTAGGACGTAATCTACCTGCAATCTTACATGCTTTAGAAAACCCCAAGACTTGTGAGGCACCAAAGTTATGGGATGGATATACTACTGAGAGGGTTGTGTCGACTTTACTCCAGAGAGGTTAAATCGACTGTTGAAGTAGAATGGGCGAAAGAAGCGAGTTAGCTTGCTGGAAGTAATTTTCCCGAAACTTCACCGAAACCGATTGAGATTCCAGTGGTGGATTTTTTTGATCCTCGCATAGTTACTGTATCGCCATCATTGATGAATCTTCTCTCGGTGCCGTCAGGCATAGCAACTGGCTTAGTGCCCTTCCAAGAAATTTCAAGCATAGATCCGAAAGATCCTTCTTTAGGGCCAGAAATAGTGCCTGACGCAATCATATCTCCTCCGCGAATATTACATCCGTTGACTGTATGATGAGCTAATTGTTGACGCATATTCCAATACATGTGCTTGAAATTTGATCGGCACACTATTTTCGAATCTCCTTTAGGAGTTAAAATTTCCACTTCAAGATCGATGTCATAATGAGAGTGCCCGGAATACTCTAGGTAGGGAAGAACTTTAGGATCCTGAATCGGGCCAGAGACGCGATATGGTTCTAGGGCGTCAAGGGTAACTATCCAAGGTGAAATGCTAGAAGCGAAATTTTTACCTAGGAAGGGGCCGAGCGGGATATACTCCCACTTTTGGATATCGCGGGCTGACCAGTCATTGAAAAGTACTAGACCGAAGATGTAATCGTCTGCCTCTTCCGTTGAAATCGGTTGGCCGAGAGATTTTCCAGGGTGTGTAATAAACGCCATCTCGAGTTCAAAATCCAGTAGGCGGGATGGACCATAAACTGGGGGCTCGTTCTCTGAAGGCTTGAGCTGACCATGGGGTCTTGTAATAGGAGTGTCACTAACGACAATCGAAGAGGCGCGACCATGATAAGCAACCGGCATGTGCTTCCAGTTAGGTAGAAGTGCATTATCTGGGTCACGGAACATCTTACCTACGTTACGTGCGTGATCTTCTGAGGAGTAGCAATCTGTGTAGTCACCAACATTTACGGGTAGATGCATTGTTACTGTGGAGAGGTCTATGATGCAAGCTGCATGAGAATCTGTGGCGACTTGCAACTCCGATGAGTCAGCATTAAGAAGCGTACTGATTCGAGCACGTAGTAATCGAGTGGCCGCTTTCCCATGATTAATAATAGGATTTAGAGTTGATGCAGAATAATCTGACTCCGTGAAAGGAAGTTCCTTTGAAGTGCGGAGAAATCCCGCAGCAAAGAGTGCTGATAGATTGAGAACTTGATCTCCTATCGCAACTCCTACTCTAGCAGAAAGTGAGGCTGTAGAGAAAATTCCGAAGGGAAGATTTTGGATAGGGAAATCAGAATTTGCAGGAATTTCTAGCCAAGATCTAAGAGATGGGTTGTTTGCTTCAATCATAGTGCGAAATTACCTCAAGAAAGGCTGATAAACGAAGGAAGGATTCAGTAGATTTGGGTTAAGTAAAAAGCACAATGAAAATTAACCCCGAAGAAGAGAGTAAAGAAATCCTGAGAAGGTATCGGGGATTATTGCGTGCTGCTAACAATAGCAAGAGTCGAGAGGATAGAAAGAAGATTCGTAAAGCCTTCGATCTAGCGCTTGAATTTCATTCTGAACAGAGACGAAAAAGTGGTGAGCCATATATCTACCATCCAATTAGCGTAGCAAAAGTAGTTGCAGGAGAATTAGGGTTAGATACTACGTCAATTGTGTGCGCACTTCTACACGATACGGTGGAGGATACAAAATTGACTTTGGAGGAGGTTGAGAATCTGTTTGGTGAAAAGGAGAAGGATATAGTCAATGGACTGACTAAGATGAGTGGAGTTTTCGAGCCCGGTACAAGTGCACAGGCGGAGAATTTTAGGAAAATGCTACTGACTTTGAGTAGCGATGTTAGGGTAATATTGATCAAGCTTGCAGATCGGCTGGACAATATGAGAACTCTTACGCATATGAGCCCAGATAAGCAGCAAAAGATTGCCAGTGAGACACTCTACATGTATGCTCCGCTTGCTCATAGATTGGGATTACACGCAATAAAAAGTGAGCTTGAGGATCTTTCTTTAAAGTATAAAGAAGCTGAAGAATATGATTTAATACAATCCCGACTTAGAAAAACCAAGGCGGTAAGGGCGAGATTTATAAGAAGCTTTTGCGCTCCCATTAAAAGGGAACTCGATGAGGCGGGAATTAAATATGAGATAAAAGGGAGACCGAAGTCTATTTTTAGTATTTGGTCTAAAATGGAGAAGCAAAAAGTATCCTTCGAAGAAGTTTACGATGTGTTTGCCGTAAGAATCGTGATCAATACTGAGAGGGCTAAAGAAAAAATGGTAATATGGAGGGCCTACTCCATTGTAACGGATTTTTACCAACCTAACCCAGACAGGTTGAGAGATTGGATAAGCTTGCCTAAGCGAAATGGTTACGAATCGCTTCATACAACCGTGATGTCGCCAACTGGAAAGTGGGTTGAAATACAGATACGCAGTGAAAGAATGGATGAAGTTGCGGAAAAGGGCTTCGCAGCTCACTGGAAATACAAGGAAGGGAAAGAGGAAAAGGCTGGTGGTTCTCAAATTGACAATTGGTTAGGCCAAATAAGAGAAATTTTAGAAAGCGGTGAAGACGACGCTCTTGCATTCATCGATGACTTCAAAATGGACTTGAAGACAAAGGACATCTACGTCTTTACCCCCAACGGCGACATGAAAACTCTCCCTAAAGGTGCGACTACACTAGATTTTGCATTTCTTATACACTCTAAAGTGGGGTCTAAGTGCATCGGCGGTAAGGTGAATCACAAACTTGTTCCTTTAAGTTATGAGCTTAAAAGTGGAGACCAAATAGAGATTATTACATCGCGCAAACAAACTCCAAAAGAAGATTGGCTTGGATATGTTGTCACCACAAACGCTAAGCAAAAAATACGACACAGTCTCAAAGAAGCTGAGCGTTCACAAGCTTTAGATGGAAGAGAAATCTTCAATAAATGGGCAAAAAAAAATGGACTTTTACTGATCGATGGAAACATTGAGTCTCTATTTAGGAAGCACAAGTTCGATTCTGTACAAGAGATGTACTTTAGAATATCTGTCGGATCATTTGAATTGGATAAATTAAAGGGTTATAAGCTAAGACAAGGGAAATTTGTTTGGGCTAAAGGACCTGATCCAGGTACCTCTAAGAAGACAGTCGTAACAGAAAAATTCGTTCCCAATGCCAAGGAGGATACATTGTTAATAGGAGAAAGCCTGCAGAAACTTGACTACACACTAGCAAATTGCTGTAGTCCTATTGCAGGTGACAATGTATTCGGATTTATAACTGTTAGCGGTGGAATTAAGGTGCATAGGAAGAACTGCCCCAATGCGACGAATATGCTCTCAAAGTATGCATATCGGATGATGAAGGCAAAATGGTCGAGTATGGCGGCAGCTCAGTTTGAAGTGAAAATTGCGTTTACAGGGATTGACAATGTGGGACTTGTAAATCAGCTTACTACAGTGATTTCAGACAATATGAAAGTGAATATGAAATCCATTAGTATGGAATCTAAAGATGGTATTTTTGAGGGTTCGATTAAAGCTCTTGTAACAAATACTTCACATTTGAAAGATTTAATGACAAAGTTGAAAAATGTTTCAGGAGTTCACACAGTTGAGAGGGTGGACGAAGAGGTATAGACTACATTTGTGACTTGCTATAAGCTTATGTCAAGCGACGAAATATTCATACAAGCAAAAGATATTTTCGAGGTGTACCTCGAACACAACGGGCACCGAAAAACGCCTGAGCGCTTTTCTATACTTGAAGAAATTTACGCTATACAAGGCCATTTCGATGTTGAAACTCTATACGAAATCATGCAAAATGGTGAGTGTCGTGTTTCTAGGGCAACTCTGTACAACACGATGGAGCTGCTTCTCGATTGTAACTTAGTGAGGAAGCACCAGTTTGAAGAAAAAATTGCACAGTATGAAAAGTGTCACAGAGTAAGACAACACGACCATGTGATTATTGCAGATACGGGAGAGGTAATCGAGTTTTGCGACCCGAGAATTCAACAAATAAAAGTGACTTTAGAAGAGCACTTCGGAATTGAAGTACTCCATCATTCTTTGAATATTTATGCGCGCAAGCGAAAAACAAAAACTGAAGCATGAAAGCTGATGTACTATTAGGCCTCCAATGGGGCGATGAAGGAAAGGGTAAAATAGTAGATGTTCTGACTCCAAAATACGGTGTTATTGCACGATTTCAAGGAGGACCTAATGCGGGTCACACAATAATTTTTGACGGTAAAAAACACGTTCTTCATACGATTCCAAGTGGTATTTTTCGCGATGATATCTTAAACATTGTCGGAAATGGTGTCGTGGTAGATCCTGTTATTTTTAAACATGAAATCGAAGGATTACTTGAGAGCGGAGTGAGTCCATTCGATTCCCTTGTAATTTCTCGTAAAGCTCATTTAATTATGCCCACTCATGGACTTTTAGATGCTGCATCTGAAATGTCCAAAGGGAAGTTAAAAATTGGCTCTACATTAAAAGGAATCGGTCCTGCTTATATGGATAAAACAGGGCGTAACGGATTGAGAATTGGAGATGTTGAAAGTACACGTTTCTTAGAAAAGTACACTTTATTGCGGGATAAACACGTTCATATGCTCGCGCAATTTAAAGATTACAAGTACGACTTATCAGAGTTAGAATCGGAGTGGCTAGAAGCCGTCGAATATCTTAGGAAATTTAAGTTCATCGATAGCGAACACATCCTTAATAATGAGCTTAAAGAAGGGAGAGGGATTCTTGCAGAAGGTGCTCAAGGAACGATGCTTGATATCGATTTCGGAACCTATCCATTTGTAACTTCATCAAATACAATTACAGCAGGAGCTTGTACCGGACTGGGAATAGCTCCTAATAAAATTGGAGTTGTATTCGGGATTTTTAAGGCATATTGTACAAGGGTTGGTTCAGGTCCATTTCCTACTGAACTTCATGAAGAAATTGGAGAAAAACTTAGAGTTGCAGGGTGTGAATTCGGAGCTACTACTGGCAGACCTCGAAGGTGTGGTTGGTTAGATCTTCCTCAGCTTAAGTATGCAATTATGGTAAATGGCGTAACTCAGCTATGTATGATGAAAGCTGACGTTCTTGGAGAGTTTGACGAGATTGAGGTATGCACTCACTACATGCATAAAGGCAAAAAAATCGACTATCTCCCGTATGGAATTAACCCTGAAGAAGTACAGCCCGTATACAAGACATTTGATTGTTGGCCTGGAGATCTAACTGGATTGCGTGATGTAGCAGATATTCCTGCTACGCTTAACGCTTACGTGAAGATGATTGAAGATGAAACAGGAGTTCCTATCTCAATCTTAAGTGTGGGACCCGATAGAGAGCAGACATTACTTTTGAAAAGTAATTTATGAAACTGAATATAATCTATTCTTTATTCTTTAGCTAAGTTCTTAAAATTCATAAAAATTTATTGCAGATGATTTATTGGTTTACCGGTCAGCCCAGTCATGGTAAAACAGCTTCACCAATTTTAACTGACAGTTATCGCAAGAATCGTACGACTGGTGCGTTTATCTTAGTGGATCCCAGCACGCATTTAACTGTAGCGGCCGGAGTCGTTGGATGAAAATAAACCTATACAAAGCTTCTACTATCAAGCACCTATTTAAGGCGTGCGTATTCGTTTTGCTCTTTATTTTATCGTCTTATTCTCACACAGCCCAAACAGATTCTACTTCCATAGCTGCATCTGAAAAGACTCGAATAAATATTTTAGGGGCATCGGTGATAGAACGCAACCCTAAAATTTCCGACGCCTCAAGACTTATCGGCGATGTTAAACTCGCTGTCGATGATGCAATTCTCACTTGTGATAGCGCTTATCGGTTTGACGATGGCCGATTTGAGGTCTTTAGCCAAGTTGTAATATCGCAAGAACCCTCAACGAAACTTAGTGCTGATTATGGTGTTCTCGACCCCGACATAGGTTCTGTATACATAAAAGGTGACGTGACTTTTAATCATGAAACACTAAACATTTCCTGCCCATCTCTAACCTATAACTTGGACACAAAACTTGTTTCATATTACGAGAGGGCAACAATCATTGAGGGAGATCGGAGTTTATCTAGTAATCTCGGAGTTTACAGCTCTACAACAAATAGATTATATGCTGGAGACAATGTTGAAATTATAGAGCTCAAAGATGTTATTCAATCCGACTCACTTTCTATAGATAGAAATAGTAAAACGTTGCGGCTTTACAAATCATCTTATCTTGAAATCAATGACGCTATTATTCATTGTGAGAAAGGAGAGTTTAACGGTAAAACTGGTGTAGGTTGGTTTTCTGGCGGTGCATCAATGATGGATGACCAAGGTCTAATATCTGGAGATAGCATTATTGTAAACAGAGAGAAGAACGAGGGTATGGCTTGGGGCCACGTCATGATAAGTGACAGTAGTAGAACGATGAACGTAAAGGGCTCCTTCGCTTCCCGTTCTGAAAATTCTGATTTAGTTACAGGGTTTTCTGATCATTTAGTCCAAATCGTGAATATTGAAGGAGCTGACACTCTTAGAATGAACACTCTCAGACTTGAACGACGAGAAGAAATGTTATATGCATCAGGAAAAGTCGTATTTAAACACGGTGCATTCTCTGGCAGCGGGGATTCGCTTTCTTGGGATAGGAGTGTTGATGAAATGTGGCTGTTGGGAAAACCTGTAGTTTGGTCTGAAGAAGATGAAATGACTGGAGACACGGTAAAAATGAACCTAAAGGAAAATAGGCCAACCAGCATGCAATTGATGGGGGATGCAAATGTCTTAAGTCCGGCAAATGACTCTCTAGATCACGTAATATCAGGCCGTGATTTGTTCGCGCATTTTTCGAAGGGGAAACTTTCAAGTGTTGATATAATAGGCAACGGAAGAGCAAATTATTACTCAATAGATGATTTGGATGACATTCGTTTAAACAGAGCTACTTGTTCCCAAATCCAAATGCTATTCTCAAAAGGAAAGGTGACTAGAATCACCCTTTTAGGTTTACCTGATGGGGAATTTAATCCATTAGACGATGGCGGGAATGAGGACCTTCCAGCAAGGAGAATTAAACCTCAATTATAACTAACCTTTTTAACTAACAAGGGGGAAAGTTGACATCTTAGCCTTTACCTCGTTACCAATTTTCGCAAGAACCGACTCGTCTTCATGGTTCATAATAGCCTCGTCCATCCAAGCAACGAGTTGTTCCATATCCGATTCCACAAGTCCACGGGTCGTAACGGCAGGAGTGCCAACACGCATTCCTGAAGTCACAAAAGGTGAACGAGTATCGAATGGAACCATGTTTTTATTCACGGTAATTTCAGCTTTTCCTAAAGCAATTTCAGCTGATTTACCAGTGATGTCCTTGTTGCGAAGGTCGATAAGCATCAGGTGATTGTCTGTTCCTCCAGAAATAAGGTGATAGCCTCGAGAAACAAAAGCTGAAGCCATGGCTTGGGCATTTTTCACAACCTGAATACAATACTCACGATATGATGGATTTAGAGCTTCGCCAAAAGCAACAGCTTTTGCTGCTATTACATGTTCGAGTGGACCGCCTTGCATTCCAGGAAAAACTCCGCTATCGAGTAAAGATGACATAGGGCGTACAATACCTTTCATTGTTTTGCGTCCCCAAGGATTTGGAAAGTCTTGGCCCATCATAATCACTCCGCCTCGCGGTCCACGCAAGGTTTTGTGGGTGGTCGTTGTCACAACGTGACAGTGAGGCATAGGATCTGCAAGTAATTTCGCAGCAATGAGACCGGCCGGATGTGAAATATCTGCGAGTAAGATGGCTCCTGTGCTATCGGCAATTTCACGGAATTTGGCGTAATCCCAATCACGGGCATAAGCTGAGGCTCCACAAATAATCATTTTAGGTTGTTCGCGTTCTGCCACCTCTGCTACCTGATTCATATCCACTCTACCTGTCTTCTCATCAACTCCATAAAAAACAGGGTTATAAAGCTTGCCGCTATAATTTACAGAAGATCCGTGAGTGAGGTGACCACCATGAGAAAGATCAAAACCAAGAATCGTATCACCAGGAGAAAGACATGCGAGCATAACTGCGGCATTTGCTGATGCTCCTGAATGTGGTTGTACGTTAGCCCAAACAGCACCAAACAGTTCACAAATTCTATCAATCGCTAGTTGTTCAACTCCATCAACGAACTCACAGCCGCCGTAATATCGCCTCTTCGGCAATCCCTCAGCATACTTATTTGTAAGGATGGATCCTTGAGCTTGCATTACGCTATCGCTTGTAAAGTTTTCTGAAGCGATAAGTTCTGCTCCCTCTATTTGTCGCTGAGCCTCACTATTAATGAGAAAAGAAATTTCAGGATCGGTAACTTTTAGTGGCATAGGGATAAGATTTATGGCGCAAATGTAGTGATGCATATTCTTTATTTTGTGTAATTTTTACTAACTTTAGATTATGAAAAATCAAATATTTGTTTTAAGTCTGTCGATTGCAATGATTGTCTCAATTTTCGCTTTCAACACCCCTTCGCCTTCGTATGAATACATGGCATTTACTACTATTGAATCTATTGTTCCTGGAGGTGCAGGGCGTAGCAGAATGCTTATCGATGGAGGAGATGGAGAACTCGATGAACAGAAAATAAAAAACCTATATTCTATGATGGGAATTAAGATGGAGAACATCTTTGAAAATGATCAAGACGTGGTCTCTAAATTAAATGACCTCAGCAATGAAGGTTGGGAACTTGCATTTTCGAATACAGGTGTTCAATCTCCTACTGACGGAGGTTCCGCAGGTATTTACTGCACCAGATATATTCTGCGCCGAGTTAAATAAGACCCTCAATATTTCAATGCGTTTATCATCTTTTATATTCGCATTTACTGCCTTTTCAGCTTGCAGTTCGTGTTCAAATTCTATGGCTCCTATGAGTGACACTACTTTGTTTAAACATACTAACAAGCTAATAAACTCATCAAGTCCATATTTACAACAACATGCCCATAATCCAGTTGATTGGATGGCATGGGGAGATGAGGCTTTTGAGAAAGCTGAGAAAGAAGGGAAGCTTGTCTTTATAAGTGTTGGCTATAGCGCTTGCCATTGGTGCCATGTTATGGAACACGAAACTTTCGAGAATGAAGAGGCTGCAGATTATATCAATGAACACTTTGTGAGTGTTAAGGTCGATCGAGAAGAAAGGCCTGATGTTGATGCAGTGTATATGAATGCTGTGCAGTTGATGACAGGAAGAGGAGGCTGGCCATTGAATTGCGTGGCTCTTCCTGATGGCAGACCTGTGTTTGGTGGCACTTATTTTCCCAGAACAACATTTATTGAAAGACTTCAAAGTATTGTAAAGATCAAGGATAATGATATTCAAAAATTAGATCAATATGCTGCTCAGCTCTCAGAAGGGGTAGCATCTTCTGATTTACTTATTGCTCCAATTGAAGGTTTAGCGAAGGATGCTGCTGGGTTTGTTTGGTCTAAAAGTGAGAGAAATAAATTCGGAGCTGAAATAGATGCGAAAGTAGATAACTGGAAGAGGTCTTGGGACAGGGATAAAGGCCTTTCAAAAGGAGCCCCTAAGTTTCCAATTCCGACTAATTTAGATTTCCTTTTACATTATGGAACAGTTAGAAATGACAAGGATGCCCTTGCTCAAGTGAAGCTTACTTTGGACAATATGGAAAGAGGTGGGATCTATGATCAGGCTGGTGGTGGGTTTGCTCGGTATAGCACTGATGCAGATTGGAAAATACCTCATTTTGAAAAAATGCTGTATGACAACGGACAGCTTTTAACCACCTATTCTAATGCCTTTAGAGTCTTTTCTGAAGAGAGATATAAAGACGTGGCTCTAGGGATCGTCGATTTTATAAATCAAGAGCTTGATGATCCTTCTGGAGGATTTCGCAGCGCCTTAGATGCTGACAGTGATGGGGTTGAAGGCAAGTATTATGTTTGGGATGAGGATGAGTTAGCTCTTGCTCTCACACCTGAGGATTTAAAGATTGCATTAACTGCCTATGACATTCATGGCAAATCTTATTGGGAACACCATAACAGTGTTTTAATGCGTTGGGAAAGTGACGAAAATCTCGCAGATGCTGTCGGGTTGAGTGCTCAAGAATTTCGTGATAGGCTTAATATCATTAATCAGGTTTTATCCAACTACAGAGATGGAAAAAACGCTTTAGGTAAAAAGAGTCACGTTCCAAGGATTAAACCTGGATTAGACGATAAAGTTTTAATTTCTTGGACAGCTCTCACAGTTAGTGGATTGTGCGATGCGTACAGAACTTTTGGCAATGAAAAGCACCTCAATAGAGCGGAAAAAGCATTAGATTTTATTTTGAAAACTCGAAAAGCTGACGGTTCACTATTTCATGTTTATCATGAAAAAGACGGAGCACATATCAATGCCTTTTTAGAGGATTATGCCTTTACAATTGCAGCTTGTATAGATATGTATGAAGCTACTTTTCATCCCAAATGGTTAATTGAAGCAAGGGAATTAATGCTCATCAGTTTTGATAAATTTTACGATACAAAAACAGGTGTATTTTGGTATACCTCAAATGAGGAAAAAGAGCTTTTTGCAAAAAAACAAGAAAATGACGACAGCGTGATCCCGTCTTCAAATTCAACTATGGCAGACAACCTTTTCCGGTTGGGTAGATATGATTCAAAATTTAATTGGATCGAGTACTCAGATAGAATGTTACTTTCAGCTTGGGAAAACAGCAATAATATAAGAAGGTCTACAAACTGGGCTCAGGTTTTACTGAAGCGCACATTACCCTTTTATGAAGTCGCTATTTCTGAAAGTATCCCTGAGAAAATAAACAATACAAGAAAAAAAATAGATTTAAAATATTATCCTCAAATCATCTTAGCAGGCGGCATTGATTTACCTGGTCAACCCGAGTTTTTGAAAGGGAAATATCCATCTTCGAATACAGATAAATTATCTACCAGATTTTTTATTTGCCAAGAGGGCTCATGTAAACTTCCTGTGGAGTCACTTATTGAAGTTAATAACTTGCTCAAGGTCGGACACAGAGATTGATTTCTGTGTTAACTTGGGCTTTGTATGATTAATCATGTTTCATTCTGTGCGAACATAATTAAACTTAAGTCTTCTGGATTTATTCCAAAAGTGGGGTTAATATTAGGATCCGGATTAGGATCCTTCGCACAGCAGGTTGAAGTTACCTCAAAAATTTCATTTGAAGATTTGTCCGGATTTCCAAAAGCTGGAGTAGGCGGTCATGCCGGACAATTGATCTTAGGATATATTGAAGGCACAAAAGTAGCGATACTACAAGGACGAGCTCATTATTACGAGCATGGAAAAGCTGATGCAATGTCTGTCGCCATTAGAACATTAAAAGAAATCGGCTGTGAATCTCTCGTTTTAACAAATGCAGCTGGAGCGATAAATAAAAACGTAAACCCAGGTGATTTAATGCTGATCACAGATCACATAAATATGACAGGAGTATCACCTCTTTTTGGAGAAATAGGCAACGACAGATTCGTCGATATGTGTGATGCATATAACGCTAAGCTCTCCGATAAAATGCGCTCAGCAGCTGACGAGAATAATATTAATATAACAGAAGGTGTATATGCTTGGTGGTGCGGCCCTCAATTTGAGACGCCAGCTGAGATTAATGCACTCGGAATTCTCGGTGCAGATGCCGTTGGAATGTCAACTGTGCCGGAGGTTATCGTAGCTCGATATGCTCGGATTCCATTATGTGCACTGTCTATCTTAACAAATTATGCTGCTGGAATAGGTGATGTTACGCTTTCTCATGAACAAACCCTGCTTATCGCAAAGCAAGCTGAGCAATCTGTAACCTTAATACTTAGTTCTTACTTAAAATCATTTTCTAATGAAGATTGAAAAATTAGAAAGAAATCCTGGTGTAGATTTTCAACTAGAACTATTCTGCGATATTAAAATTAATCGCAGTTCAGTTGAACAGAGATGTGCTGAATACGCTAAGAGACGTAGTATAAAAAAAGACAAGCAAGCCGCTTGGCTTTTAAAGGTCTTAACTTTAATTGATCTTACAACACTCTCAGGTGATGACACGAATGCGAGAGTACGCAGACTTTGTCGCAAAGCAATAAATCCTATAAATAGCGTTTTAAAATCTAGGCTTTCAATTGACTCTTTAAACATAAAAACAGCGGCAGTTTGTGTTTATCATGAGATGTTAAGTGAAGCCTCAAAGCAATTAAAATCTTCTGGTGTTCATTTGGCTGCAGTTTCTACAGGATTCCCAGCAGGACTATCCCCACTTCCGCTTAGAATAGAAGAAATAAAATATTCTGTTGCTGCCGGAGCTGATGAAATTGATATTGTTATATCACGTCGCCACGTTCTTGAAGGCAATTGGAAAGCTCTTTATGAAGAGGTTAAATCATTTAGAGAGGCTTGTGGAGATGCTCACCTGAAGACAATACTCGCAACAGGTGAGTTGGGTAACCTAACAAATATAGCAAAGGCAGCACAGGTTTGCATGATGGCTGGCGCGGATTTTATTAAAACATCTACTGGAAAAGAACCTACTAACGCTACGCTCCCTGTGAGTTTAGTCATGGTGAGAATGATCCGAGATTATCACGAAAAAACCGGCTATAAAATTGGGTTCAAGCCGGCGGGCGGAATTAGTGACACCAAGACGGCATTACAATTTATGACTTTAATGCAGGAAGAATTAGGGCGAAGATGGCTTGAGCCTGATCTATTTAGATTCGGAGCTTCAAGTCTTTTAGGGGATATTGAAAGACAACTTGATCATTTTACAAGTGGATTTTATTCTGCAGACTATAGACATCCAATATCTTAACTTTTAGCAATAGATTATGAAATTAGATAAATCATTCGACAAACTAGAGTATAGCAAGGCGCTAGAGAGCGATAAAGAAGCCATGCAATGGCTTAGAAAAAACAACAATACATTTGGCCAATTTATTGGTGGGAAATTGATTTCAAAAAAGGATGCTGAGACAATAAATGTCATAAATCCCGCCGACAATAGCACTTTAGCTCACATCGAGATTGCTGACAAAAAACTGATCGATCTTGCCGTTAAGTCTGCAGGTGAAGCCCAGGAAAAATGGTATAAATCTGGTGGTCACTCTAGGGCAAAAGTCCTATATGCTTTGGCTAGACTTATTCAAAAAAATGCACGGGTCATTTCTGTTTTAGAGACCTTAGACAATGGCAAGCCTATTCGCGAGTCAAGAGATGCTGATATTCCACTTGCGGTAAGACATTTTTACTACCATGCAGGTTGGGCTCAGCTTCAAAAGTCAGAATTAAAAAACTCCGAACCCGTAGGAGTCGTTGCCCAAATAATTCCTTGGAACTTCCCTTTCTTAATGCTGGCATGGAAAATTTCGCCAGCGTTAGCAATGGGAAATGCCATTGTATTGAAGCCAGCGGAAAACACTCCACTTACAGCAATGTTTTTTGCGGAGCTTTGTGAAGAGGCCGGAGTTCCTGCGGGTGTCATAAACATCATCAATGGTGCAGGAGAAACTGGAGCTGCTTTAGCAGCACATCCAGATGTAAATAAAGTTGCTTTCACAGGTTCCACATCTGTGGGTCGCGCTATACGTAAATCGACCGCAGGCCAAGGAAAAAAACTCACGCTAGAACTTGGTGGTAAGTCCGCTTTCGTGGTTTTCGAAGATGCTGATTTAGATTCTGTTGTAGAAGGGGTGGTTGATGCTATCTGGTATAATCAAGGTGAGGTTTGTTGTGCTGGCTCAAGACTTTTAGTTCAAGCTAGTACCGAAGAAACACTCGTAAAAAAGCTAAAGGCTAGAATGGCCAATTTAAGGTTTGGAACTCCATTAGATAAATCTATAGATGTTGGATCGTTAGTGAGTTCACAACAGTTTTCTGAGATTTCAAAAATGGTGAAAGAAGGATTGAAAAGTGGGGGTGTATTATTTTCACATGAAAAACCTGATTCGACATGCAATTACTATCCGCCGAGTCTTATTACAGATATAGACTCTTCTCACCCTTTAGTGCAGGAGGAAATTTTCGGGCCCGTGCTTGTTGTAAGTAGCTTTAGAACACAGGAGGAGGCTATTCAACTGGCAAACAATACAAGATATGGTCTTGCGGCAAGTGTCTGGAGTGAGAATATAAATCGTGCTATGCATGTTGCTCCGGGACTTATTGCAGGAGTGGTTTGGATTAACTGCCACAATAAATTTGATGCATCCTGTGGATTTGGTGGAGTGAAAGAATCCGGTTATGGAAGAGAGGGTGGAAAAGAGGGGCTTTTTGAATACCTTAAACCAGTAAAATCTGAATACAACAGTTCTATTTCACCTGTTAGTCCTAACGGCTTAGCTTCAAAACAAGACATAGACAAAACGCTCAAGTTTTACATCGGAGGAAAGCAAACAAGACCTGATGGAGGAAACAGCTCTAAGGTTCTCAATGCTGATGGCAGTACTGCCGCTTTTGTTGGCTTGGGAAATAGAAAAGATATTAGAAATGCTGTAAGTGCGGCAAAAAAAGCTGAAAGCTGGAGTGGTAAATCCGGACACTTAAAAGCCCAAATACTTTACTTTTTTGCGGAGAATTTATCAAATAGAAAAGATGAATTTATTACACACCTTCAAACAAGTTGTGGCAGCTCTAAAAAAGAAGCTACATCCGAATTTGACGAGACAATATCACGTCTGTTTAGCTATGCCGCTTGGGCGGACAAATATGATGGAGCTGCTCATAACGCACCATATAGAGGAGTTACGCTTGCTCTTCCTGAAGCAATAGGTGTGATAGGAGTAATCGCTCCTGAAGAACAACCGTTGCTAAATGCTATTTCCTTAATCGCTCCTGCTATTGCAATGGGAAACTGCGTGGTTATTGTCGCTGGAGAGCGTCACTCAAACATTGTGTTTGAGTTGGTGTCAGTCATGGAGACTTCTGATATACCGGGCGGGGTGATTAATATCATAGCAGGAGATATTAAAGAGTTGGCTCCTCATTTAGCTGGGCACGGTGAAGTGGGGTCGGTTTGGGCTTGGGCAAATAAAGAGGTGATTAAAGAGATTGAAACCCTAAGCGCTGAAAACTTGAAACGCACATGGTGCCATGACAATAACGATAGAAATTGGTTAAAAACTCAGGAGTGTGAAGGAGTAGAGTTTATAAGACAGGCAACTCAGGTTAAGAATATATGGACCCCATATGGAGATTGATTGATGGCATTATTGAAATATTTACCTCAGGAGTTAATTCGCAAGAAACGCGATGGTAAAACACTTACAAATTCTGAAATAGAATTTATTGTTAAGGGTATGACTGACATGAGTTTTACCGATTCTCAGCTTGCTGCCTTTGCGATGGCTGTTTATTTAAAAGGTTTAAACATGGAGGAGAGAGTCAGTTTAACACTGAATATGATGAACTCTGGGGATATTCTTTCTTGGAGTGATCTTGACTTAAACGGTCCAGTAGTTGACAAGCACTCTACTGGAGGTGTTGGAGATAAGGTGAGTCTGATGCTTGCTCCTATTGTTGCCGCTTGCGGTGGATATGTCCCTATGATTTCTGGTAGAGGGTTAGGTCACACAGGTGGAACTTTAGATAAGCTCGAGAGCATTCCAGGTTACAACGCTATACCAGATTACGACCTTTTTAGGCAAACGGTTAAAACTGTGGGGTGCGCTATCATAGGCCAAACTGCACGATTAGCTCCAGCAGATCAAAGGTTCTACTCGATCAGAGATATTACAGCTACAATAGAATCTGTAGATATGATTACTGCTTCAATTTTATCTAAAAAATTAGCCTCTGGTTTAGATGCTTTAATCATGGATGTGAAAACCGGAAACGGAGCATTTAGCGCCACTTACGAAATGGCCCAAGAGGTTGCAAAAAGTATTGCAACTGTAGCTTCTAATGCAGGAGTCCCAACCCGGTGCTTAATCACAGATATGAATCAAGTGCTAGGGACAACTGTAGGCAATTCAGTTGAGATGCACGAATGCATTGAGTTTCTCACTAATCCATCTAAAGCTGATAAAAGGTTGTTAAAAATCACATTAGACCTTGCAGCGCATATGCTTGAAATAAGTGGCATTACTTCTGATCTTAAATCTGGATTTGCGAAAGCAGAAAAAGCGCTTGTAGATGGTTCTGCAGCAGAAGTATTCGAAATGATGGTGAGCACATTGGGAGGTCCCAATGATTTAATCACTTCCCCTCACAAACATCTTGCAGCAACGTCGATTTCAAAACCTATTGTTGCTGAGAAATCCGGAGTTATAAACGCTATGGATGTAAGAGAAATAGGCCTTAGTATGGTAGCTATTAAAGCTGGGCGGGTAAAGTCTACCGATTTAATTGACCACTCTGTGGGCCTTACAGAATTTGCTCAAATTGGAGATCACATTTCAAAAGGAGAACCAATTGCCATGGCACATGTAAGAAGTAATTCGGATTATGAAATGCTTCAGAAAAGAGTATCAAAATCAGTAGTGATTGGTGAAACATCCCTTGAAGCACCTCTTACGTATCAGATTCTAAGCGTTTAACTAGAATAATTAATGGAGGTAAGAAGACCAAATCAAAAACAACGTGCCATCATTATTGTTCTTGACTCCTTAGGGATAGGCTCCAGCAAAGATGCAGTTCACTATGGCGATGAAGGGGCTGACACATTAGGTCATATCGCAGAATTGTGCGCTGCTGGAAAAGCAAATGGCAGTTGCCGATCCCAATCAGGACCGTTACACATTCCCAACTTAGCAAGATTAGGCCTCGCTGAAGCCGCAAAAGAAAGCAGAGGAAAACCCCTACCACATTCTTGTAAATCAAATGTAATTGATGGCGTATTTGGCTATGCCCAAGAAATCTCATCTGGAAAGGATACACCATCAGGGCATTGGGAAATATGTGGCTTACCAGTCCTATTCGATTGGGGGGTGTTTCCTAACACGCCCAACTGTTTCCCCAAAAGCCTACTTGAAGAAATAATTTCAAAGGCAAACATTCCTGGTTGCCTTGCCAATTGTCACGCTTCCGGAACAAAGGTTCTCGTAGATTTCGGTGAGGAACATATGAAAACAGGCAAGCCAATATTCTACACATCTTCTGATTCTGTTTTTCAAATTGCAGCTCATGAAAAAACGTTTGGCTTAGAAAAACTATATGACTTGTGTAAAATTGTACGGAAAACAATTGACCTCCTGAATATTGGTAGAGTAATCGCAAGACCATTTCTAGGTGATTCCGCCTCAAATTTCTTCCGTACATCGAACCGTATCGACCTTACGACCCCACCTCATAAGCCCACATTACTCGATCATGTTTCCGAAGCAGGACTTCCAGTTATATCCATTGGTAAAATTAGCGACATCTTTGCTAGTAAAGGAATTTCTAAAAGCGTCAAAGCACCAAACAACGATGAAATAATCAACCAAATCTTAGACCAAATGAAGGTTGTTCATGAGGGATTGATTTTCGCCAATCTTGTAGATTTCGACAGTAAATTTGGACATAGAAGAGATGTTTCTGGTTATGCAAATGCAATAGAAGAGTTTGATAAGAGACTTCCTGAAATTCTAAAACTCACAGGTGACAATGACTTACTACTTATAACAGCAGACCATGGCTGTGATCCAACTTGGAAGGGGACAGATCATACGAGAGAACATGTACCGGCACTTTTCTACTCTAAAAAAGTGTCTTCAAAAAACTTGGGGTTTTTAACAACATTTGCTGATATGGGAGCTACAATATCTCATCATCTGAAAACACCGGCTCTTAAAAAAGGAGTTGTTTGCAACTTGTGGTGAAACAATACGAATATTTATCTTGAAACCCCAACTAAAAAACAGACGATATATACAATCAAAACTGTGATTTAAAAGAAGATTTTATCATGACATCAAGTCTAATTATACTGAAAACAAAGTAGTTGAAATTAGCATTTCACATTTTTTCACATCCATGAATAAAACCTTATATTTACCCCTTCTATTGAACTGCCTGTAATACAACTGCGAATGATTCGGTTTACCACATTTATTTTTGCCATTTTGCTTTTCGCAAGCACTGGTCTTGCCCAAGTCGGCTCTGGCACATTGAAAGGAAAAATCAGTGATTTCGACACTGGAGAACCTTTACCCTTTGCTAGTGTCGTACTATTTCTCAACGGGAACCAGGTTGCTGGTACAAACACAAATTTTGATGGTGAATACACCATAAAGCCTATTTCTCCAGGTACCTATGAGGTGCTTTTAAGTTTCGTTGGGTACCAGCCTAAGAAAATCACAGGAGTCAAAATCAATGCTAACAAAATACATTTTGTCAATGCCGAAATCTCTGCTGGAGTTATGGTACAAGAAGCTGAGGTAGTTGAATATGCTGTTCCTCTAATCGATAAAGATGGTGGTGCTTCAGGTGGTACTGTGAGTAGAGAAGATATTGATAAACTACCTGGTCGTTCAGCTACTTCAATAGCTACAACTGTTGCTGGGGCTAGTACTGCGGGTACTGGTGGTGGTATCTCAATCCGTGGAGCACGAAGTTCTTCTACTTGGATATACATCGATGGAATTAAAGTGCGCGGATCATCTGCTCTTCCAAAATCTGCCATTGAAGAAGTACAGGTTGTGACAGGAGGAATACCTGCGAATATAGGAGATGCTACCGGTGGTGTTATCAATATCTCACTTCGTTCTTCAAGCCGCAATTGGTTTGGTGGCGGAGAGGTTATCACATCAGGGGTTCCAATGGGGGAAACCGCTATTGGTTTAGATAAATTTGGTTACAACCTCGCTGAGGGAGTTGCTTCTGGTCCAATTCTTTTCCGAAAGGATGAGAACGGTGAAAAGACAGATCCTCTATTGGGTCTATTTTTAGCTGGTAACATCACATATCAAAAGGATCCACGTCCAACATTCGGCGGAGTTTACAGAATTACAGATGCAGCTCGTGACTCACTTATCGCAAATCCTCTAAGACAGAACGTGAGCGCTTCAGGAGTAATAAATGGGGCGCTTTATAATGCTGACTTCCTATCCGAGGATGATTTTACAAAAGTTGATACACGTATGAATGTCGGGACAACAAGTGCGAATATCGTAGCTAAATTTGACATTAACACAAATGAAACAACCACATTAACTTTTGGAGGAACTGTCACAGGAGGGCGCACTAACAACTTTAGTTACTCAGGATCTCTAATGAATTGGGACAACAATGCTCTCAGCACTAGCTACGATTGGAGGGCATATGCTAAGTTCAGCCAACGTTTCGTTAACGAGCAAGGTGAAAACGCAAGCAACCTAAATAATGTTTTCTACCAGATAATGGTTGATTACAGCCAAAGCTATTTTAATTCACAGGATGCAAACCACCGTGACGACTTCTTTAAATATGGTCACGTAGGAACGTTTAATGTGTACAATAGAAATTCTTACGATTATAATCCAATAACAGGTAGATTCGTTCACAACGGTTGGGAAGACACTCTCGTAACATTCGAGGCTTCTCAATTCAATCCGGAACTTTCTGCTATAAACAATCAATATTTCTCGCTTTTTGAACAAAAGCCATATAACCCATTTGAAGACGGGCCTTACGAAAGTCTTCTAGAAGTTCAAAATGGAAATGCTTTGTTAAATGGTCAAAATCCGGCAGAAACCTATAACTTATATAGCTATTTAGGCACTCAAAGTGGTTCATACTATACCTCTAACAATACTCAATTCCGTGTAAGCGCTGCTGGTTCTGCTGACATTGGCGACCACGCTCTTCAGATGGGATTTGAGTACGAGCAACGGAAAGATGCTTTTTTCTCTCTAGCTCCAACAGAACTTTGGACCCTTGGCCGCTTACTTACTAACTCACATATCAAGGAGTTAAATTTTAATGATTCTACGATCACGAACATAGGAACCGAATACTACGTTACTTATGGAAGGTTGATTGGTGACAATCAATTTCTATTCGACAGAAACCTTAGACGCGCTTTAGAACTTAATCCATTTGGCAACGATCTCATCAATATTGACGGAATTGATCCTGACTTCTTCACGCTAGATATGTTTGGAGCGGACGACCTACTTAATCAGGGAAGTAACCTCGTAAATTACTCTGGGTATGATCCATACGGGAATAAACTTTCTGGAAGACCTACCATTGAAGACTTCTTTAATGATACAAATGAAGAAGGATTCAATACAAGGCCTATCGGAGCCTATGAACCTATATATATATCAGGATATATTATGGATAAATTCACATTTGATGATATCATCTTCAATTTAGGTGTACGTATTGATCGATTTGACGCTAACCAAAAAGTGCTAAAAGATCCCTATGTTATCGCAGATGCATATACTCTGGGTGATGTAGCAAGTGAATTAATTGCAAGTGAAATAGATGGTGAAGTTATCATTCCTTCAAACATCCAAGATGACTTCATTGTTTATGTTGATGATTTAGAGAACCCTAATGCTATTGTTGGTTACCGTGATGGAGATACTTGGTATAATTCAGTAGGAACTGAAATTACTGATCCAGACATTCTCGCTGTAAATGAGCCATATCCTGCACCTTGGCTAGTTGAAGGTCCTGAAGCAGAGTTAAATGGAAGCGCTTTTAAAGATTTCGTTCCTGCGGTAAACATTATGCCGCGTATTTCATTCTCATTTAACATCTCAGATGAAGCTGTTTTCTTTGCTCATTATGATGTACTAACACAGAGACCTACTTCAAATAACCGTTTTTCACCTATTGATTACTTATTTATTGAAAGCCGCAATGAGTTGATTTCAAATCCAGATTTAAAGCCGGAAAAGACGATTGATTACGAATTGGGGTTCCAGCAAGTACTTTCAAAGACTTCTAGTCTTAAAATTTCTGCATACTATAAGGAAATGCGTGATATGATTCAGGTGAGAAATTTCACTGGAGCATATCCACGTCCATATAGAGCATTTGGAAATCTTGACTTCGGTACAGTGAAAGGATTCACAATGGGTTATGATATGCGTCGTACTGGTAACGTTAGAATTAATGCTAACTATACGTTGCAATTCGCTGATGGAACTGGATCAACCACAGAGACAGCACTCGCCCTCATTAATGCTGGACTTCCAAATCTGAGATCTATAAATCCACTTACTTATGACCAACGTCATAGAATTGTTACCAACATAGATTACAGGTATGGTGCTGGTGAAAACTATAACGGTCCAATTGCTTTCATAGGTGGAAAAGAAAGACAGCTATTCTCTGAAATGGGATTCAATCTAATTGCAAACCTCGGATCTGGAACACCATACACGGCGTCAACAATTGCAACACCAATAACAGGTGAAATAAGCCCCTCAACTGAAGGCTCTATTAACGGTTCCCGCCTTCCGTGGCAGTTCAATATGGACATGAATATCGATAAGAACTTTACGTTAAACTTTGGAGGAGAAGGAGAAGCTGCAAAATCCGTTAACCTTAATGTTTATTTGTGGATAGGTAACATATTGAACTCTCAAAATATCAATTCTGTGTATAGATTTACAGGTGTGAGTAATGACGATGGATATCTTGCTGCTGCTCAATACCAACCTTTAATTCAAAGCCAAACGAATCCAGACTCTTTTAGAAACTACTACCAGATGTATACAAATAACCCTTTTAACTTAGGTGTTCCGCGTACAATTCGTTTAGGTGTGAAATTTGACTTTTAATGTTGCATAGTAATAAAATTATGAAACGTATTCTTTCCATATTCGCTGTTGTACTAATAGCACAACCATTATTTGCATATAAATATGTAGGGAATGGTGGCCCAGGAGCTACAGACAACTCTAACAATAACGGTTCTGTTGTTCAACCACAATTACGTTCAGCTGCTTGTGCTCCAGCTACCGCGCTCAGAAATATTGAGTGGAACAACGTAAGAGCGCTTATTGAAACCGGTGGATCACTTTGGCAAGATCGAGCAACGTCTTCAGCTTCTTATGAAGTGCCTAAAGGTGGAGGTGTGAGTTCTTTATACGCTGGAGCTCTTTGGATGGGTGGGATTTCACCAGATCAACAATTAAAATTAGCTGCCCTTACATTTCGGAACAGAGGTAATGATTACTGGACAGGGCCTTTAACGATAGATGGATCTGCAGAAATTGATGCTTCTACGTGCCAACAATACGATGATTTCTTCGTTTCAACTAGATCTGACGCTCAACTTCATAGATCGTACTTTGATGCACTAAAAACTGGAACATCTGATGAAGAATTCCCTGATGGATACTCCATTCCTTCCTATTTCTTCGATTATCCAGCTCACGGTAACACAGCGCTTAATCAAGATTTCTATCTTGCTCCTTTCAAGGATTATGATGGGAATGGATTCTATGATCCTTCACAAGGTGATTATCCTTGGTATGATTTTGTATCTGAGATAGATTGTGGGAGACGTTTAAGGGAAGATATCGTACCTCTTTATGGAGACCGAAATTTTTATTGGATATTTAACGATAAAGGAAATGTTCACTCTGAGTCGCAAGGTGAACCTATCGGTATGGAAATTCGCTCTCAAACATTCCAGTTTTCAACGAATGACGAGGTGAACAATATGACATTCCATAATTATGTTCTTATTAACCAAGGCACACAGACTTTAGGGGATACATACTTTGGAGTTTGGGTTGATGCAGATGTGGGAACTGCTACTGACGATTACGTGGGTTGTGATGTACAAAGAGGTCTTGGATACGCTTATAATGGTGACGCTTACGATGAGACTTCATCTAGTTCTGCTGGTTATCTGGAAAATCCTCCTGCTGTTGGTATCGATTTCTTCGAAGGTCCATATCAGGATGCCGATGAAATTGACAACCCACTAACTACGAACTTCTCTGACGCTGTTGATTCATTAGGGATTCCTTATGAAGGAATTGGTATAGGATATGGAGATGGAGTGATCGATAATGAAAGATTTGGAATGCGCCGCTTTGTTTACTACAATAACAGCGGGAGTAATTTAAATGGAGAGCCTTCAACACCTCTTCATTACTACAACTATATGAATGGTATTTGGCTAAATGGCCAAACAATGTCACCGGGGGGTGATGGGACAACTCAATCTGACATCCAAGCTCAATATATGTTCCCTGGAGACACGGACCCATATAACTGGGGTACTCAAGGTGTTGATATCGACTATTGGTCCGAAGTAGGTGAAGGAAATCCTCCGGCTGACCGTAGGTTTATTCAATCTGCAGGACCTTTTACCCTTGAGCCAGGTGATTACAACAATATTACAATGGGTGTTGTTTGGGCTAGAGGAACCAATGGAGATCCAGAACAAAGTGTAAGCTTGATGAGACAGGCTGATGATAAAGCACAAGCCTTATTTGACAACTGTTTCGAAATCGTGAGCGGCCCTGACGCGCCTGATGTTGCAATCCAAGAATTGGAGAATGAGTTGATTCTTTACCTTTCTAATGAAAACTCCCTTTCAAACAACTTCCACGAAGAATATGTACAATTCGATCCAGGTATTCCAAAATTGAATATTGATGGAGAAGAGTACGATAGTCTTACACGATCATACACATTCCAAGGATACCAAATCTATCAACTTGCAGACAACACTGTTTCTGCAGCAGATCTTGCCAATGTGGAAATGGCTCGATTAATCTACCAATGTGATGTTGCCGATGACATCGATGTAATCTTCAACTACGAAGAGGATGAAATTATCCCTGTTCCTGTTCCAAATTTAATGGTTAACGGAGAAAATGAAGGAATTTCTCACAGTTTTAGAGTGACTACAGATGTTTTTGCACAAGGTGACAATAAGCTGGTAAACTACCGTACTTACTACTTTATGGCCCTTGCA
>DBBW01000016.1 GCA_002292405.1 Flavobacteriales bacterium UBA974
AAAAAAAAGTTCTAAATAAGAGCCTAGAGGTCACAACTAAAATATATTCAACCTCGTTATCATTGAGATAGCGGGGTTTTGTTTTTGTTTTCCATTATTAAATAGTGGTGTTTAAGAAGATATTGAGAAAACAAAAATTATTTTTTAGTCAGTTAAGTCAAAGCTTTTGACTAAGTTTGACAAATTTTTTAAATATGAGCAATAGATTCATCTATATAAATGCCTGTTTGGCGATCGCTATTTTGTTTTTATTTAGCTGTAACGACAGCTCAACAAACAAAACACAAGATTCAAATATTTTATTCTTGGATAGCCTTATTGGCACTTTATCTATAGAAGATAAGGTTGGTGAAATGACTCAACTAACATTAGGCATGTTGTGTGATGGCAGTGGGCCATATACTTTAGATGAACCACATACCTTGAATGAAGAGAAATTAAAAACAGCCATAGTTGATTTAAAAATTGGGAGCATATTAAATTCAGGTGGCCACTCTTACTCTCCGTCAAAATGGAACTCTTTTATCCAGAGTATTCAAGATGCTGCAACAAATGAAAAAACATCGGGAGTACCCGTTCTGTATGGAATAGACGCAATCCATGGAGCCACCTATACTTCAGGTGCTGATCTTTGCCCTCAACAAATTGGTTTAGCTGCGACTTGGAATGCCGAGCTTGTTAGAAAAATTGCTGAAAATGCTGCGAGCGATGTTTTTGAATCAGGAATTCCATGGAATTTCTCTCCTGTTTTAGATTTAGGGATTGATCCACGTTGGCCTAGATTTTGGGAAACTTTTGGAGAAGATCCATTACTTACTTCCGATATGGGTGAAGCAATGGTTTTAGGTTATCAAGAAGGACCCTATCCAATAGCTGCAACATTAAAACATTTTTATGGTTATGGGATGCCATTAAGCGGGAAGGATAGAACTCCAGCATGGATACCGGAAAGGCAATTAAGAGAATATTTCCTTCCCCCTTTTGAAAGAGCTATAAATGCAGGTGCTAAGACGATCATGGTTAACAGTGGTGAATTAAATGGGATCCCTGTACATGTAAATAAAAAATTACTGCACGATTTACTTAGAGTAGAATTAGGTTTTGAGGGTGTCTTAGTCACCGACTGGGAAGATATAAAATACCTTGTATCAAGGCATAAAGTTGCTGAAAATTACAGGGATGCTGTTAAGTTATCGATCAATGCAGGAATAGATATGAGCATGGTCCCTACAGATTTAGAATTTCCGGGTATTCTTCTCGACTTGGTCAAAGATGGTGAAATTTCGGAAGCTAGAATAGATGAAAGTGTGAGGCGGATACTTAATTTAAAACAAGAATTGGGATTGTTCGAAAATCCTATCCCTAAAACCAGTGCCTTCATTTCTGAAGAAGGTGATGAAAATAATTATACTCTCCAAGCAGCTCAAGAGTCTATAACCCTTCTAAAAAATGAATCTGAGGCACTTCCGATTGACTTAGATCGCAAAATTCTTGTTACGGGACCAACGGCAAACAGTTTGTTAGCACTTAATGGAGGATGGTCAGGAACTTGGCAGGGAGATAACCCTAAATATTCTAATTCAGAAAGACCAAATGCAGCGGAAGCGTTAATACAAAAATTTGGGAAAGATCAGGTCATCAATTTTCCGTTAGAAATGGACTTTGATGAATACGACATTGAGAAAATAGTTTCGGAAACAAAATTACAAACACCAGATTATGCCATTTTATTTCTTGGAGAAATGCCATATACTGAAACACCTGGAAATATTGAAGACCTAGAGTTATTTCAAAATCAAAAAGATCTAGCGACAGCACTGAAATCAACAGGTATAAAAATTATATATGTTTTTATTGAAGGAAGGCCCAGGACATTCAATGAGATTGAATCTATTGCCGATGGAATAATAATGGCATATTTGCCAGGCGATTATGGTGGAGTTGCGTTGTCAAAAATTATTAGCGGTGAAGTAAACCCTACAGGAAGGCTGCCATTTACTTGGCCTAAACACGCATCTTCTCACATTCCATATTTCAGGAAACACACTGAAGATATTCATACTGATTTCTCTTTAAATGCTTTTAACCCCCAGTTTAATTTTGGCTATGGATTGTCTTATTGTAAAGCAAGTATTGATTCTATCACAATAGATAAATCATCTTATTTGATTGATGAAACAATTGAATTAACTGTGACTATTTCTAACAAGAGCGACTGTGATGCCACAGAAGTCTTACAAGTTTATATCTCAGACCTTGTTGCGTCAATAACTCCCTCAGTTGAAAGATTAAGACAATATAAGAGGGTTAACATTGGTCCAAATGAGACCTTAGATGTTGCCATAAGAATACCTCTTAAGGACTTAGGTTTTATCGGAATAGACAATGACTATATCATTGAATCTGGAAGTTTTAAGCTCCGTGTAAATAAGCTTTCAAAGACATTTGATCTCCTCAAAGAATAAGAAAGATTCCACTTCTTGACGACTTAAGTTTTGAAAACATAGACTTATTGTACATTTTACAATAAACTTCATAGTATATTTATCAATTATTAAATCATTATTAGTTTATATTTTACCATTTCAATTGTCATGAAGCACTTTTTATATATATCTTTTTTCTTTATCCAGCTGACCGCTTTTTCTCAAGTAACAAATACGGATGTTGTATTCACAGGAGTTTTTGGTGGCACATCGATGGATGGAAACACATATTTAAATCCTACAGGTTCTGAAACATGGGGAGGTTTTGCCAATGAAGATGTAAGCCTTTATCCGTTGAGTTTTTCAGAGGATGGCGAAATAACATTTACTGGGGCAACTGCTGGAACAGACGCTGAAGTGTATTTTAGGTTTGAATATAATCCATACCCAGATACTGAACCAAGTTTTAACACGGTGGCTGTCACCGTTAGTGGAACAGAGGAAGCTTCTTATACAGTGGCTATCCCTTCTCAAGGAGCCAATACATTTAGTTCATTCCTATTGTATGTAACAACTCTTGATTCTCCAGTCACATTGACGAATGTGACGCTTAACAGTAGTGCTACTGTCGCTTGTGTTGATGAGTCATTGATAAATCCTGAGGCAGTATGTCCAACAGTCATAGATTTAGTATGTGGTTGTGATGGTGTTACATATTCAAACGACTGTGTTGCTGTTAATGAAGGTGGAGTAACATCTTATACTGCCGGACAATGTGTAAATTCTGCTAGCGTAACATTTCAAGTTGATATGTCACAACAAACAGTCCTTGGTCCTGTATACATCACGGGACAAATCATCGATAATTGGTGTGGTACATGTGAAATCATGGATGATTCAGATGGTGATGGCATATACACCTACACCACAGAGCTAAATCTAGGGACTCACGAATATAAATTCAATAACGGCGGTTGGGATGGCACAGAATCATTGGAAACTGAAGCGGATAGCGCATGTACAGTGACAACTATTGATGGTGAGACCATCTTTGTGAACCGAGTAGTAGAATTAACTTCTGGCGATGAATTAATTCTTGATGTTGTTTGCTTTAACGCTTGTGATGCTTGTAGTATCGACCCAGTGAAAGATGACGTGGCGGTAACGTTTAGTGTAGACATGAATCAAGAACTTGTAGAAGAGTCATTATACATTACAGGCGCTAGTATTGACGGATGGGATGGTACATCAGTTCAAATGATCGATGATAATGGAGACGGTGTCTATGAAGTAACTGTTGATCTCTCGGAAGGTATCCACGAATACAAATTCAACAACGGAGGATGGGATGGTACAGAGAACCTTGACGCTATCGAAGATGCTCAGTGCACGATTACGACTGATGGATTTACAAACCGGGTCATTGAATTAGATGCTACTGTATCGGAAGTTCAAGTAGGCACGGTATGTTTTAATTCTTGTGAAGGATGTTTGCCCGAAAATATAATTGAAGAGACACAAGATCTCCTTTTCAGCATTTACCCTACTGTATCTGAAGACTTTGTGACATTAAAATTCCAAGGAAACAGTCAGCTGGATAAAATGCTAATAATTAATGATATAGCAGGGAAAATGATCTTCAGAAAAGAGATAAATGGTCCTTCTGAACAAGAAATTATTGATGTAAGTTCTTACGAATCTGGATTATATATACTCAGTGTAATTACAGAGAAGGAATCTTCTTCTATTCGACTTATAAAGTCTAAATGATCCAATTTAAAATGATTAATAAATTATCTATTGCCTTTTTCTTCTTCTGTTTTTCATCTCAAATTATTGGACAAAATGTTACGGTATCGGGAGTAGTAAAAGATTTAATTAGTGGAGAAAGCCTACCTGGAGTAACTGTTTTAGAAAAAAACACATACAATGGTGTTTTTACAGATTCCGAGGGTAATTATTCAATTACGACTTCTTCAACATCACCCGTTCTTCTATTCTCATCTATTGGATATATTAAACAGGAGATTATTATAGAACCTGAAGCGCAGACAGAAGCGAAAGTTGTCAATATTAATCTTAAACTAGATGTTGCTGGACTAGAAGAAGCTGTTGTTATGGGATATGGCAATCAGGAAAGAAGTAAAATTTCAGGAGCCGTTTCAACGATTGACACAAAAGAAATCACTTCCCTTCCTGTACTTAGGACTGAACAAGCACTTCAAGGAAGAACTTCTGGCGTGCAAGTTTCACAAAATTCTGGACAGCCTGGAAGTACACAATCTATTAGAATTCGAGGGACTGGTTCTCTTAACAATTCTGAGCCATTATTTGTAGTCGATGGTATTCCTAGTTTTGGAATAGATTATTTAAATGCTTCAGATATTGAATCTATTACTGTACTCAAAGACGCGGCATCTGCTGCTATATATGGTGCTAGAGGAGGAAATGGCGTTATTCTAGTCACAACAAAGAAAGGCAAGAAAAATCAGCAGGCTCAAATTAAATATGACACTTATTATGGAATGCAGGAGCCGTCGAAATATATGTCTTTACTAAATGCTGAAGAGTATGCAATCTTAATGAATGAAAGCAGATCCGCTGCAGGTTACGCACCATATTCTGATTTACTGTCTCCAGAAGATTTGGGTGAAGGAACGCATTGGCAAAAGGAAATCTTCGAAAGAGCTCCTATGATGAATCATGCCTTTAACTTTACCAGTGGTACTGAGTCAAGTTCAACCGCTGTGGGTGGTAGTTATTTTCTTCAGGATGGAATCATTGGTGGAGAAAAAAGTCAGTTTGAAAGATATACGTTTAGAATATCTTCCACTCAAGATGGTACTGACAGATTGCGAATGGGACAGAATATTAATTTCACGAATCTTAACCGTAATGCACTGGGTGAAAATAATGAATTCGCAACTCCTGTCGTAAGAGCCTTGAATATGGATCCTGTCACTCCTGCGACTCGCCCGGATGGTACTTTTGCATACTCTAATTTGATTGACTCAGATATTGCAAATCCTGCAAATCAAATTGCCAACACGTTTGACAATTGGACTACGAATAGATTTGTTGGAAGTGCTTTTGCCGAATATGATATTCTTCAAAATCTTTCTTATAAATCAACTTTCTCAGCGGATTTATCGCTTGGGTCTCAAAAGATTTTTATGCCAACTTTTGATCTTGGGATTGGCTCTAATGATCCAAATAGACCAGCATATGAATGGAGAGAGACGAATGTCCTCATTCAATCTGAAAACAAATACACAAATTGGCAATGGGAAAATCTTGTGTCATATGATCAAGACCTCAAAAATGGTAATAAACTTGGTGTTATAGCTGGGTATTCTGCCTTATATAACGAATACTCAAATCTTGTTGGTGTGAGAGATAGCCTCGCTACGAATAACCCAGACCAAGCTTTTTTAAACAACAGCATTAATTCTGCAGAACAAGCTCCTCAATCTAGTGGTGGGATAAGTCAGTCTGCTTTCCTATCAACGTTTATAAGGACAAATTATGAAATAGGTGACCAGTGGTCATTCTCAGGTACAGTGAGGAGAGATGGGTCATCAAAGTTTGGGGAAAACAATAGATATGGTGTCTTCCCTTCTTTTTCTGCAGCATTTAACTTAACAGAGTTGCCATGGGTTGTTGAAAAGGATTGGATTGAATTTGTCAAGCTAAGAGGTAGTTGGGGGAGAAATGGTAATGCTGATGGTATTGGAAGCTTTGATTACACTTCTATCGTTTATAATGGTCTCAACTACACTTTCGGAACAGATCAGCAAATTGTCAACGGAGCAGGCCCTGTTAATACTTCTAATCCAGATTTGAAATGGGAAACAGTAGAGCAGACAAATGTTGGCTTAGATGTTGATCTTTTTCAAGGAAAACTAAATATGGTTTGTGATTATTTTGTTAAAAACACAAATGATATGTTAGCTATCGTACCTGTTCCAGGAGTTGTTGGATTTAATCCATCTGCGACCAATGTAGCGTCCGCAAAAAACTCAGGTATAGAGCTTGCGGTTAACTACAAAAATTTTGACAACCCGATGAGCTACAGTTTCGGAGGAAATATTTCTTTCATTAAAAACGAAGTCACAGGATTAGGTGAGGGTGGACAGCCTATCTCAAGTGGAAATGTGTTCGGCGCAGGTGATTTTGTTTCATACACTGAAATTGGGATGCCCATCGCATATTTCTATGGATATGAGACGGGAGGTATTTTCCAAACCAATGAAGAGGCTGAAGCAAACATGTCTCAACCCAATGCGCAAGCGGGAGATGTCATTTTTGTAGATCAAAATGCAGATGGAACAATAGATGGTGAGGATAAAGTGATGATCGGAAATCCTCATCCAGATTTCACATATGCTATGAATTGTGAAGTAAAATATAAAGGTTTCGATTTAAGTGTCTTTCTTCAAGGCTCTCAAGGAAACGATATTTACAATGGTGTTTTTAGATATGATCTCAATACAACAAATCTTCCAATATCAGCGTTGGAGAGATGGACTGGTGAAGGATCTACGAATGAGTATCCTAGGATATCTCATACAGACCCGAACCAAAACAACAGAGTGTCTGACCGATTTGTAGAAGATGGATCTTATTTCAGAATTAAAAATATGCAGTTAGGTTACACGCTAAATAATGCAACCTCTCAGAAAATAGGAGCATCAAGTGTAAGAGTCTACATCTCAGCTCAGAATCTATTAACCATCACTCAGTATTCCGGATTAGACCCAGAAATAGGTTCCAGGGGAACATTAGAAATTGCCATAGACAGAGGCTTCTATCCTTCCCCACGAATATTTATGGGTGGCGTAAACGTGACATTTTAAATGAGCAACATGAAACAAATATTAACATATAGCAGCATCATTTTTGCCGTTATCATTTCTTTGGTGTCTTGCAAAAAAGACTTCCTGGACATTAATCCGCTCGTAGGATCCACAGAAGCTAATTTTTATCAAAATGAAGATGACGCCATATCTGCAACCATTGCCTGCTATAACAACCTTCAACAAGAAGTCACTCCGCTTCAAGGAGTAGGAAGTGATGCACCGCATTTTAGATGGTACTTTGGAGATGTTGTTTCCGATGACTCTCACAAAGGAGGGTCTGGTGATGGAGACGAGCCAGATTTATTGAAATTTGAATCATTTCAAGGCACCAGTGACAGCAAACTGGTTCTGGGAGAGTGGCAAACTGCATATAAAGGAATCGCATATTGCAACATCGCACTGGAGAATATCCCAGGAATTGAGATGGACAGCGATACCAAGGATATGTTGTTGGGTGAGATTAGATTTATTAGGGCGTATTGGTATTTCAATCTGACAACAATGTTTGGTGGAGTCCCGCTTATAGATGGATTGCTTGCGCCCAGTGATTACCAACAAGTAAAATCCACGGCAGAAGAAACATGGGCATTTATTGAAGAGGATTTATCTCAAGCGATGTTAGGTTTGCCCAGAAGAAGTGAGAGGCCATTAAGCGAAACTGGAAGAGCCAATTGGGGCGCAGCAGCAAGTCTTCTCTTAAAGTCATTTGTATACCAAGAGAAATGGAATGATGCAATGGCTGTAGCCGATGAGATCTACAATTCAGGAGAGTACTTCTTAGATTTAAACTACGCAAATATTTTTTCAAGTTTAGGCGAAAATGGTTCGGGCTCTATTTGGGAAATTCAATATATGAGCGGTTCAGGTGGTAATTGGGGAAATCAACTAGAGGGTACTTTTACAAATGTATTTCAAAGAGCTAGAGGTCAATTTGGAGGCTATGGATTTAATATTCCAACACAAAATTTCGTTGATGAATTTGAAGATGGTGACCCAAGACTTAGTGCATCTGTATTTCAAGTTGGAGATTTGATGGGTGATCGTGGCCCTTTCACACTTGAAGCGACAGGGATGCCGCACTTGTATTACTGTAAAAAATATTTTAACACTGCCGCAGAGGAAGCAGCTGCTTTAGGAGATCCTAATCCGAATGGATTGACTAACGATAGAGTGATTAGGTACGCTGATGTTTTGCTCCTTCGGGCTGAAGCTGCATATCATACAGGCGCAACTGGAATTGCCATTGAAATGGTTAATCAGGTTAGATCAAGGGCTAGAGGTGGCGATCTTGCTATTCTACCAGATGTTACTGCAGGAGGACCTTATCTTCTAGAAGCGATATATCATGAACGCCGAGTAGAATTAGGCTTAGAGGGGCATCGCTTCTTCGATATTGTTCGTCAAAATCGAGGTCATCAACTTCTTGGTGACGAGGGGTTTATTTCAGGAACTCATGAGTTATTTCCGATTCCTTTAGCTGAGATTTCTCTGTCAGGAGGAGTATTAATTCAAAATCCAGGTTATTAAAATGAATAAGTTCAACATAGCTATTGTTTTTTCTGCCGTTGTATTAATTTATGCTTGTACCCCATATGAAGAAGATGGGATAGACTTGCCTGATGGCCCCAGTGCAACATTTTCGTGGAGTTATCTTGAAAATGATTCCAACAGAGTTGTCTTAACGGGGTTGTCTTCTGAGGACTCATTTCTTCATCTTTGGGAATTCGGAAATGGTCTTACCTCTGTACTTGAATCTGATACTGCATTTTATCCTCAAGCCGGTGAATATGAAGTAACCTATACAGTTCACAATGCAGGGGGGATGTCACAATCTTCTCAAATGGTATCTATTTCACAGACTCTAGAACTACCCTGTGATGGCGAGTTGGAACTACTGACGGGTTGTGATAATCAAAAGACTTGGGTATTTTCATCAGAGATCGCTGCCATTGCTGTTGGCCCTGACCCATACTCTACATCTTGGTACAGCTCTCCTCAAGGAGGATTGGTTGATGAACAATATGATGACTCCTATCAATTTTCATTTGACGGGGAATTTATTTACAACAACAATGGAGGGACTGTGAATCCTTATGAAGGGTATGTCGTAAATGAATTAGATGTTCCCGAACTAACATTTCTATATTCAGAAGGAACAGGAACCAGTGGAGAAAATCAAATTATTATACCAACTGTAGATGAATTTTGTTGGTTTATTGGAACATGGGATTCCGGTCCCGCATATGATATTGTAGAGCTTACGGAGACAAGGCTGGTATTACATTCAACCCAACGCAATGGCGATTGTACACAAGGAGATGGATTTTTCACCTATATTTTTGTAGCTCAATAAATAATTGTCTGGGGTGAACTTATGAAAAATATTACCTTATATCTAGCGACGTTACTTCTATTCACTGGTTGTGACAGTTGTGGAGATTCCGGAACTGAGCCTTTTAATTCAGAAATAAAATTTCTAAACGATCGAAGTGCGTACGAAAATGAAAGCAACAGTGTTTTCGATTTTACAATTAAGTTAGACGCACCAAATACGGAGATTGTTACCGTAGACTATTACACTGAGGATATCTCTGCCTATGCTGGAGAAGACTATATCTCTAGCAATGGGACTGTCCTTTTTGTCCCTGGAGAAATTGAAAAGATGGTCTCTGTCGAAATCGTTGTTGACACATATCTTGAAAGTGACGAGCAGTTTAAGGTCGTACTAACTAATCCAACGCAGGGCTACTTAAAAAACAACACTCAAGAAGCTATAGGGACCATAAAAAATGATGACTCCGAAGTGGAAATCACGAATGAAGGTTATACCTCAGCAGATTCATATGATGGTATGGAATTGGTTTGGTCTGATGAGTTCGAAGGAACGACTATAAACCCATCAAATTGGACCTATGACCTTGGAACTGGGAATTCGGGATGGGGGAATAATGAATTACAAAACTATGTCCAAACTCAAGACAACGCGTATTTGCAAAATGACAATCTATTTATTGTTGCGCGAGAAATATCCAATGGACAGTATACATCGGCTAGACTTAAATCCCAGGGTCTACAGAACTTCACCTATGGTCGTATAGACGTGCGTGCGATACTGCCTATAGGTCAAGGCTTATGGCCTGCGATTTGGATGTTAGGCGAAAACATTGATAACATGGGATGGCCTGCCTGTGGAGAAATTGATATTATGGAACTTGTAGGTACAAATCCGAGAAGGGTTCATGGCACCTCACATTGGGGCGCAAATAACTCTGTTCATCAATACAGTGGCAACGGTATATCACTTCCTTTTCCGGAGACATTTGCAGATGAGTATCATGTGTTCTCAATCGATTGGCAAGAAAACCAGATTACTTGGCTCCTCGATGATGTTGAATTTTTCACCATCAATTCTACACAGATGAACGGTCAGGCATATCCTTTCAACGAAGACTTTTTCTTTATTTTAAACGTAGCCGTTGGCGGTAATTGGCCTGGATATCCGGATGAATCAACATTATTCCCAGTATATATGGCAATAGATTACGTTAGGGTTTTTCAATAATGACATTATTCTTTCATGAATTTCTGATAACTGAATTGTCCATTATCTGATTCAAGAATAATCTCATACAGTCCACTGCTCAAATTACTGATGTCAAACCTGTTGTCTATCTCGTCTAGATGATAATTTGAAATATGTGTTTCACGTCCATGAATGTCTGTAATCGTAAGCGATAGACTCACATCTTTAGGCTTTTTAACGATGATATATTCTGATGCAGGGTTTGGGCTGATTGAGATCTCATTTGAATGTAAATGGTCAATTCCATTTGCATCATAATCAAAAATTTCTGATTGAAATTGACAGCCATTAACTTCAACATAAAGTTGATATTCGCCAGATGATAGAGGGGTGTAAAAAGCACCATTTCCTATAAGCATACCATCTAAAAACCATTCATAACTGGAGACTACATATGAATCATTTATTAAAGGAATAAAGAGGTCTCCAACATGTTGAATTGTAACAGAAATTGTATTCGGACATGGTTGGAAAATCGCCTTAAATTCATCATCATACAGCAATTCTAAATTTACAGTTTGAGAATAATCATCCATAGCTCCTAGATTAATGTGAGTGTTAGATTGCCATTCAATAAACCCAAAACCTTCATTTGCTATGGCTTCAATTTGCACAGGACAGCCTTTGAAATACACTCCCGTCCATGGAAAGGTCTCAGGAACTGTAGATGATATTTTCACTTTACCTGCACCATTAGGGAATACGTCAAGAAGCAAATCAACTCTACCTGGTAGTCCTAAAGAATTAATCACGTTATTTCTAGCAGGATTCAATCGATTATAATTGTAATATTTAATTGCTTGAACAGAAGATAGCCACTCATTATATGATCCTATCTGATCCCATGTTTGAATATGTAAAGGCATCGTTTCAGTTATTAAAGAATACATAGAATCCACTACATTGTTAAAGTAATCCTGTCTGAAACTTGTGTTGAGCAAGTCAGCGTATCGATTCACAAACAAACATTTGAAATCATCGTTTTCTAAAACATGATTAAAAATCATGCTGTGATCATTTGGGAAGCCTGGGTTTCTAGCATAATCAATATAATTGTCCGCAAGCCCAGCTCCAAAGTAACCAAATGAAGCATCCATATCATACATCGCATACCTCCATTTCCCGTCTAATTCATTGCTACGGAAAAGCTTAATGTTATTTGCTCCCCAAAAAATACCCATCCAATCTGAGTTTTGGGTATATGTTTCAAAAATGAAATAATCTATATATGAGTCTAGGTCAAAAACAGAGCCGAAGGCGTTAATAAAACCGAAACTTTCTGGATCTAAATCGAGAATTTGCTCGGCATCTGAATTAAAGCTCAAACCTTCTCCATTGAGAACGCCAAATGAGTTAATTAAATCAACTGATTCAGAAGGAACAGCAAAATTATTTTCCACATAATGCTCATCAATCTTTTCCCTAACCCCATAAATCCCCCAAAAGTCGCCGTTCAAATATAAAATAGCTGGCTCCCATGACGAATAAGAAATATGAGTCCCTCTTGTAACATTTGAAATGATTGCATCTTGTAATTTATCACTCCAAACATGCTGCCCTCCATTCCTGAGGTTTAAATTATTAAAGCTCGTAATTTCAGGTTTATTCATCATGATAGGATGCTCAAATAACCCTGAATATTCATTTTTAAAATCTAATCTAAAGGATTTTTGAGGTTCAGCTCTAGACCACCCACCATGAATTTCCAAGTCAATGATCTCTTCGGACTTAAGTATACCCTCAGAATTGAAATATTTTAATCTTGATTTTTTAGACCATGGTTGCCAAAAATTACTTCCAAAATATGGGTATTCAGAAGAGGCGTTTTCACCTATAACATATATCCCGGTTTCCCAATCCCACAAATTCAAAGAATCAGTAATGATCGAAAACACGTTCATTCCCGTTTGTTGCTCATTTACTAAATAAATCGCATCTGAAGTTGAGCTGGGGAGTTTGTTGGTAGTACTGAAAGCCTTAGCGCTTACAATAGACGTCTCATACAATGAAATCGGGGAGGAATATTCTTCGTCGTTGCTGTCTGGTTCATCACCATTTTGAGTAAACTTGATCGTGGCATTGGGATTACTCGTTTGTATACTAACATTAATGTCTTCATCATACCAGCCTGAAGGAATTGTGAACTCCGGCTCGTTCTCGATACCACTATAACACCAGCTATTTTCATTGCTAAAACCTGGTGTAGGATTGTCATAATAGCAAATTGAATTATAGTTGAATCCACTATACCCCATGCTTAATTCGTCTCTTAAATTCTCGTTTATTGAGATCACATCTATGAGAGAATTATTGATGCGACTTAAGATAAGAGGCTCTCCAGTACTTAATTTAAAATTGGTGTGGAAATACGTTTCAGGTATGGTCCACCAATTTGATGGGGCATCGTTGCCAAGATTAAGCTCGTCAACAACACCAATATGGAGAAACGGCCTTGCAGTTAAATCAGAAGAATTAGCGGATGCATTATGAACTTGAATAGACAGAATATTATTCCCCTCAATCATGTTTTCAGTTAGAAATTCATGATCAAAAATAGATGCATCCGGTTCTCCTCCGGAGTATATGACTGCTTCATTTTCAATTTCGGCTAAGTCATCATATCCCCCCATAACATTAGACATATTGGGAGATCTGGCAATTTCAACACCATTAATATAGGCGATGAAACCATCATCATAATCCATATGAAAGGCCAAGTATTTGACATTGTCAAATGAATCAATTTCAAACTGTCTTCTAATAAAAACGGAAGTTACATTTTCTGTAACGGTATTGTCATCATTGTCACCATATCCAAGAGACAAAGGTCCCATCTGCCATGAGGTATCATCAAAGTTGAGTGAAGACCAATCATTTTCTACCTGTGAATTTGGTATGATGTATCTACATAACGAGCCATCACCTATAATCTGCTCCCAATGATCAACGACATACCGTTTATCCTTACCCGAAGCTAGGAATAACATTGTCGAGTCAGGTGGTAAATGATCATTGGGGAGAATCCATTTTCCCCAATTATCAGAGTCATCAGATATCTGATAATCTGATAAGAGAACAGTGTCTGTACTGGAATTATAGAATTCTATCCAATCATAACTATCTCCCATCACATCATTAAAACTTCCAAAAGGAGACACTTCAGAAATGACCAATTGACACAGGTATACAGCAGGCATTAAAAAAATGAGCCCTGTTAAAAGCCAATGCTTAAGTATATACTTCATCTATTGCATATGGTCTATTGATAAATCATTCTGTAAAGATATCAATAAAGAGATTTAGCAGGTAAGGCTAAATGATGAGTTAATTCACAGCTTTTAATTTTTAACGCTAGATATTTTTCAATTCTTCTATACAATAGGATATAGTTGATTAGATTAGTAGTATGAAAAGAAAATCATTCCTTCGTTCTTTAGGCTTGGCCAGTGGAGCCATCGTTTCTGCTCCCATTGTTGCAGCAGCATCACAATTGTCCCAAAAACCGGCAGGTGGTAAAGGGGGGTGCTCATTGATTCCATCTGAGACGGCAGGTCCATTTCCGCTCGATTTGTCGGACAACACTTTTTTCTTCAGGCAAGACATTACAGAAGGGAGGCCTGGGATACGCGTGATTCAACGTATGCGTGTTGTGGGCGTTGATAATTGTCAGCCCATGCCTAACCTGCGCGTGAACTTATGGGCGTGTGATGTCAATGGAGATTACTCAGGGTATTCTGCATTTGGAAGTGAAGGTCAGACCTATATGCGTGGATACCAAATCACAGATGACAATGGTGATGTTGAGTTTATTTCGATCTTGCCTGGGTGGTATCCCGGGCGTGTTGTACACATGCACTTTCAAGTCCATGTCAGTTCTTCGTCTGCAGCAGTCTCACAATTTACGTGGCCTCACCAAGCGGCAGTAGATATAGCGACGAACAACCCGACCATACATACCCAAGGTCCAGATCCTATGACACCTGAAGTTGATGGTGCTTTTAACGATGGATATGAACATCAACTTGCGTCTCTGGTTTGGGATGAGGAACTACAGTCTTATTTAAGCGAAATTGAGGTAGCTATAGAAGGAGAGGGGGTGAATGGAGTTGGGTATTTGGAGCGAGAAGCCGCCAAAATATTTTCTCTTGGAGACCCAGTCCCGAACCCCATTTCAGCCGATTCAAAGATTTCCTTGAATTTACTGACTTCTTCAGATGTTGAAATCTCTATCTATGCGATCAGTGGGAGTAAAGTGTATGAGAAAACCCTCGGAAGGATGAATGAAGGGAGCCATCAAATCGCTTTACAACCAGGCTCAGGAAAGCTTGCTTCTGGAGCTTACGTTTTTCAGCTTAACGTGTTATGTAACGGAAGGGTGCACCACGACATCAAAAGATTTATAGTAAACTAAAGTTTTATTCAAGATGATTTGAAGTGGGCGCCGTGGCTGCCATTTCAAAGATGATTTCGCCACCACTCGTGAGTTCCTTGTGAGTTAAAGTGTTGTTTTCCACGTTTTCTCCATTAACGGTAACACTTGATACGTAGATATTTTCTGTGCTTTGATTCCGAGCGACAATCTTTGTGGTTTTTCCGTTGGGGAATGTGATCAGTGCATCCTTTACCATTGGACTTCCTATCGCATAATCTGATGCGCCTGGAGTCACGCTGTAAAAACCAAGCGCACTTAGAATATACCACGCGCTCATCTGCCCGGCGTCATCATTTCCGCAAAGGCCTTCGACGGTCGGGTCATACATCGTTTGCATAATCATACGTACTCGTTCTTGGGTTTTTTCAGGGTGACCAGTCCAATTGTATAGATAAGGGATATGGTGTCCAGGCTCGTTTCCATGAACATAATTGCCGATGATTCCATCTCGCGTAATATCCTCATGTTTTTCAATATATTTTTCGTCGATCTGCATTGTGAAAAGGGAGTCGAGGTGTTGTGTGAAGCTCTCTTTGCCTCCCATCATATCCACCATTTTGTCAATATTTTGAGGTACATATAGTCCATAGTTCCAAGCATTGCCCTCGATAAACCCTTGGCCATGTGTATCCATAGGGTCGAAATCTTCTCTGAAATCTCTATTAGAGAGTCGAGGTCTCATATATCCAGTGCTCGCATCAAAGACGTTGTTATAGTATTCTGAACGCTTCATGAATGCTTCAGCAATAGAATCATCACCAATTTGTATCGCCATTTGAGCGATGCACCAATCGTTATAGGCATACTCTAATGTTTTAGAAACAGAAGAATGGCTTTTGTCATCGGGGACATATTCATAGTCAATATAGTCGCCTAAACCATCAAAATATCTTACGTTTGCAGTATTTACAGAGGCTTGTAATGCGCGCTCGTGATTAAAGTCGCCGACGTTTTTTGCCATCGCATCTGCAATAACAGATGTGGCATGATATCCGATCATACACCAATTTTCATTTGCATAATGGCTCCATATCGGTAGCATGTCGTGTACACTCTCGTCGTGATGCGCAAGCATAGATTTGATCATGTCGTTGTTGCGCTCTGGCTGCGTAATATTAAACAAAGGGTGAAGCGCACGATAAGTGTCCCAGAGTGAGAAAATAGTGTAATTTGTGAATCCATCTGAGGAATGAATGTTTTGGTCTAAACCACGATATTTTCCATCTACATCTTCATAAATAATTGGCGATAAATTTGTGTGATACAATGCTGAATAAAAGGTCTTTTTATCATCCAAGGATAAAGTAGTCACATTGATTTTTGAGAGTTCTTCGTTCCACTTTGCTTGGGTTTCCTCTTTCGTTTTGTTGAAATCCCAATGGGGTATTTCTGTCTTAAGGTTTTTCAATGCTCCGTCTGAACTTACTGAGGATAAAGCGAATTTCATCTCTATGCTTTCACTTTCTTCGGTGTTGAAATTAAAATACGCTCTTACATCTTTTCCAGCGATTTCAGGGAAATTTTCTTCTTGATTGAATCGCCGGTAAAATCCATCGTATGTTTCTTCGTTGTATTTCTTGTGGCCATAACTTTTAAATGGTTTTGAAAACTGCATCGCAAAAAACACTTTTTTTGTCCGAGCCCATCCCTTGGTTTGTCTATATCCCGTTACAAGAGAGTCGTTTTCTACCCGAATGAAAGTCCAAACATTTTTATTGTCGTGGTGATACACATTGTACACCATGTCAAGAATAATGTGCGCCTCGTCAGATTTAGGAAATGTATACTTATGGTAGCCTACGCGAGAGCTGGCGGTAAGCTCAGCTTGAATATTATAGCTGTCCAGGTTCACCTTATAATATCCAGGGGAGGCTGCTTCATGGTCATGAGAAAAAGTAGAGTAAAAACCTTTCCCTTTTGCTGTGTTTAGAATAGGGTCAAGCACCAATTCTCCTGTTGTAGGCATGACCAAGAAGTCCCCCAAATCAGAATGTCCAGTTCCACTAAAGTTAGTGTGTGCAAAACCAATTATGGTAGAATCTTGATGTTGGTATCCGGCACAATATTTATAAGTATCTGAATTATAACTACCGTCTTCATTGAGCATAAGTTCAAAATTTGTTTGAGGACTTAATTGCACCATTCCGAATGGAGCTGTAGCGCCAGGGAATACATGCCCCATTTTACTTGTCCCTATAAATGGATTCACGTATTGTGTGAAATCCTCCTTTAGATGAGCCGATATATCCCCCATATTAGATGTTTCGACATTGCATGCATACAGGAGAAAAACGCAAAATACTAGAATATAGTTTTTCATAAAAATCTTAATTGTAAAAGGAAAAATAAAGATAGCAACTATTTATTTCGCAGAATTCCTGAGCTCAATTGCTTTTTTTACTTTTCTCTTAACGGGATTGCGTAGTGCATGTCGGATGACCCATTTAAGTTCAGGAGAAGCATTGTCGAGCCACTTTTTACAGATAGATAAAGCTACCTCGAGATTGTCTTTTGCAATATCTCCTACGTGGTTAGCCACACTTCTTCGAACGTATAGATCAGGATCATTTTTTAATTGTTCCAAAATCGGAATACAAGGTTCAGGATTGGAGATGAATGAATCAATTTTCTTTGACCACGGTAATCGGGGTCTTGTTCCTTCTGAACAAAGTCTTCGGACATGTGGGTTTTTATCTTTCATCCATCTGTACAATAGTTGTAGCGTTCTTCTTTCATCATTCACGATAAAAGGTCTGATAGAGTATTCGCAGGTAAATCTTGTGGTTAATTTATACTGAGCGCTCATAGAGATATCAAACGGATCAATATTATTATTGTAGGCGATGTCCCCACCAAATTCCTCAATAAAACTACAGTGTGGCATATAAAACAACCCAGCCAACCCGTTGCCTTCGGTTTTCTTTAGAGGAGGTGCCAGGGAGTTCAATACTATTTCAATCGCTTCAGAGTAAACTGGAGGTAAAAAAGCCTTCAATGACTTGGCAATGTGAGAACTTCTTTCTTTTAAGCTTAAGTCTTCTAACCCTTTCAAGGTTTTACTTATAAAGGATGATGGGTTAAAAGCTGGATAAACAAAATTGATGTTCTGAGCCAATTGAGAAATAGCCTCTTCGTCCAACAATAATTTTAAAGGAACACCTTTTTGAATAGAATTAGGAGCAATTGGAATCTTCAGCATAGGTTGTATTTTGCTCAATGAAATATATTTCTTTTCTAAAGAAGTAAAGTTTAATCCTCACCTTAAATTTAAAGTTCTATAAATGTATATAGTTTGGTTGTAAATTGAATTTTCAACGATCAAAATAACATAACAGGTTTCGATGAGTTTACATCCAAGGTTAGAGGAGTTAATAACAGCAATAGGTATAGAGAAGGTTGTCGAACTGGCTGACTATGCAACTGTGGATAAAACTTGGGTACCTGCTTTAATAGAGGCGTGTAAATATCCCAAACCCAGAAACAGAAAAGCGGCTTGGGTGCTCCATCACATCTTCTTGAGACACACGAAATTAATTGAGCCTAAAGTTGAGCAGTTAATAGATGTTCTGCATGCTTCAGAAGATGGGTCAGTTCAAAGAGAACTCCTTAAAATTCTTGTAGAGATTAAGATCAATGAATTGGAATGGGGCAAATTCAGTCCTCTCTTGTTTGATCTCGGTGTGGGAATTTTATTCGATGAAGCTCAATCAAAAGGCATGCACTACATAGCAATTAGGCTCGCTGAAAGATTTATGAACTCCGAAAAAGAGCGCATAGATGCAGTAGAAGCGATAAAACAAATGTTGTTCAATAGTTACACGGAAGAGAAATCTATGTGTAATGCAGCAGATAAGGCAATGAAGCGCATTGAAGAGAGAAAGATCTTTATAACGACAAGCTAATTATTGTTACTCGAAATTTAATCCTTGTTTGTTGAGTGAACGTTTTGCAAACCATGCGTAGTAAACTAGATACGCAAAGCACAGTCCTCCGATAACAAAGGAGTTTTGAATTCCCACTGATTCGATGTCGGCAAGTTTTCCTTGGATAGGAGGGATTATGGCACCTCCGAGAATCATCATTACGAGGAATGCAGATCCTTGGGTAGTGTACTTCCCAAGTCCAGCTATCGCTAAAGAAAAGATACATGGCCACATGATGGAACATGCAAGTCCGCAAGCAAGTAGAGCGTAAACGGCAACAAGACCAGTAGTATTGAGAGCTATAATTATAGAAATGAGTCCCATAAGGCCAAAAATACTGAGCGTATAGGCAGGCTTGTCTTTCGTGAGGAAGAACGCAGCTATTTGGACTAAGATGCAAAGGAAGTACCATTTGAGGGCAGAGATGTCATAACCTGCGAGGTATGTGGCGCCCATAACGACTCCGAAAGCTACAAATGGAACGACGAACTTTAGAATGTTCTTCTGTATAGAAGTCAAAGGGAAAACATTTACGGCTCCCACCCAACGTCCTATCATTAAACTTCCCCAAAACATGGCTACAAAAGGTGTAATCTGAGATGACTCAAAACCGCCGAACTCTGGCTGCTTTAAAAATTCCCCCAGGTTAGATCCGATAGCAACTTCGACACCTACATATACGAAAATAGCGAGCATACCTAGTGTAAGCTGCGGGTACTTCATTGCTCCCCAACCGTTAGAATTGCGAGATGATTTAAAGTGTGCAAATAGAATTCCTGTGACTATAACGGCAAGACCACCAGCGAGCCATAGCATCCTGGTCATCTCAACGCCAGGCATTTCAACTTCGGAGAAGTCAAACCTGTAGCTATTGAAAACAGGGGCGAAACAGGCTGCGAGTAAAACAGTCATCGTTAACAGAGTTAAGATAGCTTGGTTTGCTTTCTCAGGGGTTTCTTCCGAAATCCCAGCAGGAACGCTTTTCGATTTGCTTAAAATAGTAGCTAGTGCGAGAAATAATAATCCTACGGCTCCATATAAAACAATCACTTTGCTTAAGCTTAAAGAAGCAATCATGTCATCATTTACTGCAGCAGCAGATCCAAATAGCGCTAAAGCAATAATGATCGGACCTAATGTTGTCCCCAATGAATTGATAGCACCGCCAAGGTTAATTCTGTTGCTGCCCGTTTTAGGGTCACCTAAAGCAACCATAAAAGGGTTGGTAGAGGTTTGCTGCAGTGAGAACCCCAGGGCGACAATAAATAATCCCAGGAGCATTCCTGTAAAAGTGTTCAAATAAACGGACACAATCATAGTTCCAGCTCCTAGTGCGGAGAAAAGAAGACCGTAAACCGTGCTCTTTTTATAACCCCAACTACCTACAATATCTTTGTTTTTACGAGATCCTACGACGAATAAACCCAATGCGCCTAGAAAATATGCTAGGTAAAAGGCAAAGTCTATAAGCTGAGATTGGAATTGGTCTAAAGAAAAATAATTTTTACAAAAAGGAATAAAAATACTATTCCCAGCAGCAATAAATCCCCAAAAGAAGAATACCGTAGTCAGAGTTGTTAGTGCGCTATAATTTGTATCTTGATTCGTCATAAGTAATATATTTTGATGCGGAAAATCTACGCATTTATTTTTCAATTTTCGCGATATAACTAGTGTAAGTTGTACACGAAGCACTTATATTTGAAATAACCTCTTAATATTTCAACGATGAAACTCCTGTTTTTTTCTTTTATTACTTGCTTTTTTGCAACAAGTCTTTCAGCTCAACAAGTCTCAATTACTTTCCAAGTCGATATGACGGAGGAAGGAGCAAATCCAGCCGGAGTATTTATTGCAGGGTCTTTTCAGGGATGGATTGCGGGCGCTTCACAATTAATTGATGACGATGGCGATGGTATTTTCACACATACCGTAATCGTTGATGCCAATACGAATATTCAATGGAAATACCTAAATGGTCCATCTTGGGATTATGCAGAGAGTGTTCCTCCTGCATGTGGAAATCCTATCGATAATAACAACAGAGCATTCGATGTCACAGATTCTGATGCTGTTTTAGATGTAGTATGCTACGGGTCTTGCCAAGCTTGCGGTATAACAGCTATTACAACAGAGGTAACCTTGACTGTCTTAACTGAAAATATTTCAGTAGCTGATGATGGGATGTTTTTGGCTGGATCTTTAAATGGTTGGGCTGGAGAAGCGATGGTAGATAATGGAGACGGATCTTGGTCTATCACGAAAGCACTTGAAGCCTCTACCTATGAATTTAAATTTCAAAATGGTGTAGATGGTTGGGAAGAGCTCACTTGCGGTGGCAATCGCTCGTTTTCTTTTATTGAAAATGATGCCGCGTTTTCTGTAACAGGATGCTTCGGACAGTGTAGCGAAACCTGTTTGATAGACCCGGATCCTGCAGACATTACTTTCTCAATTGATGCATCTCAAATTTCAGTTGATACAGATGGGGTATACTTAATGGGGTCATTTACATCACCTGCTTGGCAAGCAGGAGCTATCTTGATGAGTGATGCTGACGGAGATGGGATATACACAGTGACTACAACCGTAAGTGGAGCCGCGGATATTCAGTTTAAGTTTAACAATGGCAATCCTTTTGTTGGAGGAGTTACAGATTATACAGGTGAAGAAAGTGCTGATTTTATTAATCTAGGATGTGGAGTTGATAATGGAGTGGGAGGGACAAATAGAATCCACTCTCGTTCTGGAGTTTCGGAAACACTCACAACAACTTGTTTTAATAGCTGTGTTGATTGTGCTTTAGTTCAGCCTGTTCTTGTATTAACTGTTGACTTATGTTTGGCTACCGCAGCAGAAGTAAGGCTGACAGGAGCTCTGTGGAATTGGGATTTAACGATGGGGCCACTTGCAACTGACAATGGAAATGGTACATGGGCTTTGACTTTCGATCCAGCTCCAACGGATGATTTGGATTACTTATGGATCGTTGACGGAGTAGAGGAAGACTTACTCGACGATATGATGGCAGGAGGGAGTTGTGCCCCAGTAACAGACTTTACAACATATGCTCAAAGATCGTGGCTTGTAGATTCACCCAACCCTTCAGATGTTTTCGGGCAATGTGAGCCCTGTTCTAGCTTAGTCTTTGGGTGTATGTATCCAAATGCGACGAACTATAACGAGTTGGCAAATGACGACGATGGATCTTGTATGTTTTCTGAAGATTGTCTAGGTGATGTCGATGGCGATCAGCTGGCGGGAACTACAGATCTTTTACTCTTGCTCTCTGGTTTCGGATCTATTTGTGATTAATTATTTTCAGAAAGTCACTTATGGTACTTTTTACCATATATTTGATTCTGAATATTTACAAATAATTAAGTCATGTACAATAAGTCTATATATTTCAAGACACTTTCTTTTCTGTTTTTAGTTAGTGCTTCTGTTTTTACTCTCGCACAAGAAACGACATTTACAGATATTGAATTCACCGGTACGTTTGGTGGAACCACTTATGACGGAAATTATTACACCTTCCCTTCAGGTTCTGAAGTATGGGGTGGCTTTGCAAATGAAGATGTGAGCATTTATCCATTGACCTTCACGGATGGTGGAGAAATCACCTTTACGGGTTCAACTGCAGGAACAGACGCTGAGGTTTATTTTAGATTTGAGTATAATCCATACCCAGATACGGAGCCAAGTTTTAACACAGTATCTGTTACTGTCAGTGGAATGAATGATGCCCCTTATTCTATCGAACTCCCTTCTCAGGGTGCAAATACATATAGTTCATTTCTGTTGTATGTAGCTACTCCTGACTCTCCAGTTTCATTAACAGATGTCTCTCTTACAACGACATATTCATTAACGGATGTTTTTGGATGTACAGATACTGCAGCTTCTAATTATAATGAAGATGCTACGATTGAGGATGGTTCTTGTGAATACGGAATACAAATTGATCTTCCTGTTACTTTTGAAGATCCTACAATCAATTATACAATGTCTGACTTTGGTGCCAATGTCTCCACGTTAGTCACAGATCCGTTTGATCCTCCTAACATGGTGATGCAAGTTGTGAAAACAGCACAAGCAGCAACTTGGGCTGGGACAACTATAGGAACTCCTGCCGGTTTTTCAACAGACATTCCTTTATCCTTAACAGATTCAAAAATGACGGTTCGTGTGTGGTCTCCAGAAGCGGGCACGCCGATTCGATTGAAAGTAGAAGATTCAAATGATCCTACTCATACGTGTGAAACGGAATCAAATACAACTGTTTCAGGAGAATGGGAAGTATTAGAATTTGATTTTATAAATCAAGCTCCTGGCACAGAGTTATTGAGTGTTGGTTTGGATTGGGGTTGGACTTATAATATGGCTTCTATCTTTTTTAATTTTGGGACAGAGGGTTCGGTAGCTGGAGAAACAACTTATTATTTTGATGATGTTATGTTTGGTGGATTAGGTGCTGATTATGGTTGTATAGATATGACAGCTTGTAACTATAATCCGTTAGCTACTTATGACGATGCTTCTTGTATATACCCTGTAGAGTTTTATGATTGCAATGGTGACTGTTTAAATGATAATGACGGCGATAGCATTTGTGATGAGTTAGAGATTGATGGTTGTACAGATTCGGTGGCTTCAAACTACAATATGGATGCGACTGATGATGATGGTTCTTGTTGTTATTTAGTTATTACACTTGCTTCTATTACTTATGAAGATGGAATAGGTGTAGGTACTGTAACAACATCAGGTGGAGTTGGTCAGGTTGTTATTGTTTGGACTGATTCAGATGGAGTTGTAGTTAATAATATAGAGTCTATTCAGGAATTTGACATCTACACGGTTAATGTAACGGATGAAAACGGATGTACTGCTTCATCAGAAGTATTTCAGACAGGATTGAACGAGCTTGATCCGCTTGCTTTTGAAATGTTTCCAAATCCAACATCAGGAGAGGTCACAATACAAATTAGCTCAGAGTTGGAAGAATTAAGTATGCAGGTTTTTGACGCTACGGGAAGAATGGTATTGGCTCAGGATTACATGATTTTACAAAGTACTATAAGCCTCGATTTATCATACCTTTTAGTTGGGACGTATACGATAATGCTCAGCAATGATCATGGTGTCTCTTTCCTTAAGTTGTCTATTCAGCATTAACACATTATAAACCATTTTTCTTGGACGTTTTCAAATGTATCATTTGTGCGTTGAGAAAAAAGTAAGTAATTGTAGTAATAATTATATAAGAATCGTACTTATGGTACGGTATACTATATATTAGACGATGATTGTTTACGAATAATTAAACCATGTACCATAAATATCGATATTTTAAAACTCTTTCTTTTTTACTTTTAGTTAGTGCTTCAGTTTATACTTACGCACAAGAAACTATCTATTCAGGGGTTGTATTCTCCGGTGTATTTGGTGGAACAAACTATGATGGGAATTATTATACCTTCCCTTCAGGTTCTGAAGTTTGGGGTGGTTTTGCAAATGAAGATTTGAGTATTTATCCAATAACCTTTGCAGATGGTGGTGAAATTACCTTTACGGGTTCAACGGCAGGAACAGACACTGAAGTCTATTTTAGATTTGAGTATAATCCATACCCAGATACGGAGCCAAGTTTTAATACAGTCTCTGTTACTGTCAGTGGAATGGATGATGCCCCTTATTCTATCGAACTCCCCTCTCAGGGTACAAATACATACAGTTCATTTCTGATGTACGTAGCTACTCCTGACTCTCCAGTTTCATTAACAGATGTCTCTCTTACGGCTACATTTTTATCAACTGATGTTTACGGATGTATAGATCCTTTAGCGGTTGATTATAATGTAAATGCAACATCTCAATTAATGGATCAGAATGGAAATATAATGTGTACTTATGACTCGTGTGCAAATACTCCTGGCAATGGATGTATGTATTCGAATTCATTTGGTCTTTTTAACGAGTGGTTTGGTTCATCTGAGTGTGAATTATACGGAGGAACTCCTTGTACAGGTGAAACGGAAGGTTGTACCGATGCAGCTGCAAATAATTATAATCCGAACGCTACAAATGATGATGGTTCTTGCAATTATCAAACAGGTTTAGTTTGGTCTGATGAATTTGAAGCTTCGAATTTAGATCCTACCAAGTGGGATTATGATATTGGTCAAGGATCATGGGGTTGGGGTAATAATGAATTGCAATACTATACAAATAGTATTTCAAACGTGATGTTAGATAATGGCTATTTAAAAATTACAGCAAGGAATGAACAATTTGGTGCCGCCAATTACACATCTGCTAGAATTAAATCAAAAGGATTATTTGAGTTTATGTATGGTAGGGTGGACGCAAGAATTCAAGTTCCAATTGGTCAAGGCCTTTGGCCTGCTTTTTGGATGTTGGGCGGAAATATTGATAATGTTAGCTGGCCTCAATGTGGTGAAATTGATATCATGGAACATATTAATACGGAGGCCATAATTCATGGAACACATCATTACAACAACAACGGTCACCAATATTCAGGCGGTTCTGCTGTATGTAATGCAGGAGAATTTAATGTTTACAGTATTGAGTGGTCTCCTTTAAGTATTAAATGGTTTCTGAATGATTCAATGTATTATGAGGCGGATATAAGCTCGAACTCTGTCTCCAAGGAAGAGTTTCATGAACCATTTTTTTTTCTAATCAACCTTGCTGTTGGTGGTAATTGGCCTGGATCGCCCAATGCTAATACACAATTTCCTTCCGTTATGCTTGTGGATTATGTTCGAGTATATCAAGAAAATGCTGGATGTAGTGAAGATGTAGATAATGATGGCCTTGTTACAGTGACAGATATACTTCTTGTTCTTACTGAATATGGCTGTGCTAGTGTGTGTGTGAATGACATTAACATCGATGGAGTTATTAATGTTACAGACATATTGATGATTTTAGCTGCATTTGGCGCCGAGTGTTGAATGATTTAATTTGAAACTTGTCTATGACCATCCTAGAATTGTAGACCGATGCAAGTCTAATGGACTTAAGGCGTATAAACCGCCATTGGACTTTGGATTTAGTTATACCACCTCTGAGTTTTCGAGTTTTTCAATTGTGAAATCACTAATTTCGCGGTAAGATTTGGAATTTGTGAATGTTGAAGAGAATCATGTCAGGGAGCCAAGATTGTTTAATGTTATTGTAGGTTAATTGTAGAAAGATTTTAAATTAAAACAAGAAGTAATGGCTTATAAAATAAAGTTTGATAATTTTTTCTCTTACGCCTTTTCCTTGGATTGCGTTATTTTTGGATATGAAAAAGGTATGATTCACGCTTTATTAATTAAAAGAGCAATGAAGCCTTTTATGGGAGATTGGGCTATTCCTGGTGACCTTGTATATCCTGATGAAGATTTATCATCTGCTGCAAGTAGGATCCTAACAGAATTAACTAAAGTTGAGGGAGTTAAGCTTCACCCAGGACAAACATTCGGAAAACCTGATAGACATCCACAAGGACGTGTAATTACAAATGCTTATTTTGCATTGGTAAGAAAAGATGATGTTCATGCTGTTGCTGACTCTTGGGCCGAAGAGGTTAACTGGTTGCCTATTCGAGACATCCCTCAACTTGCATTTGACCACAATGAAATTATAGAATCTACTTTTGAGCTTCTGTGTCAAAAGTTGAAGCGTGAACCTATATGTTTCGATTTGTTGCCTGAAAAGTTTACACTTAATGAGATGCAACAGTTGTATGAATATTCATTTGACTCACGTCTTGATAAAGCCAATTTTCGTAAAAAAATCAAATCTATTCCGCTTATTAATCTTAACGAGAAGCAATTCAATGTCAAGCATCGACCAGCAAATCTGTTCAAATTTAATTCTGATCGATATGCGGAACTTGTAGAAGAAGAAAAATATTTGTTCAGAATGTAACAACAAACTATAGCTATAGTGCTAGTTTGCAGTAGATAGTGTGATTTGTACACTTATAAAAAAGGTGAATTTCTTATGTTAAAATGGTACTTATAGTACATTTTACAATATATTTACATAAATATTACTTATTGTATATACTACAATAATCAAAATGCATTTCATAAAATTAATTTTAATTATGACTTATAATACTACATGTTTTAAAGCCTTAGCGCTTCTGATTTTTGTTTGCACATCTGTGTATTCATATGCTCAAGAAACTACATTTACAGATGTTGAATTCACAGGCGTGTTCGGAGGTACAGTATATGATGGTAGCTTCTACAATGCTCCTTCTGGTTCACAACCTTGGGCAGGTTTTGCCAATGAAGATGTAAGTCTTTATCCATTAAGTTTTGTAAATGGTGGTGCAATTACTTTTACAGGTGCAACTACTGGAACAGATGCTGAAGTCTATTTCCGTTTTGAATATAATCCATACCCAGATACAGAACCTAGTTTCAACACACTTCCTGTAACTGTTAGTGGTGAGGGTGGTGCTTCTTACTCGATCGACATTCCTTCTCAGGGTACGAACACATATAGTTCATTCTTATTGTATGTAACCACTACAGACGCCCCAGTTTCATTAACTGATGTTTCAGTTACGGCTTCATTTTCATCATCTGAAGTATATGGTTGTACAGATCCTACAGCAACAAACTTTGATTCTTCTGCTACGATAGACGACGGATCTTGTGTGGTGCCATTAGCAACGGTTGAATTTGTTGTAGACATGAACGGTGTTGATCAGCCAAGTGCTGAATACGCGTTAGTCACTGTAAATGGTTCTTGGAATGGTTGGAACGGATTTGGAGTTGAGCTTTTTGACGAGGATGGTAATGGCGTTTACACTGGATCTCTTGAGATAGAACCCGGGACTACTTTTGAATATGTTGTTGCCGTTAGTGGAGAGGCTGATGCTTATTCTGGCTGGGGATTACAATGGGGTGATGGTTGTTTGAATTCAAATGTAACCGTAACAGCAGGAGATGCCGGAACAGTAACCACATCTACATTGACTCCTGGTTGTGCTGATGTTTTAGGTTGTCTTGATGATAATGCAGATAACTATACCCCAGATGCAACAGCTCAAGCATACGATCAATACGGAAACTTAAGCTGTGTTTATGCTTCATGCGATGATATCCCAGAGTATGGATGTATATATTCTGATGGCTTTGGTGCTTTCAATGCTGAGTTTAATGCAGCGCTATGTGTTAGTTATGGAGGAACGCCTTGTGAGGATCCAAATGCAGAGATATCAGGTTGTACAGATGAATCATCAGCAAACTATAATCCAGATGCTACGATAGATGACGGATCTTGTACAGACGCTGTAGTACTTACAATAACGACCACTGTCTGCAATGCGGCTACTTCAGTTGCAATGACTGGTCCATGGTGGGGTTGGGA
>DBBW01000012.1:0-642 GCA_002292405.1 Flavobacteriales bacterium UBA974
AAACAATGCATTCAACTGCTTCAGATGCTGGTAGAGTGGCCCTAGCAGCTGGTGTTAGTGGATTAATGCTAGGTCATTTTTCTCATAGATACAGAGATTTAAGTGGTTTGCATATGGAAGCCGTTCATGTGTTTGAAAAAACTGTATTAGCAGTTGAAGGAAAAACGATTTTAATAGGATGAATTAGTTAACTTTGCTATCTAGAATGATTCCAAATAGATAAATGAAAAAATCTCAAACATCAATAGTAATTGCCGATAGTAGTACTATTAGTCGTTTAGGCTTAAATGCCATTGTTAATCAAATGGATGGTTTTATCGTCGTGGGAGAAGCTGAGAATTCTAAAGATGTGTTAGATTTAATAATTGCTAAATCACCGGATTTAGTTATTATTGATTTTTTAAGTGATGATTTTGATATTGAAACGGTCATTACTATCAAAAGAAAGTTTCCTAAACTATTCCTCTTAGGCATTACGCCTCTTCAAAATGGAAATACTCTTATTAATGCTCTAAGGACTGGAATTGATAGTTACATTAAAAAATCTTGTGATATTCCTGAAGTTGTTGATGCTATTGAATCAACTTCTAAAGGAAAGAGTTTTTATTGTGGTAAAATTCTCGAAAAAATAAGAAAAGAATC
>DBBW01000012.1:821-12440 GCA_002292405.1 Flavobacteriales bacterium UBA974
AACAAATTTCTTTTTGCTTCTTGATTAACAGTTAGTTACAGTCTGTTTGTGTTCTTGCATGCAATGATTTATAATTTATTACGTAAGTAGTTTAGTCTAAGATTTGTTTCGGGCTATTAAAAGTAAGACCTTTGCATCCCACTAAATAGATGATGATCATGTTGACTAAAGACTCTACTTTCGAGATTAACGTATCGCAAAACTCATCTATTGACCAAGTTGATTTTGATAATATTGCTTTTGGAAAGGTGTTCTCAGATCACTTGTTTGTTATGGATTATGTTGATGGCGAATGGAAGAGGGGAAGTATAGAGCCTTTCGCTCCTTTGAGTTTAAGCCCTTCAACTATGGCTCTTCACTACGGGCAAGCAGTTTTTGAAGGCATGAAGGCTTACCGTCAACCAGATGGAAGCGTCAGTATGTTCAGACCAGGTGAGAATATTGCAAGATTTAATCGCAGTGCTAAAAGGATTTGCATGCCTGAAGTTCCTGAAGATATCTTTATGCAGGCATTGGTTGAACTCATCAGTTTAGATGAAGCATGGGTGCCTTATAGCTCTCAATCGTCACTTTATATAAGGCCATTCCTTTTTGCAACTGACTCTCATGTAGGTGTTAGGCCTAGCTTTAGTTATAAATTTATAATCTTTACGTGCCCAGTTGGCCAATACTACAATAAGAGCGTTAAAGTTAAGGTTGAAACACATTACACAAGAGCTTCTAAAGGTGGTACTGGAGCTGCTAAATCCGCAGGAAACTATGCTGCAGCGTTACTCCCCACAAAACTCGCTATAGATGAAGGCTATGATCAGTTATTATGGACTGATGCACAGTCTCATAAATATATTGAAGAGATTGGTACTATGAATGCTGCGTTCGTAATAGACGGAAAGATGTTGATTCCATCTACAAGCGAAACGGTCCTTTCGGGTATTACTAGAGATAGTGCAATTATCTTGGCGAAAGATTTAGGTATTGAGGTTGAATCTAGAATGATTTCGGTTGCAGAACTTGAAGAAGCAGCAGAAAAAGGACTTTTACAAGAGGCGTTTGGATTAGGTACTGCGGCTACTGTATCCGTGATTTGTAAAATAGGATTTGCAGGTGGTGATTACGATTTGCCAGACGTTTCAACTTGGCTAGTTGCTCCTCAAATTAAATCAGCTCTAGACTCTGTTAGACTTGGAAAAGGCGAGGATAAACATGGCTGGAATATTCCGGTTTAATGGGTGAATTGATTTTAGGTGGCGGGTGCTTTTGGTGTACCGAAGCTGTTTTCTCTGAAGTAAAAGGTGTTTTATCTGTCCAACCTGGCTATTCAGGTGGCAATACCTTAAACCCAACTTATGCTGATATCTGCACCGGAACAACCGGTCATGCTGAGGTCATTAAAATCACATACGATCAAGATGCAATTGATATCGTTGATTTATTCACTGTTTTTTTCTCGACACACGACCCTACTACTTTAAATAGGCAAGGAGGAGATGTGGGAACTCAGTATAGATCTGTAATCTTTTATAACTCTTCATTCACAAAGCAGCTTGCTACAAATGCAATTAATGCCGCAAAAAGTAGTGGTGAGTTTACTGCTCCGATTGTTACGAGTTTAGAGGAGTTTAGTGTGTTTTACCCCGCTGAAAATTACCATGAGGATTATTATGCAAAAAACAGTAATGCCGCTTATTGTTCATTTGTAATAAAGCCTAAACTTGAAAAATTTAAGTCTACTTTTTCGTCACTTTTGAAAGAGGCAAATTAAACAACTGCTATTCTTCGAGCCTTGATATTTCATCATCACACATTCTGATGACTTGAGTTCTAACCAATGGGGCGATTTGTGTTTCAGCTTTTGCCATTTTTTTAAGAAAGCGAAACATTGCAGCTTTTTTTATTTCATATGCAACATAAACAGCATATTTCCCATCATCTTGAATATATTTTTTTGAACCTGTTTGTCTTAAATCAACGATTGTAGTATTCGTAATCTCTCGAGTCAGACTCTTAAATACTTCTACAGCTTCATTCACATGCTCACCTTGTACATCTTGCATATAGTTGTCAGCGACAACCTGTATTGAAGTGGAAACTTGTTGTGCTAAGGCTTTATGAGCTTCCATATCAGCTTTAGAGGATGAAACATTCTCATTGTGACTGATTCCTTTGCCTGTAGCCTTAAAGTATCTTGCATTGGACATATAAGATCTCCCTGAAAAAGGTTCATTAACCGACGAGCCTAAATTAGAAGAACAACCATAAGAAAAAGCGACTAGAAAAGCCAATAAGGAAATGGAAAATAATTTCATGTTTAAAAGAGGTTTATTATTTTTGAAAAATAAGCATCAACCGTGCCACAGTATATTTACGTACCTACCTTTGGATGGTGAATTTTAAAGACCGTATAAATCTACGCATTACGAAATGGTTTCTCGCAAGAGAAAGAAATTCGTTGAGGAACCGTAAGAGTTGCAACCTTAGATATGCAAAACATGTTGGTTTGATTTACTTGGAGCGTGATTTTGAATTTCGCAAGACTATAGTTGATTTATCTAGGCATTTAAAGGAAGAGCTAGATGTGAAGAATGTATCTATTTTATCATATGTCGATACAGAAGCTAAGGATACCCCCAGATGGTTAGTGAAAAAGCTGTCTAGTGGATATTTTTGTAAATCAGATCTAAATTGGTTTTCTAAACCTACAACAGAGGTCGTAAATTTCACGGAGATTGAATTTGATATTCTTATAGACTTAGAACTAGCCCCCGTTTTTCCATTAAAATTCGTTCTTAAATCATCAAAAGCAAAAATGAAGGTAGGCCCTGAACAAGTTGATTGTCCTAATGATTATGATATCACAATAGGGAGATCTAGGGATTCGGAGAAAGATGAAATGAAAGTTTGGCAAGAGCAAACGGAGAGAACATTTAAATTTATCACTCAAGAAAACATTCGATAATATGAATAAATTAAGTGGATTAGGCGTGGCAATGGTTACACCATTTACTGTCACGGGGAAAGTTGACTTTCCTGCATTACAAAGATTAGTAGAGCATTTACTTTTAGGCGCTTGTGACTTTTTCGTTGTCCTTGGTACAACAGCAGAAACTCCAACTCTAACACTTGAGGAACAAAGGAGCGTTTTGGATTTCGTTATTGAAATCAATGCAAAAAGAAAGTTTATTGTGGTAGGTCTTGCCGGCAATGATACAGCAGCGCTTTGTGATCGCATTGAGAACTTCGATCTTACTGGAGTTGATGCTGTTTTAAGTGCATGTCCTCACTATAATAAGCCTACTCAGAATGGCCTCAGAGCTCACTTTACTGCAGTAGCTGAAGCTTCGAATAAGCCAGTTATGCTATACAATGTGCCTTCACGTACTGGCTGTAATCTTGCTGCCGAAACAACTCTGGAGCTCGCCAATCATCCAAATATATTTGCAATTAAGGAGGCCAGTGGTGATTTAGCCCAAATAGATTTTATTTTAAAAAACCGTCCATCCAACTTTTTAGTTTTCTCAGGTGACGACGCTCTAACCTTAGCAATGATTGCCTCTGGTGCTGATGGAGTGATTTCAGTAATTGGGAATGCCCTTCCAACTGTTTTTGGAGAAATGGTTCACCAAGCTTTGTTTGGCCAAATAATAGAAGCAAGACAAGCCCATTTAGATTTAGCAACTTCTATTGATGCAATATTTGCTGAAGGAAATCCTTCTGGAATTAAAGCCATGTTAGAGCATCTTGGAATTTGCTCCTCTAATGTTAGATTGCCTCTCGTTCCTGCCTCCCAAGAGTTGAAAGACAAAATTTACTCATGTCTTGCGCAACTGGATAAAGCGCCTAACTAAGCTCGATAATGTTATTTCTAAAAGGCTCTATCGTGCTAATGAAGCACAGGTATTCTATAATATCTCTAAGGTTTTTGTGACAATAGCATCAGCATTAAGACCATACTTATCCATTAATTGTGTCGGTGTGCCGCTTTCTCCGAAGCTGTCATCAACAGCGACCATGCGCATAGGAGTGGGGTTGTTCTCAGCGAGAACCTGTGACACTGAGCCTCCAAGACCGCCTAATCGTTGGTGTTCCTCAGCAGTAACTACTTTCCCTGTACGAGCTGCGCTTTCTAGAATTGCATCAGTATCTAATGGCTTGATAGTGTGCATGTTCATTACATCAGCATGAATGCCTTTTTCTTTCAAAATTTGTGCTGCTTTAATTGCTTCCCAAACCATATAACCAGTTGCTATTATAGTTACATCGTCACCACTCATTAATTTTTGAGCCTTTCCTATTTCAAAAGGTGCATCAGTTTTGTAGAAAACGGGAAGTTTAGGACGCCCAAACCTGAGGTAAACAGGGCCTTCATAATCAGCAATTGCCAGAGTAGCTTGGCGAGTTTGCTCATAATCTGCCGGGCATATAACAGTCATGTTAGGAAGCATCTTCATCATCCCTATATCCTCTAATATTTGATGAGTAGCACCATCTTCGCCGAGTGTTAATCCAGCATGAGATGCGCAGATTTTTACGTTCTTTTCGCTGTAGGCAACTGATTGACGAATTTGGTCATACACACGACCAGTAGAGAAATTAGCAAAAGTACCGGTGAAAGGAATTTTCCCTCCAACAGTCATTCCAGCAGCTAAACCTATCATATTTGCTTCAGCAATTCCAACCTGGAAAAATCTATTGGGGTGAGCATCTCTGAAATCGCCCATTTTCAAGGACCCAGTTAAATCTGCGCATAAAGCAACAACTTCTGGGTGTGTGGTCCCTAATTCGAGAAGAGCCGCACCAAACCCACTACGAGTATCTTTAGATTCAGTTGGATTAAATAAAATATAATTAGCAGAATCAGTCATGAAGGTTCAAATTAAGGGTTGACCCCGAGGTTATTGTAAACTTAGATTGAATAGAATATTTGGATGATCTTGCTCTACGAGCTCTAAATATTATAGTATAAGTTCCTGGCTGTAATGTGTAACGACCAGAAGGATTCCCTGAGGGGAGTTGGATAACGTGTTCAAGCGTATTCGCATCAATGATACTCCCAAACCCAGAAGCATTGGACTGTAGCATTAAACTCCCAGGTGACGCAATGGTAATATTCGTTGGTACATCTTCTTCAACAAGAACATCATAAACATAGGTGAGGGGACAGGTGTGGAAAACAAGGTCATACGTACCAGTTAACACAGTAGCGTTTTCACCAATTTCGATTGAGTAAAATGATTTGCACTCCCCGCTTTCATAGACATCAACACTTAAATGATGATAAGCATTGCGATTCGAGCCTGGGAATTTCGGGCTTATTACACCCTGCTCCATATCAGGTACACTAATAATATTGTGTCTGCCAGGCGAAAGTTGGACTGAATCCATACCTCTATGAGGAAGAGTATGTAGACTCAAACTATATGTGGGGATAGGATCTAGATAGAACGTGTCGGTTAGGTGATCAAAACTTAAAGTATGAACCACTTGCGGGTGGTGAGAGCCGGATCTGAGGTCTGTAAAGGTCAGAGGAACATCAGTAACTGTAGGATTTCCTTCCTCATCAAGAAGCCTTACTTCCACAGTTGTATTGTGTAGTGCCTGCTCTAAGACCAAATCTAAAACAGTTTCAAATACTTCAGGATTTGTTGCATCATAGAAGTTTCCCACGCAACGGAGTGATTCTTTGTGCTGATCGTCTATTCCTATCCCTATAATAAAAGGTTTTACAACGATGCCTTTTGACTGAAGCATTCTGCTTACTGCACATGGATCTTCATCACATGCCTCTATGCCGTCAGTAATAAGTATGATGATGTTCCTTCCGGGTTCAGAAGGGAAATCCCCAGCTGACTTCTCTAAAGATCTAGCTATAGGTGTAGTTCCCTGAGCTCTAAGCCTACCGAGTTCTTGTTTTATTATTAGGTTAGTGCCTTTCTTAATTGGTACAATCAGTTCAGTATCATCACAGTCTTGTTGGCCTTCTATGTGCTTCGTGCCATGTCCATAAGCTCTTAGTCCCAACTCTAAATCCGTTGTCCCGTATAGAGATGCTAAAGATTTAGAGAGCAACCTTGTGGCTAGTACCATTTTCCTCTCTCCACTCCAAAAAGCATTCATACTATTTGAGGCATCAAAAACGAAAAGTATTCTTGTGGGACCATCCTCGCCTGCTTCGTTTCCAGTTGAGGATTCGACAGTAAGCGTTGCTGTATTTGTTTGGGCTGAAAAAGGAGCAGCTAAAGAGATTGAGAATACAGCAAATGCGAATACACTCAGGATAGAAAAACAGTTATATGTAGGCTGCTGAAACACTCTTTAGTAATCTCCTAACGTCTCTTCTAGTTGAGAAAGTGCGTCAGCGAGTTGCTCATCATTGGGAGCGATGCCGTGCCACTTATGTGTTCCTTCCATAAAGTCCACTCCTTTACCCATTTCTGTTTTCATGAGTACAACATTTGGCACACCACTTCCCGAATGGGATTTCGCTTCAGCGATTACTCTTCCAATGTCTTCTAAATCGTGTCCATCGCATTTTAAAACTCTCCAACCAAATGCGGCCCATTTAGCTCCGAGGTCAATTAAAGAAAGAACATCTTCTGTAGAGCCGTCAATTTGTTGACCGTTGCAATCGACGAAACTTATTATATTATCTACTTTATTGTGAGCAGCATACATTGCCGCTTCCCAAATCTGACCTTCTTGTAATTCCCCATCTCCGTGAAGCGTGTAAACCCAGGTTTTTTCTCCAGCGAGTTTCTTTGTAGTCGCAGCTCCGATTCCCACACTTAAGCCTTGTCCCAAAGATCCTGAAGCAATTCTGATACCAGGAAGGCCCTCTTCAATTGCCGGGTGACCTTGAAGACGAGAATTTATTTTGCGGAATGTTGCAAGCTCTTCAGTCGCAAAAAACCCTCTGCGAGAAAGAACGCTATACCAAACAGGAGAGATGTGTCCATTCGACAAAAAGAACAAATCCTCACCCTTTCCATCCATTGTAAAATTTTCAGCGTCAAGATTCATTTCCTCGAAGTATAGTTTTACAAGGAGTTCAACACATCCAAGTGAACCACCGGGATGGCCAGAAGAAACAGCATGTACCATGCGTACTATATCGCGTCTAACTTGGGAACAAATTGCGGGAGTGGATTGTGTGCTCATGATTTTATTTGAGGTGCTTTTACATGCTATGCGAAAGTACCTACTCTAAGATTCGCATTCTTAAATTGTGGATAAAGTTTTGTAAATCGTTGAGAGGTTATTTTTCTACATTTGCATTCCTTATAAAGATTACAATCATGGCGCTTCAATGTGGTATCGTAGGTCTTCCTAATGTAGGGAAGTCAACACTTTTTAATTGTCTTTCAAATGCAAAGGCACAAAGTGCAAATTTCCCGTTCTGCACTATTGAGCCCAACTTGGGCATTATAACTGTTCCAGATCCTAGATTAAATAAACTTGCAGAGTTGGTGCAGCCACAAAACGTTTTGCCCACTACTGTTGAAATTGTTGATATAGCAGGACTTGTTAAAGGTGCAAGCAAAGGTGAAGGACTCGGTAATAAGTTTTTAGGTAACATTAGAACCACTGATGCAATACTTCATGTATTAAGATGTTTCGATGACGACAACATCATTCATGTTGATGTTACTGTAGATCCAATTCGAGATAAAGAAGTGATCGATATGGAACTTCAGCTGAAGGATTTAGAAAGTGTTGTTGCTAAGCGTGACAAGATTAGCAAAGCCGCACGAACAGGTGATAAACTAGCAATCAAGGAACTCCTGTTTTTCGACCGTCTAAAGGAATTACTGCTTAGAGGTGAAAATGCTCGTAAACTTGAACTTGAAGAAGCTGAAGTGGTACTTATGAAGGAACTTCAGCTTTTAACATTTAAACCTGTCTTATATGTTTGCAACGTCGATGAAGCGAGTGTAGTTGATGGTAATAAATATGTGGATGAGGTTCGAAAAATGGCTGACTCTGAGGGCGCCAAAGTTCTTATTATTGGAGCTTCAATAGAATCAGACATTGCAGAATTTGATGACTTAGAAGAAAGGTCAATGTTCCTTCAAGACCTAGGTTTAGAAGAAGCTGGTGTAGCAAAACTCATCAGAACAGCGTATGCGCTTTTAGATCTTCACACCTATTTTACTGCAGGAGTAAAGGAAGTCAGGGCTTGGACTTTACGTAAAGGCGCAAAAGCTCCACAAGCTGCTGGCGTTATTCACACAGATTTCGAAAAAGGTTTCATCCGCGCTGAGGTTATGTCTTACAATGATTTTGTAAACTATGGATCGGAAAATGCAGTTAAAGAAGCTGGTAAATTATCCGTTGAAGGCAAAGAATACATCGTTAAAGATGGAGATATCATGCACTTCCGATTCAATGTATAAGCTGTTTCTATATATCTGGCTTTGCTTAGGATCGTTCAGTCTTTTCGGCCAAATTCAAGTGCCTGGAATGCCCACCTCTGTTGCAGCTACAATGCTGAATCAACAGCAAGCATGGAATAATGGTGACCTCGAGGGATTTATGATAGGCTATATGCAATCTGACAGTCTTTTATTTGTAGGTGGAAGTGGCGTTACTACTGGGTATAATTCAACTCTGAATAGATATAAAAAGGGATATCCCGATAGAGAGTCTATGGGAAATCTTACTTTCACCAACAGGAGTTGGACTCCACTTTGTGAGAACTCAGCGCTTGTTATTGGGGCTTGGAGGCTGAATGAAGAAGTGGGGGGAATGTACTCTCTTGTTTGGCGGAAAATCAATAAAGAGTGGGTGATAGTAGCCGATCACTCTAGCGATTAATCCATGTTGTTGTTAATTTTAGCTGTAACGGTAGGGGCTTCATTGTTCGCGATGAAGAGACCCCAAATCTTAGAGAAGCTTATGCTTGTCCCCTACAATGTTAATCACTTTAAGGAATATTATAGGATTGTAAGTCATGGATTTATTCACGCTGATGGAACTCATTTGTTTTTTAACATGTTTGTTCTTTGGGAATTCGGAACGACTGTCGAGGCAGAAATGGGGGGGGCTTTTCCGGTTTTATATTTCGGAGCCCTTTTAACGGCAACAATTCCTGCACTAACTAAACATAAGGACAATGCGAATTACAGATCCCTTGGCGCTTCAGGGGCAGTAAGCGCTGTGTTAATGGCTTTCATTGTTGCTTACCCAACACAACCTCTTTTACTCTTTTTCATCATCCCCATGCCAGCTATTTTTGCTGGAGTTCTATTCTTTTTGTACGAGAGGCATATGCAGAAGAATGGTGGCTCTGGTATAGCTCATGACGCACACATATATGGTGCTTTGTTTGGACTGTTATTTAGTATTGTAAAAGACCCGAGCTCAATTGACAGAATGGTTTCCGCAATTATTCAACTATTCTGAACACTTCTTCTTCTGGACGCTTCATAAAGTAGCGCTCACGTGCAACCCTCTCTAAGACTGCTGGGTTCTTTTCGATTTCCTCAAGTTGTAATCGCAATTCGTTGTTTTTTAAATTTGTTGCTTCAACTTCTTTCCTCATTTCTTGAAGTTTTGATTGCTCCTTAGCGATAAAGAATAAATCAATATCACTAATAAACATTACCCAAAACAAACCAATCAATGCTGTCGCCGAATATCGATTCCTAAGAATACCAAGACCAACATTAGATAGCTTCCTTATAAAAGGTGAGATAACAAAGATTTTTTTCATTTTCTCAAGTTGGCTCAGGAATCAGCTTTATCATCTTTCTTAGAAGTTGACTTTTCTTTAGCAGATTTTTCTTTGGCTGATTTCTTAGATTTCTTTTTCTTTTTTGCTTTCGGTTTCACATCCACATCTTCTTTTTCATCAAGTACTTCTGCGGCACCTTTAGGCATAACAAGTACTCCACCCTTTACAACTGAAATTGCAAGATTAACATCTCCTTTCGTGTAATCAGCAGTTAGCAAGTCTCCTTCCTGAACAGCAGAGTTAATAATCTCCTCTGCAAATGGATCCTCAAGATGCTTTTGAATAGCCCTCTTCAGTGGACGAGCTCCGTATTTCTCATCATACCCTTTGTTTACGATGAAGTCCTTCGCCTCATCAGAAACGTTAAAACCATAGCCTAAATCTCTAATTCGCTTGCTAAGTTCACCTAACTCAATGTCAATTATCTTGTGAATATGCTCACGCTTGAGTGACTGAAATAATACAACGTCATCAATTCTGTTTAGAAATTCAGGAGCGAATGCACTCTTCAAAGCTTTTTGAATAATTCCGGCTCTATTTTGCTCCTCATTCTTCTCTCGAGCAGAAGTGTTGAATCCTACACCAGTTCCAAATTCAGACAATTGTCTTGCCCCGATGTTAGAAGTCATTATCATCACTGTATTTCTAAAGTCAACCTTTCTGCCTAAGCTGTCAGTCATAACTCCATAATCAAGTGCTTGTAGCAACAGGTTAAATACATCTGGGTGTGCTTTCTCAATTTCATCTAACAATACGATAGAGTAGGGGCGACGGCGTACCTTTTCTGTAAGTTGTCCACCTTCTTCATAACCAACATATCCTGGAGGCGCTCCTACTAATCTTGTAACAGCAAACTTCTCCATATATTCACTCATGTCAATTCTAATCAGAGCTTCCTCACTGTCGAACATAAATTGAGCTAATATTTTTGCCAACTGTGTTTTCCCAACTCCTGTAGGTCCCAAGAAAATAAATGAACCAATCGGTTTGTTTGGATCTTTAAGTCCAGCCCTGTTGCGCTTTATAGACTTCACGACCTTTTTAATAGCATCAGACTGACCGATCACATTCCCTTCAATGTCTTTATCCATCCTAGCAAGTTTCCCGCTTTCTTTCTCGGCTATACGCTTAACAGGGATGCCTGTCATCATCGCTACAACATCTCCAACATGTGCTTCAGTTACAGTTACTCTAAGATTTTTACTCTCGTCCTCCCATTTAAGTTTCGCTGCAGCAAGGCGTTCCATTAAATTTCGCTCAGAATCCCTAAGTCTAGCAGCCTCTTCATATCGTTGGCTCCTTACAACTTTAATTTTCTCATCCTTAATTCTATCGATTTCTTCTTCAATTTGAATAATCTCTTCGGGCACATGAATGTTATTTAAATGTACTCGACTACCAACCTCATCTAAAGCGTCAATTGCTTTGTCTGGTAAATGTCTATCTGTAATATAACGTGAGGTAAGCTTCACACAAGCGTCAATAGCCTTATCAGTGTAACTGACACTGTGATGTTCTTCATACTTATCTTTAATGTTGTGAAGTATTTCTTTCGTTTCTTCAATATTAGTAGCTTCTACAATAACTTTTTGAAAACGTCTCTCTAAAGCCCCATCTTTTTCAATATGCTGACGAAATTCATCAAGTGTAGTCGCTCCAATGCATTGAATCTCTCCTCTTGCAAGAGCAGGTTTAAACATGTTAGAAGCATCAAGAGAGCCGCTTGCACCACCAGCACCCACAATCGTATGTATCTCGTCGATAAAAAGAATCACATCGGGAGATTTATTCAGCTCATTCATAACAGCCTTCAATCGTTCCTCAAATTGTCCCCGGTACTTAGTTCCAGCAACGAGAGAGGCTATATCTAATGTGACAATTCTCTTTCC
>DBBW01000026.1:0-56793 GCA_002292405.1 Flavobacteriales bacterium UBA974
ACTTTGTTAGTTGAGCCTATCGGATTTGACAATTGCTCTACAACAGATGTTGTCATGGTATTGCCTGATAGCACTTGTGGCTGTACAGACAATGAAGCAGTAAATTATAACCCAGAAGCCACGGAAAACGATTTCTCATGTATCTATGAAGGCTGTGTTATTGAAGTAGCCTGTAACTATAACCCCGAAGCATCTATTGATGATGGTAGTTGTATTTTCTTTTGTTCAGGTTGTACAGATGAGACGGCATGTAACTACGACTCATATTTTCTTCAAGACGATGGGTCATGTTTATATCCTGGCTGTATCGATATTAATGCGTGTAACTATGACGCAAATGCTGGATGTGATGATGACAACTGTCAATACTTTGATGAATGTGGAGAGTGTGGAGGAATAGGCACATTAGGTTGTAATGAGCCAAGCGCTTGTAATTATGATATTACCGCTGATTGTGATGATATGTCTTGTGTTTTCTCTGGATGCATGGATTCTGTAGCATGTAATTTTGATGCTAATGCTGGATGTGATGATGGAGACTGTGAATACGAATCATGTACGGGCTGCATGTATGAGTTGGCTTGTAATTATGATTCTGAATATACTATTGCTGATAATGAATCTTGTGAGTTTGGCGCATGTCCTGGATGTACCGATTTCACAGCTTGTAATTACAATCCTACAGTTTCGGAAGATGATGGCTCTTGTGAATATTGTAGCTGCAATGATTGTTCAGATGGTTGCACTAATACAGAAGCATGTAATTATGACTCGAATGCAATTTCAGATGACGGTAGTTGTTTATATATAGACGAGTGTGGAGAGTGTGGCGGAGAAGGCATTCTTGAAGGAGATTGTGACTGTGAAGGAAACGTATTAGATGCTTCTGGGATATGTGGGGGTGATTGTGAAGATGACTATAATAGCAATGGAATATGTGATGATAGTGAAGTGTATGGATGTACTTACCCTGATGCGATGAATTTTGATTCCTTAGCTACATCTGATGATGGTAGTTGCCTGTTTGATGATATGGCTAGCGATTGTCCATCTGACATAGATGGAGATGGAACAGTTACCACCCAAGACCTTTTAAGTTTCTTATCATTCTTCGGAGAAGTTTGTGAATAGACTACTGCGTTCAAGACTGATCTTTCTCTGCTTTCTCTGTAAGTTTCATCTCAATATACTCATCTAAGCCTTTCTCGTTTTGGAGGTTCTTTTTAAAGATGTAAACCTTTATTCTAAGGTGTTTTGTTAAATTTGATCACGGGTAGAGAACTTAACCATATAAACCTAACGACTGAAAAAGAGGGGCTACATGTTTTAAAGAGCAAGTCGAAGGCTTTCACATCCCTTCTAAAGAAGATAAAAAATATCAGCAATATATAGAGTGGCGTTTATATATATCTGAGGGCGGTAAATTATTGAAAACGAAACCGTTTACTCCAGAGGGCGTGCACACTGTTATGGGAATGATCTGGAAATAAGTTTTAGGTTTTAGTGTTGATCAAATGTGGAAAGTGTGACGGTAAAGTGTGACAGCAAGCCCATATATTTCGTATATTAGCTATGTTCTTGTAATATTAATCAGTTAACAGTCATTCCAAGAAAGCTCAGCTGAATCCCCTGTAAACATGGCACAATAAAGGCCTTGCTTGCGCAAGACCTTTTTGTTTTCTTTGGGTGGATAATGGGATTTGAACCCACGGCCCCTGGTACCACAAACCAGTGCTCTAACCAACTGAGCTATACCCACCATATCCCAGAAGGGAGTACAAAGATACTCTTAAGTTTTGTTAGTGCAAGGATAATGCACCAAATTTGTGACTATGAAAAAGAGTGAGGATACCGACAGCTTAAGGGTTTTGCATATTGCAAGTTGGTATCCGAGCAAGGAACACGGATCGTTAGGCAATTTCATTCAACGACATCTGAGAGCAGTGGCAAAAAAGCATGAGAGTGAGGTTTGGTACGCAGCTCCGGTTTCTAATGAGAATCCGCTTTTAGGGACGAGTGAGGTGATCGAGAAAGATGGCTTTTTAGAAAGAATAGCTTACCCAAAGGCAACAAAGCCAGGGGCAAGAGCAGTGACAAGAGCGTTATTGAAGATGGTGCCAGGGGAAAAAATAGCTATGCCAGATCTTGTGCATCTACATGTGGCTTTTCCAGCTGGAAGGGCGGCGAGAATACTGTCTGAAAGTTGGGATGTGCCCCTTGTGATAACGGAGCACTGGACAGCTTACCACGATTCTCAGCACATTCCGCTTTGGCGTAAGATTTCTATGAGGAGAACAGCAGCTTACGCAGCTACGTTTTGTCCCGTTACAGACCAACTTGGGGAGAAAATGAGGGAATTTAAGATGCTCAACCTCAAAGGTGGCAGTGTTTACACAACCGTGCCTAACGTAGTGGATACAGAGATGTTTACGATACCTTCTGAGAATGAAGTCAAGGGTGATGAGGTGCGGCTCCTTCACGTGAGCTCTTTAGATGAATCCCAAAAAAACATTACAGGCATTCTTCACACACTCGCAACGCTTATAAATTCAAAACCAGAGTTTCATTTTTGTGCAAAGTTCGTCGGTGGAAGTGATACGGAAAAACTCATGAAACTACGTACATACGCTGCGTCATTGGGACTTACTGATACATGCGTAACGTTTTCCGGACCCTTATCGAGCGAAGAAGTGGCCAAGTGTATGCAGTCTTCAGACGCGCTCGTACTGTTCAGTCGCAACGAAAATTTTCCATGTGTAATTTCTGAAGCTTGGGCTTCAGGAATTCCTGTGATATCAACAGATGTGGGTGGAATTTCTGAGCACTTAGTCGAGGAGTCGGGACGAGGAATTCTCATTGAGTCGGAAGACGAATTGGGATTGAGAAAGGCGATTTTAAGTCTCGGAGACGGAGCAAAGTTTAATCCTAATGAGATAAGGAATTACGCAATAGAGCATTTCAGTGTTGAAGCGATATCTGAGGCGTTCGACCAAGTGTACCAAGAAGCTTTAAAGAGCGGGGTAGAGTGAAGTTTTTATCGGACATATCTCACTCGATAGGGTCACGCCTCGTACTTCTAGTTGCGACATTAGGAACAGTTCTTCTCAACAGTCATTTTCTTGGAGAAAGTGGACTGGGGAGTGTGGCGCTTCTACAGTTTGGGCTCTTGCTCGTAACTGGTATGGCGGGGTTTGTAGCGGCGGGAGCAGTGGTATTCGTAAGAAGATCGCATAAGCCATCACAATTGAGAAAGGTGGCGTACCTGTGGTGCCTGCTCTCGGCCATAGTGGCATCTGTGTTGGGGTCTGCATTAGGAATCATACCGAGTGAGTGGCTTATAGCATCCTCCGTACTGGGCCTGATGCAGAGTATCATCGTATTTCACAGTCAGCTGCTCATAGCTGGGGGGCGTATTCGTACTAACAATCAGCTTCAGATAGTCCAAACCTTCTCCCTCCTAACCTCCACACTACTAACCTACCTCTACTTTGGAATAAATACTCCCATAGGATTTATGTGGGCTCTCGCAGCAGCATTAGCAATAGCCTTAGTGTTTTCTATAATAGCCATGAAAGGCAATTGGGAAAGCGCTCCAACATCTGGATCGCATGACGCCAATTCAGCTACTCCACTGTTATTTCGTTACGGAAGCCAGGGATCCACGGGATCCATACTACAACTCCTTACAAATAGATCAAACCTCTCACTATTAAACCACTTTATAGGGACTGCCGGGGCAGGGATTTACTCTGTAGTATATTATGGAGTCGAAGCTGTTTGGACTATAGCTAGAGCATTAGCCCCAATGGTCAATACAGAAGTCGCTGCAGCATCTTCGTCGGTTGAACGTCGTACCATCACATCTGGATACCTAAAGCGGACCTTAATGCTTACCGTTTCCCTCACAATCTTAGTATCAGTAGTCCCAGAGTCAATTTACGCTTGGGTTTTTGGCATAAATGGAATAGCTGTCCCCCTAAGGATTTTAGCACCCGGAATGATTGCAGGAGCCATCTCGAGCATAATAGCTCACCACCTTAGTGCGATAGGACTTCACATATGGAATGCTCGCACTTCGGCAATAGGACTCACCGTGCTAATTAGCATAGGATGGTTCGCCATCCCTACGTATGGCGTTGCTGGAGCTGCTATGGCCGCTTCAGCAGCTTATTTATCTCAAGCTGCGGGCCTCATTTTCGCTCTTCTTAAAGAAGATCCAAAATAGAATTAACGCCCACCGGCCTTCTTATCTCGAACCCCTCGCCTGCCGTAAACCCGCACGGCCTTCCCATCGCTAAATCGCGTCCCTTCAAATGCTGTAGGAACTCGGGCGAAGAAATCGGCGTCTCGGGGGCAACATTCGTGTCATCGTGGTTCTCGGAATAAAATTGTGATCCGTAAGCGAGGATGGCTTTCATTTTAACGTCCTCGTAGCCGCTGATATCGACTACGACATCTGCCATCCTATCATAATCCTGGATATAATGATATACCGCATCAGGTCGATGAGTCAATAATGGAATTCCTGAATCGTCTAAATCGCCAGTTTCACATTTGACAAGTCCGGCTAAGAAAGAAGCCTGGTATACAAGTTCAGCTCCTTTTCCATGGTCAGGGTGCCTATCATCGAGCGCGTTAGCTAGAATAATTCGGGGACGATATTTTCTGATGACCTTGACAACTTCAAGTAAGGATTTCTCATCACATTGAAAGAAACCGTCTGGTAAGTCGAGGTTAATTCTGGTTTTTACTCCTAAAATTTCCGCGGCTGCTGCAGATTCCTGACTGCGTATTTGAGCTGAACCTCGTGACCCTAGCTCTCCTCGAGTGAGATCTACAATTGCAATCGATTTGCCTTCCACGACTAATTTAGCAATCGTTCCTCCAGCTGCGAGTTCTACATCGTCTGGGTGGGCTCCGAAAGCGAGAACATCAAAATTCATGGTTTCCATAAAGCGAAGGTAATCTTATACTACCTATTTGAAATAAAAACTGCAGATATAGGTCTGTGATCGCTGAGTTCTATTTCGTGAGTTTCGAATGAAACGACTTCTAAAGACGAAGAACTCATCATATAATCTATTCTCAATCCTGGGATATCACCTACGTAAGTAGAACCTAAACCTGAACCAGCTAAGGCAAAAGCGTCAAATAATTTCGGAGAACCAGACCTTAAAGTGGATAACGCAAAAGAAACAGGGGTGTCATTAAAATCACCGCAAAGTATAACCGGGTAGGGACTAGAATTGATAGAGGCGCGGAGAACAGTGGTTTGGGCTGAACGACTTGAGAATGCTGAGGAAAGTCTAGACCACAACTTCTTGCTCTGCTCGGTATCAGGGCCTGAACGCACCGCATCGTAATCGCCACCCACGAAACCCACAGACTGTAAGTGAATGTTGTAGACTCTAATCGTATCATTACTTTTAGGTAAAATTACATCTAGAATAATGCCTCTAGCGAAATTCTCATCTTTAAAAGTCCATGGCTCGAAATCAACAATTTTTAATTTTGTGGCTATAGCCGTACCCGCTCTATTACCTGCATGTTTAACAGTTGCTCCTCCTAAAGATTTAGAAACTTGTCCTTTCATCTCTACAGGCATCTCTTGAAAACACATGATATCAAGAGATGTAGAAGAGAGCCAAGTGAAAATATCATTCCTGGTTTTATCTCCCTCTAACCACTGGTATTCATCCATTCTTCGGACATTAAAAGTACCCGCAGAAAAACTGATGGAATCATCCGTCAACTCAGGCACAGTACCTATTCCACCTATTGTTAAAGCAATACTCGATTGAAGGAAGAACAGCATGATAAAAGGCACAACTAATTCTTTCCACCCACCTCGAATTAACCTCAAAACAACTCCGATAAAAAACACCAAAAGGGCATAGGGGAATGTTAATCCGAAAATAGCAAAAAAAGGAAACAGCTCTGGTGAGATTAATTCACCAACCTTCGCACCAACAAGAATTAACATGGATGGTTCTAAGATAAAATGATCTAATCTAATACCAGACACTCTCCTATTTCTTTGATTGATTAAACAAAAACTTTTTTTCTTCTTTGCTAAGATGATCGTATCCGTGACGTGAAATCTTCTCAAGTATTAAATCTAACCTATCCTCTCTCTCCTTTCTCTCAGAATTAAAGTCATCGTCACTTTTAGGGGGGCGAGTTTCTTTAGGTTTCCTTCTCATAGATTTTGTAAAGTTGAATTTTTTACTAAACGAAGGGGTCGAAGAAGTCGGTAAAGAAGACATTATCATATCAATAATCACCTCTAACCATCTAACAATATTAATCCCTTTGCGAGAGTATACAATTAAGAAATACCCAAAAGCGGCACCACCTAAATGAGCTATTCTCCCTCTTGTCTCTAAACCAGATTCGCCAAGTATTCCAAAATAATCAAAAAGCACATACAGCAGTGCGATATACTTAAGTTGGACTGATCCGAAAAGAAAAAAAGGAATTTTTTTAGTCGGATTTAAGGTCGCTGTAGCTGTAAAGATTGCCATAATAGCAGCTGATGCTCCATAAGCAAAAGAGACCTCCTCCATCCTCAGTCCAGGTAAGACATTCACAGAAATAGCATAAACGATGAAGCCCGCCAGTCCACCCATGATGTATGTGCTGAGTAACCTTCTTGAACCCACTTCAGAGACATACATTCGTCCCATCCACCACAGAAGCATCATATTGAATAAGAGATGGAATATTTCCTTATGTGCAAACATATGAGTCAGCATCGACCACGGTCTATAAAGTAAAGTTGGGAGGTGGGCTGTAGTAAATAAACCGTACCCACCCGATGCACTAACTGGAATCTGAATATCAGTTAGTTGAGTAAAAACAATCGCCGAATTTATGACAACAAAAACTACAACGTTCACCCAAATCAACTTGTACAGCATCCCACCCGTATTCCAGCTTTTCTTAATATCTTCCCACATACGGTAAATTAATAAAAATTAGTTCTATCACGCTGCCAATGCTTGATCATAAAGTATCCGATCAACATCCCACCAAGATGGGCGAAATGAGCGACGTTGTCCCCAGGATTATTTTGGAAAGCAGTCATCAGTTCTATCGCTCCATATCCCATAACAAAGTATTTGGCTTTTATAGGAATAGGTGGAAAAAGAAGCATGAGTTTTGTATTTGGAAATAGCATACCAAACCCGAGTAACAACCCAAAAACACTACCACTGGCACCTAAAACCCAGCCCATATCTACACCTGGGTCGAAAGAATCAATTTGGCTATATATGTTTAAACCTACAGTGAATTCATAGAGAAAAAAAGAGCCTATTCCACAGGCCATATAATAGATTAAAAACCTCTTCTCACCCCAAACCCTTTCTAGCGCACTACCAAACACCACAAGCGCAAACATGTTAAATAACAGATGCGTAAAACCGCCATGCATAAACATGTAAGTTACCATCTGCCATGGGTAGAAGTCTGGAGAAAGTGGATAGTGACCCATAAACCAAAACTGCATTTGCGGAAATGCTTGTTGGGCAAGGAAAACCAATACGTTAATGATGACTAAATTCTTAACTACCGGTGTCATTCTGTCTAACATAGTCTGCTTTATTTTAATGTTTTTTCGATATTCTCAAGAGAGAATAATGTGTATACGGCTCTCCCTCTTGAATCAATAGCTGGGGATTCGCAGTCGAACAATTTATTGACAAGATCTACCATCTCATGATGTGTAAGGCTGAACTTATTTTTTTCTGAAAGTTTCAAAGCTCCCGCTTGAGCCGCAGCCTGAGCAAGCTTTTCCCTTCTCCCCTCCTCATCACTCCAAGTTCCGTCCTTTAGTGCCCCTAAAACGGAATCAATCCAATCCTGCAATCTCCCCGCAAGCCCTGAAGGCACGGTCACAACTTCGACTGCCCCTGTATTTGACTTTTCTAACTCAAGACCAAACATCATCAGAATTTCTGATGCCCCTAAAAGCAAATCCGTATCAGCTGTGGAGAGAGAAATCGGTTCTGGGAAAAGTAATTTTTGACCCAGACTTGATCCCTTTCCATGCCCTGCAAGAAGATATTGCTCGAACAACACTCTTTCATGAGCTCTCCTGGCATCGATAACAATTACTCCCTGATTACTTTCTGTTACTATAAAGCGAGAGCTTAACAAAAACATATTCGGAGCTTTTTCCTCTACCAATCTTTCTGTATCAAAGTCAATTTCTCCCTCGGTACCAAACATCTGATACAAGCTGTCAAGTTCCTTTTCTGAGCTTATCTCAAATCCCCCGAATGAGGCTTCAGGATTTTTCTTTTTAGGTGTAGATCCCCCCGAAATAAACGGGTTATAGTTGGGGTTAATATTCACTTTAGGTTCATCTACAAATACTCCTGTAGGTGGAGAATCTAAGGAAATGCTTAGTTCCGATTCGAAATCTAAAGAGGGAGCTACGTTGTGTTTTCCAAGCGCGCGTTTTATGGCGGAGCGAAGTATGGGGAAAATAATTTGGTCTTCTTCAAACTTCGCTTCCACTTTCGTGGGATGAATATTCATATCAATTTTAGAAGGGTCCACAACGAGGAAAATCGTGTACAACGGAAAGCTACCAGGACTAAGAACGCCCTCATACGCATTCATAATCGCGCGATGCATTAGCGGGTGCTTGATGAACCTTCCGTTTACGAATAAAAATTGTTCACCTCTAGTACGTCTAGCAAAAGCTGGCTTTCCGACGAATCCATGAATTTTCACAACATCTGTTTCTTCCTCGACAGGGACTAGCCTCTCGTCGTGCTTAACACCGAAAATAGATACAACTCTCTTTCGTAAAGCGCCAGGCCTAAGATTGAAAAGATCGCTACCATTACTTTGAAGTCTGAAACTCAAATCAGGATGGGCCATCGCTACCCTTTGGAATTCATCTACGATATGTCTGAGCTCTACTTGATTAGATTTAAGAAAATTACGCCTAGCTGGAACGTTAAAGAAAAGGTTTTTTACTGAAAATGATGACCCTTCAGAACATGCCACCGATTCAATATCACTCATCTCATCACCGCTGACAGAAATCTTAACTCCTAAATCAGCATCTGTTTTTCTAGTTTTAAGTTCTACATGTGATATCGCTGCTATAGAAGCAAGAGCTTCCCCTCGAAAACCCTTCGTAACAAGTGACAATAAATCGTCTGCAGAAGTAATCTTTGAAGTGGCGTGGCGTGTAAAACATCGCTTTGCATCCGTCTCCCCCATACCCAGTCCATTATCAATCACTTGAATCAGAGTCCGTCCTGCATCTTTTACCACCACAACGATCTCCGTAGCTTCAGCGTCCACAGCATTCTCCAGCAATTCCTTTACTACAGAAGCAGGTCTATTCACAACCTCACCAGCTGCGATTTGGTTGGCTACATGGTCGGATAACTGAACAATTAAATCATCCATTATCTCTAATAAATTCTAACATTTTTCCGAATTCCGTTGTTTCAGCCCAAACCATCATTTTCCACGTAATCCATAACAAAACTACCCCTATTAAAATCACCCTGATATTTGCTTTTCTAGCGGCTTTTCTAACAGACCCTCCTTTTCTGAATCTTATGCTAGGAGCCATCTTTTGCTCGGGAACTTTCTCTCCGCGCTCCTTCGCTACCTCAGACTCTATCCTACGCTTGCGCTCACTCCAATGAGGAGGATCATCGGGAAGATGTCGGGACTTAAAAACGAATGATCGAGGCTTGGTTCTCACATTGCGGAACATCCCTCGAAGCTTAGGTGCTTCCATAGTGGCTAATTTACGAGTAAGCAGAAGTCTTAACTACTCTTCTTTGCCCAAATATTCAACACTGATTCCACATCCTTTCCACCGGGGAAACTATTTAATATTTTATGTAAAACTCGCTCCATAGAAGCATCCGGACAAGATGCTCCACTTGTGAGTAGAATAGTAGGGACACCCTTAAAATCAGTCGTTTCTGACAGAAATCCTTCAGTAACTACAATCTTCTGTTTGTGAATATCGAAATGATTTAGTTCACCGTTGTCTCCCCAATCGAGTTCATTTCGCACAAAATATGTGGGCTTTACTTTTTCACAAATTTCCACAATATGTGATGTGTTAGAACTATTATACCCTCCAACTACAATTACTAAATCCGCTCCACCTTCATCCAAAGCTCCAATTGTAGACCTTTGATTATCGTTCGTAGCGTAGCAAAGTGTATCTCGTGTATTTGCAAATTCTATTGAAGCCTCTTTTAAAATATCAGCTATCGTCTGAGTCTCAGAAGCTATCATTGTTGTTTGGTTGACTACACCAATATTTTGCAAGTCTCGATTAAAATCAAACCCCTCACTCGTGCGTCCCTTAAACATTTGATCGAACCCCTCTGATCCTTCCACCATCATCTTTGCTAAAGCTTGCGCCTCATTTAAATCTACCACCACTAAAGCCGCAGCATTTTTCGAAGCATGGGAGAATGTAGCCCTCGTTTCTTCATGATCGGGTTTTCCATGAATTATTACTGTAAAACTATCTCCACCTAATTGCTCAGATCTCTTCCAAACCCTCTCCACAAAAGGGCATGTTGTGTCATATTTACTTATATCTACACCGATTTTACAGAGTTTATTTTGCATTTCCAATGTGGTTCCGAAAGCAGGGATGATTACAACGTCATCAGCTGTAACTTGGCTTATAGGTGTTAATTCTCGGCCTTTTGTGTCCATCAAAAACCTCACTCCTCGACTCTCAAGATCTTCATTCACTTCTGGATTGTGAATCATTTGGCTTAAAATAAAAATCTGTTTGTCTGGATTTTCTATGATTGCTTTGTATGCAATTTCAATTGCGTTTTCTACTCCGAAACAAAATCCGAAATGTCTTGCCAGTTGAATTTTTACATTTCCGAAATCCAGTAAAGTTGGCGTAAAATCTACCTTTCTCACATCCAACTCTTTCCTCCTAGCCTTTACCTTACTTATGATGGGACTTCTAAAATGATCTGGTATATCGAAACTGCGCATTCGGCGAAATTAATTCTAAATCCCTTCCATTGCTAATTAACTAAACAAAATCCATCAAGTCTACTTAATCTTCTTGCAAATTCTTATTCTCATTGAACACTAACTTCAACTCATCCGAAATACCTCCTTCACTTCTACGCGCAACCCTTTTCAACTTTCTCAAAATACGCCCATCATCGTAATCTAAACCCTTTAATTGTTCAAGTGCCATAATTTGAATAAGCGTGCCTTGTAACAGTGGCTCTGATGTAAAAACTGGCCACTCCTCCGTGTCTATTTCTACCCTAATTTCATCACTCTCGGCAATCCATTCTAAAGTCCAAGCATCAATTGCCGGCATATACTCCTCACAGGACCCAGCTCCTCTGTCTAGTCTCCATTCTAAAGCATCTTTCACCCACTCTCGTGTCGCCAATCTGTTTTCTGGCCAATCCGGTGCGCCCCCGCAAACGAGGCACGCAAAACACCACCAAGGCGTTACAGATATAGCTGAAAACATCATCATTATAGCTCTCTTTGAGACTCTTTAAACACAACCCCGAAATCCTCTAATTTAGGAAGTACCACATCATAATAATTAGAAGTTACTGGAATTTCTACCCCCACACTACCAAAACCTCCACCAACCATCATATGTTCAGCCGCAATTGCCATAGGTAAACCTACAGTGTCAGACATCGCAGTATACATAGAACTGCGACCTTCTAAGAAAAACTCAGAAGTTCTAGCGTACCGTTTGCCGTCCTTCTCGAACTCGAATCGATGCCACATCACAATCATATCCCTATCGCCTTCCTCTAGGGCCCACTTTTTCACAAGGAGTGCCTCGATTATTTCTGCAGGTGTTCCTTCTGTAATTCCCGGACCAGCTTCCGTGTCGAAAAGCCCTAACCATTCTAATCTTTCGTTAGTTTCGTGGTCGCTTATTACAGTTGCATTGATGGCTTCTGAAACCGTCATTCCAACAGTTTTTGAAGGTAAAAATGATCTCGTCCATTCGCTCCATGATATATCTTTCGCCCAAACCAATTTCGCGTCATCCCTCACCATACCTAGCTGAACTAAAATATCCCACGACCTACAAAACCCATCCACTCTCAAAGTCCCTCTGATCAAGGTCTCCATATCAGGCAGATTGTAAATCTCTTCGTATGCAAGGGAGTCACGATTAGGGTAACCTTTATAAAGCCGCCCCTCAACCTCAATCGCCCTAAGTCTGCGAAACACTCTATGCGGAGGTTCGAGTTTCACTCTCCCCGCATTCTTAAAGGTTGCTGAACCACCCTGACCAGCAAGCACGATGTTCCTCGGGTTCCACGAAATCTTGTAATGCCAAGGATTGTTGTCCGACTCCTCAGCGACAAGGCCACCACAATACGATTCAAATCCCTTCATCACACCCCCATCAGACTTAATCTCATCTATAACCTTCATGGCGCTCATGTGATCAATCCCCGGATCAAGACCTATCTCATTAAGAACTAGAACACCAGCATCCTTAGCGGCCTCATCAAGGGACATCATCTCATCGTTTAAATAACTGGGAGTAATCACAGGCACTCCAGCAGCAATAGCTACTTTAGCAACACTGGCATGCAAAAATGCTGGGACCATACTCATCACAAGATCGGCCTCTCCTATCCTCTTATCTCTCTCAATATTATCTAGAACAGACAATTGAAACGCTTCTCCTCTCTCATGACCACTCACTTTTTGTTGAGCTACAGAAAGATCAATATCTCCAACAATTACTTTCCAGCCACACTCCTCAGACCTATCTAAAAGCCTCTTGATTAAAGTACTACAAGACCTTCCTGCTCCTAAAACTAAAATAGACTTCATCTAAACTTGAATTATCAATATTTAACTCTGAAAGATATGGCACGCAAATTGTTTTTACCCAAAATCAATACAAAACCTACAAAAGCATATCTTGCAAGTATTATTTCTCCCATATGAAAAATATTATTTCTCCTTTTATAATAGTACTTACTGCTATTACCCTTTGCGCTTCACTAAACAGCTGTAAAGGAGCTAAGTCATACGTCAAACGTGGAGCTAAGATGGAAGCCGCCGGAATGATTGACCAAGCCGCAGACTTTTACTCCACTGCTCTCAAGAAAAAACCAGCAAACTTAGATGCTCTATCTGGTCTCAATCGTACAGGCCAAATCATACTTTCTCGACACCTCGCATTGTTCGATGAAGCTACCCTACGCAGCGATAAGGAGTCCGCAATTCGTAACTTCAAGAATGCTGAATCGTTCTATGACAAGGTTAACGCTTTTGGTGTAACTCTCAACTTTCCAGACTCGAAAAGAGCTCAATACGAATCTGTGAAAAACGACCATGTTCAAGAATTATACACTATTGCGACCTCACACCTTGAAAAGTTAGAATACAACCAGGCGCTCAAACTGTTAGAGGAAATTACATCTCTTGTACCTGGCTTTAAAGATGCCGCCTCACTTGCTGATTTCGCCTTCTGCACACCAACTTACGATTTAGCAATGACTGCAATGGACGACAAGCTATTTCGTTCTGCATATGAAACTTTCTCAGATGTAGTTAACCGCGATGAAACATTTAAAGATGCTTCTGAAAGACGTGATGAAGTTTTAGAACTAGGACGCTTCACGATTGCTCTTATGTCTTTCAAGAACGGTTCTAACAGACGTAATATCAGTACTAAGCTTAGCTCTTATGTAGAACAAAACCTGATGGAATCTAACGACCCTTTCCTGGTCGTTGTAGATCGAGAATCGATTGACTTAATACTCCAAGAGCAACAACTAGAGCTCAGCGGACTGACATCTGGAGCAGAACTAGAAATAGGTTCACTACTTGGCGTTAAGGCAATTTTAAAGGGAACTGTAACTGGATGTACAGTCTCAACAACGCCTCTTCGACACGACAACAAACGCGGATACGAAAAATATAGAGTAGAAACTATCGATTCCGAGGGGAAAAAGCGAAACGAAACTAAATACCGCTCCGTTGGATACTCTGAATTTTATCAATCATCTGAAGTTGCCATGTCATTCACACTCAAGCTCGTTTCTATGGAAACAGGAGCTATCTTATCTAGTAAAACAATTGAATCTTACTCTTCTGACGATGTTCGATACTTAAAATACGGAGGTAATGCTAGAATGCTTTACCCCGCAAAATCTAATGGATCAGTTAACGCGTCAAGTAGTGGACACAATATGCTTCTAGGTCTAATTGGGCAAAGAGAAAATTTAAAAAACGACAATATAATGGTTGATGATGTCACCAAGAATTTAGCCGTGAAAATCCAGCGCGAAATAGAAAGCATCATTAAAGAACAGGTAAGGTAAAGTAAAGGAATTTGAAGCAACGTCTACACTCCATCAGCATACTAATCTTTGCCTCTTTTATTATCTTAGGGTTAGAAGGTTGTGCGAGCTTGAGTAAGGTGGATTTGGAAAAACCGGTTTGGGTTACAGAAAGACCTATAAACTCAAGTTACTATATAGGAATCGCAGGTGTTTCTAAAGAAGAATTTCCATATAACGCAGCAGAAATTGCAAGAGAAAACGCTCTCAACTCGCTTGCAAGAGAAATTAGAGTTAAAGTCTCATCGTCATCATTATTATCAACCCTGCAAGTAAACAGTTGGGTAGAGGAGAGCTTTGTTTCAAACATAGAATCCACAGTTGTTGAAGATCTAGAAGGATTTGATTTGATAGACTCGTATGAAAGTCCTACCGAAGTCTTTGTCTACTATAGACTATCTAAATCTGAGTACGCAAGAATTTTAGCTGAACGCAAACGAGTTGCTTTGGGATCAGCATACGGACATTACTTAGATGCTGAAAGGAAAATCTCTGAAGGAGCAATTCCTGGAGCAATCGAGAGGTATTTGATGGGGCTTGACGTCATGAGTAAATACCTCGGAGAATTAAATCCTTATACGGGTGATGATGGGACCCATTTCGATCTAGATAGGGCATTGCTAAATGGAATGTCAGATGCAATAAGCGGGCTTGAATTGTCTCACGACAAAGAAGAAATTAAGCTTTTACTTAATAACAGATATACTGACAAAGTATCTATCTCATCATTTTTCGACAACAATAGCGTTTTTGGAATCCCATTAATATATTCATACAACAGAGGAGCCATACCGGTTAGAGGTACCACAAAAACTTCTGGGAATGGAATTGTCGAAATCCCCCTTAATGGATTCACTCCAGGGATATCGCAAAGCGAACTTATCGTTGAAGTTGACATTTTATCATTTTCAAAAGTGCTTCACGTTCTTAGTCCGCTCAGTCCCCTACTTAATGGTATAACAGCTACACCATTAAGGATTCCAATTGTCCTTGAGCGGCCTAAAGTTTATGTAGTGGGTACTGAAAAGATGTTCCAACAAATGAGTTCTCAAGGATCATTAATTCCAGCACTAAGAGCAGCATTAATAGAAGAGGGAGTAGAGGTTATAGACCACGCTACTTCACAAGCACTAACGCTAACTGTAAATTCCGACACACAGTCAGGGGGTGAAGGATCTGGCTTTTTTACTGCATATCTGAATGCTACAATAGAGCTTACCGACGAAAATGGAAAGCTAATCATGCAAAAGAACCTAGAGCGAATTAAAGGGGTTCAATTAGATCGCATAAAAGCAGGGCAAGAAGCTTACAGAAAGGCTTGTATTGAAATAAAAGGTAGATTTACAAGTAAATTTGTTGGTGCGCTATATGAATAGATTGTAGTTTGGCACAGTCTATGCAAAATAAAAATAAATAGAAAAATTATGAATACTATCAAAACCTTATGTGTCGCCGGTTCTGCGATCATCTTTAGCCTTGCAGGTTGCAAAGGAAACCAAGTTATTACACCCACTCAAAATGGTGAGGTTGAAATTATAGAGTATTGTACAGGGTCAGATTACAATTCTGACAGCAAGCATTTTAGAGCGACTGCAACAGGTGAAAGCATAAGCCGTGAAACAGCGAAGAAAATGTCTAGGTCAAATGCAGAAAATCGTCTAGCAAGGTCTATCTCTGCAACACTTTCTATTGTTACTGATAACTATGTAAACTCTACAAATTTCAACAACAAAGAAGAGGTGACGGAGACTTTCAATGACATGGCTCGATCAGTTGTAGAGCAGGAACTCAGAGGAGCTATTATCATCTGCGAAAAACTAACTCAAAAAGCTGACGGCGCTTTCGTTAGTTACATCGCTATAGAGTTAAGTGGAGAAGGGATCGCACAAGCATATAACGAACGTCTTTCTCAGGACGAGCGCATCATGGCTGAATACAACTACGGAAACTTTAAGGAAACTTTCGAAGCGGAGATGAATAAGCGTCAATAATCTAATGATGTCCTTCAAATACTAAGTAAGTTTTAAAACGAAAAGCTCCAACGAATGCGTTGGGGCTTTTTTATGACATCAACTTAAAACTGATTAAATACTATTCACCCAATTCTTCAACATCAATCTCCCGTCATTGGTGAGTATCGATTCGGGATGGAATTGTAAACCTACAATCGGCATAGTTTTGTGTGATATAGCGAGGATAATTTTTGAGTCACTCCTCGCAAGCACAGACAAATCAGAAGGAAGACGCGATTCTACAGCACACCAACTGTGGTAATGTCCTACTTCACAACCAGAATTAATATTTTCGAAAATATCACAGTTTTCCACTATTTCCAACACTCCCACTCGACCATGAAGAACTTCATTCATATTCTCTAACTCTCCTCCAAAATATTCTACAATTGCCTGCAGCCCTAGACACACACCAAGGATTGGTTTTTTTAATTTAACAGCAGATGCTAACACATCCATTAAACCCGGAGCATCAGAAGGCATACCTGGACCAGGAGATAACACGATCGCATCGAAAGGGGTAAGCAGCTTTTCAACATCAATCGCAAGCGCTTCAGGCCTTACAACCTCAACACTCACTCCTGCTCTCTCAAGGTCATGAGAAAGAATCCATGAGAAAGAATCGTGATTATCGAAGAGTAAAACGTTCATTTTGTAGAAATTGCTGCAAATTAGCGGTAAAGATATCTTTAAATTCATTTCAATGTCACAACATCTTCACACAGACGACGCAGCAAAGCCTGTAGCATCTTATTCTCAAGCCGTAAAAGCTGGAGAACTCATCTTTGTAAGTGGGTGCATCCCTATAAATCCTGCAACGGGTAACTTAGTTGAATCTAATATTGAAGAAGCCACTAAACAATGTCTTGAAAATGTAAAGCAAATTCTAAAAGGAGTAGGACTCCATTTGGGAGATATCGTAAAAGCGTCAATCTTTATGATAAATACCGAGGATTATTCTGGAATGGACTTAACCTATTCACAAATTGTACCTCAACCATATCCAGCGAGAGAAGCTGTATTTGTTACTGCTCTTCCTAAAGATGCTCGAGTAGAAATTTCAGTGATTGCAAAAACTCGATCGTGAAACTTTATTCTATAAATTAGAATAAAAACTCACCAGTACCTCCTCTGGCTTCGAATTTAATATCTTTTAAAAGAGGGGATTTTATATTGAGCCTAATCGCAAAACTTTTCCTTATTCCTATAGGAATCCAATTAAATGTGAGTTCCCAACAATGTAAATCCCAATGGACATTGATAGCAGTTGGAGTAAATTCTTTGTATTTCAAATCGTAACCTGTAGTGACATCAAATGTCCACTTTGAAAACAATTTCACATCTCCTCTCATAGCTATCCCATGAGTTATCGCTGATGTGTCAGCTTGCTGCTCCGTATCAAAAAGTTTCGACAGATTCATGGTGTAATCAAATCGTGCATTCCAAGGGTAACCACCTTCAGTTCCTCCATTCAAGGAAGTCCCCACAGCCGCAGTTGCTCTTTTGAGTCTAAGCACATCTGCACCGGAACCACTCGAAGCTAAAAATGTTGAAACTGTTGCTCCAGTTGTGTCTTGAGCATAAGCTGAGTGTGTCGAGGTAAAGTTTACATTTACTTTATTAAACAGGCTTGTAAAACCTCTTGAAGTGATGTCTGACAGCTGTAGCGAATCAGCTAAGAAATTATAGCTCATAGATGATGAGAAGCTGTCAATTATTTTCACCTTCTTTACTTTTTCTAATGATGGATCCCAAATTTTAGCTTCTAAGTTTTGGCCTAAAGAAAAGTAAACAGCACCCGATTCACGAATGTCTGTAGGGGTAAACCGATTGAGCTCCCAAGGATTCCACGAAAGCGACTCATCACTTAACACCGCGATTTGAGAACGAGTGCGCTCAGGGGTGTAACTCATAGAAATGCTTGGAGACAATACATGTCTCAGGGCTTTTAAACGGCGCTTTTCCGCAAAAGTGAACATTCCATAAAATCTTGTATTTGCACTTATCGAAGCGCTCCAATTCCTGTCCGTCATTATTCCGGAAATCGTATCTATCTGCTCAATTAAATTACCTTCGATATCATATAAAAGCGATTTAGAAAGCTCCGAAAACCCCATAAACTCATCATACTGAAATGATGGAGCAAAAGTGATAAAACCAAGTGAGCCACTAGACGAAGCAGAAATACTGTGCTTAAGGCCGCTCTTAATTTCCATAGATGAAAAATCTAAAGATGCAAGAGAGGAGTCGGGGATTTGGGCTACATTTTCAAAGCGAGAGCTATAACTCATAGTAATTCCATCTAAAACCTTACTACTGCCTTTATCTATATTTAATAAATCACTCACAGACCTTCGACTCATGTTAAGAGTTGCAGAAGGTAAAGTCATGGACACATTACCAGTAAGAGAGTTTTGTGAATGTCTGGCGCTTGTTGTAAGTGAAAATGGAGATTTAGGAGAAGTATAACTCCATTGCAAACTGGACTGGAAGGTGTTAGAAAGGAATTCTTCCATACTGGAATTTAAGTTTTCTTGGAAAATGTCCGAAGAACCGAAATTCAGAGATGCTGAAAATCTTTGGTTGGGTCTTGACCTTGTGTCTTGTGTATGATTCCACCTCACGAAGAAGTTGTTTTCTTTTGCAAATCCAGGTAGACCTTCAAACCCAGACATCCTTTTGTTATAGCTAAGCGTGAAATTTCCGCTTGATTTATACCTGTAATTGTATTGTGAGATATTCTTCATAGCCCATGTACCACCCGAGTATATATCGAAAAGGAGTCTTGTATCCCAATGCTCTCCTAAGGGTAAATAGTATCCTAAATCCTTGAGGAAAAAACCCAACGTCCCACCATCACCATAACTGGGAAGAAGGATTCCATGAGATCTCTTTTCTTGATTTAAAGGAAACCATGCGAAGGGTAGCGCTAGAGGTGTGGGTATTTTTCTGAATTTCATATAAAGCGGGCCGGAGATCACTTGTTCGTCTGGGTAAAGAATCGCACGAGATAAATGGAAATGAAAATGTGGATTATCTGCGTTGCATGTTGTGAACTTTCCATCTTGTACATGGATTGCATCTCCAGGCAAGCGTTTAGAATTTTCTGCATGAAAAACAAGTTCTCCTTCAGTTGTTACTGCATTGTGACTAAATCCTTTTTCTGTATTGAAGTTGTAGCACAATTGATCTTGTGTAAAAACTGATGAACCTTGTTTAAAAACTGGTCGACCTATCCAATTTCCAAGTGAATCTTTCGTTCCAAATGCACAAGCTTCTCTTTTGTCTGTCTTGTAAACCACCCTATCAGCCGTCAATTCAACATCTCCACTCTTGATAATCACCTCACCAAACAACAACACCAGGTTGCTATCAACGATCATAACTATGCTATCTGAAGCAGAATATGACATGGATTCATCCTGTCCCAACAAGGTCTCGTTTTTCAACACAAGAATCAGGAAAAGGAAGAATATTCCTAACCTAAATCCATGTGTATTTCCTTTAATTTCGGGGTAAGGCATGAAGCATCTAAAACAACACTCAAAGCTACTTAAACCCGCGGCTCTTGCGTTAGCAATTATCACAGTTTTTGCAATCGCAGCTTTCACCCCTGTTAAACCAACTATGGTAGTGGTTATTGATGCAGGACATGGAGGAAAAGATCCTGGTAATTTAGGCACTGGAAGATATTCTTCAACTGAAAAAGACATTACGTTAGCTGTATCAAATAAACTTGCGTCTTATATCGGTGAAAAGATGCCCGATGTAAAAGTGATCCTCACAAGAAAAGACGATTCATTCCCTAAACTCACTACTCGAGTAAAAATTGCGAACAACGCAGAAGCTGATGTTTTTATCTCCATTCATTGCGACGCTTTTTCATCTGAGAATGCTCTTGGAAGTGGAACTTACGTAATGGGCATGCATAAAACTGAAGCAAGTCTTAAAAGTGCGATGCGAGAAAATGCGAGTATTTACAAAGAGGATGATTATGAGAAAGATTACGCTGGGTTTGACCCGAATGATCCGGACACATATATTGCTCTTTCTTTACGCCAAAATATTTTTTTAGACAATTCCCTACAACTTGGAACACTCATTCAAAATCAATTTCGTGAGAGAGCAGGAAGAAAAGATAGGGGGGTAAGACAAGCAGGATACTACGTGATTTCATTTACCTCTATGCCAAGCGTTCTTGTTGAACTCGGATTTTTAACTAACCCCGATGAGGAGGATTTCTTAATCGGCAAAGACGGACAAGAATATATGGCCTCTGCTCTCTATCGAGCCTTCAGAGATTACCGAGTAGCTCAAGGATTAGGAACAGGGCTTATTGAGGAGAGTATTAAACCAAATAATGAAGACGAAATGACTGACGGAGTGTGGTTTAAAGTGCAGATAGTATCTTCCCTCACTCAACTTGATAAATCCTCTCCAGTTTTTAGAGGTCTTCACGACGTGGACATGTATCTTAGTGGTGATTTATATAAATACACCGTAGGAAAGTTTAGACAAACTGAAGAAGCTCACACTAGAAAAAGAGAACTGCGAGAGCAAGGGTTTGATGGAGCTTTTGTGGCAGCTTTCAAAAATGGATCTCGAATCCCGATGTCTAGTATAAGTACTGAAAATTAACACCTTGAGTAAAGACGTAAAACAAAATATAGTTTCACAAGAATTTAAAATTGGAACCTTAATGATATTAGGTGTAGTCCTACTGATAACAGGACTGAACTATCTCAAAGGTTTTAATCCACTGAGTAAACAAATTCATTTATTTGCGGTTTACGAAAGAATTGAAGGTCTTGCAGTCTCGAACCCAGTTCTAGTGAATGGTTTCAAAGTTGGACAGGTTACGAATGTTAATTTTCTAGAGGATGGAGATGGTGCTCTGCTTGTAGAGTTTACGATTGAAGAATCTAAGCTTAAAGTACCAATTGACTCTGATGCAAAAATTTATTCTTCCGACCTCTTTGGCACAAAGGCTATAAAGATTGAGCCTGGCGTTACAGATATATATATTCAAAATGGAGATACTCTACTTTCCTCAGTTGAGATGGATATCACAGCTGCAGTAAGAAAGGAATTAGAACCACTTAGGCGTAAAACTGAAGAACTGATTAAAGGTGTTGACGATATTCTTTTGAATATGAAAGCAGTCTTTGAAGACGATGCAACACAGGGCCTCCCATCTGCATTTGAAAGCATGCAACGAACGCTCAGAACCCTTGAAAATACAGCGAATAATCTTGACGGTCTTGTGGAGGAGAATAGAATCATCTTTACAAGAGTCATGTCTAATGTTGATGTTTTATCTCTTAACTTAAGAAACAACAACAAGAAGATTACAAACATCATTTCTAATTTTTCTGACCTAAGTGACTCTTTAGTTAAAGTAGATATCGCTACAACGATGGCTAGAGCTGACAGAGCTATGGAAGAAATCACCGTGATGACAAAACGAATTAACAATGGTGAAGGAACCTTAGGTAAACTAATGGTTGACGACTCACTTTACAATGGTTTAGTCGAATCTAATATTGAAATACAAGAGCTTTTAGACGATTTACAACTGAACCCTTGGAAGTATGTTAGGGTGAGCCTTTTTGGAAGAAAACAAGATGCGAAGATGTCTAAAGGAGATCTCAAACGAATGGAGAAAATGATTCGGGAGGAAATAGGGAAACAACAATAAAAGGCTGAAAACACGATGATTTCACAGTTGATTTTTGTCTTGATGTTAAGTCTGGGAATTTCTCTTTTCGTTCGCCGTATTGCTTTTATCCGCCGCAACATTAATATGGGGCGAAAGATTGATTTATCTGATCGCAAAGCTGAGCGCTGGAAGACTATGGCGCTTGTAGCTATAGGCCAAAGCAAAATGGTAGCTCGTCCAGTAGCAGGTATCCTCCACATATTTGTATATGCTGGATTCGTTATCATAAATCTAGAGATGCTAGAGATTGTGATGGATGGAATACTCGGTACACATCGTCTATTTTCTTTTGTTGGTCCTATTTACGATTCATTAATTGGGGCCTTTGAGTTTCTTGCCTTAGGAGTTCTTGTTGCTTGTGCTGTGTTTTTAATTAGAAGAAACGTGATAGGATTGGCTCGATTTAAATCAAAGGAAATGGGTGGTTGGCCCTCTCTAGATGCGAATATCATCTTGGTAGCTGAGATTTTACTCATGTTCGCTTTTCTGAGTATGAATGCTACAGACGCGATTGCAATTGAAAGAGGGCTTGAGCACTATGTTGATGCAGGTAGCTTCCCTGTAAGCCAATTCCTCACCCCTCTTTACGTAGGTCTTAGCGATGTGCGATTGGTATTTGCTGAACGCGGATTTTGGTGGTTCCACATTGCAGGAGTTCTATCATTTCTGGTTTACGTACCCTACTCAAAACACTTCCATATATTACTCGCTTTTCCTAACACCTATTATTCTAATCTTGACGAAAGTTCTAAGATGGACAATATGGCATCTGTGAAAAAGGAAGTGGATCTTATGATGGACCCCACTGCCGATCCTTACGCTACTCCTGCCCCACTCCCTGAAGGGGAAGTTGAGGATACTCCGTGTTTTGGAGTGAAAGACGGATCAGATCTAACCTGGAAACAGATTATGGAGGCCTACTCATGCACTGAGTGTGGTAGGTGTACTTCTGTTTGTCCTGCTAGCAATACAGGAAAAGAATTGTCGCCTAGGAAGATAATGATGGATTGTAGAGACAGAATGGATGAGATGGGAGAAAATAGAGATACTAATTCTGGTGAGTTTAAAGAAGATGGAAAGAAATTATTGGGGGACTATATTTCTGAAGAAGAACTTTGGGCTTGCACCTCGTGCCAAGCGTGTGTAGATGCCTGCCCTATCAATATCAGTCCCATGGGAATCATCTTAGACATGCGCAGAAGCCTCATTATGGAGGATAGCAAATCTCCTGAACCCATAACTACTATGTTTAACAATATTGAAAATAACGGCGCTCCGTGGGCCTTCCCCGCTGCAAGCAGAGGAGATTGGATTAAAGAAGCATAAACAATGAATACTTTTAAAGTACATACAATGGCGGAAATGACTGCCGAAGGAAAAGCTCCTGATGTTCTTTTCTGGGTTGGCTGTGCTGGAAGTTTTGACGATAGAGCAAAAAGCATAACCAAAGCAATTGCAAGGATATTACATCACACTGAAGTAAGTTTTGCTGTACTCGGTGCAGAGGAAAGCTGTACAGGTGATCCTGCAAAGCGAGCTGGAAACGAATTTCTATTCCAAATGCAAGCTGCAGCAAATATTACCGTTTTAAACGGTTACGGAATCAAAAAAATCGTTACAGGCTGCCCGCACTGCTTTAACATCATGAAAAATGAGTACTCTGAGCTCGGAGGGAAATATGAAGTAATGCACCACAGCCAGTTTATTGCAACATTAATTGCTGACGGAAAACTCACACTTGCTGACGACCACCCCTTTAAAGGAAAGCGAATTACCTTCCACGACCCATGCTATTTAGGCAGAGGAAATGGTGAGTACGAAGCTCCCCGTTCTGTCATCGAAGCACTCGATGCTGAACTTGTTGAGATGCGACGATGTAAGTCAAAAGGCCTATGCTGTGGAGCAGGTGGGGCACAGATGTTCAAGGAAGCAGAAAAAGGAAACAAGGAAATCAACGACGAACGTACTGAAGATGTTCTAGAAACAAAAGCAAGCGTTGTTGCTACAGGCTGTCCATTCTGCAACACCATGATGACAGATGGAGTGAAGTCCGCAGAAAAATCAAATACAGTCGATGTACAAGATATCGCAGAGATGATCGCTAAGGCAGCAAATATTTTACCAGAATAAATATGTTATTACAAGGAAAAATCGCAATAATTACAGGAGCTTCAAGAGGCATCGGTAAATCTATAGCAAAGTCATTCATCGCTCAAGGCGCTACAGTAGCTTTTACATATCGAAGCTCAGAGGAGAAAGCTATAGAACTTGAAAAAGAACTTACAGCAGATGGTGGAATGGCGAAGGGATTCAAATCTGACGCTTCTAAGATGGCGGATGCAGAATCTCTAGTAAAAGAAGTTTTAGAAGCATACGGCACAATAGACATTGTCGTAAATAACGCTGGAATTACTGACGATACTTTACTTATGAGAATGTCCGAAGACCAATGGGATCGAGTTATTAACGTAAACCTCAAGAGCTGCTTCAACCTCACTAAAGCCGTTCTCAAAACGATGTTAAAAGCTAGATTTGGCTCAATAATCAACATAAGTTCAGTGGTAGGAGTTCAAGGCAATGCAGGCCAAGCTAACTACGCCGCATCCAAAGCCGGCATGCTTGGTTTTACTAAATCTATCGCTCTTGAGCTAGGCTCACGCAACATTCGTTGTAACGCAATAGCACCCGGATTTATCGAAACAGAAATGACGGAGAAGTTAGACCCGGACACTGTTCAAGGCTGGCGTAACACCATCCCTTTGAAACGAGGAGGAACACCTGAGGATGTAGCCAATGCATGCATTTTCTTAGCCAGTGACATGTCTTCGTATGTCACAGGCCAAACATTAAACGTTTGTGGCGGAATGATCACTGCATAAGAATTTTTGATGCACGATTTATTGACGGATATTCAGGTAAACGCTCCACTGTGGAAATGGATTCTAGGCGGTTGTGTTGCTTTAGGTCTAGCTCTACTCAGATACGCCATCGGAACTGACAGACCATCACAATCATGGCTGCGTTGGGGATTAGGGGGATTAAGGTTTATTGTTTTAGGAACGCTTTGCTTTCTGCTATTAGAGCCATTGATGAAGTCTCTAACTCAGGAAGTAGAACCATCAAAGATCATTTTAGTTCACGATGGTACTTCATCTCAATGGTTGGGGAAAGATAGCACGGCTAAGAAACTTGAATTACAGACGTGGATTAAAGAGCTTCCAAAGTTTTTTAACGATCGAGGTATAGACACCCAGAGTTTTATTTTCGGAACTCAGCTTCAGAGTATATCATCTATTTCTAGCAAAGAGGATTCACTTAAGTTTAATTTTCCAAGAACTGATATAGCTGGTGCGATCGAAGGCGTTCGAGATCTTTTTTCTCATAAAAATATAGCTGCCGTAATTATTACAACTGACGGGCTATCAAATAGAGGACACAATCCTGAGTTTAGCTACCAATTCATGAATGCACCGCATTTTTTTGTGGGTAGTGGAGATACAACAAATATTAAAGATTTAAAGATTGTCGATTTAATCTGCAACAATGTTGCCTACTTGGGCAATGACTTTCCTGTGGAGGTTAGGCTTCATGCTCGGGGCTTCAAAGGAGAGAACATTAACACTACCATATCTATTAATGGCATAAAGAAAGAAGAAGTGGTTTGGTTTAGTGAATCCGAAGTAGATTCTAAAAGCCACAAATTCACAATAAGAGCAGATAAGGTGGGAGCTCAAAAGATTCGCGTTGTCTCGAGGGCCGATATATCTAATGAGGAATTGATGTCCAACAATTCCCGCACAGCCATTATTGATATTCTCGAGAGCAAAAGGCGGGTCTTGATTGTTGCTAATGCTCCACATCCAGATGTTGCAGCTTTAAAAAACGCTATACAAAGCAACAAGCATCAAGAAGTAGAAGTTGTTTGGGCTACCGAGTTAAATCAAAATGAAGAGATGCCCGAATACGACATCATGATTCTTCACAACCTACCTAACCCACAAGTCCCTCTACCTGTAGCAGTTGGAGAAGCAATTGCACAAGATGTTCCTATGTTATTTATTGGTGGTGCTAATGTGAATTGGAAACAACTTCCAACAGAAAGAACTGGAATAATCTATGAGACTTCTGACCTTTACGAAAGTGTGGGCAGCAGTGTGAATGATGAGTTTTCTTTATTTTCTTTTGAAAAGACTCTTGACACTAAGCTTTCGTATATGCCTCCATTAAACTCTGTTTTAGGGAAAGTTGAAGCGAAAAAATCCTTAGATGTATTGCTGTATAAGAAGTTGGGGTCGCTTGAAACTGTTTGGCCTTTGTGGGCGTTCAATAAAGATGCAGCTGGGAGGAGAAGCGGCGTGATCTTAGGTGATGGGATATGGAGATGGAGGATGGAAAATTTTATGAAAGATGGTGATTTCGAAGCATTCGATAATTTGATCAACAACTCGATAAAATATCTGTCGAGCAGAGATGATGTTCGGCGATTTAGGATAGAGTCTCCTGACAAATTGTACGAAGATGAAAAGGTTAAATTTACCGCTCAAGTTTATGATGCTTCGCTTAACCCAACCACAGACGTAGATGTAGAGCTGTCAATCTCAGACGAGGATGGACAGGAATTTGATTTGTTCTTTACTACTGAAAACAACTACTACTCGCTTAATTGTGGCAGACTTACACCAGGGACTTATACTTGGGAATCACATTGTATATTAGATTCAGAGGTGAGAGAGCTAAAAGGTGAATTTAACGTAGTTGAACTTAAAGCTGAACAAACATCATTGGCGGCTGACCACGGCCTTTTAAAAAGACTTAGTAAGAAATCTGGAGGATTGTTCCTTGGAACAATTGCTGAAGCCGAATTGATTGGTGTATTAGATAATATTGAACTTAGAGATATTGTACATGAATATACCGAAAGGCAAGAACTTATTCGTTATGATATTCTAGTTTGGCTTATACTTGGAGCAATAACTTTAGAATGGGTCATTAGGAGAAGGCAAGGGGGGTATTAATTCTTATGGAAAAACATTTAAATTTTTAAAATCATTAATATATAGATTATGAATATACCAACAGACGAAGAAAAGAAACGCATACGACTCATCGTAATTGCGACATTAGTAATTCTCCCAGTCATTTTACTTTGGAGCTCACTCACCGTAACCATTAAATCGGGTCACGGTGGGTTAATTTTTCATACTTTCGGAAACGGAGTAAACCCTGAAACTCCAGCTATGACAAGTGGATTTCATATAAAGGCTCCATGGGATAAAATATACGAATACGAAATAAGACAGCAAGAGCTTTTCGAAAATCTTGAAGTTTTATCATCGAATCTATTAAAGATTAAACTGGATATGACTGTCTTTTACCAGCCCGTTTATGACAAGCTAGGATATCTCGAGACTGAGCGTGGATCTCGGTATAAAGAAAAGGTGATCCAACCTGCAATGAGGGCTGTAGCAAGAGAAGTTATAGCTAAATACCTACCTGAAGAATTTAACACAACCAAGCGTGAAGAAATTCAGTTAGAGATTGAAACTAGATTGACTGAAAAGCTATCTAACAACTACATTCAACTAAACGATGTTTTGATTAGAAACATTGAACTTCCTCTAACTCTTGAGCAAGCTATTGAACGAAAACTTCAACAAGAGCAGGAGTCTTTAGAGTACGAATTCCGTATAGAAAAAGCGAGTAAAGAAGCAGACCGTCAGCGAATTGAAGCGGAAGGAATTCGCGATTTCCAAAACATCGTATCTCAGAGTATTTCTGACGATTTACTTCAATGGAAGGGCATCGAAGCAACAACTGTACTCGCAAACAGCAACAACGCAAAAGTTGTTGTTATCGGATCGGGTGAAAGTGGACTACCTTTAATTCTAGGAGGAAACTAGAAACTCAAAAATACATTTATAAAAAAGGCCCGCTGAAGTAGCGGGCCTTTTTTTAATATCTTAAGTAATACTCTGTCGTGTAAAATAAATCTTATGATTTTTCAACTAAAATACCTTCGCTTTTAGCACGGTTCATTGCCGCAAGTAAACCTATCTTGTTGATTGTACGCATCGCTGCAACAGAAACTCGTAGAGTTACCCATCTATCTTCTTCTGATATATAAAAACGCTTGCGTTGTAGATTCGGGTAAAAACGACGCTTGGTCTTGGCATTAGAGTGACTAACGTTGTTTCCAAACATCACTTTCTTTCCTGTTATCTGACAAATACGGCTCATGAAACTAAATTTAGGAGTGCAAAGAAACGACTTTTTTCTCTATCTACCAACACTTGCAGTAAAACTCTTCAAGGATTCCTTTAAATATTGAACCCCCTTTTCAACAGCTGCGTCAACCACCTCACTCCTATCACCTTCTATATGTAGAATCCAAGATTTGCAACCATTTGGTCCAGCAACTGAAAAACAAACTGTTCCTACTGGAGTTGACGCAGTCCCTCCTGAAGGGCCGGCTATTCCAGTCGTTGCAATCGCAAAATCAACATTAAGAACATCTCTACACCCCAGAGCCATAGACTCAGCAACTTCAAGACTTACCACGCCATATTGTTCAATGGTTGAAGCGTCAACATTCAAAAGTGAACACTTCACATCGGTAGCATAGGCAACAATACCACCCCGAAAATAACGACTGGAGCCCGAAACGGAGCTAATCGCTTTCGCGATCGCTCCGCCCGTTAAACTTTCGGCTGTCCCGAGAGTAAAGTCACAGTCAGAAAAATCAGTCAACTGCAAGTCTAATTACAGTGTGAACTCCTAATTGAGAAATCTCAACGAGATAAACGCCAGATGTAAGATCAGAAATATTTACCTGCTCTACCATAGAAGTTGTAGTCCAAGAGTATAAAATTCTACCATTTAAATCAATAATTTTAACATCATGAGCACCAGCTCTATCGATTACTAACTCTACACTAGCAGTTGCTGGATTAGGATAAAGAGCAACATCGCCCTCAGAGAATGGTTCAGCAATTCCAACATAATCCTCAAACTCGATATCTGCACAGTCTCCTAGATCTGCAACTGATACACGGAGGTGAACTATATCGTTCAAATCAACTGGATCCAAGTCACCACGAACATGAAGTCCTGGCTCGAAATCTCTTTGGTATATGATTTCAAGATTGTCAACTACATCAGGGGCTAAAGACCCGAAAACAGACTCATATCCGTCGAAATCTAAATCTGGAGTTAAATCACATGCATCTTCAGTATTCCAAGTCGCACCATTGTCCATAGAGTTAACCACGTAAAGGTGGCGGTAGTTTTGAGAACCCGTAGTGTAATCCTCACGAATCGCAGAGTAAGTAACAAAAAGATTTCCATCTGCATCTGATCCCATGCTTGGTATTCCAGCGAGGTTTACATAGTAAGCTGCAATCTCATCCTCTAAATCAAGAGTACCGCTTTCATCAATATCGTAAGCATAAGCGATAGTTAAAGAACTATCAACTCCGAAGCTCTGGTTCCAGTACTCTAGACCGTTAGTTCCTGGGAAGTAGGAAGTGGTTTCATCCGTAGTATCTGCATCCATATAGTACATTCCTCCAAAAACAACGTGAACCATCCCGTTCCCATCAATGTGAACATCACCAGCACCATCAGAGTTTAAATACTCTTGAAAAACTCCGTCATCATCGAAATCTTCACCTCCATCAATAGGTAAACCATCATCAACAACGTAGTTATCTACTGGAAAATCTATCACAGCGGTGTACTCCCAGTTATCTCCGTTATCCTCAGAAATCATTACAAAAGTGTCCCTGAAATCGTTAAAAACGGTAAAAGCTACAACTCCATCGCGAGCATGAATAGCATATGTGTCACCACTAAATCCCACAAAATGAGTAGTGTCTAACTCTGGGAAAGTTGACTGCTCCCATGTAGCACCTGCATCTAAAGAGCGATAGTACATAAGTGCTCCGTCTTGGCCTTGGAATTCTAATCCACCGTTACCTATAGGTGTCGAAATTCCCAATACGTGAATCGTGTTTCCATCCACTCCGCTTGTAGCCGTTCTAGGCCATAGTACTCCAAATGGACCATCCATTGGAATGCTCATCTCTGACCAAGAATCACTACTTCCCATAGCTCGAGAAGTCATCAAAAATGGAGTGTCTATTCCTGGGTGAGTAACGCTGTACTCTAAACCAGAAGCCGTATGTCCCAGAGAAGCCCAACCACATCGAACGCTCTCAATCCTCTCATACGGTTGTTCGTCCCAATTCTCCCCATCGAAAAAGTTGTAACCAGTTCCACGGTCAGGAAACGAGCCTGTCTCCAGACTCATAATCCATCCAGCACTTATTGCATCACCAGAGCCCACAAGCCTATCGTCGATAGCAGCATTTGACTGAAGATCATACTGAGTGAGTCCTATTATTTGTCGCTGGACTACCAAAGCGCGAGTTTGAATATTTTCAATCTGACCTATTTGTCCTTCTTCTGAGAAAGGAATTAAAGGAATCTCATTAAAACCATCTACTGAAATCGTAGGCATAGGTTTTGCAATCCTCGCCTCAACAGGCACTTGGGGGACATCGCTTAAAGAAAAGGAAGGGACTGAAGGGTCTTGCTGAGCTAATAAAGGAGCCTGTAAACTAGCTGCTAAAAATAACATCACTGAAGAAAAGAGTAGAGTTTGTTTCATAAATAAATTGTTAATCTGAATTTAATAGTCCAAACTAATGAATTATCAGCTCTTTACCATAATTTATAGTAGAAAAATTATATTTATAACCTTTTTAAGTTTGCGATAACTGTTTCACGTCCAGTCACCTTTTCATTTAAATTTACAAGAATCTCAGCATCAAGGGGGAGATATAAATCAATTCTAGAACCGAATTTTATAAACCCAACTTCCTCGCCTTTTACTAAAGTTTGTCCTGGCTTAATATAGTAGCGGATTCGGCGTGCTACAGCGCCAGCAATTTGACGGAAAAGAACCTCACCATATTGGCCTTCTACTACCAAGGTCGTTCGTTCGTTTTCTATGCTACTCTTTGGATGCCAAGCCACAAGATATTTTCCTGGGTGGTATTTAACGTACTTAACAAGTCCAGCCATAGGACTCCACTGACAATGAACATTCAATGGACTCATAAAAACACTGACTTGAATACGTTCATCTTTGAAGTATTCTGTCTCTTTTACCTTCTCAATTACTACGACTTTGCCGTCACTTGGAGAAATCACGTCTCCGACACCTCCCATAGGAATTCTATGAGGAATTCTAAAAAATTGAGCNNAACTTCGAAATGGTATAACACAGCTAAAATCAAAGCTGAAACAACAAGTACCAAGCCCAATGAAACAAAACCTTCCCTATGTAATGTCATAAAATAAATGCTCTAAGTATGAATACTACTGGGGCTGCAATCAGAAGCCCATCAAATCTATCTAAAATACCTCCATGCCCAGGCAACAAGGTCCCACTGTCTTTAGCGTCGGCACGTCTTTTAAGTGCACTTTGGACTAAATCACCCAAGGTGGATAGGATGCCCGTTAACAGTCCAAGCAAAGCACCTTCGATATCCAACCAAAGCCACCCAACACATGCAGCCCCAAACGCTCCGATAAACGCTCCTTCCCAAGACTTGTTAGGTGATACTTTAGGAGCAAGTCCACTTTGAATAAACTTCTTTCCGAACATCTTTCCTCCTAGATATGCAAATGTGTCATTCGCCCAGATCCAGGTTAAAAATGCCACAACATCCAATCCATTGTAATAGGGAACGGAACCCACCCAAGCTACAAATCCCATCCCCCACAAAGACATTACAGCAACAGTGATTAGTAAATAACCAATTGGAGCCCCCTTTAACTTCCTGTACTCTTTTAACCCTAGTCCTAAAACAACGGCCCATAAAATAGAAGCAGAAATTAAATGAAAAGTCGTAGCGAAAACAACGATAAAAATGAATACTGCCCCCGTTAAGCTGCGAGTGATTAATTCATTCATAATTGCAAGAGGGCTTTGGCCTTTTTCACAAAATCTTCTGGCACTAAAAGTTGAACTTCCATGGAAGCAAAACCAACTCCAGAGTAACTACTGTCTTGGCGGTTCATAATAACACAAGGTATATCAGAATCAATAAGGACTTGCTTTCGCATCTCTACGAAAGGGGCGAAAGAGTCAGAAAAAACAGCAACCCATCCGTTCATTATTCTGACTTAGGTTTCTTTTTAACCTTACGGACAGCTTTAGGGATTTCTTCGATCAACTTAACTCCAACCTCTTCTTCATCAAAAGGTCTTGGACCTAAAATTCTCTCAACATCAACTTTAAAAATAACCTCATCTTTAAGAAGAGCTTCAGCGAGTTCTGTCAGTTTATTCTTATTTAAATTTAGAATTTCTTGTGCCTTTGTATAAGCCTGTTCTATCACTTTACTCACTTCCTCGTCTATTAGACGAGCTGTAGCTTCAGAATATGGTTTAGTAAAAGACTGTTCTCCTCTAGAGTCGTAATAACTAACATTACCAATCTTGGCATTCAGACCGTAAACTGTAACCATTGCCTGTGCTTGCTTCGTTACTTTCTCAAGATCGCTTAAAGCACCAGTGGAAATTTTATTGAACATTATTTTTTCAGCTGCACGTCCACCCATTGCGGCACACATTTCATGAAAAATCTGGTCTGTTGTAGTAATCTGGCGCTCATGTGGTAAATACCAAGCAGCTCCAAGACTCTTACCCCTAGGAATGATACTCACCTTCATAAGTGGAGAAGCATATTTAAGCAACCAACTAACAATAGCATGACCTGCTTCGTGGAAGGCAATCGTCTTCTTTTCTGTGTCAGAAATCACACGAGATCTCTTCTCTAAACCTCCAACAATCCTATCAACAGCTTCGTCAAAATCCTGATGACTCACTGCATTTTTTCTATTCCTAGCAGCAAATAAAGCCGCCTCATTACAGACGTTAGCAATATCAGCACCACTAAATCCAGGAGTTTGCTTAGACAAGAGGTCAATATCAACAGCTTTATCCGTTTTAATAGGTTTTAAATGAACTTTGAAAATTGCCTTGCGCTCATTAATATCTGGCATATCCACATAAATTTGTCTGTCGAAACGCCCAGCTCTTAGAAGAGCCTTATCCAATACATCTGCTCTATTTGTAGCGGCTATGATAATAACTCCACTGTTAGAACCAAATCCATCCATCTCAGTTAGTAACTGATTTAATGTGTTTTCTCTTTCGTCATTTGAGCTAAAGCTTGCATTTTTCCCACGAGCTCTACCTATTGCATCTATTTCATCAATGAAGATGATCGACGGAGCTTTTTCTTTAGCTTGCTTAAATAGGTCTCGTACTCTTGAAGCACCTACTCCTACGAACATCTCAACAAAATCTGAACCACTCAAACTGAAAAAAGGAACCTTAGCCTCACCTGCAACTGCCTTAGCTAATAATGTTTTTCCCGTTCCTGGAGGCCCTACAAGTAATGCTCCTTTAGGAATCTTAGCACCTAACTTAGTATACTTTGAAGGTTTCATAAGGAAATCTACAATCTCTTCCAGCTCCTCTTTTGCTTCATCTACACCTGCTACATCTTTAAATGTAATATCCGTTGCGTCACCCTTTTCATGGAGTTTTGCCTTTGACTTTCCTATGCTGAAAATTTGATTTCCAGCAGCACCTCCTCCACTCATTCGCTTCATAATAAACATCCAAACCACAATCATGATAACAAGGAAAAAAATCCATGAGAACATCTGTTGTCCCCATTCATTTACTGGTTCATACTTAGAATTTACATTGTTTACATCTGTTAGTTGCTTGTAATCTTCTGTGTAGCTATCTCCTGGTGGCATTGAAAACCAAACATCCGGACCAGCATACAACCCCATAATTCCTTGTGAATCTTTATCACTAGAAGCTCCTAAATCTTCTTTCGCAGATTCAGTTAAAAAGACTTTGTACACATGACCATCATGTGTCACATGATCTACATCACCTGACTCTACATAAGATTTAAACTCTGAGAACTGAATCTCACTGCCTCCACCATCTGAATTGAGCATAATCATTCCAAGCAACAAAACACCCACAATAGCATAAATCCAATAAAAGTTGACGTTTTTACCAGAATCTTTCCTAGAAATAGGTGACTTAGATGTTGATTTTTTCTTAGCGGTTGACTTTTTACTAGTCGAAGGTTTTTTCTTATTTTCACTCATACTTCCGCATTGTTTATTAATTCATCCCCGGCATATTCATGTTTTGTAATATTCGCATCACCCCACAATTCCTCTAAAGCAAATCTACTCCTTGCGTCCTTGTGAAACACGTGAACTACAATATCAAAATAATCAACAATAGCCCAAACACCCGTTCTTAACCCCTGCACACTAACTGGCTTTTCACCTAAGGCTTCAAAAACAACTTTTTCAACTGAGGCAGTTAATGCTTCCACTTGAGTGTGGCTATTTCCATGACAAACAATAAAATAAGCGGCAATAGAATTGTGAATCTCACGCAAATCAATAATAGAGATTTCATAACCTTTAACATCTTCTAGTCCCTTAACAACAGCGTCTAGCAGAATATCAGAGTCGGTAACAGTCGATTTTTTCATACAAAAATTTGAAGATACGAAGTTACTACTTTTGCAAGTGATGACAACCGATATAGGAAACATTAGCAAAATAACAACGAACAGAGGAATCTATCCGCTTCTCAGGCTCACAACTGTAAGTAGTACAAATGATTACGCTATAGAATTGCTACGTGAACCTGACACTCCCTCTGAACTGATTATTTTTGCTGAACATCAAACAAATGGCAAAGGGCAGATGGGACGTAAATGGCACTCCTCCTTTGGTAACAATCTGAACCTTAGCTATATCATAAAAAACATAACATATGCACCTTTCATTTTCAATATGGCAATTGCGTTAGGCGTACTTGAAGGAATCCGAAAATTTCCGTTTATAGAGGGGATTAAAGAGACTCATATTAACATAAAATGGCCAAACGACATCGTCTTAATTGAAGATTCCGGAGTCAAAAAAATTGCTGGAATTCTCATTGAAAATTCTTGGCGTGGAGAAACTCAGACTGCTTCAATTGTCGGTGTAGGGGTTAATTTAGACACTCAATTTTCAAAAGAACATGTTTCAGGCTTCAATTTAATGCCAGGTAATCTAAATGATTACCTCAGTGAAAATATTTCTGCTCTAAATTTAGAGCTCCCCATCATCAACTCTATCCAAAATAGGATCCACATGCTTTCAACAGAAAGGGGTGATGAAATAATTCTTACAGATTTTAACAAAGAGCTCTTTGGGCTAAATTCTGAACGCCATTATACAATTGACAATAAGCCGTTCAAAGGAACTTTACTTGGGATAGAAAAAGATGGGCTAGGAGTGTTCTCTAGGAAAGGTAGAGATAACATAAAGGTTCAGTCTTCAAATGTTGTTTGGTCTTTTATGGGGGAAGTGTAAAAAAAACTACGACACAGGGAACTTCTGCTTCATACCCTCAGCCATTTCTTCGAATAAACTCTTTAAAGCTGGCTCAACCATCATTTTAGTGAAGGGATTTAAATCAGCATCACTTCTCACTCTACAAGAAATACCATCTTCGTGCGTCACTGCAACGGCCTCTAAACTAAATTTAACAGGGGTTGGCGATACCGTGTTTAATTTCATGAGCACGTTCTCTGCTAACTCTGACACATCTTTTTCAAGGTGAATGGAAACTCCTCCCTTTACTTTAAAAGAGCATTTATCACCATCGGATGTGAAATCTTTTACAGCTCCTTCTGGAAGTAATTTACCTAATCTTGATAAGTCGTTGATCTCATCTTTCAAATCTTCAATCGAAATACCTAAGATTACTTCTGGGCCTTCAAATGCAATCATAATACTATTTATTTTAAAGTTGTTTATCACTCCACGCAACCGGATCGAGTGTCCAAGAGTATAACTGTGATTTTTGGTCTTCAGTAATGTAATTAGACTCAGTAGCAACCTCTAACATCGTCGGGTAGTCAGTAAGCGTAAAGAATGGACACCGCTTCTGCTCAAACCTTTCGACAGCACCATGGAATCCGTAGGTGAAGAAGGCGAGCAGTCCCACTACTTCTAAACCAGCCTCTCTAATAGCGTCGACAGCAGATAAAGAACTTTTCCCTGTGGAGATTAAGTCCTCAATTACGAATACGTTATTAAAATTTGAGTAATCACCTTCTATTCTTTGGCCAGTTCCGTGCGATTTTGCAGAGGCTCTTACATAAATGAAAGGGATCTTTAATTCTTGTGCAATTAAAGCACCAAGTGCGATCCCACCAGTTGCGACTCCAGCTATGGCATCTGGCAACCCAAAACGATCTATAATCATGGCTGAAGCAATTTTACGAATGCTCGTTCTGATCTCGGGGTGACTTAAAATTCGCCTATTGTCACAATAAATAGGTGATTTTCTACCACTCGCCCATGTAAATGGCTGTTCAGGTGACAATTGAACGGCTTGGATTCTGAGTAAAAATTCAGCTACCTTTCGGTTATTATTTTTGATGGTAGACATGACACAAATGTACGTTGTATTTATGCTGAATCGTAGGGTTTGTTTTAACGAATCAGACTCTGCTATGCTTCCAAAAAGAGCATCAACATTGTCACTTTTTAACCCCGATTCAAAGACGTTAAAAGACCTACCGAAGTTTATTTCTTCTCACCCAAATTTAAAAGAAATTTATATTTCTAGCAAAAATATAGATGAGCTCTGGATGAGGTTTTGCATGAATTACTTTGAGGTAGTTTCTGCTGGTGGATTAGTTGTCAACAAGAAGAACAAAGTGCTTTGGATTAATCGCAATAAGCATTGGGACCTTCCCAAGGGGAAAGTTGAAGCTGGTGAAAGTCTTGAAAATGCTGCCATTAGAGAAGTTACTGAAGAAACAGGAATTAGAAAATTAAAAATAACTGGGGATTTAGTAACCACATACCACACGTACGAGGTAGATGGGATAGCGCATCTGAAAACCACTTTTTGGTATTCTATGATTCACCATGGAGAGGATACCATAGGCAAGCCTCAAGAGATCGAAGGCATTACTGAAGTCAAGTGGGTAAATTCTAGTGTTCCAGAAAAAATTTGGAAATCGACCTATGGCAGTATCCGTATTGTTTATAATACATTTCTTAAAACTACCGAGGTAGCTTAGACAATACATTTCCTAGTCCATTACTTGGTAAAAGTGAAGAGGTTGAATAAACCTGCAAACTCGGGGAAATAATGATGGTTTGTGGAATGGAGTTAATGTCTAAGCCGTCTAACCAACGACAATCAGCTCCAACCCATCTTAGTGTTTCTGAAATTGATTTACGCTTAGAAATTAAACCATCCCATTCTTTTTGATTTCCGTCTATACAAAGAGTTACAAACTGTAAATCTTTACGTTTACTCTTTAAGGAATTCTCCACAGCTCGAAAAGCAATCCACTCCTTCAAACTCGTTCCACTACCATTTTTTACAACAAGAATAACACTCCAATCACCATAAAGCTCATCAAATGGCACTAAATCAAAAGACGGAGTAGTCCAAAGTTTGCTTTCCAAATCATTTTCATCCCAAAGCTCAACTCCATACAAAGAGCGCAACTCCGCCAAAGGAGAATCTAGATTTTTGGACCACCAAACAGACGCTAACGAATGAGGTTCCATGATATCCCACCACCACATGGCAAAATCTAATTCGTCCACATTCATGTCGACTGAATCCAAGTGCTCCACTCCTTTATACCAATCACCATGCACCTCTATCCACGAAGAACACCATCCCGGCGACCTCGCTTTTTCTATTATACTCCTACTTGTATCAAATTCCATTTCTTCACACCAAACTTCATTCAACTTTTCACTCCCCCATCCAGAATCTTTCCTCCATTGCCAAAGTCGTGATCTCACTAAATCGGAATAATATGGTTCTTGTATAAATCGTTCTGATTCTATCAATTGCAAACAAGCTTTCTCAAAAATCTGGTGAATCGAGTCAATATATACCGTATCAGCAAATGACCTTGCACCACCTACTGCTCCAGATAAAATCATGCGATCATATAAAACCAATTCATCTAACACAGAAGCTAAAAGTCTCAATGAATCGTATTTAAATAAAGGGTGATCATTCCCCCAAACTGCTCGTGCTATATTGCCTCGCAAACGTCTTACTCCAACGCTGGGTTTTATCAAGGAAAGAGTGTCTTTCTCAACTCCATCAGGTCTTACTATTACTTTCCAACTCCAAGGCGGAGCTTCAATCTCATACACTCTCGTATATTCTTTAGGTTGTGGTAAAGAAAAGTCGCCTTGATCAGAAATAGATATGATATCTACGAATTTCTTAACGCCTTTAACACCTTCAAGTATTTCATATAAATAAATAAACGAAGGCATTTCTGTGCTTGACTCAGAAAAGCCGTTCATTTTAACGGGTATAGCTGTTTGGCAATAAAACTGATTAATGAATGCAATCAGAGCGATTACAAACAATAAAAAAATTTTTATTTTACTACACAAATTCGAGAACAGCACGAGGTACAAATTCTTTTATACTACCACCATTTGAGAGTATATCCCTTACAACTGAAGATGAAATAGGGGCGTATTCTGGGTCCGTAAAGAGAATGACAGTTTCTAAAGAAGAGTTAAGCCGCTTGGTCATCTGAGCGATGGTACGTTCGTATTCAAAATCGCCGCCATTTCTCACCCCTCTAAGCATCCAGTACGCATCAATTTCAGTACAGAAATCAACCGTCAACCCTGTATAGCTTTCTATCCTCACTTGAGGTACATCTTTAAATACAAGCCTTAACATCTCCAATCTTTGATCTAAAGTAAATTTTGTTTTCTTAGTAGAGTTAACCCCTACAGCAACGACAATCTCATCGAACATAGTCAATGCTCTACGGATGATGTTTTCATGTCCCAATGTAATTGGATCGAAAGATCCTGGAAAAACTGCTCTTCTCATGATTCGAAGTTAAAGAAACTAAATACAACATGCCCAAACTTTCTGCTTTCCACAAACCCATCTTCTTCAGAGAAAACCATTCTTTCTCCATGCTCGAGCACGAAAATGCCATCATTCTTTACTATTCCGGACTTATTTACCAATCCTGGTATGTTCTCCAAATTCTTCATATCAAAGGGTGGGTCAGCAAAAACAAAGTCAAAAGACGATGATGCCTTTTGAAGATATGAAAAGCAATCTCCAGTCACAACGACAGCTCTCTCATATCCCAACGACATCAAGTGCTCTTTGATCTGCTTGCATGATCTATTCTGCTTTTCTACTAAAGTGATTGACCCTGCTCCCCTGCTCGCACATCCTATACCTATCATTCCAGTTCCAGCAAATAAATCTAATACATCAGACCCCTCTAAATCCAATCTCGTATTTAGTAAATTGAACAACCCTTCCCTTGCGAAATCAGTTGTAGGCCTACCCATAAATCCTCTTATAGGTTGCAATTGCCTACCTCTCCATGCCCCACCTGTAATCCTCATACGGCTAATGACTTAAGCCCTTCGAAATCTGAATCACCAAATAAGTGTATGTCTTTAAAAAACCTCGACAAAGAAGATTTTAACTCCACAGCTCCTGCCCCCGCAATTCTTATGATTAAATCTTCTGGCCCCTTCCCATCCCTGTGCATTACATTCACAATGTCGTATAGCATTCCCTCTACATTTCCTTCTTCTGAGTATCCAGACCAAACCGCCTTGCCTTCGCTTGCCGCAACAAAATCCGCTCCCCTCTTTCCCACATCTACACGGATTACCCACTTACCCACATTCTGTCTGGAATCAGCTACGGCCAGTTTCATATCCGCAGCTCTATTTACAATCCCCCTCGCTTGTGGAAAAGAATTGATGACTGCGAACTCCCAATTTTCATCCGTTTTTTCAAGAAAGACAGGCTCACTTTCTACAGATTCTAAATGCTGCATCCGCAACAATGATTTTTTATCTGATGAAGATGATTCTAAAGCAACAGCGTTGTGAAAATTAAACCACATAGAAGCTGATTCATCACTTCCCTCTAACACGATCGCCGGCAACATAGTAACAGGGGAAAACCTGCGAGCATAAAGTACTGTTTCTAAGGTTCCATATCTACTTTTCAAAGCCCTAATTACTTCAGGGAGCATAGATGGCTGATTCACCTCTCTTGAGCCAAAAGAATAATTTACAAAATCATTTATTTTAGACATCCAAGCCCATTGAACTTCGAACCCGTCCCATCGAAGCAACAAACCGAAGGGTTCACCTTTCGTCTCTAGGCCTTTATCAGTTTCGCCAGTTTCCATCTGTATGAGCTTCGGAAGTTGATCCGAAACTTAGCGTATCTTTCTTTACTTTAACTCTACCGAAAGGTGTAGGATCTTGAACCAATAAAGTAGGCTGCCAAAGACCTCCCACCTCTACAACGCCCGTTTTCATAATAAAACGCTCACCTGTTAAAGGGTTAAAAGGCATTTCATTCATTTTAAAATCAGGAAGTTTTGAAGAAGCTCGTACTTCTTTGGTAAAATTTTCTGCGAAAAAACTTGTGTAAATAGTATCTCTGATCTTAAAAGGACTGTTATCCTCTTGAATATCAGATAAAAGCTGCGGTTGTGAAACTCCGATAATCTCAGAAATACTATCTAAGTCAACACGTTTAATTACATAACCGCTCTCAAAGCTTTTTCTTTCAGGAAGAGTGTCATGAAAAGATCCCATGTTATATGTTACGGGCACAACAACTGCATTAATAAAAGACTTAAGACTATCAAAATCAACTGCATAAGTGCCGTAAACCGATTTATGAGCAAGTTGACTTTCACGAATGTCTTTTAGACGTTGAATTGTTTGGGCTTGGACCTTAACCTTCGTTTCCTGAAATACAATCTCATCATTTACTGACATCACAACAGATAACGACAAGCATAACGATCCTACAACTCCAAAAATAAGCAACCACTTATAGGTTTTCGTATCAATTTTATCGAGCACAGAGGGTAGAGCTATGACTCCAACAAAAATCAGAGCTAATCCAGCGAACAACATTCCTAAAGGCTGACTTTCAAGAGCATCGCCTAGTAAATATTTCACAACTGAAACTAAACCTGAAAGCAGTAAAAATGCAGAAATTACATACTTACCGTAGTCTATATTATTCTTATTCATAAAAATTATATTTCGAGCAACGAAACTACAACATACTTTGCGCAATACATAAGCATAGCCCTTGTAACTTCGCCTGTGAATGTTAAGTCACACTCTAAAAGAGCTTGCCTCAAGACTTCGATCTCAATTCCCACACACTCCAACGCATGGACAGGAACGACTTGTCCATGTATTTTCTAAATTCTCGATTTCTAAAAAGCCGCGATGTACTTTAATTATTAAAGGGTATGCCGGAACGGGGAAAACCACGTCTATTGGCGCAATTGTTAGGACTTTAAGGGAGATGCGTGTTTCAACTGTACTACTAGCTCCCACTGGGCGTGCGGCAAAAGTCATGGCATCCTATAGCGGGATTAACGCATCAACAATTCACAGGCGGATTTATGTTGGGGCAAGGCGATCTGACGACTCAGATATCTATAAAATAGCTCCCAATTTATTTAAGAAAACCACTTTTATTGTCGATGAAGCATCTATGATAGGTGAGTCTAGTGGACTTGTGACTAACCTTTTAGACGATTTACTCGAGTATGTATTTTCTGGCGTCAATTGCAGGCTTGTACTAGTTGGGGATGACGCTCAACTACCTCCTGTTGGTTGTTCTTCCAGCCCTGCTCTTCAAGAGTCGCGTCTCGCCTCTATGCACAACTTAACAATCGCCACAGTTGAACTTACTGAGGTAGTGAGGCAAGAGTTAAACAGCAGCATACTTGCAAATGCACATGCACTTAGGTTAGATATTGAAAATGCGGATTCAAAAGGAAAAACCAACTTCCCCAAAATCGATCTTCATGTAGGTCCAGATGTGGTCAGGCTTCCAGGACTTGAGCTGCAGGATACCTTAGAAACTCTGCACGGACGTTACGGGGAAGATGGTGTGATTGTGGTGACGCGTTCGAATAAAAGAGCAGTACTTTTTAATGGCCAAATCCGAACTCGCGTTTTGTGGTTAGAGGAAGATATCAATTCTGGAGACAGGTTAATGGTTGTGAGAAATGATTATTTTTGGCTTAAAGACCACGAAGAATTGCCCATAGATTTAATCGCAAACGGCGACATGATTGAAGTTTCCCGAATCGGATCCCGCTTCACGAGATACGGACAAGAATTTGCTGAAGTTGATGTGATTTTATCTGACTTCCCGGACTATCCATCCTTCTCAGTAACCATCCTGCTGAGCATATTACACGATTCTAGACCTTCACTTCCTCAATCAGAAACCAAAGCGCTATACCACGCCATCGCAAAAGATTACTCCGACCTTCGCACAAAATCAGCGATACACAAAGCTGTCATTTCCGACCCGTGCTATCGGGCTTTACAAGTCAAATTTGCATTCAGTTTGACCTGTCACAAAGCTCAAGGAGGTCAGTGGCCAGCTGTCATTTTAGATCAAGGATATCTGACGGAGGAGATGCTTAATAAGGATTGGCTTAGGTGGCTATACACTGCTTTTACTAGGGCAGAAAAAGAACTCTACCTCTTGAATTTCGATGATCAGTTTTTCACTTAGGTTTAATCGCAATAAACTACAGACTGCAGCTCACTATTTTTCGCATTCACAATAATGCATCCAGCTGAGTTCAACCCTCTAACAAAGTGTTCACCAGCACACATCTCACCCAGGTTCTGAATAATCCTACCAGACATATCTGAAATTGTTATTGATGTAGAAATTGGTAACCGAATTGAGAAGTCACCTCCTGATAAATTTTTTATTTCGATAAACTCCATTTCTAATTCAGTAAAGTCAATTACTGAGTTCACTAAACTCACCGAACATTCAGGCTCCTCAGACATCTCTGAAATCATTAACTCACCATCTTCCACCCACCAATTCTCCCAATCACCACCGATTCCAGTAGACCAATCATTTAAATCTAGTCCTCTATTTCCCGACTCAGTTGCATCAACAACATAAACATGAAGAGCACCACCTTCAAATCCCCAATCTAATGGAATTCCCTGTTGGCAATCTGGTGCTGGAACATCAAGACATGTAGGTCGCAAAAAATATACCTGTTCCTGATATTGTGGATACTCACCGTAACAATGTGCAAAGCCATCTTCACCAATACACACAGCAGTATATTCATTACAACCTATTCCTAATGCTGCTATGCCATGGTCTGTAACTAATCGTGACAAAAAAGCCACATGACGTCCCTTTCTATCAGGGTCATCATAATGAGAATCTGTAATTACTGTGTTCATAAAAGGCAATCTTAGAAAATCTCCATAGCGTACATCCATATCCTCGTTATATGAATCATTCAAAGCAGAACCGGAGTAAACCGTCCCGTTAGATGCTGCGAAATATCCAAAACCTAGAACTGCAAGTCCAGCAGAAATACCACCTATAGAACCGCCTCTACCGTTAACCAATGCGTGAAGAGCGTCTTCAATTGGAGTGTCTTTCCAAAACTGAACGTAGTCGTGTTGATTTCCACCTGCTAACCAGACTGCCTCAGCTTCTGCTATCCTATCTAAGATGTATGGCTCATTAGCAGAGTTAGGATTATTGCAACGGATTGTCTCAACTCTATTCACATCCACCCCCAATTCTGAGTATAAATAATCATTATAAGCATCTGATCCACTGCACCTTAAAACTAATACATCTCCTCCTGAGGCTCTTTCTAAAAACCAAACCATAGCCTCTGGCATCTCTCCAGCTCAGCCCATAAGTACTAACCCCATCTCGTGATCTACATCTACTGAGAACGAATTACCTACGCTCCAAGAAGTGTAATTTTGGGCTTGAGAAATAAATGGGGAAATACAAAGTAAAATAAAGCTAACTGAAGATATAAATTGATCTAATTTGGTTTAGTTAGGTGTTAGTCTTCAGGTAAAAGAATCCAAAGAGAAATATAAACAGCAACACCAAAACCTGCAATAGCTAAAAAAACAAATGCAAATCTAACATTCCGAACTGGCAGGTCATAGTATTCAGCCAATCCAGCACAAACCCCAGCGACTTCTTTACCGTATTTCTTTCTTCTTAGTTTATGCATGTTCATTCTTAGGTATTCTTAATTAATGATAAATATAAGAATAAAAATCAAAGAATATTTGAAAAGAAAGTTGTACTTTTGAACCCCATTAAAAAACACTCTTATGGCGACAAATCGCACATTTACAATGCTCAAACCGGACGCAACCGGAGCTGGCAACACAGGAAAAATCATTGACCGCATGATTGAGGCAGGATTCTCAATTAAGGCAATGAAATGGACACAGCTTTCTAAAGCTCACGCAGAGGCTTTTTATGCTGTGCACTCTGAGCGACCTTTCTATGGAGAGCTCGTTGAGTACATGACTTCAGGCCCTATCGTTGCTATGATCTTAGAAAAGGATGATGCTGTTGCATCTTTCCGCGATTTAATCGGAGCCACTAACCCTGCTGAAGCGGCACCTGGAACCATCAGGGCTGACTTCGCTGAGAGCATTTCTGCCAACGCTGTTCACGGATCTGATTCTGATGAAAATGCGCAAATCGAAGGACGTTTCTACTTCAGCGAATGCGAAGAAGCATAAAGACTGCCTTTTATGAAAAAGATTAAAGTAAACAATCCAGTTGTAGAGATCGATGGCGATGAGATGACGCGCATTATTTGGCAGTTCATCAAGGACAAACTGATTCTACCTTACCTAGATATAGAACTTCTCTATTATGACTTAGGAATTGAGAAGCGTGATGAGACGAATGACCAAATCACAATCGATGCTGCCGATGCAATTAACAAGCATCACGTAGGTATTAAGTGTGCGACTATAACTCCTGATGAAGATCGAGTTGAAGAATTTGGGCTGAAGAAAATGTGGCGCTCTCCCAATGGAACACTGAGAAACATAATAGGTGGTACGGTTTTTCGTGAGCCTATCATTATGAAGAACGTTCCGAGACTTGTTCCTGGTTGGACGGAGCCGATTTGCATCGGACGTCACGCATTCGGTGATCAGTACAAGGCTACTGACACTGTTATTAAAGAAAAGGGTACATTAAAGATGTCTTTCACTCCTGAAAATGGAGGAGAGACTCAAGAATGGACTGTATTCAACTTCGAAGGTGCTGGAGGAGTTGCAATGAGCATGTACAATACTGACGAAAGCATTTATGGTTTCGCTCATTCTTGTATGAATCAAGCTCTTACTAAGAAGTGGCCACTTTACCTTTCTACGAAGAACACAATATTAAAAGCTTACGACGGACGCTTCAAGGACATCTTCCAAGAGGTCTTCGATGCCGATTACTCACAGAAGTTTGCTGATGCAGGAATCACATATGAGCATCGCCTTATTGACGATATGGTCGCTGCTGCAATGAAATGGAGCGGTGGATTTATTTGGGCTTGTAAGAACTACGACGGAGATGTTCAGTCTGACACAGTAGCTCAAGGGTTCGGATCTCTCGGGCTTATGACATCTGTACTTGTTACTCCTGATGGCGGAACTATGGAAGCTGAGGCTGCCCACGGAACCGTGACTCGACACTACAGAGAGCACCAGAAGGGAAATAAAACTTCGACAAATCCTATCGCTTCGATATTTGCTTGGACACGTGGATTAAACTTCCGAGGAAAGCTTGATGGCAACGTGGATCTCCGAAACTTCGCAGATACTCTAGAGCAGGTTTGCATAGATGTTGTTGAAAGCGGCCGCATGACGAAGGACCTTGCACTTCTAATTCACAAAAAAGAGATGACTTCAGAGCACTGGTTAACTACAGAAGGATTCTTAGAAGCTATTGACTCTGACCTTAGGGATCGTATGGGAGATTAATTTAAGTCTCAACTTAATTGATCTTTTAGATAACTTTACCCGATGGAAATGAATGAAAATATTGTGAATAGACCTTCTAATTCAGAAGAGGCTATGGCTCTAGAAAATCGTCACGGAGCACATAACTATCACCCACTACCTGTGGTACTTGACAGAGGAGAAGGCGTTGTTGTTTGGGATATTGAGGGGAAGGAATACTACGATTTTCTCAGCGCATATAGCGCAGTAAACCAAGGGCATTGTCACCCAGCTATTGTAAAAGCAATGGTAGATCAGGCGAAAAAACTCACACTTACTTCACGTGCGTTTTACTCTTCTAACCTCGGAAAGTACGAGCAGTTTATCACAGAATATTTCGGATACGACAAGGTTCTACCTATGAATACAGGGGCTGAAGCTGTTGAAACTGCCATCAAAATTGCTCGTAAATGGGCATACGATGTGAAAGGAGTACCAGCTAACCAGGCGCGCATTCTTACGTGTGGTGAGAATTTCCATGGCCGCACAACTACCATCGTTTCATTTTCTACGGATGATGACGCTACAGGAGGATTTGGACCCTATACTCCGGGATTTGACGTTATCGAGTACAACAACCTAGACGTATTACGCGAAGCCGTAAAAGACCCTAACGTAGCCGGATTCTTAGTCGAGCCTATCCAAGGTGAGGCAGGCGTTAATGTCCCTTCAGAAAACTACATCCGTGAAGCTCATGCCATTTGTAAAGAGGCAAACGTTCTCTTTATGGCTGATGAAGTCCAAACTGGAATCGCCCGTACTGGTGCTCTACTTGCTACTTGCGGAAATTGCACTTGCTCTGGATCTTGCGAACGTCAAGCCAGTTTCGTTAAAGCCGACCTACTCATTCTAGGAAAAGCACTCAGCGGAGGCGCTTATCCCGTTTCTGCTGTTCTTGCTGACGACTCAGTGATGAATGTCATTCATCCAGGACAGCATGGCTCTACATTTGGAGGAAACCCCGTAGCCGCAGAAGTAGCTATCGCAGCCCTATCTGTCGTACGAGACGAAGACTTGGCCTTAAATGCACGTACACTTGGACATCAATTCCGTGCTGGAATCGAAGCAATAGCTAAGGAATGCACGCTAATAGAGCTCGTTCGTGGACGTGGATTATTGAATGCCGTGATCATCAACGACACCCCAGAATCCACCACAGCGTGGGATCTATGTGTCGCCATGAAAGACAACGGGCTTCTCGCTAAACCCACGCACGGGAACATCATTCGTTTCGCTCCTCCTTTAGTCATTACTGAAGAGCAGTTAAATGAATGCCTTGCTATTATCCGCAAGACGTTTCTGGAGTTCAAGGGATAGTATTCCTACACTTAAATCTATTTCTGGGACAGGAAGACAACAAAGTAGATTCATTGTTTAGTCAATAAACCCCTGCTCGCGCATCCAATCGTCATTGTATATTTTCGCTACATAGCGTGAACCGTGATCGTGGAATAGGACAACGGGGAGGTCGCCCGGTTTAAGCTCGGACTTGAGCTGACGAAGACCTTGTATCGCCGAACCACAAGAATAACCTAGAAATAAACCTTCTTTTAAGGCGAGCTCTCGGGCTGCGAGGGCAGCATCCTTGTCAGTTACTTTCTCGAACTTGTCAATGATCTCGAATTTTACGTTTGCAGGTAGTATATCTTCTCCTATGCCCTCCGTTAGATAGCTGTAGATTTCATTTTCGTCGAATTCTCCCGTTTCAAGATACTTTTTAAATACTGACCCATAAGAATCAACACCCCATATTTGGACATCTGGATTCTGCTCTTTCAGGTATTTAGCTACACCTGAGATGGTTCCTCCTGTTCCCACTCCTACGATGAAATGGGTGATGCGACCTTTGGTTTGGTCCCAAATTTCAGGACCTGTCGAAAGATAATGAGCTTTACCATTGCTGAGATTGTCGTATTGATTGCACCAGAAACTGTTCTCAATTTCAGAATTCAACTTTTCCGCCACACTGTAGTAACTCTCTGGGTGATCGGGCGCGACTGCAGTAGGACAAACATGAACCGTCGCACCCATTGCCCTTAACATGTCCACCTTCTCCTTGCTTTGTTTACAATTTGTTGTACAAATCAGTTTGTAACCCTTAACGATCGCGGCCAACGCTAGTCCCATTCCAGTATTACCTGAAGTACACTCGATGATGGTTCCTCCTTGCTTCAAGTCTCCCGATACCTCAGCATCTTCAATCATTTGGAGTGCCATCCTGTCTTTAACACTATGACCTGGGTTAAAGTACTCCACCTTAGCATACACATCGCAAGGAAAATCCTCTACGATTCTATTCAACTTTATAAGAGGAGTGTTTCCAATAGCTCCTAAGATATTTTCGTGTACGTTTTTTCCTTTATTCATTCTGCAAAAGTAAGTACCTTTCAGCCCCGATGAGTATTACTCGTAAAATAGCAAACCGGATGAGCCAAGAAGCAAGTGGCTCTCATTCGTCTTGGGCTCGTCCAGTGGTAAAGATTGCTATAGCTGGAGTAGCCTTAGGCATTGCTTTAATCATTGTATCCACAGCTATCGTTCAGGGTTTTCAGCACGAGGTGAAGGAACTTGTAATAGGGTTTAGTTCTCACCTTCAGGTCACTCCTAACGATCCTGACAATGATGGATTGGTACTTGACTCTAAACTTTTAAAAGAGTTTTCAGATTTATCTGGAGTGCGGCACGTAGCTCCCATGCACATTAGGCCAGGACTGTTAGAAACAAGTGAATCTCTGAAAGGTGTAACCGTAAAAGGAATTGACTTCGGGATCTCAAAAACAAGCTTTTCTAGTGATACGACGATGATCTGGGAGGCGCTCATATCTGGAGAGCTACCACACAGCGAAAACGACATCCTAATATCTAAGCCACTCGCATCTAAACTCGAACTTCAAAGTGGTGACCGCATCGCACTTTATCTTGTGATTCAAAATGAAGACGTAAAACCTCGTCAAGTGAAAGTTTGTGGCATTTATGAAACTGGGCTACTTGAATATGACGAGAGGTTTGTGTTTGTGAATAGCTCTCTTTTACAAGACGTGTCAAATAGAGGAGTCCAAGCGGTAATTTATCTGGATGAAAATGAGTCCGCTCCGAGAGGGGGAGCTTTTGGTTTGGATACCGATGGGGAGAAAGCGAAAGGGATTTGGACTCCTAGAAAGCCTGAATATATAGAAGAAAAAGACGCTCAATTCTTATGGATTGTGGGAGATTCTATCGTGAGCGATACAGCAGTCTGCACGTATTCAGGTGGCAATTGGACGGCTGAATCTGGAGATGGTTCTGAGGAGATGTTTGCCGAGGGCTACGAAATATTAATTGATGATTTAGAGGCTTTAAGCTATGTAGAGGAGGAGGTGTTCCACGTCTTGCCTTACACACTTACAACATATAATGTTAAAAGGCAGAGCCCTGAGATTTTCAGTTGGCTTGCTATGTTAGATATGAATGTCGTCATCATCATAGGACTGATGATTATGATAAGTATCATCAATATGGTCAGCGCCCTGCTGATCGTAATCCTCGAGCGTCGCCCTCAAGTGGGACTTCTTAAAGCCTTAGGGATGAATGATGCGATGGTAATAAAGTTGTTCGTGAGATATGCAGCCCGCATCATTGGGGGTGGGTTTATTGCTGGAAACATCCTAGGCCTAGGCATTTGTTTGGTCCAAACAAAGACTGGTCTACTCACCCTCGACCCCGCCGCATACTACGTGTCAGAAGTCCCCATCTTACTTGATTTTACTAGATTAGCTTCGATCGAGATTGTAGCTTTTGCCACCTGTATAATCGCTATGCTACTTCCTGCCTGGTACAGTACACGAATTCAACCTTCCACAGCGTTAAGAATTAAGTGATGAAAAATCTATTTCTACTCATTTCGTTTATGTGCGTTATTTCAGTCCATGGACAAACAGAGGATATCATCCTTGGTAATGAAAACATAGATATGATTGTTCAACTCAGTACCTCGCAAAAGGTGGCTGTTGTCGGAAACCATACTTCTGTTCTAAGTTCTTCGGGCACTCATCTTGTGGATACTTTAGTCTCTCGAGGGGTCGACATAGTGAAGGTCTTCGCTCCGGAACATGGATTTCGTGGAGATAGAGCTAATGGTGCTCTTATTCATGACGATATCGATCTTAAAACGGGCCTCCCAATTTTATCTCTTCATGGAAAATCTCGCAAACCCTCCCCTACTACTCTCTCAGATATCGACATCATCATCTTCGATATCCAAGATGTCGGGGCGCGATTCTATACTTACTTAAGCACTCTCCTTCTGGTAATGGAAGCTGCAGCTGAAAATGGCGTTTCCGTTATCGTGCTCGATAGGCCAAACCCACACGGTCAACATGTTGAAGGTCCTATGCTCGAGCCAGAATTTAAGTCCTTCGTGGGTTGGGCGCCTGTGCCCGTAGTTCACGGGATGACCTTGGGTGAGATCGCGAAAATGGCGAACGGAGAAGGTTGGTTAACTGGAGAAATTAAAGTTCGCCTCCACGTAATCGAGTGCTCGGGGTATGCTCACTCCGATAGATATTCACTCCCCGTTCCACCATCACCTAATCTGCCCACTGACGTCTCAATAGTGTTATACCCCTCGCTTTGTTTTCTAGAGCCCACAGTAGTGAGCGTAGGACGCGGAACTCCTACCCCCTTCGAAATAACTGGCTACCCCACATCGAAAGGCAACTTTTCATTTACTCCTGTATCGACACCCGGAGCTTCTCCACACCCTAAACACGAAAACAAGGAATGCTATGGAATTAACCATCACCAGCTGGGAATGTCTTGGCTAGATAGTGGGATGAGTTGGGATCTATCAATATTACATAGGTACGTTACTCAATACGTGGAGGAAACTGGCTACATAGATGGCTTCTTCTCGAACCCCGGTTTCTTCGATAAATTAGCTGGTACTGATAAATTAAGAAGGGCTCTTGAAAAAGGAGAAAGTCTTAATAAATTGGAGGAGGTTTGGGAAAAAGAAATTGAAGAATTTAAAAATAATAGAGAGCCATACCTATTATACCCGCTCGTGCGCAAATAAATATTATCTTAGCGATTATGAAAACAATGAAAACTATTTTCTTTAGTACTACAGCTATTGCGTTAGCCGCACTGCTAACGCTTTCTGGTTGCACGAAACACGAAGCATTCGTGAATATTGAAATGGATTGTGAATGTGGAACGCTTAATCTGGATGGACGTGATTTAACCATTAGACTTGCTGAAGGATATGCTCCAGCTTCTGATCTCTCTCCTGAGTGGAAGTACTTCGTTGTTGCAGACTTTCGTACAGAAAACGAAGTAACATACCATGCACCAAGCCATGACTTAGAGTTTTCCGTTAATTTCGAATCTACCGGAGGTTCTACCACATTAGATGCAGCAACAGCTCTTCACGTTAAAGAAATTGAAGTGCCTAACATCGATGAGGAATGGACTATATTAGGTGGAACCGTAAAAGTTGAACAAACTGACAGCATCCACACACTAACGTTTACAGACGTTCAAGTAGGAAATAATGAAATCATTAATGCCGATTTAACAATTGTTCCTCAATAGGAATTTACATTATTAAAAAGCCCTGCAGAAACGACTACTTCTCTGCGTTTTCTTCCTTTATCAAATTAAGAGCAGAACCTGAACGGTACCAGTTAATTTGTTGCTCGTTGTAAGTGTGCTTAACCAGAACAACGTCTTTCGATCCATCAGCATGAACTACCTCTATAGTAAGTGGCTTTCCTGGAGCGAAATCTTCAAGATCTATAAAGTTGAAAGTATCGTCTTCTTGGATCAGGGAGTAGTCATTTTCGTTCATGAATGTAAGACCTAACATCCCTTGCTTCTTTAAGTTAGTTTCATGGATACGAGCGAAGGAGTTTACAATTACTGCATATACTCCAAGATGACGAGGTTGCATAGCTGCGTGCTCTCTTGAAGAGCCCTCACCGTAGTTAGAATCACCTACCACTACAGAGGCTATTCCTGCAGCTTTGTATGCTCTTGCTACAGCAGGAACTTCTCCGAAAGATCCATCTATTTGATTTTTAACCTTATTAGTAGCTCCCCCGAAAGCATTAACAGCACCAGTTAAAGTGTTGTTCGCAATGTTATCAAGGTGTCCACGGAATCTGAGCCATGGACCAGCCATAGAAATATGGTCTGTGGTGCATTTTCCATCGGCTTTTATTAGAAGCTTAGCTCCTAATAAATTACCGCCATCCCATGGAGAGAATGGTTCTAACAGCTGCAAACGCTTTGAAGTCGGATCGACTTTAACTTTAATCTCTGAACCGTCTTCTGCAGGTTCTAGATAACCCGCATCCTCAACTTCGAATCCCTTTTCTGGAAGCTCCTGACCCTCAGGTTCATCGAGCATAATCTGCTTTCCGTCTTTCGTGTAAAGAGAATCCGTAAGAGGATTAAAGGTTAAATCTCCAGCAAGTGCAATAGCCGTTACAAGCTCCGGAGAACCTACAAATGCGTGAGTGTTTGGGTTTCCGTCAGCTCTCTTTGAGAAGTTTCTATTAAAGGAGTGAACAATAGAGTTTTTTTCTTGCTTCTCAGATCCAGAACGAGCCCATTGGCCTATGCAAGGTCCACAAGCGTTAGCGAAAACATTTGCTCCCATTTCTTTAAAAGTGGAGATTAAACCGTCTCTCTCGATCGTGTAACGAACAAGCTCAGAACCAGGAGTAATATTTAAAGTTGCTTTCGATTCGATGCCTAGTTCATTTGCTTGGCGAGCAATAGAAGCCGATCTTGAGATATCCTCATAGCTTGAGTTCGTACAAGATCCGATAAGAGCGTACTCGATAGAAGTTGGCCAACCATTTTTCTTAGCAGCCTCCTTCATCTCACTAACTGGAGTAGCGAGATCTGGAGTAAATGGTCCGTTGAGATGCGGTTCAAGCTGACTCAAATCTATTTCGACAACCTCATCAAAATACTTCTCTGGGTCAGTATAAACTTCTGGATCACCTGTTAAGTGAGTAGCAATTCCATCTGCTGCATCTGCTACTTCTGTTCGCCCAGTTGCTCTGAGGTAACGTCCCATACTGTCGTCATACCCGAACAATGATGTTGTCGCTCCGATCTCAGCACCCATATTACAAATCGTTCCTTTACCTGTACAAGAAAGACCTATAGCGCCATCACCGAAATACTCAACTATTGCTCCGGTACCGCCTTTAACAGTTAGGATACCTGCAACTTTAAGGATGACATCTTTAGCGCTTAACCAACCACTTAACTTTCCAGTTAACTTAACTCCGATAAGCTTAGGACATTTCAACTCCCAAGGAAGGCCTGCCATTACGTCAACGGCATCAGCTCCACCAACACCAACAGCTACCATTCCAAGTCCACCAGCATTCACCGTATGTGAGTCAGTTCCTATCATCATACCTCCTGGAAAGGCATAATTCTCAAGTACTACTTGGTGGATGATTCCTGCTCCTGGTTTCCAAAACCCTATTCCGTACTTATCTGAAACAGATTCGAGAAAATTATAAACTTCGTTATTTAAGTTAATCGCATTCTGTAAATCAGAACTTGCTTCTACCTTCGCTTGGATGAGGTGATCACAGTGTACCGTTGAAGGTACCCAAACTTTTTTCTTCCCTGCTTGCATAAACTGAAGGAGAGCCATTTGTGCTGTTGCATCTTGCATCGCAACGCGGTCAGGCGCAAAGTCGACGTAATCAATCCCGCGTTGATACACCTGTGTAGGTTTTCCATCCCAAAGGTGGGCATTCAAAATTTTCTCTGCTAAAGTAAGAGGTCGTCCAGCTAATTCTCTCGCCGCTTCTACACGCTCAGGAAATCTGGCGTACACTTTTTTGATCATATCAATGTCAAAAGTCATGTTCTGTGATTTTTGTTTCAGAGTGCAAAGATAGGGCAGTACCTTCGGGGCATGAGGTTAACCCGTTCTGTTTTAATTGAACAAATAAATGTTGCAATCGGATCCATACGTGGACAGGCATTACGTACCACTCTAACAGTTGGGATAATAGGAATGGGCATCATGGCCCTTATCTCAATGGTTACAGCCACTGAATCACTCAAAGAAAACATACGGGTCGAATTTTCCTCACTTGGAACTGATTCTTTTACGATTAATCCCAAACGTAATTCCGGTTTCTTTAAAGGAAAGCGTCCAGCCCCATCTACTCCCATTACTTATAGGGAAGCTCGACAATTCTCTCAACTATCACGCTCAGATTTATTAGTCTCCTCTTCAATATTCGCTTCAGGCACATCAATTATAGGTAGGAACTCAAATAGAACTGATCCCAATATTCAAGTCCTAGGTGTTGATGAAAACTATCTAGATGTCTCAAATATCCCTTTATCTATTGGCCGTGGTTTTTCTAACTCTGAAATTAAGGCTGGTACTCCACTGATTATTATCGGCTCTAATATCAAGGATAAACTATTCGAACCATGGGAGGAAGTCGTGGGATCCAATCTTTTATTATCAGGGTCACGATATACAGTCATAGGAGTACTGGAGTCTAGGGGAGCGAGTTTTGGAATGTCACAAGATAACCAATGTCTTATATCAATAACCTCCGTTAGACGTCAATTCTCAGACGTAAATAGAAGTTACTCAATTACTTGTGCCGTAGCAGATACAGAACATCTCGAACAATCAACAGATTTCGCTACAGGGGCGTTTAGAATGATTCGAGGTGACACACCTGGTGCGGCCAGTTCATTTGATATAAGCAAGAGTAACACCCTTGTGGAAACTCTGCTCGAAGCCACTTCCGGCATCACCATAGCCGCTGCTGTAATCGGAATTATAACTCTCTTTGGAGCGGGAATAGGGCTCATGAATATTATGCTTGTATCGGTCTCAGAGAGGACTCGCGAAATCGGTACACGTAAATCACTAGGAGCAAGTGCTCGAGCTATACGCACCCAGTTTCTTGTTGAAGTAATCATCATAGGTCAAATAGGTGGCCTTGTTGGCATCGCATCCGGCCTAGGTATAGGAAATATCATTGCCTCTGTTTTTGACACTCCATTTGTTATTCCATGGGCATGGATTGCGATCGGCATGACGCTGTGCATGATTACCAGTTTGGCCAGCGGATACTACCCAGCAACTAAGGCCGCTAAACTCGACCCAATCACAGCCCTAGGGAGAGCCTAGCTGTTTTCATCTTATTTAACATTTCGCATGTAGTAAATATGACACAAAGACTCTTGATAGCTACATCTTTTAAAGTAGTTTTGCTTACTAATTTGAAATACTTTAAACCATGAAACTACCTATTGTAAAATTTGCCAATGACAATTCAGGGTTTGGAAAAGTCTTGCGTGAGCGAGTTGATAAATATTTTACTGAATCTGGTAAAAATAGACATGGAGGGTTTCAAATGTATTTGAAGACGTTCATGATGCTCGCACTTTATTTTATTCCTTGGGCTCTATTCACTTTCGGTGGGTTAGAAGGTAGTACGTTTTGGATCGCAGAAATTGTTATGGGATTCGGACTCGCAGGTATCGGATTAAATATTATGCATGATGGAAATCACAATGCTTATAGTAACAAGCCTTGGATTAACAAGCTTATGGGAAGAACCGTTGATCTTGTCGGAGGAAACGCTGAAATGTGGATGATACAGCATAACGTACTACATCATACTTTTACGAATATCGACGGATTGGACGAAGATATTTCTCCTGCTCCAGTTCTTAGGTTTAACCCCAACAATCGCCTCTATAAAATCCATCGTTTTCAACATATTTACGCTTGGTTTTTCTATTCACTAATGACTATTTTTTGGATGCTCCCTAAAGATTGGTTGTCATTATCTAGGTACCATAAGAAAGACTTAATTAAAATGACAGGAAGAAGTACCAAAAGTTTATTTTTTCAAATGCTTTCGACGAAGACCTTTTACTTTACATACTCACTTGTTTTGCCAATGATTTTCAGTGGTCTTCCATGGTATTTAATTGTTCTTGGATGGTTGGTTATGCATGCTGTTGCAGGATTCCTTATGGCTATTATCTTTCAACCAGCTCACATAATGGAGCACAACTCCTTCCATAAGGCTGGTGATGATGGTCTTAAATTAGATACAACAAGACTTGAACACCAGTTTCTAGCATCTGTTAATTTCGGAATGAACAACAAGATCCTGACATATCTATGTGGTGGGCTTAACTTCCAAATTGAGCATCACCTCTTCCCTAACATTTGCCACGTTCATTACAAAGCTTTGTCTAAAATTGTGAAGAAGACTGCAATGGAATTCGACCTTCAATACAAGGGAGAAATGACCTTTAGAGATGCTCTTGCATTGCATACTACTACTCTAAAAAATCTAGGTAGAAGTAGTCAATAATAACCACTGAATTACACTTATTTAATCTGTTTTACACAATTAAAATAAAAGTTGTAATTTTGCACCGCGTTAAAAATTACGCATGCGTGCTCCAGCCGTTGTCGGCACGCGCCACATGATGACTCGGCACGTTCTTCGTACACGTCATCGTACGAGATAAAGTTTTAAAATGTCTTTTAAAGATCTAGGGTTAAATGAGGTAGTTCTTTCTGCCCTAAAACCACTCGGCTACGAAAACCCGACTCCAATTCAGGAGCAAGCAATTCCCCACGTATTAGAAGGTAAAGATATACTCGGTAGTGCCCA